>NZ_JASAMU010000002.1:0-689166 GCF_029909885.1 Ochrobactrum sp. AN78
CCCCACCGCCCCACCCCCCCCCCCCCGACGCTCCCCGCCCCCGCCCCCCTCCCCCCCCCCCCCCCCCCCCCCCCCCCCCCCCCGACGCTCTAACACTCTAAAATGAGCGCATAATTTTACCTTAAACTGAACCAAGTTTAAGGAATTATGCTCTAGTGCGCCGGGCCATTTTCCTCGCCCGGAGCAGTCTGCACCGGAGCTGGAGTGGCAGCCACATCGTCAGGACGCTTCTTCGGCGGCTTACGGGCAATCAGGCTGTAGAACATCGGGATGAAGAAGGTTGCGATAAAGGTCGCAGCCAACATACCACCGATAACGCCCGTGCCGATCGAGTGACGACTTGCAGAACCTGCACCGGAGCTGATTGCCAGCGGAACCACACCAAGGATGAACGCCAATGACGTCATCACAATTGGGCGGAAGCGCAGGCGTGCAGCTTCAGCAGCAGCCTCAATAGCCGACTTGCCCTCTTCACGTTGCAGCACCGCAAACTCCACGATCAAAATCGCGTTCTTTGCCGCAAGACCTATGAGCGTCACCAGACCAATCTGGAAATAGACGTCGTTGGTCAGGCCGCGCAGATCGGTGGCGAGCAGCGCACCGAAGATAGCGAATGGTACAGCCGTGATAACAGCCAGCGGCAGGCTCCAGCGTTCATACTGAGCAGCAAGGATCAGGAACACCATGATCAAACCGAAGATCATAGCCTGACTGCCGCTACCGCTTGTCGTGACTTCCTGATAGGCAGAGCCCGTCCAGGCAATCTGATAGCCCTGCGGGAGCACTTCAGCAGCCACTTCCTGCATCGCCTTGATCGAGTCACCCGATGTGTAGCCCGGCGCTGGATTACCGGTAACCTTTGCAGCATTGAACGCATTGAACCGTTCGAGCTGATCAGGACCGACAACACGCTTTACCGTCACCAGTGCGCTCAGCGGGATCATGCTGCCAGAATTGGCGCGCACAAACACATGCTTGAGATCGCTCGGATCACGACGGAACTCGGCTTCCGACTGCAGATTGACCTGATAGTTGCGCCCATAGAGCGTGAAGTCGTTGACATAAACGCTACCGAAGGTCGCCTGCATGGCGGTGAATACCGAGTTGATCGGCACACCCATCGCCTTGGCTTTTTCACGGTCAAGCTGGATGTCGTACTGCGGAACATTTGGATCGAATGTCGTACGTACACCTGTCAGTTCCGGGCGCTTGGCCGCAGCATCTGTCAGAAGTTTGGTCGCATTGGTCAGCGATTCAACACCGCCACCAGTACGATCCTGCACGTAAAGTTCAAAACCACCTGTGGTGCTGAGACCCATGATCGGAGGCGGATTAAATGCCAGAACCATACCATCCTGAATGCCCGCATTCATGCCCATGATAGCACCGGGCAGATTACGCGCGTCGAGATCTGGCGTCGTGCGTTCTTTCCAGTCCTTGAGCATAATGAACATTGTACCCGCACTGGTCTTCAGACCACCCGAGAGCAGATCGAAGCCGGAGACTTCAAACACACTTTCGACAGCAGGATGCTTGCGGATATTGCTGCTGGCCTCATGAAGCACTGCAGACGTGCGCTCCAGCGAAGCTGCTGGTGGCAGGATAGCCACACTGAACAGGAAGCCCTGATCTTCATCCGGCAGGAGCGAACTCGGCACCTTCTCGAAGAGATAGTATGTACCGCCCAACAGACCGGCGAAAATCAGCAAACCGATAGCAGCGCGTTTCAGGAAGAACCGCACACCATTGGTATAACCGCGCGTCAGACTATCGAAGAAGCGATTGAAGATGCGGAACGGCAGCATTGGCTCATGATGGCCAGGCTTCAAGATCAGCGCGCACAAGGCGGGCGTCAGCGTCAAGGCCACGATGCCGGAGATCGTTACCGAAATCGCAATCGTAACAGCGAACTGCTTATACATTTCGCCGACCAGACCGCCCATGAAAGCGACCGGTATGAACACGGCGCAGAGCACCAGAACAATCGCGATAACCGGCCCTGTCACTTCGCTCATTGCCTTGATGGCAGCTTCGCGCGGCGGCAGTTTCTCGGTTGTCATAATACGTTCGACGTTTTCCAACACCACGATGGCGTCATCAACCACGATACCGATGGCCAGCACCAGACCAAACAATGTCAACAGGTTGATGGAGAAACCAAGCACATACATGCCTGCGAACGTACCGATGATCGAGATCGGAACCGCGATGACCGGAATAAGGGTGGCGCGCCAGTTCTGAAGGAAGATAAAGACCACAAGAACCACGAGGATAATCGCCTCGATGAAGGTATGGACCACTTCCTCGACCGAGACCTTAATGAACTTGGTCGTATCGAATGGAACCGAATAATCGATGCCTTCAGGGAAACTCGTCTTCAGTTCCGCCATGCGGCTCTGAATGAGCTCCATCGTGTTCAAAGCGTTGGCGCCCGGCTGCAGATAGATCGCAATCGGAACCGCCGGCGTGCCATTCAGAGCACTGTCGACGAGATAGCTTTCTGTCCCCAGTTCAACACGCGCCACATCCTTAAGCTTCAGCGTTGCAGCATTTTTGTCGGAACGAAGAATGATGTTCTCAAATGCTGATGCGTCAGGCAAACGACCCTGCGTTGTCGCAGTATAGGTGAACGGCCCCGCCTGCGGGTCAGGCTGATCGCCAAAACGACCCGCTGCAAACTGCGCGTTTTGCTCCTGAATAGCCGTCTGAACGTCCGAAGGCGTTAGATTATATTGTGCTAGTTTGTCAGGACGCAGCCAGACACGCATCGAATAATCTATGTTGCCGAGAAGCTGAACATCACCCACGCCCGTAAGACGCTTGAGATCGTCAATGACGTTCAGAAGCGCATAGTTACCGACATAGGTACGATCATAACGGTCAGTGGTGGAGAACATCGCCACCATGCCGAGAATTGTGCTCGAACGTTTGTCGACGGTAACGCCCAGACGTTGCACTTCCTGCGGCAGGGACGATGTTGCACGCTGTACGCGGTTGTTGACGTTGATGGTCGCCTGATCCGGATCAGTGCCAAGAGCAAAGGTCACGGTCAGCTGCATAGTGCCGCTGCCAAGGCTCGAGGACTGCATATAAAGCATGTTCTCGACGCCGTTGATCTGCTGCTCAAGCGGTGCTGCAACGGTTTGCGTCACCGTTTCAGCACTTGCACCCGGATAGGTCGCACTGACGACAACCTGTGGCGGCGTCAGCTCGGGATATTGTGCAATCGGCAGGATCCGCATCGAGATGAGGCCCGCCAGCACAATGACGATAGAGATAACCGCCGCGAAAACCGGGCGGTCGACGAAGAATCTATTCATTTCTTGTCTGCCGCCTGTTCTTTACCAGCCTCTGCCCCTGCATCACCTGCAGCCTTTTCAGCCGAAGCTTCGACCGGCTTAACCGTCTTGCCTGGAGCGGCTTTGATCACGCCTTCGGTAATGATGCGGTCGCCAGCTTGCAACCCGTCGCTCACGAGCCATGCGTCAGTAAGTTCACGCGAAATCGTAACGGGGCGAACTTCTGCGACATCGTCTTTGTTAACAACATAGACGAACTGTCCCTGCGGGCTCTGCATCAATGCTGCTTTTGGAACCAGAATTGCATTGTCGATGGTAACGCCGAGAATGGCGGCTCGCACAAACTGGCCAGGGATCAGACGCTGATCGGGGTTTTCCACGACCGCGCGGGCACCCAACGTGCCTGTTTCGGTATCAAGCGATGACGAGGTGAAGTCGATTGTGCCTTCATGCTCATAAGCCTGTCCGTCACCAAACAGAATCTTGATGCGCAGGCGATCGGCATCCTGACCTGTTGCCCCTCTCGCCTCACGCAGCTTGCGGATTTCCGCGGCTTCCGTGTCGGTGAAGGAGAAATTGACGTAGACCGGATTGATCTGGGTGATCGAAGTCAACAGGCTCGATGCCGAATCTGTACCGATGAGGCTGCCTTCAGAAACCTGTTCAAGGCTGGTGATGCCGCTGATCGGGGCAGTCACTTTGGTGTAGCTCAGATTGAGCTCCGCCGTCCGCAACTGCGCCTTGGTTGCTGCAACAGCCGCCTTATTGAGATCGCGGGTCGCAAAAGCCGTATCGCGGGCAGCCGTGCTTTGCACTCTCTGCTGAACAAGCTGTTCGGCACGTTCGGCATCGCGGATCGACTGCTGATACTGGGCTTCAGCCTGCGCTACTTGCGCCTGAACGCGTGCAAGCTCTGCTTCGTAAGGTGCCGGGTCAATTTCGAAAAGCACATCGCCAGCTTTGACTTCCGTGCCCTCTACGAAATTGCGGTGCAAAAGAATGCCGCCGACACGAGCGCGCACCTGAACATCACGATATGCGCTCACGCGAGCGGCATACTCATAAGGGACGGAAACGTTCTGCGCCTTGATTTCTGTGATAGTGACAGGTGGAGGCGGCGGCGTAGCGCCTCCAGGAGCCTGCGCATAGGCAGACTGTCCTGCAATAATGAAAAATGCGGCTCCTGCCGCAAAAAGCCGAATAGAACGGTTCATGGTCATAATGGGAGTTGCCCTTGATGTCGCACGGTGCGGCCGGATAAACATACACGAATGTTTGTAAATACGAATTACCGTGTTATAGTCAATCACCTAATGTTACATATCACGAATGAGTTATCCCAATTGTGAAGTAAAAACCCAAAGAGGTTTTGGAATTTTTTCACCTTGGAATTTCGAAAGAACCCGAATGCGCAGGACCAAAGCCGAGGCTGCGGAAACACGTGACGCCATTCTCACGGCAGCCGAGCATGTTTTTCTAGAACGCGGCGTAACGCAGTCCACATTGATGCAAATAGCAGGTCATGCCGGTGTGACACGAGGTGCGATCTATTTCCATTTTCACGACAAACTCGACATTTTTCAAGCGCTTATCAGCCGCACTCGCTTTCCACATGAAGAGATTATGCTACATGCGGCGGCCTGTGACCACCCCAATCCTCTCTATGTCCTTGAACAGTCGATCCTAACGGCCATAGAACTCTTCATTACCAATGAACGGCAGCAGAATGTTTTCACCATCATTCACCAGCGCTGCGAGTATGTTGGCGAAAACGCTCCGGTCGTTGAGCATTTGAAAGAAGCGCGCGCCAACATTCTGTCTCTTTTCATAGGACTGCTTGAAGTCGCGGAGCGTCGCGGAGAACTTTCCAGAGAGTGGACATCTTTCACGGCGGCGCAAATCCTGCTCGCTGTCCTGGGTGGGCTCCTCAATGAATGGCTCAGAAGCGAGCGGAGCTTCGATCTTGTCGGTTCAGGCAGCAAGGCTATCAAAACAATGATACAGTCTATGCGCAGCGAAAAATTCGCCGTTAGCTGATATCTATCTGACACCACAACTCGATCGGCCTGTCACCGCAAAATAATGCGAGATTCAGCGAAACGCGATGTTTATTGTGTTTACACACCACCCAACCCAACAAGTTGGGAAAGACGCTGCACAGCTTTTTAATTTACGCTTACGTCAATGTAACTCTTGCGATTACGACGAAAGTCGCCCACATTAATTTCTGAGGAGCGCGCCTATCCGTCTTTCTGGATCAGGCAGCATTGGGAGAAGGGTGGCGGGCTTGCTACTCAAACAAAGGACGGAGCAATCCGGGGAGAAGGCATGGCGAAAAAGGCAACCGAAACTAAAACCACATCAACCAAAGCAACATCGGGCAAAGCAACGTCGAACAAGGCAACAGCCACTGTGCCTACACCGGATAAGATTTGGCTGAAATCCTACCCGAAATCAGTGCCGCATGAGATCGATCTGAGCAAAGCCACATCTATTGGCGACATGATCTCCGCCGCGTGCCGCCAGTTTACTGACAAGCCGGCCTTTACCTGTATGGGCAAAGACTTATCCTATAAGGATTTGGACGAAAATTCGCGCGCGCTCGCAGCATGGCTTCAATCACGTGGACTGGTCAAAGGTGACCGCGTTGCCGTGATGATGCCCAATATCCTGCAGTATCCGATTGCGATTACGGCAATCCTGCGGGCGGGCCTCGTCGTCGTGAATGTCAATCCACTTTACACACCGCGCGAGCTTCAGCATCAATTAAATGACTCTGGCGCCAAAGCGCTGATCGTGCTCGAAAACTTTGCTGCGACTGTCCAGAAGTCGCTGGCTTCCATTCACGTGCCAAACATCATCGTCGCCTCGATGGGTGATATGCATGGGTTGAAAGGCCACATCATCAATCTGGTGGTGCGCAAGGTGAAGAAGCTGGTGCCAGAATGGAGCATTCCCGACCATGTGCGCTTTAAAGATGCGCTGACGCAGGGGCGCAGCAAGTCTTTTAATCCGGTGCCAGTCAACAATTCGGATCTCGCCTTCCTGCAATATACCGGTGGTACAACCGGCATTTCAAAAGGCGCAATGCTGAGCCACAACAATATTCTCGCCAATGTCGAGCAGATGCAGCTCTGGATGGACGTCGCATTTCAGAACAAAGGCAAGCCGAAGGAACTCAACTTCGTCTGCGCCCTGCCGCTCTATCATATCTTCGCCCTCACCGTGAATGCGATGATCGGCATCAAACTTGGCGCGCGCAATATTCTCATTCCGAACCCACGCGACATTCCAGCCTTCGTAAAAGAGCTGCAGAAATATCCGTTCCATATCTTCCCTGGCCTCAACACCCTGTTTAACGGCTTGATGAACAACGACGATTTCAAGGCGCTCAACTTCAAGCCGCTTATTCTCACACTCGGTGGCGGCATGGCCGTGCAACGCCCCGTGGCTGAACGATGGCAAGAACTCACCGGCTGTCACATCACTGAAGGCTACGGCCTTTCTGAAACATCTCCGGTTGCTTCTGCCAATGCACTGGATGCGACCGAATTCAGCGGCACTATTGGCTTGCCAATGCCGTCGACAGATGTGGCGATCCGCGACGATGACGGCAAAGATCTGGCGCTTGGTGAGGTCGGCGAGATTTGCGTGCGTGGTCCACAAGTCATGGTCGGCTATTGGAACCGCGAAGATGAAACCGCGCGTGCTATCATGCCAGATGGCTTCTTCCGCACCGGCGACATGGGCTTCATGGACGAAAACGGTTTCACAAAGATTGTGGACCGCAAGAAAGACATGATCCTCGTTTCCGGCTTCAATGTGTACCCGAACGAAATCGAAGAAGTGGCTGCGGAACATCCCGGCATCGTGGAATCGGCAGCCGTCGGCATTCCAAACGAACATTCAGGCGAGGTGGTGAAGCTCTACGTGGTGCGCCGCGACCCGAACCTGACGGAAGAAGATGTGAAGTCCTTCTGCGCCCAGCGCCTCACCAACTATAAGCGTCCGCGCGAAGTCGAATTCCGTGACGCACTGCCGAAAACCAATGTCGGCAAAATCCTGCGTCGTGAATTGAGAGACTAAACAGTCTCAATCATTGGGGATGACAAACTGCGGCTCTGCTGAGCCGCAGACGGTAGAGCTTTGTGTCAAAGAGAATGGCCGATGATTGAAGAAATCACCTTTACAGCCAGCGACGGCTTCCCACTTTGTGGGCAGCTGTTCCATGGCGAAGGCAGAAAGCCCCTTGTGCTGATTTCATCGGCAACCGCCGTGCCGCAAGGCTTTTATTCCGCCTTTGCCAAGCACCTCCTCGCCAACGGTGCACGCGCGGTTCTAACTTACGATTATCGTGGCGTCGCCGCTTCCCGCCGTGCCCGCAAGGCAGTGCCTGCAATCCGTTTCAAGGATTGGGCCAAGCTGGACTTCCCCGCTGCCCTGAAATGCTTACAAGCTGTAGCACCGGGACATGAAATGGTTGGCATAGGCCAATCCTTCGGTGGACAAGCGCTGGGGGTGTCGGGATGCTCTGGCGAATTCACCCGCTATGGTATGGTCGCAACCATGTCCGGTGCAGTGCATCTTCTTAATGATAAATGGGTCTGGCCGCGCATGAACATTGTCGGCGTGCCGGTTTCTTATCTCACACCGAGCACACCGCGCTGGATGAATGGAGAGCCTATTCCCGGATCGGTTTTTCGTGACTGGGCGCGATGGTGCCGGATGAAAAACTATTTCTTTGATGACGCCGAGCTTGACGCTGCAGACCTTATTGCCAAGGTCAAAACACCCATTCTGTCCGTCGGGCTTGAGGATGACCCATGGGGTACGCGGCGCGCAGTGAATCACTTTCTGAGCTACCACGTGAACGCACCCATTGAGCAGCGCTGGTATTCGCCAGCAGATACCGAGGGTCAGCCAATCGGCCATCTTGGCTTTTTCCGTTCGCGCTTTGCACAAAGTCTATGGCCAGAAATGACAGAATGGCTGCTGGATGGCGTTTCACCATCCAGTCAGGATCACTTGAACAAGTCAGGCAAGCCTGCGATGGAATCAAGCACTACATCCGCGTGAGGCTCCAGCGCCTCGCGCGGACTGTTGCCAGAAAGAACACCGACGGCAAGTCCAGCTTTCGCAGCCTGCGCTGTTTCCAAATCATGCAGATTGTCGCCCACCATTGCGATGGCGCTTGGTTCAAGGCCGACCTTTTCTGCGAAATAAAGCAGTGGATCAGGATAAGGCTTGGGACGTGCTGCCGTATCGTAGCCGATCACGACATCAAAGAAATGGTCGATCCCCAATGCCTTTGCTGTTGCATGCGCACCGGCTTCTGAATCATTGGTGGCGATGCCGAGTATGTAGCCCATTTCACGAAGCGTTTGCAGCGTCTCCTTTAGGCCCTCAATTGCCACTGCGGAACGCGCACCTTCCGCAACCGTGTAGGAGTCGAATTCGTCGATCTTGGCTTTGAAACCGGCCTCATCAATATCCGGGTGCCAGAGCTGGACAATGTCTTCCACCGTACCGGCTGCAATCACCGAATTGGCGCGAAAGCGTGACGCTTCCCAGTCATATCCGCCGGCATCGAGCAAAGAGCGCGCACGATGTTCATCGCCATTTGCGGTACGCTGTGCGAGGTTCCACGACACGGTAAACCATGTGCGGTCGAAATCGATCAAGGTGCCATCCTTATCGAACAGGATGGCACGGATCGCTTTCAGTTTTTCAGGAGAAGACGATGCACTCATGCCTCTAACGCACCCGAACGCTTTTTGACCGCCGATGGCTTGGCCGCGAGCAGTTTTAGCAGATCATCGCCACGGCGAACATAACGCAGCGTGCGGCGCGTGAGGATGCGGCCTGCCTGCGGCGCGGTCAGCGTAATGTCGCCTTCCGGTTCGCCCGGACGAGTGACAATCGTTACGAGCTTTGCGCCCGCTTCCACGACATCACCGGGAGCGATGTGGTAAAGCACCATACCGCCTTCTGGCGCACGCAGCATTTCCACGTTTTCAAGCGGCGTCACCAGACCCTTGTAATGAAGATCAAGCTTTACGTTTTCATCAAAGATGACGCCACGATGGACGAGGAATTTGTAAAGGCCTTCCGCATCACCTTTTCCCATATCAGCATAGACATCGCTCAGGCCACGGAACTCGACCGTGGTAACAGCGCGGCGCTTCATGTTGCGCTGATCAGCAGGCAATTGCAGCACCGGATGCGCGCAGGCCTCCTCGAAAGCCGCGTCTGCCGTCGTGTCCCATGCGAGGATCGCAGTCGAACCCAGCGCAATCGCCAGATCCTTCATGTCTTCCACGAATTCCTTGGCGATGTAGACGTAGTTTTCGCTTTCATCATCGCAATGAAGATCAAGCACGATATCGTTGGCAAGAGCGAGCTTCAAAAGCGTTGATTTGAGGCGCTGTGCAAGGGCCACCGGTGCATCCGGGCCGGGCAGTTCCGACGTGTCGAAATCCGGCAGAAGCGGAAAAGCCCGGTTGAAATTGACCGCTGAGAAAAACTCGAAACGACCCAGATGCTGATGCGCCTGCCACTGGTTCGAGCCAATCGGATTTGCCTGTGGGATAACCGTGATATTGCCGAGAATGCGGCCTTCATCGCCAGCTTTTTTCAACATCGGCACGAGAAAATGCAGAGCAGCCTGCCCCGGCAATTCACCACCATGCAGCGAGGATTGCAGATAGGCAGTTGGCGCATCGCTGTCTTTGCCTGCAAAACGCAGCACACGCAGTCCAATGGCGTTACCCGGTACATCGCCGGCAAACTCGATAATCTCGGTCTTCATGTCTCATCCCAATTCATGCACAAAAAAAGCCGGGCAGAGCGCCCGGCTTGCCTTATTGATTTGCCTTAATATCAGGCTTTACGGCGTGCATGCAAATGGGCAACCAGACCTACGGTCGAGGCATCTTTGCCTTCAGCCGATTCAGCGCCGGAAACAACCGGCAGAAGCTCGGTCGCCAATTCCTTGCCAAGTTCCACGCCCCACTGGTCGAACGCATTGATGCCGAAAATCTGCGCTTCGACGAACACGCGATGTTCGTAAAGGGCGATCAGGCGACCCAATGCAAACGGGTCGAGCTTGTCGTGAACAAGCGTCAGCGATGGACGATTACCAGAGAAGACGCGGTGCGGCGCGATACGTTCGACTTCCGCTTCGGGCAGCTTCTTAGACTGGAGCTGGGCACGGGCTTCATCGAGCGTGCGTCCCTTCATCAAGGCTTCTGACTGCGCAAGGCAGTTGGCGAGCAGCATTTCATGCTGATGATCAAGATGCTTTTCATGGCCCTTGGCAGCTACGATAAACTCAAGCGGAATGGTGTCCGTGCCCTGATGCAGAAGCTGGAAGAATGCGTGCTGGCCATTGGTGCCGGGTTCGCCCCAGACAACCGGACCCGTTGGGCCGGAAACAGGCTTGCCATCCACAGTCACGCTCTTGCCGTTCGATTCCATATCGAGCTGCTGAAGATAGGCCGGAACACGAGCAAGACGCTGATCATAAGGGATGACTGCGCGGCTGGAATAATCGCAGATTGCGCGATGCCAATAGCCGATAAGACCGAGCCAGATTGGCAGGTTCTTTTCGAGCGGCGCATCGCGGAAATGCACGTCCATCGAATGCGCGCCCGCAAGGAACTTGCGGAAGTTGTCAGCACCCACCGCAATCATCACTGGCAGGCCGATTGCCGACCAGACGGAATAACGACCGCCAACCCAATCCCAGAAACCGAAGACGCGGTCTTCGCCAATACCGAAGGCTGCAACCTTATCAAGTGCTGTGGAAACAGCCGCGAAATGTGCGCCAACTGCATCTTCGCCCAGCGCATCAGCAATCCATTTGCGCGCGGTTTGCGCGTTGGTCATGGTTTCGATGGTAGTGAAAGTCTTGGACGCGACAATGATGAGTGTCGTTGCCGGATCAAGCGCATTAAGCGTGTCGGCAATATGTGCGCCATCAATGTTGGAGACATAATGCGCGCGTGGGCCATCATGATAAGGGGCCAGCGCCAGCGTCGCCATAACTGGGCCAAGATCGGAACCGCCGATGCCGATATTGACGATATCGGTGATCTTCTTGCCCGTCGCGCCCTTGATCGAGCCGGAACGGATGCCATCAGAGAAGGCAGCCATGCGATCGAGAACTTCCTTCACGTCCGGAAGAACGTTATGGCCATCGACCAGCACTTCCTTAGACGTGGTATCGCGCAGTGCAACATGTAGAACGGCACGGTCTTCAGTGTTGTTGATGTGCTCGCCTGCAAACATTGCAGCGCGACGACCTTCAACGTCAGCGGCCTTGGCCACTTCGGTCAGAAGCGCAATCGTCTCGTCGTTGACACGTGCTTTCGACCAGTCAAACAGAAGATCGTCCAGAGATAGCGAATAGCGCTCAAAACGGCCTGGATCGGCTTTGAAAGCTGCGCGCATGTCTTTTGGTGCAGCGTCCGTCCAGTGCTTTTTCAGCTTTGCGACCGTTGCTTCAAGCTTCGCCGCGTCTCTTGCCATGATGGTACTCCCGGTCAATCAAATCGATTTAATTGTCTTAATAGAGCATTTTAGTAGAGAAGTGCATCCGTTAAATTACAGAAATTTTCCATTTTGATGTGGTTCCATATAGGGATATGCATCAATTTAGGTTGATCAGGAGCAGTGTAAAGCATGGACCTCGTCGGAGAAGAAAGAATCGCCGCACCCCGGCAGGCCGTATGGGACGCGCTCAATGACATTGAGACGCTGAAAAACTGCATTCCCGGCTGCGAAGACCTCGAACGTCTGTCGGAAACCGAAATACGGGCGGCACTGAAAGTCAGCCTTGGTGTACTTAAAGTCCGTTTCCACGGCATGCTCGAACTCTCCAACATGAACCCACCCGCCTCCTATACGATCTCCGGACGCGGCGAAGGTTCCATTGCGGGCTTCGCCCACGGCGATACCGATGTAACACTCACCATCGACGGTGATGATACGATCCTCACTTACGTGATCCGAGGTGATGCAGGGGGCAAGATCGCCCAGCTCGGCTCGAAACTGCTTGGCTCGGTGGCGCGCAAGATTGCGGATCGGTTCTTTGCCAATATCGGCGCTGCGGCAGCACAAAAAGCGGCAGAGAATGCCGCTGCAAAAACGGCATAATTTCATTCCAATCTATAATAGGAAGAGACGCGAAAGGATTTTTGCTTTTCGCCCTTTTGAGTTAGTCGATACTGCATAACCCGTAACAAGGCCTATCGGCATGAAACCCAGAGATATCGCAACGTATATGTTCCTTGCCGTAGCATGGGGGCTATCGTTCCTCGTGGTCCTGCGCGTGGTCGAAGCCTTTGGCTGGGTTGGCGCTGTTGCATTCCGCTCCTTCATCGCAGCCGGAACGCTTTTCGCGATTGCGAAACTCTCTGGACGCAGGCTTGATTTTCACGCAGGCTGGAAACCTTTCGCCGTAGTTGGCGCCACAACCGTTGCTGGTCAGCTTATCGGCCTGTCCTACGGTACACCGCTGATCGGAACAGCAATGGCCGCGATCTGCGTCGCATCCATTCCGCTGTTCTCAATGGTTATCAGCCAGCTCTGGGGACTTGAACGTATCACGTCACGCGGCCTTGTTGGCCTGTTGCTTGGTGTTACGGGCATCGTGCTGCTGGTTGGTTTTCCGGCAGTCGCAGTTACGCCAGCCTTCATCATGGGCTGCGTTGCCGTGCTTTTTTCCTGCTTTTCAGCCGCTTTTGGCAGCAATTATGCCAGCCGTCGCCTTTCCGGCTCAGGTTCCTGGGAAACAACCATCGGCGCTTTCGTCTTTGGCGGCATTCTTACCTTGCCGCTGATCTTCGCCGTTCCCGTGCCAACCACCCCGGGACTAATCGATTTTGCCTATCTGCTTATTTCGGCCTGCGTGATGAGTGCTCTGACCTATGTGCTCTATTTCAAACTCGTGGGAAATGTCGGACCTACCAAAGCCATCAGTGTTGAATTTGCCGTGACCGTAATCGCGGTTCTGATCGGCGCTGTATTCTTGAAAGAACAATTGTCTTTCATCCAGTTCATCGGCGCATCGGTCATCATCGCAGGCTGTGCTCTGGTGCTCAGTTCACGCCCGGCATTGTCACGTGAAGCAGAAACTTTCTCCGATCCAGAAATTGTAGCAGAGCCAACGCCGGACGCACTCAAATCCGACTCCCTCTGATTTCACAACGTAACTCCTTTCAAAGGCCCGCGCTTTCAAAGCCGGGCCTTTCGCTATTTCTGGTATGGAAATGTCATAAATTGACCAGATGATAAAAAATTTGACCTTCCGTAAAAATCTGTCATCCTGTCATCAACGGGCGTCACGCGACGGCAAAGATCGCAGCCCGGAACAGAGTTAAGGTGCGCAAAGGGAACCCGCGCCGTAACGCAGCAAAAATGGGAGATGCGATCCATGCGATCAGCAGATAATTCGCCTATTGATGCAGTCGATCATGCGGCCCAGCCTGATATGTCAGGGCCGGATATTCATGGCGCGCGGCTTGAAAAGGCCGATTATGCGCATGTCTTTGATGATCTGCATCCGCCGCTTACCAAACATGAAGCCATCGTTGAATCTGACCGCTGCTATTTCTGCTATGATGCGCCGTGCATGAATGCTTGTCCCACAAGCATCGACATTCCGCTGTTCATTCGTCAGATCAATGCTGGCAATCCTATCGGGGCCGCAAAAACAATTCTTTCAGAAAACATTCTTGGCGGCATGTGCGCCCGTGTTTGCCCGACAGAAACGCTCTGCGAAGAAGTCTGCGTTCGCGAAACATCGGAAGGCAAGCCAGTCAAAATCGGCCACTTGCAGCGATATGCCACCGATGTTTTGATGGAAACGGGCAACCACCCATTTAAACGCGCACCGGAAACCGGCAAACATATTGCTATTGTTGGCGCAGGCCCGGCAGGTATTTCGGCAGCTCATCGCCTTGCAATGCATGGCCATCAGGTGACGATTTTTGAAGCCCGCGCCAAAGGCGGCGGTCTTAATGAATATGGTATTGCCGCCTATAAGACAGTCAATAATTTCGCCCAGCGTGAGCTGGAATTCGTGCTGAAGATTGGCGCGATCAATATCGAATATAACCAGACACTCGGTCAGGACATCACTATCGAGGCACTTAAGGCTGGATATGATGCCGTGTTCCTCGGTATGGGCATGCCCGGCGTCAACGATCTGGGGCTTCTTGGCGAAGATGCGCCCAATGTGATCGACGCCGTTGACTACATTGCCAATCTGCGTCAGGCAAAAGACCTTTCGTCGCTTCCCGTTGGTCGCAATATCGTGGTGATCGGTGGCGGCATGACGGCAGTCGATGTTGCGATCCAGACCAAAAAGCTTGGCGCTGAAAACGTGACTATCGTCTATCGTCGTGGACAGGAAAGCATGAATGCCAGCGCCTATGAACAGGAACTGGCACAGATTCATGGTGTGGTGATCCGTCACTGGTTACAGCCGCATGCACTGGAGCGGAACGAAGACGGCACAGTCAATGCAATCGTCATGGAATATACAACCGCAACAGACGGTAAGCTTTCAGGCACTGGAGAATATTTGATCCTTGAAGTCGATCAGGTCTTCAAAGCTATCGGTCAGAAGTTCGAACCTGAACCAGTCGCTGGATCAGGCATCAGACTTTCCAAAGGGCGCATCAGCGTTGATGAGGAACGTCGCACATCCGTTGAGGGCATATGGGCGGGGGGCGACTGTGTTGCCGGTGGTCAGGATCTGACCGTGGCATCGGTGGAAGATGGCAAGGTTGCAGCAGAATCCATCCATGCAACGCTGACCAAACGTCCCGAAGCAATTGAAGGCTTTGCCGATGCGGTGTTGTCGGGCGGTGCGCTTCATGCGCCTGCGCCAGCGTCGCATGACCGTAATGCCCACTTGGGCCAGGAACAGGGCTGAGGAGATTAATCATGGCTGATCTGTCAACGAACTTCCTCGGTATCAAATCTCCAAATCCGTTCTGGCTGGCATCAGCTCCGCCGACCGACAAAGCCTATAATGTAGAGCGTGCCTTCAAGGCAGGCTGGGGCGGAGTGGTCTGGAAAACGCTGGGCTCTGAAGGCCCGCCAGTGGTCAATGTCAATGGTCCGCGTTATGGCGCGATCCATGGTGCTGACAGGCGCTTGCTGGGTCTTAACAATATCGAACTCATCACCGACCGACCGCTCGAGGTGAACTTGCGCGAAATGAAGGAAGTGAAAATGCGCTGGCCCGACCGCGCATTGATCGCTTCAATCATGGTGCCCTGCGAAGAAGAAGCATGGAAAGCCATCCTTCCTCTCGTGGAAGAAACCGGAGCTGACGGAATTGAGCTCAATTTCGGCTGCCCGCATGGCATGAGCGAACGTGGCATGGGTGCGGCTGTCGGTCAGGTGCCGGAATATGTCGGCATGGTCGTCAAATGGTGCAAGCAATATAGCCGGATGCCGGTGATCACCAAGCTGACGCCGAACATCACCGATATTCGCAAACCTGCACGCGGCGCAAAAGCCAATGGCACCGATGCTGTATCACTGATCAACACGATCAATTCCATCGTTTCGGTCGATCTTGATAACATGTGTCCGGTCCCATCCATTGATGGACGGGGTAGTCATGGCGGCTATTGCGGTCCAGCGGTCAAGCCTATTGCGCTCAACATGGTGGCGGAAATTGCACGTGATCCGGAAACGCACGGACTGCCGATTTCAGGCATTGGAGGCATCACCACATGGCGCGATGCGGCTGAGTTTATCGCGCTTGGTTGCGGCACGGTTCAGGTTTGTACTGCTGCCATGACCTATGGCTTCAAAGTCGTTGAAGAAATGATCGACGGCCTGTCCGACTGGATGGATAGCAAGGGCTATGAGACGCTGGATGATTTCCGTGGCATGGCTGTTGGTCAGGTCAGCGACTGGCAATATCTCAACCTCAACTATGTCACCAAGGCGCGCATTGATCAGGACCTCTGCATCAAATGCGGTCGCTGCCATATTGCCTGCGAAGACACTTCGCATCAGGCGATCACAGCAATGGTCGATGGTGCGCGCCATTTTGAGGTGATCGACGAGGAATGCGTTGGCTGTAATCTCTGCGTCAGCGTCTGCCCGGTCGAGGACTGCATCAACATGGAGCAGATTTCCGACTTTGATCCACGCACCAACGCGCCGATCCCGGATCAGTATGCCAACTGGACGACCCACCCGAACAATCCAATGGCCGTCAAGGAAGCAGCCGAATAAAACAGAAACGCACTAAAACAAAACGCCGGGCAACACCCGGCGTTTTTCATTTCAAACAAGCGATTTACAGGCTGACGCGAGCGCCTTTTTCCGGCTCGAACACATGACTGGTTGCCGGATCGATTGCGATGGTCAAGACATCGCCCGGACGAACGGTCAGACGCTCGCGGAACAGACAGGTGATCGGCTGATCTCCCAGCTTGCCCATAACCATGATTTCCGAACCGGTTGGCTCAACGATTTCAACCGTGACAGGCACGCCGTTCTCGGCAATCTTCATATGCTCTGGTCGAACGCCATAAACGGCCTTGCCTGAAAGGCTTGCATAATCCCCTTTGGGCAGCGGCATGCGGAAACCGCCGTCAGCGAGGAAAGTACCCTCGTCGATCTTGCCGTTGATGAAATTCATCGAGGGAGAACCGATAAAGCCTGCGACGAACATATTGGCCGGACGATCATAAAGATCGAGCGGCGCACCAATCTGCTCCACCAGACCATCACGCATGACGACGATCTTATCGGCCATGGTCATGGCTTCGATCTGATCATGGGTCACGTAGATCGTCGTGGTCTTCAGCCGCTGATGCAGTCCCTTGATTTCACCACGCATCTGCACGCGCAGCTTGGCGTCGAGGTTAGACAGCGGCTCATCAAACAAGAACACCTGCGGATCGCGAACAATGGCGCGGCCCATGGCTACGCGCTGACGCTGACCACCGGAAAGCTGGCGCGGGAAGCGGTCGAGCAGCTTGTTAAGCCCCAGAATTTCCGCTGCACGATTGACGCGGCTGTCGCGTTCTTCCTTCGGCGCGTTTTTCAGCATGAGCGCGAAGCCCATATTGTCGGCCACCGTCATATGCGGATAGAGCGCATAATTCTGGAACACCATGGCGATATCGCGTTCCTTGGCGCGCAGGTCATTGACCACGCGCGGACCAATAGCGATTTCACCCTCGCTGATTTCCTCAAGCCCTGCGATCATACGCAGAAGCGTGGATTTTCCGCAGCCCGACGGCCCGACCAGCACGACAAATTCGCCGTCCTGAATGTCCACTGACACGCCGTGCAGAACGCCGACATTGCCATATTTCTTGATTGCATTTCGGATGGATACAGATGCCATCTTGAACCTCAACTCTTATTTGACGGCGCCTGCGGTCAGACCCGCAACGATCTGGCGCTGTGCGAAAACGGTCAGCAACAGGACCGGCAATGTGACCACAAGTGCTGCGGCGGCAAGCGGACCCCAGCTGACCTGTTCAAAGGACAGCATGTTGTAGACCGCAACCGGCAGGGTGCGTGTCTCGCGGCTTGCGAGCACGATACCGAAAACGAAATTGTTCCATGAAAAGATCACTGCAAGGATGAGCGACACCACAACGCCGGGCTTGGCGATTGGCAGTGCCACCTTCATGAACACCTGCCAAGAGGAAGCACCATCGATAATGGCTGCTTCTTCAAGCTCCATCGGTGTTGTCTCGAAATAGCCGATCATGATCCAGATCACGATTGGAACGGTGACGACCAGATGGATGATGATCTGCGGCCAGAGCGTGCCAAGCAGGCCCAAGGCCTGGAACAGCAGGAACAGTGGGATCAGGTAGGACAGGCCCGGCGTCATACGGGCAATCATGATGACGATTGCCGATTTATGCGCCTTGAGCCGTGCAATACCGTAACCCGCAGGAACGCCAACCAGAAGCGCAAGCAAGGTCGCCGTACCTGTGACCAGAAGACTGTTCCAGAAATAGAGCAGAAAATCGTTGGTCGCAAAGATATCGGTATAGTTCGACCAGGCGAAGCGTTCAGGGATCAGGATCGGCGGATAAGCGCCATTGTCGATTTCATATTTCAAAGAAAGCGACAGCATCCAGACGAAGAAGAAGATCGCTGGCGACACAATGATGAAAACCATGAGTGCCGTGCCAAGCTTGGAAAGAATTGACTTGCGTGCCATGGTCGGTCCTCAGCTGTTCCACTTGGTCCGCTGGCGCAGCGCCAGAAGAACAAGCGACATGGCGATAATGACAATGAAGAACACCACGGCAATTGCCGATGCATAACCAATGTCATAATAAGAAAACGCCACGTTATAGAGATAGATGTTGATGGTTTCCGATGCCGTTCCGGGACCGCCCTGCGTCATCGCATAGATGATGTCGAAGCTTTTCAGCGCATCGATCGAGCGAATAATCACAGCTACCATGATGAAAGGCAGGATCATCGGGAGTGTGATGTACCGGAATTTCTGCCAGGCATTGGCACCATCGATTTCCGCACTTTCAAACGGATCGCGCGGCATTGAAGCAAGACCGCCCAGCACGATCAGCATGACCAGCGGCGTCCACTGCCAGGTTTCAACAGCAACCAGCGACGGAATGACTGTGTTCTGGTTGAAAATCCATTCCTGTGGCGGAACACCGATCAGCGAAAGAAGATAGTTCAAGACACCCAGCTGTGGGTGATACATCATCGTCCAGACCAGCGCGACCGCAACCGGCGTTGCCATCATCGGCATGACGAAGATACCGCGTAACAGCCCGCGCATTGGCAGCTTGCTGTCAAAGACCAGCGCTGCAATCGTGCCCAGAATCATCGGGGCCACGACTGACAGAACCGTATAAACAACCGTATGCCACATGGATTCCCAGAAGCGCATATCGGCTGCAAGACGCAGATAATTGTCGAAACCGACAAAGCTCTGCTCCCCGCCGAGCTGCCACTGGTTGGCACTCATCCAGAGCGTGAACACCCATGGGAAGACGATCACCGCCCCGACGGTGATCAAGGCGGGCAGAACAAACGGCCAGTAGCTGGGCCGCAAGCGGCTCGTGACCGACTTGGTGGAGGAAGCTGCCTTCGCAGCAGCTTCCGTTTTTGCTCCTATCGGGGCGGCAGATGTCATTTTCCTTCGCTCCGTGCGAGGACCGGACGGAATTCTTCCGTCGCGCGTTTCATTTCAGTTTCTGCGTCAGCACCATTGAGAAGATTGGTGAGGCCGACACCGATAATGTCGCGGAATTCCGTGACAGGCACGATGACAGGCAGGCAGAGCTGGCTGATCGGGGCAGACTTCGAGAGGGCTTCCACCCAGCCTTCCGGCATGGTGACAGCCTTGCGCACTGCTTCGTCGTCAATGATCGACTTGCGGAAAGGAACGCCCGATCCCGATTGCAGAAGACGTGCACCCATTTCCTTGGAAATAGCCCACTGGCAATAGAGATATGCGGCTTCCTTGTTCTTGGAAGCTTCGGTCACGCCAATGCCGTCGCCTGTCGTTGGTGCTGCCTGTGCATTCGGGCCTGCCGGCATGACGCCATAGCCAACCTTGCCGACAACACGCGACTTGTTCGGGTCTTCCAGCGGTGGCGCAAAGCCGATGCCATCGAGCCACATGCCGACACGTCCCTGCAGGAAGTTCGACTGGCATTCAGCCCAGTTGAAGCCTGCAACACCGGGAGGTGCCGATTTGGTCATCAGGCGCTGATAGAGCTTGGCAGCTTCAATGCCTTCAGCCGAATCCGTCTGTAGATTGCCATCGGCATCAACCGACTGTTTGCCATAGCCAAGCAGCAAGCTGGTATAGACCGGCGCATTGGCATTCTTCATGCCGCGAGCGACGAAGCCATAGGTTCGGGTTGATGGATCGGTCAGTGCTTCGGCGGTTGTTACAAGCTCTTCAAACGTCTTTGGGAATTCAAGACCCTTCTCCGCAAAGAGCTCCTTGTTCCAGTAGATAATCCAGTAATCAACCGAGAACGGCAGCGCACCAAAGCGGCCATTGGCATCCTTGGCGAATGTCAGACCAGCGCTTGCGAAATCATCTTCTGTAAGCGATGCATCGGTCAGCGTCGGGTCTTTCAGGAACGGATTGAGGTCGGCAAGCCAGCCGCCCTTTTCAAACTGACGCTTCTGAACGTGATAGCTGATGTGGATGACGTCGAAGCTCGGGCGACCGGAAGTCAGCTCGATCACGGCCTTTTGACGCTGCTGCTGTTCCGGCATCTGCTCGGAATGCACCTTGATGCCCGTCAGCTCTTCAAATTCCTTCTGATGCTTCTGAAGGATTTCGCCGCGCGGGCTTTTGATGAGGTTTACTTCAAGTGTGGTTCCGGCAAATTTCTTCCAGTCGACATTTGACTGGGCGAATGACGGGGTGAAGCCCGTGATGCCGGATGCAGCGATTGCTGCGGTTCCCGCCATAAACTGGCGGCGTGTCGGACGTAACAGATTCATTGCTTACTCCTCCCCTGTTGTGTTTTAGGCCTTATACATTTTGGCCTGTCATTCTTCCGGCTCGGCGACTCCTCTCGCCAGACCGTCAGTCTCATATATGCAAAGCCAGTTTCCGCGCATTGTTGATATGAACGGCGATGGCATCCATGGCTGTCTGCGGGTCTCGGGTCTCGATTGCGCTCAGCACGGAAAGATGTTCCTGCATGACCGGGATAACGCGTCCGGTAATGCGGAAGCGCTCCTGATTGATCAGACGCATCTTGATCGTGTTGGTCTGGTAAGCGCGCCAGATGATTTCATTGTCGAGCGAGCCGACAATCGTATCGTGAAGGCTCCAGTCGATATTCTGCGCCTGCTCTTCCAGCTCCGGTGTCTCACCTTCACTCATCGCACGATTGAGCGTGTCTTCGTGCTCCGCGCGCAACGAACGTAGCAGTTCGTCAGATGCCGCCTGACAGAAGATGGCAATCGCCTCTTTCTCGATGAAAAGGCGAAACTGAAACGCCTCGCGGATGAGATTGAGATCGATATGCGCAATCTGAAGCCCGCGCTGCGGCACGGTCTTGATAAGACCTTCCGCTTCAAGGCGCGGGATAAGTTCGCGGATAGCACCGAGCGGCAGGCCTGTCATGGTGACGAGCTGACGCTGAGAAACGAATTGGCCCGGATGAAAATCGCGCGCCAGCAAATGCTGGGTGAAGCTTTGATAAGCTTTATCCCGCAATTTTACCGGTTCGTTGTGATCTTCCGCCAAAGCCTGTCCCCTCTCAGTGCCGTTCGCTTATGCCGTGATCAGGCCGCTTTTGCCATATGCAAACGGTCGAATACACTGCCAATTGCATTGAAATCCGCGTCGTTGAGTGAAACGAGCGGTGCACGCACCCGACGCCACTCCATGTCACCCGTATGACGCGCAACCATAGCCTTCACTGCTGGCGTGACCGGATAGTTCAGCAACTGCTGCACGGCGCTGACGAGTTCAGCGTCGTCCTGACCTTCGTTGACCATGCGCAGAAGACGATCCGGGAACAGATTGGCCATGCCGGAAATAGCACCCTGCCCACCAAGACGAACACCCGCAGCAAGATCGCGCTCATCACCGATCAGGATCGCAATGTCCTTGTGTGCGGCAAGCAGTTTTTCCGTATAGGCCCAGGTCCCCGACGAATCCTTCACACCAGTGATGATACCGCCAAAAGCTGCACGCAGACGGCTGATCAAATCGACAGAAAGCTCAACGGCAGTAACCGACGGAATGTTGTAAAGAATGATGCTGCGCGCATCATCGCCAAGACCTTTGAAGACTGCAGAAAACCAGTTGAACAGGCCATCATCGGAAAGGTTTTTGAAATAGGATGGGGGTGCCAGAAGAATGGCCTTGCAATCGCGACGCAGCGCATCGGCCGATTGAAGGACAGCATCAGCAACCGAGTTTTCCATCACACCGACAACGATGTTGGAAGCTGCAAAGCCTTGAGCAATGAAGCAATCCAGAAGTGCTGCGCGTTCGGCATCAGCGATCGACGAACCTTCGCCTGTGGTGCCAAACAAAGTGACGCTTGAGCAGCCACTATCGAGGCGAGCGCGGGCGTGCTTCAGAGCACGACTGACATCGATTTTGCCATCCGCATCGAATGGCGTTGTAAGCGCTGCAGAAAGCCCGAAGCGCTCCTGACCAGAATTATCGTGTGCCAAAACTGGCTCCTCCCAAGTTTGAACTTAGGTTTGCACATACTAACATGTTAGTAAAGAGTCAATTCGAGTTCAGTGTGTAATCGCATGATTTCGGGAAAATGGGAGAGAACGTAAAATAGCTGAAACGCGGGTTAGTCCAAAGCGCTGACATCTTCCTCCCTCATCCTGAGGAGCTGTTGAAAACAGCGTCTCGACGGACGAGGGAGGAAGATGTACGTCGCTTAACTTATCGTGCTGGAACAACGCCGCTTTCGATGAATGAAAGAACTTCCGCTTTATGTGGTGAACCGGCTCGTCCGCCGAAACGCGCGCATTTGATGGCGGCAGCGGCATTGGCAAAGCGGATGATGTCCGTCATCGGTTTTCCCTCCACCAGACCATGTGCAAAAGCACCGTGGAACACGTCACCTGCAGCAAGCGTATCCACTGCATCGACCTTGAAACCCGCCACATGTGAAACGGATTGGCCAGCGCCGTCTGACCAATAGCAGCCATCCGCTCCAGCGGTAACAGCAGTAAAAACATCATAGCGATCAGCTAAAATGCGGACACATTCGCTCAAATCGGTCGTCCCTGCCACGCTGATCGCGGCAGGTTCTGATGCTACGATATGGGTCGCAAGCGGCAGCAGCGTTTCGAGCAATTCGACGGGTGCCGTATCAGCATCCAGAATGGCCGGAATACCTGCGTCACGCGCAGCACGCAGCGCGGTTTCAGCAGCCCATGGCCAGCGCACATCGGTCATGACAGCCACATAAGCTCCCGCTGCAATCGGCGGCACCGGATCAGACGGACTTGCGAGCCTGCGATCATAAAAAGGCACGATGATGCGTTCACCATTCGCATCGACGAGGATCGAAGAAAATGCGGTGCGGGCGCCATCGAGCCGCCGAATATGGGAACAATCAATACCTTCGGCTTCAAGCTCCGCTATGGCGCGATCGCCCACCGGATCAATTCCCGCAGAACCCCAGAGCGCCACCTCACCGCCAAGCCGGGCAATCGCAGCGGCTGCACTTGATGCCATGCCAGCAGCAATCTCGACCGCCTCGCGAGGCAGATATTTACCTGCCTGTTCGGGAAGCGTATCGAGGCGGAAAATGGTGTCCATGGTGAGGGCACCAACGCAGAGAATTTTGGACGTCATGATTACGAAATGAGACCTTCCGAGCGAAGTGTCGTCCAGAATTCATCCGGGATCGATTGTTCAAACCACACAACATTTTGCCTGATCTGTTCAGGTGAGCGAACACCGATCAGAATGGAACTAACCGCCTCATGCATCATCGGGAACTGCATGGCGGCAGCGGCAAGCGGCACATGATACTCATCGCAAATGTCATGCAGGCGATTGGTGCGCTCGATGATTTTGGCAGGCGCATCGGCATAGTCGAACTTCTGTTCGCCGCCGCGCGGTGCCGCAAGAATACCTGAGTTGAAAACACCGGCGATGACCAGCGCCATGCCACGCTTTTGCGCCAATGGCAGGAATTCTTTTTCCGACACCTGATCGAGCAGTGAATAGCGGCCAGCAAGAAGCGAGCAGTCGAGATCAGCTTCTTCAAGCGCATCGCGAATGATCTGCCATTCGTTCACACCAAGACCAAAGCCCTTGATGTTGCCTGCGTCGCGCAATTCGCTCAGCGCGCGGAATCCACCGCCCCTGGTCAGCGCATTCCAATGAAGCTCGTGCCTGTCGGCATGGGTCACGCGGCCAATGTCATGGACATAAAGCAGATCGATGTCCGGAAAGCCAAGACGTTGCTGACTATCATCAAAGCTCCGCATGATGCCGTCATAGCTGTAATCAAATACCTCGCGGAAATTCAGCCCATTGTGCCAGCCGGAATCAAGCGGGTTCTTTGGTGGCGCTGGCGGCAGCTTGCGCCCGGCACGCTCATTGGTCATCAGGCGTCCGACTTTAGTCGAAATGACCGCACGCTCATTCTTTTCACGCAGCATATCACCCAGAAGGTGTTCACTGCGGCCATAGCCATACATCGGCGCGCTATCAAAATAGCGGATACCACCATCCCAGCCCGCTTCGAGCAGAGCGTCGGCGTCAGCACGCGCGACCGGCGCATAGAGCCCGCCCAAAGGTGCTGTTCCCAGACCAAGCGCCGTTACAGTCAGACCGGTCCGGCCAAGCGTCCGTTTTTCGGATGCCTTCAATTGCATGGATATCTCCCCAACAACGGCGCTCAACGTGCCGCGCTCCTTATCCAGCGCCTCTTATCCAAAAACCGCTTCACACGTTTCGGGACGCGCTGCCTCTTCCGCCGATTGATAGGAGCAAGTTTGCGCAAGTGCAATCGGAAAAACATGCCCATGCAAAGAGCTTATTCATGCGCAAATAAATCATTCACCAGAGCGATCTCACGGAGTTAAGATAAATATTCGATTTATATCAATAAGATAACAGATGATCCCCGATCACCCCATCATAAAACCCTTCACCAGCACCCGCTTGACAATGTCGATTTCCTGTCGATATTACTATGATGTCAGACCAATTTAAAAACCAATTAGGGAACCGGTTCTGACCTGATTGCGCGTTGAGATTCTGGACCGGACACTGGGCCAAACACTAGGTTAGTCTCTGGGCTGATCGCGGGGCTGATCTCTGGGCCAATCTGTAAAATGGAGGCAGGATGAAAGATCGCAGGCTGCTGCAAATAGCGCCATTACCGCCGATGGATCGTGCCCGGCAGGTAACGGATGCTCTCGCCAATTACATCGCGACAGCGCAGCTTCAGGCCGGTGACCGCCTCCCCGCAGAACGTGAATTGATGACTGCACTCGCCGTTGGTCGGTCCACCATTCGCGAAGCAATCCGTCATTTTCAGGCATTGGGGGTGATTCAAGCCCGCAAGGGCAGCGGCACTTATCTGCTGAAGCCGATTTCGGCGGCGACAATCCATATGCCGCTCTCATTCGATCCCGCACAGTTGCGCGATGCATTGCTGCAATCGCTTGAAGTACGCCGCGGCATTGAAGCGGAAGCCAGCATGGTTGCAGCGCGCAAACGCACAGCCGATGACCTCGTGATTATCGAGCGCAATCTGAACGAGATGGAGCGTGTTCACATCGCTGAAGGCACGTCAGGCCCCGAAGATCTTGCCTTCCATCTCGCCATTTATGACGCGACCCATAATCCGCTTTTCAGACAATTGCTCGAACAGATGCGCGAAGCCTTTCTGCACTTCTGGGATCATCCGTTTGAGCGCGTCGATTTCGCGCGGCGGACCTTTCCGTTCCACCGCACGCTCTTTAACGCCATCGTGGCTCAGGACCCTGAATCCGCGCGGCTGGAAACACTCAAGATCCTCGACATTGTTGAGGAAGACATCAAGGAAATGTCCAAATGACCGACGGGATGGATTCGCTGGATTTTGCAGCACTTACGGTTGCTCATGATGAAAGCAATGCATACGACGCCGTGGTTCCCCCCATCGTGCAGACCTCGCTTTTTACCTTCCCAAGCTATGACGATATGGTCGCCTCCTATCGCGGCGAAAAAGTTCGTCCAATCTATACACGTGGACTCAACCCGACCGTGCGGGCATTTGAAGAAATGCTGGCGAAGCTTGAGGGCGGCGAAGATGCGCTGGGGTTTGCCAGCGGTATGGCCGCAATTTCATCAAGCGTATTGGCCTTCGTCAATCCGGGTGATCGCATTGTTGCGGTGCGCCATGTCTACCCGGATGCGTTCCGGCTGTTCGGTACCATCCTGAAGCGCATGCAGGTGCAGGTCGATTATGTCGACGGACGTGACGAAGAAGCAGTCGCAAAGGCTTTGCCCGGCGCGAAAATCTTCTACATGGAAAGCCCGACAAGCTGGGTCATGGAAGCCCATGATGTCGGCGCTCTGGCCAAAATCGCCAAACAACACGGCGTTTTGAGCATCATCGACAACAGCTGGGCAAGCCCGATCTTCCAGCGTCCGCTGTCGCTTGGCGTTGATCTCGTTGTGCATTCGGCTTCGAAATATCTCGGCGGTCACAGCGATGTTGTGGCAGGCGTTGTGACCGGCTCGAAAGCGCTGATCAATGCAATTCGCGCAGAAACCTACCCATATCTCGGTGGCAAGCTTTCACCATTTGATGCGTGGCTGCTTATTCGCGGCATGCGTACTCTTCCAACGCGCATGAAGGCGCATGAAGCCTCGGCACTCGAAATAGCAAAGCGTCTTCAAGCGCTCGATACGGTGGAAACTGTTTGCCATCCAGCACTTGCCAATCGCCTGCCAGCAGGGCTGACCGGCACGTCCGGTCTGTTCTCGGTGATCTTCCACGAAGGCGTGAATATCCGCGAATTCTGCAACCATCTCAACCTGTTCAAGCTTGGCGTGAGCTGGGGCGGACATGAAAGCCTGATCGTACCGGGCGAAGTGGTGTTGCAGCAAAAGGCACAGCCAAATTCGGCACACACATTCGGCATTGATGCGCGCTCGGTGCGCCTGCATGTCGGACTGGAAGGAACCGAAGCGCTGTGGAGAGACATTGAAGGAGCGCTCGCTCAGTCAATCGCATGAAATAAACCGCCGTGAGGATAAAAAAAGGGGAACGGAAATGAAGAAACTAGTAGTCGCCGCACTCGCCACCATGCTGATGAGTGGCACAGCGCTTGCCGATACAACATTGAAGCTGGTGGAGGTTATCACCAGCCCGGAGCGCACCAAGACGCTTGAATCAATTGTTGCAAAGTTTGAAGCCGCCAATCCAGGAACCAAGGTGAAAATCATCTCGCTGCCATGGGGCGAATCCTTCCAGAAATTCGCAACCATGGTTTCGGCTGGTGAAATTCCTGACGTCATGGAAATGCCCGACACCTGGGTTTCGCTCTATGCCAATAACGGGATGCTGGAAAGCCTCGAGCCATATCTGGAAAAGTGGGAAACCACGCCAGACCTGACCGAGCGTGCGCTTGAGCTTGGCCGCAGCGTCAAGAACACTGCCTATACGCTGCCTTACGGCTTCTATCTGAACGCCATGTTCTACAACAAGAAGCTGCTGTCTGAGGCTGGTGTATCCGAGCCGCCAAAGACGATGGACGAATTCGTTGAGGCTTCCAAGAAGATCGCAGCCCTTCCCGGCAAGTCAGGCTTCTGTATGCGCGGTGGTCCCGGCGGACTTAATGGCTGGGTGATCTTTGCTGCGTCCATGGCAGGCAACAATAAGTTCTTCAATGAAGACGGCACCTCAACCATGAACAGCGAAGGCTGGAAAAAGGGTATCACCTGGATGGTCGATCTTTACAAGAACGGCCTCGCACCAAAGGACAGCGTGAACTGGGGTTTCAACGAAACCGTCGCTGGTTTCTATAGCGGCACCTGCGCCTTCCTCAATCAGGACCCGGACGCCCTAATCGCCATTGCCGAGCGCATGAAGCCTGAAGATTTCGGCGTTGCCATTATGCCAAAGGGCCCGGATGGCAAGACCTTCCCGACCATTGGCTTTGCCGGATGGTCGATGATGAGCGGAAGCAAAAACAAGGACCTTTCCTGGAAGCTGATTTCCACCCTTGAAGGACCTGAAGGCAACATCGAATGGAACAAGCGCACCGGCGCGTTGCCGGTTCTCAAATCCGCACAGAACGATCCGTTCTATAGCGGTGAGCAGTTCAAGGGCTGGTTCGATGAACTGGCTGACAAGAACGTCGTTCCAACCGTGATGCCGACCTATCTTGAAGAATTTGCCTTCTTCAAGGATTCGCTCGTCATCAAGACGTCGCAGGAAGCGCTTCTCGGCGACATCACGCCGGATCAGTTGGCCGACCAGTGGGCAGAATATCTGACCAAGGCACAGCAGAAGCACCTATCCAAGCAGTAAGCCGCGTAAACTTGACAGGCGCGGAGTTTTCGCGCCTGCTCATCATCTTCATGCAATCCCCGCGAAGGGAAAAATGATGACCGACACCGCTTCCATAAAGGCCCCGGTGCGCAGCGAAGTGCCAAAGCAGGACCAGCGCAGCTTTTTGCAGCGTTTTGCGCACGCCTCCGAACCCTATCTTTACAGTGCTCCGGCGCTGATCCTGATTGGCGCTATCATGCTGGTTCCGCTGGTCCTTGGCGTGTCCTATGCCTTTCGCGATATCCAGTTGCTCAATCCGTTTTCCGGCGGCTTTGTCGGGCTTGAACATTTTCGGGAACTTGCAACCGATCAGGCGTTTTATCGCTCATTGAAAAACACGCTCTGGTGGACGGGCTTTTCGGTCCTGCTGCAATTTGTGTTTGGACTTATTCTGGCATTGCTGCTCGACAAGCCGTTTGCGGGTCGCGGTCTGGCGCAAGCGCTGATCTTCCTGCCATGGGCAGTGCCAACATTCCTGACCGGTCTTAATTGGGCATGGCTGTTTAACCCGGTTATCGGTCCACTTCCTCATTGGCTGCACGCCATTGGACTATTGAGTGCGCCTGACAATATCCTGTCCGATCCCAATCTTGCCATGTGGGGCATTATCACCGCCGGTGTCTGGTGGGGGATTCCGTTCTTTGCGATCACCATGCTCGCGGCCTTGCAGGCCATCCCACGCGATCTTTACGAGGCAGCAAGCATTGATGGCGCGGGCCCAGTGCAGCGCTTCCTTTCTATTACGCTGCCTTATCTTGCACCCACCATGGCCATCACCATTTTGTTGCGCACCGTCTGGATTGCCAACAGTGCAGATCTGATTGTCGTGATGACCGGCGGTGGCCCGGCCGACCGCACGCAGATCGTCGCAAGCTACATTTTCACGCAGGCTTTCAAGCGGCTCGATTTTGGCTATGCGTCTGCCATTGCGATGGTGCTGCTCGTGTTGCTGATGGTCTATTCGATGCTCATCGTGCTGTTGCGCCAGACGCTGCTAAACAAGGATTAAGGTCATGACAAACCGTAAATTTCTCCTTGTCGGCGCACATCGCATAGCTATTTTGCTGTTTGTTCTATTCGCGCTTTTTCCGATCTTCTGGCTGGTCAAAGTTTCGGTCACGCCCAATGACCTGCTGTACAGCGAAGGTGTGCGGCTCTGGCCATCGCGCACGACGTTCGATCACTTCAGCCATGTCTTGAATAACAGCTCGTTCCCGCTGTTCTTCCGCAACAGTCTGATCGTGTCCGGCTCAACCGCCATCATCGTCACGCTGTTGGCATCACTTTCCGGTTATGCGCTGTCACGTTTCAACTTCCGCGCCAAATACTGGATCGTAGCGCTGATGCTGCTCACCCAGATGTTTCCGCTCGTGATGCTGATCGCGCCTATCTATAAGATCATGGCGCCGCTCGGCCTCACCAACAGCCTGATCGGCCTCATCATCGTCTATTCGGCATTCAATGTGCCTTTCGCAACCTTCCTGATGCAGTCGTTCTTCGACGGCATCCCGAAAGACCTCGAAGAAGCTGCGAAGATTGACGGTGCAACGCAATTCATGGCGTTTCGCCAAATCATTCTGCCGCTCACCTTGCCCGGCATTGCAGCCACGCTCGGCTTCGTTTTCACTGCTGCGTGGAGCGAGCTTCTGTTCGCGCTGATGCTGATTTCCGGCAATGATTCAGCCACGTTCCCGGTCGGGCTTTTGAGCTTTGTCTCAAAGTTCTCGGTCGATTTCGGACAGATGATGGCGGCGGGTGTGCTCGCACTGATCCCGGCCTGTCTCTTCTTCTTCCTCATTCAACGATATCTCGTGCAGGGCCTCACGGCAGGCGCGGTCAAAGGCTGAAAGGATTTTTCCCTATGGCTTCCATCGATATTCAGTCAGTCCGCAAGAGCTATGGCGAACATGCTGTTCTGCACGGCGTTGATCTTGAGATCAAAGATGGCGAATTCATTGTGCTGGTCGGCCCGTCAGGCTGTGGCAAATCCACATTGCTGCGCATGATTGCTGGCCTTGAAGACATCACTGCCGGTCAGGTGCAGATCAGTGGCAAGCGCGTCAATGAACTCGCACCCAAAGACCGCGATATTGCGATGGTGTTTCAGTCCTATGCGCTCTATCCGCATATGAGTGTCGCCGACAATATGAGCTACAGCATGCGGCTGCGCAAAACGCCGAAAGAAAAGATCGCAAGCGCCATCAAATCAACAGCTACAAAGCTCGGCCTGGAGCCCTTGCTGGAACGACGGCCAAAAGCGCTTTCTGGTGGCCAGCGCCAACGCGTTGCCATGGGCCGTGCCATTGTGCGTCAGCCCAAGGCCTTCCTCTTTGACGAGCCGCTTTCCAACCTCGACGCCCGCCTGCGCGAGCAGATGCGTGCTGAAATCAAGAAGCTGCATGGTGAGCTGAAAGCCACATCCATCTATGTGACACATGACCAGATCGAAGCCATGACTCTGGCCGACCGTATCGTCGCCATGCATGGTGGCGTGGTGCAACAGGTCGGCTCCCCACTCGAGCTTTATGACCGCCCGGCCAATCTCTTCGTGGCAGGTTTCATCGGTTCCCCCGCCATGAATTTTCTCGATGTTGCCTATCTTGAACAGGATGGTGGTCCGCGTTTGAAACTCAAGGACGGCACGCTCATCGCGCTACCGCAGCCCGTAAAACTCAAGGATGGCGCGAACGCCACGCTTGGCATTCGTCCAGAGCATGTTCATATCGAGAATTCAGCAGGCCTGACGGCTGATGTCGATTTGGTCGAGCCGACCGGCTTCGGCATTATCCTGCATCTCAGCCTGCACGGATTGCCGTTCAAGATTTTCACGCTCGATCGCGATGCGCTTCATGCGCAGGGCTCTATTCAAGTGAGCTTCCCGGCACAGCATCTCCATCTGTTCGATGGCGAAGGAAATCGCGTCGATATTGCTTAAACTGCTTCCGAAAACCGTGTCTGGATGCTTTGTGAAAGCAGGGCTACAGGTCGGGTCTGATCGCCCGCCGCAACCCAGATCAGCTCTTCGATTTCGCTTGAGGCGGTGGGTATCTGCCCATCGTTTAATGCAAGGTGAAACAATTCGGCTTCAACAGTTGCACCTTCTTCATTGGCAGCCGGTGCCGACATCTTTGCAGCATAGCGCAATTGGCTCTCATCAATGAGAATCCCAAGCTCTTCCTCGATCTCGCGGATAAGGGCTGTTTCAGGCTTCTCGCCTGCATCAATCTTGCCACCAGGCTGGAAGAAAATCTCGCTGCCGCGCTTGCGCACGAGGAGGAAACGGCCCGCGTCATCACGGACAATGGCTGCTGCAATAAGAATCGTTTTCATAAGGGCGAAACATCGTCGCGAACACGCACACCGTCAAGAATGATTGCTGCAATGGAGCGTGCTGTCTGCTCATAAAAATCAGGTTCTTCCGTGCGCTTGCCAAGAACGGCTGCGACCTGAACCGAGAAGTCAGAATAATGCTGTGTCACCGCCCAGATCGTGAAAATGAGGTGGTAAGGATCAATCGGCGCAATGCGCTTTTCCTCGATCCAGCGATGAATGACCCGCGCCTTTTCATCGACCAGATCTTTCAGATGACCTTTGAGAAAATCGGTAATGGCCGGAGCACCATGCAGAATTTCATTTGCGAAAAGGCGCGATGCTTCCGGTCTCTTCGCAGAGAGTTCAAGTTTCTGCGTAATATAGTGCCGGAGTTCATCCAGCGGATCGCCTTGCGGGTTGATGCTCTCAAACGGGCCGAGCCATTCTGTGAGTGTCTCTTCGAGAACTGTCACATAGATATTCTGCTTGCGCGGAAAGTAATAAAGCAGGTTTGGCTTCGACATCCCTGCCTTTTCGGCGATCTGGTCGACGGTAGATCCGCGAAAGCCATAGGCAGAAAAGACGTCCAGAGCCGCATCCAGAATCAGCCTGCGATTGATTCCCTGAATGCGGGTCGCACCCTCCGCCTTCTCGTTCACACCTGCTTCGACGGGAGCTGTCGCATCTGTGACCATTTAACACCTTTTGACAGAGCAAAATTTCTTAAAACCGCTTGACCAGTGTCGAACGCTCTTCTAGCCTGCATTTTGACCAACTAGTCAAGTTTTTGCAATTGTTGCAAGAAGATTGAGGCCAAAGAGCCAGGTCGCGGGAACAACATATCATGCGAAGCGCTGGCAGCAATGCCGCCGTTGATGCATGCTTGAAATGTGGAGGCAGAGCGTATGGTGCTCAGCAACAATCCCAGTTTCAGCAATCTCAAGGTCGATGGTGATCGCCTGTGGGACAGCTTGATGGATATGGCCAAAATTGGCCCTGGTATTCGTGGCGGCAATAACCGCCAGACGCTGACCGATGAAGACAGCGAAGGCCGCCAACTTTTCCAGTCGTGGTGTGAAAAAGCCGGACTATCGATGACCGTCGATACGATGGGCAACATGTTTTTCCTTCGCCCCGGCGAAGATGCGGATGCTGATCCGGTCTATATGGGCAGTCATCTCGACACGCAGCCGACAGGCGGCAAATATGACGGTGTGCTCGGTGTGCTGGGCGGACTTGAAGTCATGCGCACATTGAACGACACCAATATCAAGACAAAGCGACCTATCGTGGTGGTCAACTGGACCAACGAAGAAGGTACACGTTTTGCGCCTGCAATGCTGGCATCCGGCGTTTTTGCCGGCGTGCATGAGCAGGACTGGGCCTATGAGCGCACCGACGCCAAAGGCAAGAAATTCATTGATGAGCTGGAGCGCATTGGCTGGAAGGGTGATGAGCCGGTCGGCAAGCGCAAGATCCACTCGATGTTCGAGCTCCACATCGAACAAGGCCCGATCCTCGAAATTGAAAACAAGGATATTGGCGTTGTCACCCATGGCCAGGGGCTGTGGTGGCTGCAGGTTACACTGACCGGCAAAGAAGCGCATACCGGCTCGACGCCGATGAAGATGCGCAAAAATGCAAGCGTGGGCTTGGGTAAGATGCTGCAACTCGTCAACGAGATTGCCATGTCACATCAGCCAGATGCCGTGGGCGGCGTCGGCCATATCGAAGTCTCGCCGAACTCGCGCAATGTGTTGCCGGGTCAGATCGTCTTCACCGTCGATTTCCGCTCTCCTAACCAGAAAACACTCGATGCCATGAAAGAGCGTTTTGAGGCCGAAGCGCCTAAGATCGCAAAGGAACTGGGCATCGGTATCGAGATCGAAGTGGCCGGACATTTCGATCCTGTCACATTCGACGAAGGTTGCGTCACCGCCATCCGCAATGCAGCCGAACGGCTTGGTTACAGCCATCGCAATATCGTTTCGGGTGCTGGACACGATGCCTGCTGGATCAATCGTGTAGCGCCAACTGCCATGGTTATGTGTCCATGTGTGGATGGCCTGAGCCATAATGAAGACGAGGAAATTTCAAAGGAGTGGGCATCGGCTGGCGCTGATGTGCTTCTTCATGCCGTATTGGAGACTGCTGAAATTGTGAGTTAGCATTCGTTCCATCCAATACTGCTTAATGTTCGAAACAAAACCAAAAAGGGGAACGCGAACATGGTAAGTTCTGGGGCCAGCAAAGTGATCAAGGGCGGCACAGTTATTACTGCCGACCGCACCTTTAAAGCCGACGTTCTCATCGAAGGCGAGAAGATTGTTGCCGTGGGTGATAATCTGACCGGCGATGAAACCATTGACGCTTCGGGCTGTTACATCATGCCCGGCGGCATCGATCCGCATACGCATTTGCAGATGCCCTTTATGGGCACCTATTCATCCGACGATTTCGATACCGGCACCGCAGCCGCGCTTGCTGGCGGCACGACGATGGTCGTTGATTTCGTGCTGCCGGGGCCGGAAGGCAATCTGCTCGATGCGTTGCAGGAGTGGTTCCAGAAGGCAGGCAAGGCCCGCACCGACTATTCATTTCACATGGCAATTACCGGCTGGAGCGAACGCGCCTTCAATGAAATGCCGGAAGTGGTGAAACGCGGCATCAATACTTTCAAGCACTTCATGGCCTATAAGGGCGCCTTGATGGTCAATGATGACGAGATGTTCGCATCGTTCCAGCGCTGCGCCGAACTTGGCGCTATGCCGCTCGTCCATGCTGAGAACGGCGATATCGTTGCACAATTGCAGGCAAAGCTGCTGGCCGCTGGTAATGACGGACCGGAAGCACATGCCTATTCGCGCCCGCCGGAAGTGGAAGGGGAAGCCACTAACCGCGCCATCATGATCGCCGATCAGGCGGGTGTGCCGCTTTACGTGGTGCATGTCTCCTGCGAGCAGAGCCATGAAGCGATCCGCCGTGCGCGTCAGAAAGGGATGCGCGTTTATGGTGAACCACTGATCCAGCACCTGACACTGGATGAGAGCGAGTATCATAATCGCGATTGGGATTATGCCGCGCGCCGCGTGATGTCGCCGCCGTTCCGCGACAAGGTCAATCAGGATAGTCTCTGGGCAGGCTTAGCTGCAGGCAGTCTGCAATGTGTTGCAACCGATCATTGCGCCTTCACCTCCGAGCAGAAGCGTCATGGCATTGGTAATTTCACCAAGATTCCAAATGGTACAGGCGGGCTTGAAGAAAGGCTTCCTGTGCTGTGGACACGTGGCGTTCGCACCGGCCGTCTCACGCCCAATGAGTTCGTGGCTGTCACCTCCACCAACATCGCGAAGATTCTCAACATCTATCCGCGAAAGGGTGCGATCCTGCCGGGTGCTGATGCCGATCTCATCATCTGGGACCCGGAAGCGACTAAAAAGGTCTCGGCAAAGACGCAACATTCATCCATTGATTACAATGTCTTCGAAGGTTTTGAGCTGAAAGGCCTGCCGGTCAAGACGTTCTCGCGCGGTCGCCTTGCTTTCGACAAGGGGCATGTAACAGCACAACCGGGCGATGGCCGTTTTGTTGAACGCGAACCAAATGGTGCGGTGAACAAGGCATTGTCGCAGTGGAAGGAAATCGTTGCGCCACGCAAGGTGGAACGCAGCGCCGAACATATGCCGATAGGGGTCTGATACATGGCTCCAGCTCAGCTTCGGGAAATACGCATGAATTCGAATGATAGCGTGGCCCCGAAGAGGGGCTTGGATGATGCGCAGACGGTGATTAACGTCGAGGATCTCTCCTTGGTGTTCGAGACCAATGATGGTCCGGTTCATGCACTGTCCAACATTAATCTCACGATTAAGCGCGGCGAGTTTGTTTCCTTCATCGGCCCGTCGGGTTGCGGCAAGACCACGCTGATGCGTGTGGTGGCCGATCTTGAACAGCCAACCTCTGGCATTGTAACCGTCAACGGCAAGACGCCAGAGCAGGCGCGGCTGGATCGCTCATACGGATATGTCTTTCAAGCAGCCGCTTTGTTTCCATGGCGCACCATTGAAAACAATATCAGCCTGCCGCTTGAGGTGATGGGATATAGTGCCGCCGAGCGCAAAGCGCTGATCGAAAAGAACCTGGCACTGGTCAATCTCACCGGTTTTGAAAAGAAGTTTCCATGGCAGCTTTCAGGCGGCATGCAGCAGCGGGCATCGATAGCACGTGCGCTGTCGTTTGACCCGGACATGCTGTTGATGGACGAGCCTTTCGGCGCGCTGGATGAGATCGTTCGCGATCACCTCAACGAACAGCTTCTCAAGCTCTGGGCCGCAACGCAGAAGACAGTCATCTTCGTAACGCATTCCATTCCTGAAGCTGTGTTTCTGTCCACCAAAATTGTCGTCATGAGCCCGCGTCCGGGCCGCATTCATGAAATCATCGACTGCGATCTTGGTCCTGACCGGACGCTTGATATCCGTGAATCGGAAGCGTTTTTGAAGATAGCCCATCGCGTGCGCGAAGGCCTGCGGCTGGGGCATATCCATGAGTAAATCAGGGGGCATGAGTAAACGGCGGGGGCATAAATCAGGTGAAGGGGGGCGGCAAACATGAAAGCCTTTTTTCACGACAAATTTGTACCGGTTACGACGGTTCTCGCCATCATCATCGGGCTTTGGTATCTGCTTGCGGTCTTTCTCAATGCGCCGTTTGAACGCGATCAGGCGGAGCGCGCCGGAACCGAGATTGCATTCTCGACAACCGTTGCCAACACGATGCATCAGGACCGCCCTGTCCTTCCTGCCCCGCATCAGGTGGCCGAAGAAATCTGGAAAACCGTCTTTGATGTTAAGCCGAGTTCCAAGCGCAGTTTGGTCTATCATGGCTGGGTAACGCTTTCGTCGACCTTGCTTGGCTTCGTGCTGGGATCGGCGCTTGGCGTATTGCTGGCGGTCGGCATCGTGCATTCGCGCACGCTCGACAAAAGCCTGATGCCGTGGATCATCACCTCGCAGACGATCCCCATTCTCGCCATCGCACCGATGATTATCGTGGTTTTGAACGCCATCGGCATATCGGGGCTTTTGCCAAAAGCCATCATATCGACTTACCTTTCCTTCTTTCCCGTGGCCGTGGGCATGGTGAAAGGTCTGCGATCCCCCGATGTCATGCATCTTGATCTGATGCGGACCTACAACGCGTCACAGAATCAAGTTTTCTGGAAACTGCGCTGGCCCGCTGCCATGCCCTTCCTGTTCACATCCATGCAGATCGCCGTCGCCATCAGCCTTGTGGGCGCTATCGTCGGCGAATTGCCAACGGGCGCAGTCGCGGGCCTTGGCGCACGTTTGCTTGCCGGTTCTTATTACGGGCAGACCGTTCAGATATGGGCAGCACTTATTGCAGCTGCGATCATGGCCGGAGTGCTTGTGGCCCTCGTCGGGTTTGTCGCAAGCGTCGTCAATCGACGCATGGGTGCAAAGCCAGAAAGGGCGGTAACATGACGAATGTCATAATCATCATCGCGCTGATTGCCGTCTCATGGGCGATTGTCGGTTGGGTCGCAAGCCTGAAATCCCGCAATCCCCGCAGCCAGAAATTGCTGGACATCGCGGTCCCTGCCCTGTTCGGCCTTGCAATGCTGCTCCTGTGGGAAGTCACTGTGCGGTTGTTTGCCGTGCCGCAGGTGCTTTTGCCCGCACCATCGGTTATATGGGCGCGGATAACCAGTTCCATCCCAATCCTGTGGGCCGACTTTCAGCAGACATTTCTTAAAGCTGTTATCATTGGCTATGTTGCGGGCTGCGGTCTGGGCTTCATCACCGCCATCATCGCTGACCGTGTGCCATTCCTGCGAAAAGGGTTGCTGCCGCTCGGCAATCTCGCTGCTGCCCTCCCCATCGTCGGCGTTGCGCCCATTATGGTGATGTGGTTCGGCTTCGACTGGCACTCGAAAGCAGCCGTCGTCATCATCATGACCTTCTTCCCGATGCTGGTAAACACCGTTGCGGGGCTTGCTGCGAGCGGTTCGATGGAACGCGACCTGATGGAAACCTATGGCTCAAACTACTGGCAGACACTCGTCAAACTGCGCCTGCCTGCAGCCATGCCTTTCATCTTCAATGCGCTCAAAATCAACTCCACACTGGCGCTGATCGGCGCGATTGTCGCCGAGTTTTTCGGCACGCCGATTGTCGGCATGGGCTTCCGCATATCGGCTGAAATAGGCCGCATGAATGTGGATATGGTCTGGGCCGAAATCTTTGTAGCCGCTCTTGCAGGGTCGCTCTCTTATGGGCTGATCGCAATGATTGAGCGCAAAATGACATTCTGGCACCCTTCATACAGGAGGGCTTAAGCCTGAATATTTGGCATCTACAAAAATAAGGTAGAGCCTTAACCAGAGGAGAACTGAAATGAAAAAGGCAATTTCTGTATGCCTTGGAACAGCCGGACTGGCGCTCGCGCTTATGAGTAGCTCGGCAATGGCAGCGGACAAGCTGACCTTGCAGCTCAAGTGGGTCACACAGGGACAATTTGCAGGCTATTACGTTGCCAAGGACAAAGGCTTCTACGAAGCCGAAAATCTAGACGTGGACATCAAGCCGGGTGGCCCGGACGTTGCTCCGCCACAAGTGATTGCTGGCGGTGGCGCGGACGTGGTGGTGGACTGGATGCCTTCGGCACTCGCAACCCGCGAAAAAGGTGTGGCGCTCGTCAATATCGCACAGCCTTTCAAGAAATCCGGTATGATGCTGACCTGCCGCAAGGACACCAACATTACCAAGCCGGAGGACTTCAAGGGCCGCACGCTTGGCGTCTGGTTTGGTGGCAATGAATATCCGTTCCTGTCATGGATGAGCCATCTGAAAATTCCGACCGAAGGCGGCAAGGATGGCGTGACCGTCCTCAAACAGGGCTTCAATGTCGATCCGCTGATCCAGAAGCAGGCCGACTGCATTTCTACCATGACCTATAACGAATATTGGCAGGTGATCGATGCCGGGATTCCTGCCGACCAGCTCGTCGTGTTCCCTTATGAAGAACAGGGCGTGGCAACGCTGGAAGACGGGCTATATGTGCTTGATAAGAGCCTTGATGATCCTGCAATGGTCGACAAGCTCGCCCGCTTTGTCCGCGCTTCGATGAAGGGCTGGCAGTATGCATCAGAAAACCCTGCTGAGGCGGCCGAAATCATTCTCGAAAATGATGCTTCGGGTGCTCAGACTCAGGAAGTTCAGGAGCGGATGATCAAGGAAATCGGCAAGCTGATCGACGGTTCAGACGGCACGCTGGACGTGGCAGCAGCAGACCGCACGGTCGAGACACTACTCGGTGGCGGTTCCGATCCTGTAATTACCAAAAAGCCGGAAGGCGCATGGACCTCCAAGATCACGGATGCGATGAAGAAGTAACAAAGTGCATAACAAAAAAACCCCGGAAGATTGCTCTTCCGGGGTTTTTTCTTTTTGCAAAGTTTACTTCAGCTTTTCTTCCAGTGCGACTGCCCTGACCAGCTCGCGCTCAAGCCGCGCTTCTTCCTCAACTCTTGGCTTGGTGAACCGACCAAGAAGAAGATAGGCGACCGGCGTCACAAACAAGGTTGCTATCGTGGCAAGACCCAAGCCGCCCACAATCACCCAGCCAAGCGCCACACGGGCTTCAGCGCCAGCGCCACTTGCCAGAATCAACGGCACACCACCCAAAACCGAACAGATCATGGTCATACAGACCGGACGCAGGCGGATATTTGCCGCCTCTTCAATGGCCTGTCGAACATTCATGCCCTTGTCGCGTAACTGATCGGCAAATTCGACAATCAGAATACCGTTCTTGGCCATGATGCCGACCAGCAGCACAAGGCCGATCTGGCTGTACACATTCAGCGTCGTGCCAGTGAGGATCATCGCGAAGACCGCACAACCAAGACCCAACGGCACGGTTGCCATAACGATCAGCGCACTCACAAAGCTTTCAAACTGTGCCGCCAGAACCAGCAGGATAATGATGATGGCAAAGCCAAATACCAGTGCAATGCCCGTCGAGGTTTCGCTCAGTGTCGAGGCTTCGGCAAGGGGGATGATATGCGCGCCGGGTGGCAATAGCGGAAGGGCTATTTCCAGTGCGGCAGCATAGGCGTCGCCCAAGGCGAAATCGCTGCGCAGGTCACTTGTAATCGCTATAGAACGCTGTCGTTCTTCGCGGTTGAGCTGTGGTGGAACCGCTTTTTCGACCACCGTTGCGATGGAAGACATTGGCACATAACGACCATCTGTCGTCTTCAGGAAGACGTTTTCCAGATCGGTTGGATCGTTGATCGGGTTGGTTGTCGATACAAGCTTCACATCGAAACTTCTGTCGCCAACATAGACCGAACCGATTTTACGACCATCAAGGACAGCCTGAACCGCATTGGCGAGACCGGTGATATCAATGCCCAGATCAGATGCACGCTCACGGTTGATCTCGACAGAAAGCTGCGGCTGTGTCGGTTCGACAGACAAACGCGGCTGCACAAAACGAGGATCTTTTTCGAGCGCTGAAACGATAGCGTCAGTGGCAGGACGCAGTTTCGCATAATCCTGACCGAGCACAGCAAACTGCAAGCCATTGCCTGCACCGCGAATACCCAGACTGTTGGGCTGCGCCGTGAAAATACGCACAGCCGTAATCCCGCGTGTACGCGCAGTGATATCAGCCATGATTTCCTGCTGTGAGCGGCTGCGCTCTTTCCACGGTGCCAGCGTCAGAACCATAAAGCCGTTGTTTGACGAACCGCCTGACCCGGCAATGCCATAAGTGGTCAGGATTTCGCCGCTATCGCGCAAGGGCTGGATAGCCGTTTCGATCTTCTCAAGCTGCGACTGAAGAAACTCGACACTGATGCCCTGTGGCCCATTGATGCGCAACACTGCAACGGCGCGATCTTCCGTCGGTGTCAGCTCCTGTCGCAACATGCCAAAGCCGACATAGGAAGCACCGGCAAAGAGCACTGCAACCAGAACGACAATGAACGGTGCGGAGAGACAGGCATGCAGGCTCTTGCGATAGAAGTTCGCCAACCCACTGCCAATCCGACGCAAAAACTTTGGACCATGACCGCCACCCTCAGAGGCTTCAACACCTTCTTTAAGGAACCGCGATGCCAGCATCGGACACAAAGTCAGCGCAACAATCGATGACAGCAAAATAGCAATTGCCAGCACGAAACCGAATTCGCGGAACAGACCGCCAGCCTGACCGGGTAGGAAGGAAATTGGTACAAACACAGCCACAAGTGTCAGTGTCGTTGCAATAACAGCGAAGAATACTTCCTGTGTGCCAAGGACTGCAGCAGCACGCGGACCCATGCCCTGATTGCGTCGTCGCACGATATTTTCGAGCACAACGATCGCATCATCCACCACAAGGCCGGTGGCCAGCACCAATGCCAGCAAGGTGAGAATATTGACCGAGAAGCCGCTCAGATAGATCGCCGCAATTGTGCCGATCAATGCCACAGGCATGGCCAGAGCAGGAATAAGCGTTGCACGGATATCCCACAAGAACATGAAGATGATGACGACAACGATGATGACCGAGGCAATCAGCGCAATTTCAACTTCGTGGATAGCACCGTTAATAAAGCTCGCGTCGTCACTGGTCACTGTCACATCGACGCCGGGCGGCAATGTGTTTTTCAGATTGGCGACTGCTGCCCGAATACCTTCCGAAATATCAAGCGTGTTCGACTGCGCCTGACGCACGATGCCAAGACCAATGGCTGTCTTGCCGTTCGACCGGACAGCCGAACTTTCAATATCCGGACCCAGTGTTACCGTCGCAACATCGCGGATCTGCGTGCGCCCTTTAACATAGACACTTTCGAAGTCTTCTGGCCGTTCAAGATTGGCCGTGGCACGAACCACAATCGACTGATCGGAACTACGCAACGAGCCCGCTGGCGCATCAAGGCCCATGGACGAAAGTGCGCTGGAAATATCCGCGATGGTCAACCCGTAGCTTGCCAAGCGCGCCTGATTGATATCGATACGGAAAATCTTGTCGCGATCACCATTGATCTGCACATCGGCGACACCGGGAACAGCCGAGAGAACATCCTGGATCTGATCTTCAACCAACACCGTCATATCGTCGACCGCCATTGTGTCGGACGTTACAGCGAGGCGCATGACCGGATCGGCATTGGAATCGGCCTTGATGATACGCGAAGGATCAGCTTCCTCAGGCACATCGTTTGCCACACGTGAAATGGCGTCACGCATATCGGCTGCAGCGACGTTAAGATCAACGCCGTCGTTGAACTCAACCGTGACACGGCTGCGCTCAAAAGAAGACGACGACGAAATGGATTTCACGCCCGATACGCGGGCAACGGCATTTTCAAGCACCTGTGTCAGCTGACGGTCAATGGTTTCAGCCGAAGCGCCACTGAAATCGGTGCTGATGGTAACGACTGGCCGGTCCACATCCGGTAGCTCCCGGATGTCGACGCCGGTAAAGGCCGCAAGGCCCGCAACGATGATCAGAACATTGATGACGAAGGCAAAGACCGGGCGCCGAATGAACAGCGCTGTCGATCCACCGGTATTGCCCGAAGGCGAATTAGGATTGCTCACGCTTTATCCTCACCCTGCAACGCGGCTTTTGGCGGAAGGATCAATGCGGGCGGTGCCCTGCTCATCCTGCAAACGGACCGGTGCATCATCGCGCACAGTCTGCACGCCTTGCGTAACGATCATGTCGCCTTCCTTAACTGCACCGTCGATCAATATGTTGGTCGAATTGCGCTGTACGATGCGCGCAGCAACCTTCTTCGCGACGCCTTCTTCCACGCGCCAGACGTAAGAGCCGTCAGCACCCCACTGGATAGCCAGCGGATCAACGGAAGGATAGTTATCTCCTGGGAACAAAACAGTCACCGAGAACGACATGCCAGCACGCAAGCGGTCCTGATCGTTGTTGATCTCGGCACGAACATGCAACGTACGGCTCGCTTCATCGAGCATATTATCAACAGCGTTGATTTCACCCTTATGCGTCACGCCGGGAAACGCTGTGGATTCGGCTGTCAGCGGCTGACCAACTTTGATCTGTGGCGCAAAACGTTCCGGCACCCAGATGTCGATCAGTACCTTGGAGCGATCATCAATGCGGGCGATTGAAGTTTGTGCCGTGACATAGTTCCCGGCATTAACCGGCAAGATACCAACAACACCGGAAATCGGTGCGCGTACCGTGCGGCGGCTCAGTGCGAGCTGTGCATCTTCCAATACAAGCTTGGCGTTGGACAAAGCCAGATCAGCTTCAACTTCCTGCACCACCGTTGCCGTATTCGTGGCCCGCAAACGTACGATGCGCTGGCGGGTGGTTTCCGCATCTTTCAGCGCGATCTGCGCCTTGCTGACCGCAATGGTCTCGGTTTCATTATCCAGCACTGCAATCGGATCACCAGCCTTGATGGAATCGCCTGCTTTCACAAGCAGCTCATCCATATAACCGCTCGAATAAGGCGTGACTGAAACTGTGCTCAGCGCGCGAGCGGAACCAATGGCTGTGAGGCGACTGTTGATCGTCTCCTCGCCTGCCGGTTCAACAACAACCAGCGGAGCACCGCGTCCTGAGGCTGATCCATGCGTCTGCTGTCCGGGAGCTGCGCCTGATGCCGTTTGCGCCGAAGAGTCCTTGTTTTTATAGATGTACCAACCGCCACTGGCGGCAATAATAACAAGCAGGCACAGAACAATCTGCTTCCAAGACTTCATTCAACTCTCCGGCAGGGCCTTATCGAATGCCTCGACAAGCCGCTGATTCAAACCATTCATATTCACGTTGGGCGCAGGATAAGCTGCAAACAGTATCAAAATAATGATCGCCCCAATAGATTGCACCGAAAGTGCCGCCATTGAAGCATCACAGATTTCCCTTTTTGCGAGTTTGCACGTCGCGATTCAGCACGTCGAGTTAAATTTCGGTAATGCTGGCAAAGGAGTGGGCTACAGTATTTCTGGATTAAGTTGAATCATTAGAAATGCGTCTCACTTTTTGTGTTACGCACGTCTTGTTCCGAAAACCGGTGCCCACTTTTCGGGATATGCTCTAAGTTGTTTCAATCAAAAACGACAAAGTCCGTTGGAATTATCGTGTGCCACCATATATAGAAGACGATATTTATATGTATCGCATTGTGATGAGCTTTCTGGATAAGGCACGGCTGCATTGCAGCCACACAGCCTGTCGGTTTGGATTTGACGTATGGCGGCTGTTGAAAAAACCATGGATACGGGTGGGGTCGTTGCCGATGCAGCTGCGCAGCATTCCGCTGTGGCATCTCCCAAAGACGATAAGATGTCGCCTATCCATTTCACGCGTCTTCGCTGGCGAAACCGGCTTTCAAGCAAGCTCCTTATCCTAACCGCTCTTGCCGTTCTTATCGCTGAAGTTCTGATCTTCGTGCCTTCCATCGCCAATATGCGTGTGCGTTGGATGAGTTCACGCCTCGACACCGTAGATGCTGTGAGCGAAGTGCTTATTGCGAGCGGCAACATCAATATTCCACGCGAGGTTCAGGATAAGGTTCTGCTCGCAACCGGTACCAAAGCAATTGCGTTGCGTGAAGCCGGTGCATCCCATCTTCTGGCAATGAGCGAAATGCCGGACACGATCGATCAGGTGGTCGATCTCAATAATATCAGTGAAGCCGCTGCCATCTGGGATGCATTTGGAACGCTCTTTAATGGCGGTAATCGCACGTTGCGCATTTATGGATCGAACCCGCCATCGGCCAATCCGGGACGGATTATCGAAATCGTCACATCGGACGCCCCGCTGCGCCATGCCATGCTGAGTTACGCGACCAATGTAGCGATCATCTCTCTGCTTATCTCGGTTATAGCCGCGAGCCTTATCTATCTGATCATTCATGAGATGCTGCTGCGTCCTGTGCGCCTTATGCATCGCAATATGATTGATTTTGCCTCGGCACCCGACAATCCAACCCGGATTCTCGTGCCTGAAAACCGCAAGGATGAATTCGGTATAGCGCAACGACAGATCGCACACATCCAGAGCGATTTGCAGCGCACCCTGAAAGAACAGAAACATCTGGCCGATCTCGGCCTCGCTGTTTCCAAGATCAATCATGATATGCGCAACATTCTGGCATCGGCGCAGCTCATGTCAGATCGACTGGCCGACACTCAGGACCCGATGGTGCAGCGCTTCGCGCCAAAGCTCATCCACACGTTGAGTCGTGCCATCAATTACTCTGAAAGCGTTATGGCCTATGGCCGCTCGCAAGAGGCCCCACCTGCCCCGCGCCGCGTACAACTGAGCACCGTCATTCTTGATGTGCAGGAAACGCTCAATCTGAAAACGGAAAGCGGTATCGAGTTCGAAAATCTCATTCCAATTGATTTCGAACTGAATGTCGATTCCGAACAGCTGTTCCGTGTGTTGCACAATCTGTGCCGCAACTCCGTTCAGGCCATGGAGCGTGATCGGCGTAGCGATGTGTCTACCGTCAAGCGCCTCACGCTATCTGCAGGTAGAATCGGGACCACAACAATTATCGGCGTCGAAGACACTGGCCCTGGCCTGCCGCAGAAAGCACGCGATAATCTCTTTACTGCGTTTAAGGGCTCTACACGCAGCGACGGCACAGGCCTCGGCTTGGCGATTGCACAAGAGCTGGTGCGCGCGCATGGCGGCACGATCGAACTGCGTGAAGATCGGCCCATCGGCGCGCATTTCGAGATTCGTCTTCCTGACCTGCCGAATTGGAATGACAAGCGAAACAGCCAATCTGAAAGCGAAGTGGCCTGATTTTTACGGTGCACTCAAAAAATTCTCATAAAAAACAGAGCGTTGATACAGCTGATTCCTGTTTGCGACTGCCTTAAAACGAGTGCGGCGGAAGATTTTCGCGCTATAGGTTAGTTTTCCACGTTCTAAAACGCGGCGGAAACCCTTGGAAATGCGGGCTTTGACAAGAAAACTTCACATAAGCGCGTTTTTTTCCAAGAAGGTGCTTGCTTTTAGTAATCCGTCCGATTATCAACCGCCCATCGCCGCAGCAATCGCGGCACACAGGCAAGCACCCGTAGCTCAGCTGGATAGAGCACCAGACTACGAATCTGGGGGTCAGAGGTTCGAATCCTTTCGGGTGCGCCATTCTTTCTCTACAAAATTCAATGTTTTTAGATCAGCGGAAACGCTGATTTACTAAAATTATTCAGCTACTTAGAGCGCCGTGCACCCTCTTGGGCGCACAAAGGTCGCTCTAACACTTTATATTTACAGCATAATTTTCTGCAGGAATTCTTCTTTGTAAAGAGACTTCGGACGAGTGATATGAATTTGCTTTTCCATTCACAAAATCAAATCGCAAGTCATGGTGAACCGCAATGATATCTATCATTGTGAAGTTTGAAGTTTAATCTCGGGGGGATACGGCCTTGGTTTCCAACCTGGAGGAAACTGGTGCTGCGAGAGAGGATTGAACTCTCGACCTCTCCATTACCAATGGAGTGCTCTACCACTGAGCTACCGCAGCATTCTCTTGAACGCGGCGGACTTCTGCCACATCATTACGCAAACCGCAAGCAAGCAATCGCATTTCTTTTCACTTAATGTGGAAATCATTGGATACTCGCTTTGAAACCGGCTTTTCGTAGGCTTTTTACCGTAGTACATGAGACCTATGAGCGAAAAAAAGACAAAAAACGACAACGAAGCCCAATCTGATCCACGCGAAAAGCGGCGCGCGGAGCAGCTCCGTGCGAATCTGATGCGCCGCAAAGTGCAATCACGTTCGCGACGCGCGGGCGATGCAGATGAGCGAAATGACGGCATTACAGCTGGCAAAGAAGATAATGATTAGAGCCGTTTCACAAAATGTAAGAACCGATTTTCTGCGCTGAACTGCAAATTGCCCGAGAAGCGGGTAGCGCTTCAAATCCCGACATTTGAGCCACACTCGTAACAGATAGATGCAAATGCCGGAATCGGACCACTAGAGCGCCGCGCGCCTTCTTGGGCGCACAAAGGTCGCTCTAACACTCTATATTTACAGCATAATTTTACCTTAAACTGATTCAATTTTAAGGAATTATGCTGTAGGCAAGCTTTAAGGAATTCGATTTAAGCTGAAACAATCGCAGCAAAGCCTTCCTTGAAGATAGGGAGCACCTGCGTTAAAAGCGCAGTTCAATTCTTGATGGCGTTGCGGTCCGGGTACGATTCGTGATCGACGTAATTTTGCCGCAAGAACAGTCATTTCATAATGCAACGCTGCATGCTTGAACGCTGCGGAATTTGCAAAAATCGATTACCGGGCAATGGCTTCGGCCCAGAAGGTGAAACAGCATGGATCGCATCAAAATCGTCGGCGGCAACAAGCTCAACGGCGTTATTCCTATCTCTGGCGCGAAAAATGCTGCGCTTCCTTTGATGATCGCCTCCCTTCTCACCGACGATACGCTGACGTTGGAAAACGTGCCGCACCTCGCCGATGTCGAGCAGCTGATCCGCATTCTTTCCAATCATGGCGTTGATTATTCGGTTAATGGACGCCGCGAACACCAGAATGGAGCCTATTCGCGCACCATTCATTTCACCGCCCGCAACATCGTCGACACCACCGCTCCTTACGAGCTGGTTTCCAAGATGCGCGCGAGCTTCTGGGTAATCGGACCGCTTCTGGCGCGCATGGGTGAAGCCAATGTGTCCCTGCCCGGCGGCTGTGCGATCGGCACGCGTCCGGTTGACCTGCTGCTCGAATGCCTTCAGGCACTCGGCGCTCAGATCGACATTGAAAACGGTTATGCCAAGGCGCGTGCGCCAAAGGGTGGCCTTGTCGGCTCACGATACAAGTTCCCGAAGGTTTCCGTCGGCGCGACCCATGTCATGCTGATGGCTGCAGCCCTTGCCCGCGGCGAAACGGTTATCGAAAACGCAGCCCGCGAACCAGAGGTCGTCAATCTTGCGGATTGCCTGAATGCAATGGGCGCAAAGATCAGCGGTGCCGGAACCAGCACGATCCATGTTGAAGGCGTCACCAGCCTTTCAGGTGCACGTGTTCGCGTCATTCCTGACCGCATCGAAACCGGCACCTATGCCATGGTTGTTGCGATGACCGGCGGCGATGTGCTGCTCGAAGGCGCGCAGGAAAGCCAGCTTACAGCAGCGCTTGACACATTGCGTCAGGCTGGTGCCGAAATCACCGAGACCAATAGCGGTCTGCGTGTTGTTCGTAATGGACACGGCATTCACCCGGTCGATGTGACGACCGATCCATTCCCCGGCTTCCCGACCGATCTTCAGGCGCAGTTCATGGGCCTGATGACCATGGCAAAGGGAACCTCGCGCATTACCGAAACGATCTTCGAGAATCGCTTCATGCACGTGCAGGAACTGGCGCGTCTTGGCGCAAAGATTTCGTTGTCCGGCCAGACCGCAACCGTTGAAGGCGTTGATCGTCTCAAGGGTGCGCAGGTTATGGCGACCGATCTGCGTGCCTCGGTTTCTCTCGTCATCGCAGGCCTTGCTGCCGAAGGCGAAACCATCGTCAACCGCGTCTATCACCTTGATCGCGGCTTTGAACGCCTGGAAGAAAAGCTCTCGCGTTGCGGCGCGAATGTCGAACGCATCAGCGGTTAAAATCTAAAAGCCGGAAACTTGTTTCCGGCTTTTCTTTCATTTCAGGCTTATTAATCAACAGGCTGAAAAGCCTGTCGATTTTTTTGTGCTGGCATGTAAAGTTGCACTACGCGATCTGAAAAATAGCAGGGAACGATGCCAGATATGGAAATGTTGAAGCTTGTGGCACTGGATGAGGAGGATTTGCAGGTCCTGTCCGCCCATCTTCAGGATGCAGTCCTAAAAGTCTCCGATCTTCAATATCTTGCGAAGGACAAACGCTTTGTCCTGACTGCCAACCGTTTTGCTTGGGAAGAAGCCAAGCCAAAGCTGTTTCGCAAACCCCAGTATCAGCGCCGTCGCGCCACATTGCATTTCAATCGTGTAACGGTCGCGAAAGCAACAGGCATTGATCGGCAGAAACCGGATGAGGTTCTCTCGCTGCTCGCCATCCGTTTTATTGTCAGCGAAGCCCCAGCTGGAACAATCGAACTGACTTTTTCGGCAAATGCGGCTATCCGACTGGATGTGGAATGCATAGAAGCGCAGTTGACGGATCTGGGGCCTGCCTGGGAAACAGCTTCTGTGCCGCGACACGACACCTGATTGTCGCGGACGACTGCTTCACATAACTGACGGGCTACGCCCAGACTGCCAATTACCAGACTGACTTTTAAAGGAATACCAGCGTGGTCACGACGCTCAGACAAACCGATCCCGATTTTGAACAGAACTTTGCTACTTTCCTGACCGGTAAGCGCGAAGTCTCGGAAGATGTGGATCGGGCTGCCCGCGAAATCGTTGATCGCGTGCGCCGCGAAGGCGATACAGCGCTTATTGAATATTCCCAGCGGTTTGATCGTATCGATCTTCATAAGACCGGCATCCGCGTGACGGAAGCGGAAATCGATGCGGCCTTTGATGAGGCACCCGCCTCGACTATTGAAGCATTGAAGCTTGCTCATGAACGCATCGAAAAGCATCACGCACGACAGCTGCCCAAAGACGACCGTTATACCGATGCGCTTGGCGTTGAACTTGGTTCTCGCTGGACGGCAATTGAAGCGGTAGGCCTTTATGTACCTGGCGGCACGGCAAGCTATCCAAGTTCTGTGCTGATGAATGCAGTGCCTGCGAAGGTTGCAGGCGTTGACCGGATCGTCATGGTTGTCCCCTCGCCCGATGGCAAGCTGAACCCACTGGTTCTGGTGGCAGCACGTCTCGCAGGTGTATCGGAAGTCTACCGCGTGGGTGGTGCTCAAGCCATTGCAGCTCTCGCTTATGGCACCGAAACCATTGAGCCGGTCGCCAAGATCGTTGGCCCAGGCAACGCCTATGTGGCAGCCGCCAAGCGCATTGTGTTCGGCACGGTGGGCATCGACATGATCGCAGGGCCTTCCGAAGTGCTGGTGATTGCCGATAAGGACAACAATCCAGATTGGCTGGCCGCCGACATTCTGGCGCAGGCGGAACATGACACCGCAGCACAGTCGATACTGATGACCAATGATAAGCCTTTTGCAAAGGCTGTCGAAGAAGCCGTGGAGCGTCAGCTCAAGACGCTGCCACGCGCTGAAACAGCCGCCGCAAGCTGGCGCGATTTTGGTGCTGTCATTCTGGTCAAAGATTTCGACGCTGCCATTCCACTGGCAAACCGAATTGCCGCTGAGCATCTGGAAATCGCCACCGCAGATCCTGAAGCGCTGCTGCCCAAAATTCGCAATGCCGGTTCGATCTTCATCGGCGCCCATACGCCGGAAGTGATTGGTGATTATGTCGGCGGATGCAATCACGTTCTGCCAACAGCGCGCTCTGCACGATTCTCGTCCGGCCTTTCGGTTCTTGATTATATGAAGCGCACCTCGCTTCTCAAACTTGGCCCGGATCAGTTGCGCGCCCTCGGCCCCGCAGCCATAGAAATCGCTCGTGCCGAAGGCCTCGACGCCCACGCGCAATCTGTCGCCATCCGGCTCAATCTATGAGGTATCATGACCGCCGGCGTTCCTAATGCCCGTCTAGTTGACGTCGAGCTCGATGAATCCATCGGCCGCTCGACGCCTGACGTCGAGCATGAACGCGCGGTCGCGATTTTTGACCTGATTGAAGAAAACGCTTTTCACCCGGTCGGCGATGATACGGGTGGTCCTTACAAGCTGAAGCTTTCACTGATGGAATCACGTCTGATTTTTTCCATCATGCGTGAAAGCGGTGATGACGTTGCTACTCACATCCTCTCGCTAACCCCATTGCGGCGCGTTGTGCGCGACTATTTTCTGGTTTGCGAAAGCTATTATGAGGCCATTCGCTCTGCGAGCCCCAGCAAGATCGAGGCGATCGATATGGGGCGGCGCGGCTTGCATAATGAAGGCTCACAAACTCTTCAAACGCGACTGAACGGCAAAATCGAAGTCGATTTTGCGACTGCGCGGCGTCTTTTCACGCTCGTCTGCGTGCTGCACTGGCGGGGCTGATTCTTGATGAGCGCTCAGGAAGCGATTGCCCCTGCTGAAGAAAGTGAAGCCGCCAAACGGCCCACTTCAGTGCTTTTTGTCTGTGGAAAGAATTCTATCCGTTCACCAATTGCCGAACTTCTTGCAAGAAAGCTGCTTCCACCCAATATGTATATAGCTTCTGCCGGTGTTCAGCGCGGCGAGCGTGACCCGTTTGTCGATGCAGTGCTCAATGAAGAAGGCCTGTCACTCGATGCCCGGCAACCGCGCGGACTGGAAGAACTGGCAGACGGCTATTTCGATCTTATCATCACGCTCACCCCGCTTGCGCATCATACGGTGCTGGAGCGGATGCGCGGCTTTTCCGTCGATGTGGAATATTGGCCTACGCCCGATCCCACACTTATGACGGGAAGCCGTGAGCAGATCATGAATGCTTATCGTGATGTACGAGACCGCCTGAAGCGGCAAATCACACAGAGATTGGCACCGAATTAAAAGCTCCTGAGCCTAATCCAATTCGGTTGTTCACAAATGCCGTCTAATCATATAGGTTCCGGCCAAATTTAAAGCTGCGGCCCGATTTCGGGCCAATTTTATCAAAGAAAGTAACAGGTATCGCATGGCGAAAGAAGAAGTCCTCGAATTTCCGGGTGTTGTTACGGAACTGCTGCCGAATGCAATGTTCCGCGTGAAGCTCGAAAACGAACATGAGATTATTGCCCACACCGCAGGCCGCATGCGCAAGAACCGCATCCGCGTTCTCGCTGGCGACAAGGTTCTGGTCGAAATGACCCCTTACGACCTTACCAAAGGCCGTATCACCTACCGCTTCAAGTAAGCGACTAACTACCTTTCAGGAAAACCTTGTCTCAGGAAAAAACTTGTCTATGAGCGCGCAACATAAGCTGGTTCTTGCCTCCGGCTCTCCCCGCAGGATCGAGCTTCTGGGGCAGGTCGGCATTGAGCCAGATCATATTCAGCCAGCTGATATTGACGAAACGCCTGAGCGCGCCGAACATCCGCGTTCACTGGCGCGTCGTCTTGCGCGCGAAAAGGCAAAAGCCGCACAAGAACAATTAAAGGGCGACGAAAACTTCGCAAATGCTTTTGTTCTGGCGGCTGACACGGTTGTAGCTGTGGGGCGTCGTGTCCTGCCCAAGGCAGAGATCAACGACGAAGCACGGGAATGCCTGCGCCTCTTGTCAGGACGCACGCATAAGGTTTTCACTGGCGTGTGCCTCATTCTGCCCAATGGCAATTTGCGTCAGACGCTTATCGAAACGCGCCTGCGTTTCGAGCGGCTGACACGCAAACAGATCGACGCCTATCTCGCTTCTGGCGAATGGCGTGGCAAGGCTGGTGGTTATGCCATTCAAGGGCTCGCTGGCAGCTTTGTGGTCAAGCTTGTTGGATCATACACCAATGTGGTTGGCCTCCCCTTGCAGGAAACTGTGAGCCTGCTGGCCGATGGCGACTATCCCGTTTACGATAACTGGATAAACGGCAAGGTCTGAGAACTTCCATGAGCGACAAGAAAGATATATCCGCAGCTGCCGGTTCGCGCGTTACACCTTTGCGCCCGACTCGCCCCTGCCCTGAATGCGGTAAGCCGTCGGTCCGTGACACGTATCCATTCTGCTCGCCACGTTGCAAAAGCATTGATCTTAATCGTTGGCTTTCAGGAAGCTATGTCATTCCTGGAAAAACGATTGAGGAGGAAGAAGAAAACGACAACTGAGGCTGTTCAATAGGGATTTCCACAGTGAAATCGGCACTTTAGCGTGTTTATAAGAAATCTTATAAAAATTGCGATGGGGTGCTGGACAGCGCGAAATTTAATGCTATAACCCACCCACTTCCGGCGGACACCAACACCGCCACCCAGTGAGAAATCACTGATAGGATGCCCGGATAGCTCAGTTGGTAGAGCAGCGGATTGAAAATCCGCGTGTCGGCGGTTCAAATCCGTCTCCGGGCACCATTTTTCTCCTGAGAATGATTTTCTGATGTTACGCAGTATGTTAGCGACTGCCTTATATTCGGTGAGTTTGATCCGGAGCACTCATGAAATTTTCCCCTGCCGATCAAGACGCCCTCTTCCGCATTCTGCAGTGGCGGCGGGATGTACGCCATTTCCTGTCTGATCCTGTTTCCGATGAAGTGCTCGAAAAACTGCAAGAGGCAGTGGCCTATGCACCATCTGTCGGAAATTCGCGCCCCTGGCGTATCTTTGTCGTCCAAAGCGCTGAAATGCGTGAAGCGGTGCATCACCTGTTCGAAAAAACAAATTGCGATGCGGCTACTGTCTATGACTACGCTCGTGCAGAGGAATACGGAAAACTGAAGCTCGAGGCGATCCGCACGGCCCCGGTTCAACTCGCCATTTTCACCGAAACAGACCCCGCTGAAGGCCACGGCCTTGGGCGACAGACAATGGCCGCTACGCTTGAGCAAAGCACCGCAATGGCCGTCCAGAATCTCAATCTCATGGCCCGTTCACTGGGACTTGGTGTCGGAATGGTTTCCATTCTCGATCCGCTCGCCATGAAGCACCTGTTCAACGTGCCAGAACATTGGATTTTCAGTCATTATCTGTGTATCGGCTGGCCATGCTTCACCAGCGATATACCGCTCCTGCATGAGAATGGGTGGCAGGAAAATACGACCCTCCGTTGGAAGACGTTATAGTTCACAACTGCTCGTTGACATGACCACCCAGCAAGTGGCTGGCGCGCATATTTGATAGTTGATCGCGCCAGTCCAATTTGCTTAATGAGGCACATGCTTCTACACGACAAACATCGGCTCGCTGTTCTCACTTCCTATAACACGATCGAGATGGGGCAAGATCGCACACTGGATGCGCTCTGCAATCTGGTTCTATCGACGTTTGGTGTGCCCATGGCAGCGGTGTCGCTTGTCGATGAGTGTGTGACGCATCATATCGGCATGGCTGGCTGCGTGTTCGGTGATGTAGCCAATGAAAACACGTTCTGCTCCCGCGCAATCGAGAGTACTGATCCTTTTCTGATAGAAGATGCCACTTCCGATGATCGTTTTGCCACGAATCCTTTCGTGAAAGATGCGCCGGGGATTCGATTTTATCTTGGTGCTCCACTGATCGCGCCCGATGGCTCTACACTTGGCGCAATCTGTGCTCTGGATACCAAAGTCAGACAATGCACTTCTGAGGAAAAGATAAAGCTCATCAGTCTCGCCAGCACTGCTGTCGAGATTCTGAGCATGCGTCGCTACATGCGCGAAGCGCGTAAATTGGCGCTTGTCGATGGATTGACCGGCATTGCCAATCGTACTGGCATCGAGTTGGAAATCGAAAAGGCAATCCTTGCACTTCGCAATCACGATCTACCCTTTTCGCTGCTTTACTTCGATGTCGACCGGTTCAAGCAGGTCAATGACGCGTGTGGCCACGCCGCAGGAGACGAATTGTTGCGGTTGATCGGCGAAGTGCTGGCCGGGCGCAATCGTCCTGACGAGGTCAGCGCACGTCCTGGCGGCGATGAATTCATCGTGCTACGCCTCGGCGGTACAAGAATAAGCGATCTCGCTGAAGCCCAGCAGATCAAGGCTCTTCTGGATGATGCCGTTTCCCGCGCAAGTTTCCCTGTCAGCTTCTCGATGGGCCTTGTGAGCTTCACTGCGGCTCCTAAAGATGTTACGGCAGCTCTCTATGCGGCTGATGCACTGCTATATGACGCCAAGCGGCGCGGTAAAAACCTGATCACGGCCGGCGAACAGAAATAAGGCTTCACTTTTCAGTGAGACATTGGCCTATTGCCCCTACAGATAATTGGGAGTGTTATCTGTAAAGTTTCGGTGCACTCCGTTTATCATCACACAATTACGATCCACATCTAAGCGAGGATTTTCCATGATCTGGACCTTGTTCGGCATTCTTTCGGGTGCCTGTATCGCCATTCAGGCTCCCATCAATGCGGCGCTCGCGCGCGGACTTGGTTCTCCGGTCACCGCAGCAGCGATTTCCTTTCTGTCAGGCGCAGTCATTCTTGGCATAATCGCAGCCATAACCGCACGAGCGACAGGCGCGATGCCAGCGTTCAACGTGCCTTCTGGCTGGCTGTTTGTGGCTGGCGGTGCGCTTGGCTGTATTTATGTGACCACGTCTGTATTGCTCACACCACGCATCGGTGCTGCGGCCGTGATGGGGCTTGCCGTCGCCGGGCAATTGGTGGCGGGACTTGCCGCAGATCGTATCGGTTTCATGGGGGTAGCAGTACGCGAAATCACTGCAGGGCGCGTAGCCGGAGCCGTGTTATTGCTGACCGGCGCTTTGATGATCCGCTTTCTCTAGAGCGCATCCCGAAAAGGGTGAAACGGTTTTCGGACAAAGATGCGCGTTAAAACAGATAATTAGAGCGCCGATCTGTTCCAATCAGATCGAAACGCGCTCTAAAAGCAAAAGCCGCGCTGTATTTTTTCAGCGCGGCTTTTTTTATCAACCCTTGAAGGTGTATTCCGTAATCGACTGCGGCTTCATTTCGATGGAGAAGCCCGGCAGCGATGGCGGCATATAGGCCGCATCCTTGATGATGCATGGCTCAATGAAGTGCTCGTGCAGATGATCGACATATTCGATCACGCGACCGTCCATAGTGCCTGAAACGGCAACATAATCGATCATCGAAAGATGCTGCACATATTCGCACAGACCAACACCACCTGCATGTGGCCAGACCGGCTTGTTGTACTTGGCAGCAATCAGCAGCACGGCCAGAACTTCATTCAGACCACCCATGCGGCATGAATCGATCTGAACGATGTCGATGGCGCCTTCTGCGATGAACTGCTTGAACATGATGCGGTTCTGGCACATTTCGCCGGTCGCTACCTTCACGTCGCCAATAGCTTCGCGGATCTTGCGATGACCTGCAACATCATCCGGGCTGGTCGGCTCTTCGATGAAGAACGGCTTTGAGAAAGCAAGCTTGTTGACCCACTCAATCGCCTGATCGACTTCCCACACCTGATTGGCGTCGATCATCAGATAACGGTCTGGACCGATGACTTCACGTGCGATGGTAAGACGACGAATATCGTCTTCAAGATCACGGCCGACCTTCATCTTCACATGATTGAAGCCTTCGTCGATGGCTTCCTGACAAAGGCGGCGCAGCTTTTCATCGTCGTAGCCGAGCCAGCCTGCCGAAGTCGTGTAGCAAGGATAGCCAGTCGCTTCGAGGTTCGCGATACGCTCCGCCTTGCCGCTTTCTGCTTTGCGCAGAATTTCAACGGCTTCGTCGCGGGTGAGCACGTCGGTCAGATAGCGGTAGTCGACGATGTCGGCGATTTCCTCTGCTGAGAGTTCCGACACCAGACGCCAGACCGGCTTGCCGGACTGCTTTGCCAGAAGATCCCAGAAAGCATTGACGACAGCACCGGTTGCCAGATGCATCGCACCTTTTTCAGGGCCGATCCAGCGCAGCTGGCTGTCGCTTGTCAGATGGCGCCAGAACTTGCCGGGTGCGGAGCGGACAACGTCGAGATCGACGCCGACCACCAGATGGCGCATCGCAAGAATAGCCTGACAGCAGATGTCATTGCCGCGACCGATAGTAAAGGTGAGGCCATGGCCTTTCAGAGCCTCGTCATCCGTATCGAGGATAACATAGGCTGCCGAGTAATCCGGGTCCGGGTTCATCGCGTCAGAACCGTCCAGACTTTGCGAAGTCGGGAAGCGAAGATCGAAGACGCGAAGATCAGTAATTTTGGTCATTTGTAATTCCGCGATCCGAACATGACCCCCAAAAGCAGCAACGCGTTTTGGGAATCATGCTCAAAAAAATTAAACGTCAGCGCGCACGTTCTGCTTCTGCGAGCCGAGGCCTTCAATGCCGAGTTCGACAGTGTCGCCAGCCTTAAGATAGCGCGGTGGCTTCATGCCCATGCCGACGCCGGGAGGTGTGCCGGTGGAGATGATGTCGCCGGGCTGCAGAGACATGAACTGCGAGAGATAGGAAACGAGGTAGCGCACGCCATAAACCATGGTCTTGGACGAGCCGTCCTGCATGGTTTCGCCATTGACCTTGAGCCACATGGCAAGGTTTTCAGGATCAGCGATTTCTTCCTTCGTCACCAGCCATGGGCCGGTTGGACCAAAGGTGTCGCAGGATTTGCCCTTGGTCCACTGACCCTGACGCTCGATCTGGAAGGCGCGTTCGGAGACGTCGTGGATGGTGCAGTAACCGGCAACATAATCAAGCGCATCGTCTTCGCTGACATATTTCGCGGTCTTGCCGATCACGATGCCGAGCTCCACTTCCCAGTCGGTCTTTTCAGAACCGCGGGGAATGAGAAGGTCGTCATTCGGGCCAACGATGGCAGAGGTTGCCTTCATGAAGATGATCGGCTCAGGCGGAACGGTAGCACCCGTTTCAGCCGCATGGTCGGAATAGTTGAGACCGATGCAGATCAACTTTCCGGTGCCGGTAACGCATGGGCCAAGACGCGGGTTGCCGTCAACCTTTGGCAGAGAATTCACATCGAGCGAACCGAGCTTGGCAAGCGCTTCAGGGCTCAAAGCGGCACCCGACAGATCGCTCACATGAGCAGACAGATCGCGGATATTGCCATCAGCATCGAGAAGGCCCGGCTTTTCGTGACCGGTTTCGCCATAGCGAAGAAATTTCATGAGTTTACTCCTTTGCGGGGATAGAATTGGCAGCTTGGACTAGATCGTCCAGCCACCGTCGATGTTATAAGCCTGACCCGTGGTATAGGTGGCACCAGCGAGATAGACCGCGAGATCCGCGATCTCTTCCGGCTGGCCAATACGGCCAATCGGCTGACGGGCGATGAAGGCTGCACGCTGCTCTTCATAGTCACCTTGCGCGCGCAGACGATCCTGCAGCGACGGGCTTTCAACCGTACCGGGGCAGATCGCATTGCAGCGAATACCCTTCGCGACATAATCAGCCGCGACAGCCTTGGTAAGACCGATGACGGCAGCTTTGGTGACGCCATAGGCAAAGCGATTCGGCACACCCTTTACGCTGGAAGCAACCGACGCCATGTTGACGATTGCGCCGTCTTTGCGTTCCAGCATACCCGGCAGCACGGCACGGATGGTGCGGATCATCGCCTTGATGTTGAGATTGATCGCGAAATCGAGGTCTTCGTCCTTCATCTCGAGAATAGAGCCGCCATGGACGACGCCTGCGCAGTTAAACAGGATATCGACCTGACCGATTTCGGTGACAGTTGCGTTGACTTCTGCCTCATCAAGCACGTTGAGCTTGCGGGTGATGATGTTAGAGACACCTTCGAGTTCTTTGAGAGCGCCCTCGTTGATGTCAGTCGCATAGACCTTGGCACCGGCCTCAGCAAAAGCCAGCGCACTTGCACGACCAATGCCCTGAGCTGCGGCTGTCACCAGCGCGGTTTTTCCATCAAATCGTATCGTCATCTTTATGCCTTCCGTTCAACAAGCAGGATGTGGTCACAAGCAAGCACCACTTCGTCCCGCTGATTAAGCACTTCGCACCGCTCCGTAACGCGGCCCAAATTTGTCCGTTTCGGATCATCTTCCTTGGCACTGATCGTCACGCGCGTGCGGATCGTATCGCCGATATGCACCGGACGCACGAAACGAAGGCGATCATAGCCATAGGAAAACGCAACAGGGTTAATAAGCGTCGCCGTCAATCCAACGCCGATAGCAAAGATCATCGTGCCATGGGCAATGCGCTGACCACCTGGCAATGTCTTGGCAAATTCCGCATCCATATGATGCGGGAAGAAATCGCCCGTATGACCGGCATGCACCACGAAATCCGTTTCGGTGATGGTCCGGCCATAGGTTACGCGCTCATGGTCAAGTTCATAATCTTCAAAATAGATCGTCTGTTCGGACATGATTAAAACTCCGGCTTTGCAGCGAGCGGGGTAGCGGGTGAGCTACTTGACTGATAGGCCGCTTCGACCAGTGCCATTGTATGCCAGGCATCCTCAACCGAGCCGATGAGTGCTGCATCTTCGCCGCACGCAAAACGCTGCAACTGCGCCATGCGATTGAGAAATGCATCCGGGAACCACGCGCCTTCAAGCGCGACCTGCACCCAATCGTCGCCACCCTTCGGCTTGATCCAGAGCTCGTCCGGTTCGCCACGCGGGTAGTCGAGATTAACGCCAAGCTTCACGTAGGCAGCACCCTCAGTTCCACAAATGCGGAACTCGCAGGCCTGAAACTTGCGGCCAAAATCATGATCGTGATTGATCGACAGCGCACAACGTACGCGGTCGCCGTAATCAAGGATTGCAGCAGTGCGGGTTTGAGCGACTTCGTGGTTTGGGTGACCGATAGTCTTGGCGTGAACGCCTTGCGGATTGCCGAGCAGACCGCGCACGAAATCCAGATAATGGATCGAATGCATGGCGATCTCGATACGCGGCAGACCTTTGAGGAACGGCCACAGACCCCAAGGGGTCGCAAGCGCCAGCCATGCATCGAAATCCACCACTTCGCCAAGCAAGCCCTTATCGACGGCATCGTAAAGTGCCAACATCATTGGCGCGAAACGCAGCTGAAAATTCACCGCAGCTTTCAGATTACGCGCACGGCAGACCTTCAGGATTTCCGTAGCAGCGGCAAGATCACTGCCCATCGGCTTCTGAATGAGACAGGCCGCACCTTCCGGCAATTGCGCAAGGATCGAAGCATGGGCTGAAGGCGGTGTCGCCAGATCGAAGATCGCACCTTCAACTGCAATCGCTTCTTCAAGACTTGCAAAAGCCTTGACGCCCCACTGGTCAGCCAAAGCTTTGGTCTTCTCGAAATTGGGATCGAAAATGCCTGCAACCGGTAAGCCGCCCTGCTTATAGGCGGGCAGATGCGCGTCGCCGACAATGCTGCCTGCACCGAAGATCACGATAGGCTTCGGCTCAGACGGCTTGGCCGACCATTGGCGCAAGGTTTTGGGATCGAAGGTCTCAGTCATGGTGGAAAACCTCCTCCATCATGGCCCACCACTCGCCCTCTTTACGGGTTTCAAGCGGCTTCTGGCATGGCATGCAAACCGACCACCATTCCTGATTTTTGGGGTTATCAGCCATCTTCTTCATGTCGGCCTCAAAGTCTTGGCCGACATATTCCCACGTACCGAAAAGCAGGTTTTCCGGCTCTTTGAGAAAGATCGTGTAATTGGTGATGTTGCACTCGGAAATGAGCGCCAGAATTTCCGGCCACACGCGCGCGTGCAGCTTCTTGTATTCTGCAATTTTCTCAGGCTTCAGCCCGATCACCATGCCCATTCGTTGCGCCATTACGACCTCACGATCTCGCGGGTGAATTCGGAAACCGACCGCGCACGCACGGCATCCCAATCCCACGAAATACCAATGCCCGGCTCGGAAGGTGCAATGGCGTGGCCATCACGAATTTCCATGCCCTTGGTGGTCAGGTCATCAAGCTGCGGAATATATTCGACATAGCGCCCGTTCTGCACGGCACAGGTGAGGCTGACATGCAGTTCCATCAGGAAGTGCGGGCAAACCGGAATGTCGAAAGCTTCTGCTGCGTGTGCCACTTTCAGCCATGGGGTGATGCCGCCGATACGCGCCACATCCACCTGCACGATAGAGCAAGCGCCCTTCTGCATATATTCGCGGAAATGGCGGATCGAATAGATCGATTCACCCACTGCAATCGGTGTCGGTGTCGAGCGCGTCAGGCGGATATGGCCATCAAGATCATCAGCCGGAAGCGGTTCTTCGATCCACGCCAGATCAAGTTCTTTCAGGCGCTCGGCACGGCGGATCGCTTCATCCACCGTAAAGCCCTGATTGCAGTCGGTCATGATCTCAAAGCCATCGCCCACGGCTGCGCGAACAGCCGAAAGGCGCGCGTAGTCTTCCGAACCATGCGGTTTACCGATCTTCACCTTGGAGCCCGAGAACCCCTTGGCTTTCGCGGCTAGTGCATCCTCGACCAGCGCTTCCTTCTCGATATGCAGCCAGCCGCCTTCAGTGGTGTACAGCGGACAGCGATCTTTGGCACCACCTGCAAGCTTCCACAGCGGCAGGTTCTGTTTCTTCGCACGCAAGTCCCAAAGGGCCGTATCGATTGCAGCAAGCGCCAAAGCGGTAATCGCGCCAATGGTTGTGGCGTGGGTCGCAAATTCGAGCTTACGCCAGATCGCTTCAATACAATCGGTATCGTCGCCAATAATCAGCGGCACCAAATGGTCGTTCAACAGCCGCATAACGGACGAGCCGCCGGTGCCGATGGTGTAGCTGTAGCCCGTCCCCACCGCCCCATCACTGTCGGTGATGGTGACGATTGGCGTTTCCTGACTGACGAAGCTCTGGATCGCATCGGTACGCTTGACCTTCGGCGGAAGATCGACCATGCGCAGTTCAACTTTTTCAATGCGTGCCATATCTATACCGCCAAGCTCTTGCCGTTTGCCGCATCAAACAGATGGGCCTGCGACAGATCAAAATGCATGGAGATTGCTTCACCGGAATTGAGAGGGCGCGGGTTGAGCATACGCGCTACCCATTCCTTACCGGCGAACTCGACAAAAACCAGTGTTTCATTGCCAAGCGGCTCGGTGATCGAAACACGCAGGTCCTGCTCATGCGATGTACCGGCATCACCCGAAGACAGGCCGTGGCCGGTCGGGAAAAGATCATCCGGACGCAGACCGAATGTTACCTTGGCACCATCCGTAACCTTGGCCTTGAACTGTGCAGGCACTGGCAGGCGGTCGCCGCTGACAAAGACCAGTTCCGAACCCTGCACGGTTGCCTCCGCCATATTCATCGGCGGAGAGCCGATAAAGCCCGCAACAAACTGCGTGGCCGGACGCTTGAACACTTCATCCGGTGTTCCGACCTGTTCAATATGGCCATCGCGCATGATGACGATGCGGTCAGCCAGCGTCATGGCCTCAACCTGATCATGCGTCACATAAACGACTGTAGACTGCACCTTGGCATGAAGCTTCTTGATCTCCGTACGCATCTGCGTACGCAGTTTCGCATCGAGGTTAGAAAGCGGTTCGTCGAACAGAAAAACTTCCGGATTGCGCACGATGGCGCGGCCCATGGCAACGCGCTGGCGCTGACCGCCTGAAAGCTGTGCCGGACGGCGCTCCATCAAGGCTTCAAGGCCAAGAATGGCGGAGGCTTCATTAACACGGCGGTCAATTTCTGCCTGTGGCTGTTTGGCGATTTTGAGCGAGAAACCCATGTTTTCACGCACCGACATATGCGGATAAAGCGCATAGGACTGAAACACCATGGAGATGTTGCGATCACGCGGCGGCAGATCGTTGACCACCTTGCCGCCGATTTCCAGCGCGCCGTCGGAAATGCTTTCAAGACCGGCAATCATACGCAGCGTTGTGGACTTGCCACAGCCGGATGGGCCTACAAGCGCTACAAATTCCTTGTCAGCGATTTCGAGATTGATGCCATGCACCACTTCGATTGTGCCATAGCGCTTGACGAGATTTTTAATGGAAAGCTGAGCCATTGTAATATCAACCTTTAACCGCGCCGAACGTCAGACCAGCAACGAGATGCTTCTGAACGATGAATGTGAGGGTCAGCGCCGGAATAATCATCACGACCGCCAGCGCGCACATGCCACGCCAGTCGATGGTGAATTCAGCGGTGTAATCGAGAAGACCGACAGGAAGGGTCTTGGAATTGACCGAGCGGGTCAGCTGGGAAGCCAACGCATATTCGTTCCATGAAGTGAGGAAGGCGAAGATGCCTGCGGTGGCAATGCCGGGACCAGCAAGCGGAAACTCCACCTGCCAGAAAGCCTGCCAGCGCGTGCAGCCGTCAATCTGGGCTGCTTCCGCCAGATCCTTCGGCACCTGACGGAAGAAGCCTTCGATCAGCCAGATCGTGAATGGCACATTGAGCGCCACATAAGTGACAATCAGACCGAAATGCGTGTCGATAATGCCAATGCGCGAATAGAGCATGAAGAGCGGCAGCGACAAGGCAATGCCCGGCACCGAGCGCGTCAGCATAAGACCGAGGAATGTCGTCGACTTGCCCCAGAAGCGGAAGCGCGCAAAGGCATAGCCACCCGAAACACCGACAATCAGCGCAATGATGGTGGATGTGACCGAGATAATCAGCGAGTTGCGGAAATAATCCCAGACCGGAATGCCGCCGCCGCCTGCACCAGAGAACATCGCATAATAAGCATCAAGCGTGATTTCCTGCGGAATCCAGACCGGCGGCTTTGCCATGATTTCAACCGGCGGACGCAGCGAGGACAGCACAATCCACAGACCGGGCAGGCAGATGATCGTCATCGCGAGAAACAGGCCGATGAGGTAAGCGACTTTTTTGACGCGGCGCAGCAGGCGATGCTGATCATTAGAGAGGGTTTTGGAAGCCATGATTACCACTCCGCTCCAATTTGCGCGCGTGCGGCTGCAAGCTTGCGGAAGAACATTACGGTGAAGAGGATCGAGAGCAGGATCGCGACATAGGCCATGGCATTGGCCAAGCCCATCTGCGCATCCGAATAGGCGGTGCGCCCGACCAGCGTCCAGATCAGCTCGGTTCGCCGTGCCGGGCCACCATCGGTCATGATCTTCACGATGTCATAGGCACGCGCCACATCGAGCGAACGAATGGTCATCGCGATGAAAGCAAATGGCATCAGATAAGGCCAGATGACATAGCGGAATGTCTGCCATGGCGTGCAACCATCAACGCGCGCGGCTTCAACCGGATCCTGCGGCATGGACAGAAGACCACCCAGAATGAGGATGGCGAATACCGAGGTCGACATCCAGACTTCTGCCATCAGAATGGCAAACAGCGCCAGATTACCGTCGATCAGCCATGGAATAGCGGTATCGGTTATACCCAGCGATTGCAGCGCATTGTTCACAAGACCGATATTGTCGTTGAACATGAATTTGAACTGGAAGCCGACCAGAACCGGCGAAAACATCATCGGGAACATCATCAAGGTGCGCAGAAGGCGCTGGCCATGGGTGGCCTTGTTGATGAGCAGCGCCAGACCAAGTCCGAGCAGCATTTCCAGATTGAGCGCGATGGTGAGAAAGATCACCGTACGAATGAATGCAGCCCAGAACACCCAGTCGGTCATGATGCGCTGATAGTTGCGCAGACCGATGAAGTTGAACAGGCTATCAGGGCGCGTCAGCCGGAATGGCGTGAAGCTTGAATAAAGCGAAAGCGCGAGGGGAAACAGAACCACCGCAGCGAGGATGATAAAGGCCGGAAGCAAAAGCAAAACCGGCGGGGAAATTCGTTTAAACATTGTTCTTCCGAAGCGGCGGACCACAGCATCGGCCTAAAAATCGAAATCGATTTTTGGAAAGCACGATGCGTAGATTCAATAGTTTAGAGCGTCCTTTGTGCGTCCAATTGGATGCATGGCACTCTAAGCGGAAAACCTGTCAAAACGGCCCGCCAGTCGGTTTCCCAAAGGCGGGCCATAAAGTTACCAAGCGAAATCAGAGTTCGCCTGCATCCTCGAGGATCTGCGTTGCTTTCTTGGCTGCATCGTCAAGCGCCTGCTGCGAAGTCTTGTCGCCAAGGATCGCGGCCTGAAGCTCAGGATAGACAGCGTTTGAAATTTCGATCCAGGATGGTGTCTGAGGAACCGGGAAAGCGGTCTTTGCCGTTTCCTGGAATACCGAGAGCACTTCCTTCTTGTATGGATCGGACGCAGCCTGTTCGATGACGTAATCCCAGACAGCTGTGCGCGTTGGCAAAGTGCCTGCAGCCGATTCCTGCTTCTGCGAATCCTCGTTGGTCAGGAACCAGACGAGCGATGCAGCGGCTTCCTTGTTGCTACAGGTTTCAGTGACCGAGAAGCCGTGATGACCCGACCAGCCAGTGCGCTTGCCCGATGAACCTGCAGGTGGAGGAACGATCCCGACATTGCCTACGACTTTCGACGACTTTGGATCGTTGAAATAGGTCGCCCAGCCTGGCCAATCCAAGTTGATTGCGATGGTGCCCGATGCAAAGCCAGCGCCCAGCTCATCCCAGAGATAGTTTGTCGTGCCAGCAGGAACTGCCTTGGCCTTGTAGAGATTGACAAACCAGTCGAGCGCACGAACACCGGCTTCCGAATTGAAAGCTGGCTTGCCGTCCTTGAGATATTCGCCGCCTTCAGCAACGAGCATTTCATAGAAGCGGCCATTGATGGCTTCTTCCTTGCCCGCAAACTGTGTGCCGTAGAAATTCGGTGGATCAGCAAAGAACACAGCCTGATCGGAAACTTCTTTCCATGTCTTAGGCGGTGCCAGATCGTAGCCGTATTTCTCCTTGAATGCCGTCTTCTTGGCGTCATCCTCGTAGAGGCTCTTCTGATAATAAAGTGCCGAGACGTCGAACTGTGCACGCGGCAGCATGATCAGCTTGTCGTTGAGCGTTGAAGCCTTGATGACCGATGGCACGAAGCCTTCGATTTCTTCTTTCGGAAGCAAGCCGTTCAGATCGGCATAAAGGGTAGGATATTGCGGTGCAAAGGATGAATGGTTGGAACCGACGCACCAGTTGATCGAACCCGATGCGATGTCCGATTTGATTTCCTTGTCCAGTTCGAAGTGGTTCTTCTTGGACAGGATGTTGACCTTGGCACCGGTTGCCTTTTCCCAATCGGCAATGCGCGAATAAAGCGCTTCATATTGCTGACCGCCGATCAGCTTGGCGTCAATTGTAACGCCTTCAAATTTGCCCGGAAGTTCCGCAGCCCCCGCGGAAACCATCCCTGCAGCCAGCAGCACAGAACCTGCCAGCACAGATGTCGTGAAATTTCTCATGCTTCTCCTCCTCTTGACGGGCAACTCCCATGCCCACCCCCAATTGTGAATTGTGTATTTATATGCAAACATAATATTCACACCCGGTCAAGGCGCTTTCGATGCGTTCACGACTTTCGTCATTTGCAATGTTCGTATATGAAGAAGGCTATTCATGAAGGGGACGAGTTTGGAAACAGATGACCGCTATCGCGCGCCAGCGCTGGACAAGGGGCTGGACATTCTTGAATTGCTGGCAAGCGTTGATGGAGGTCTCAGCCAGGCCGAGATTGCAAAACATCTCGACCGCAGTCCGAATGAGTTTTACCGGATGCTCGACCGGCTGGTGAAGCGCGGCTACGTCACGAAACTCGAAGGCGACCGCTATTCTTTGACCCTTAAGCTGTTCGGTCTGGCGCATCTGCATGCGCCTGTTCGCAGGCTTGCATCCTTCGCCACGCCCTATATGCGTGATCTCGCCGACCGCTCAAAACAAGCCAACCAGCTCGCGGTTTTTGACCGTGGCTCGGTGGTGGTCATCGCCCAGCAGGAAGCCCCGGATTACTGGGGTATTTCCATCCGCGTGGGCTCGCATATCAGCCTGTTCGATACGGGTTCCGGTCATGTACTGCTTGCCTTCCGCTCGCCTGAAGAGCGTAAGATGATGATTGCCGAATATGTGAAAGACAGCGATAGCATCAAGCTGGATGAAAGCTTCTATGAGAGGCTCGACCAGATCAGAGAGCGTGGCTACGAGATGATGCCGAGTGCGCAGGTCGCAGGCGTTTACAATTTGTCCGCACCGATTCTCGGTCCCGATGGTGCCTGCATTGCAGCACTCACCTGCCCCTATGTGACGCTCGTCAATTCTGCCCCTGCACCAGACATTACTCAGACGATTACACTGCTGCAGAATACGGTAAAAGACCTGTCCAAACTGGTTGGTTCTGATATCGGCACAACAGAATAGTTCACTGCGATAATTCTTATTTGAAAACTCTCTTCTTTTTTGAAAGTATGACATAGGAGGAGAGTTTTCATGATTATCGATACCCATCTGCATCTGATCGACAAAAGCGCGTTGAATTATCCATGGCTGGGAGACGTACCAGCCTTGAACCGCGACTTTCTGTTTGAGACCTATCAGAAGCAGGCCGAACGCTGCGGCATTACAGCAGCGCTTCATATGGAAGTGGATGTTTTACCGGCTCAAATTGTGGCCGAGACCGTTCACATTGAGGCAATCTCGCGGCAATATAATGGCTACATTAAGGGTGCAATCGCATCCTGCCGCCCTGAAGAACCGGGATTTGCCGAATATCTGGAACAGCAGCTTGGCAATCCTTTCGTGAAAGGTTTTCGGCGCGTGTTGCATGTCGTGCCTGACGATTTGTCGGAAAAGCCTTTGTTCCGCGAAAATATCAGGCGCTTGGAAGGCACCGGCCTGACATTTGATCTCTGCACTTTGCCGCATCAAATCGACAAAGCCGTGGCTCTCGCCGACCTCGCAACAGATGCGCAATTCGTACTCGACCATTGCGGTGTGCCGGACATCAAATCAGGTGCGCTGGAAGTCTGGCAGAAGGGAATTACTGAGATTGCTCAGCGCGACAATGTGGTCGCCAAGATTTCAGGCGTTGTGGCTTATGCGGACTCCGCAAGCTGGACCGTAGAAACCCTGCGCCCTTATGTGGAGCATGTCATTCAGTCGTTCGGTTGGGAGCGTATCGTGTGGGGGAGTGACTGGCCGGTCTGCACCTTAGCAGTTCCGGGGGCGAGCAGTGTCGATGCGGGGCTTTCGACATGGGTTGCCACAACCCATGCGCTTCTTGAAGGATGCAGCGAAGACGAAAAAGCGCTGCTGCTTTCTGAGAATGCAACGCGCCTCTGGAAGCTGTAAAATTGATCAGGCTGGCGACAAACCGCCAGCCTTTTTTTAATTAAAAGCTTTCGCGGAAAAGCCTATTGAGATCGACGATAACATCTTCCGCCTTCTCATTTTCCGCTAAGCCCTTGTTAATGCGCTCGGATGCCGCTTCCTGAAATGGCATATAGCCATCGTGACGTGGGCGCACCCATGCGCCTTCAAGCGTTGCACGCGTATCCCGATAGAAGTCTGACGTCGCTGCATTTACAATGGCGTCTTCCCAGGCACTCGCATGCCCCGGCTGGCCGTTGGAGGCCGCATAAAGCCCCTTCTGCACATCCCCACTCGCAATCCAATAAGCAAAATCAATGGCTGCGTCTGAATGCTTGCTGAAGGCAGAAACCGCAATACCCGTGCCGCCGAGAGCAGAACCTGCAACACCCGCCGCACCCGCTGGAATATCGGAAAAGCGGATCAAACGTTCACGGAATTCTGGCATGGCATAATTCACATAGCCATAGATCAGCGGTGAGCAGGCTATCTCGGAATCAGGCTTCGCCATTTCCTCAAACACAGCAATCGGGTCCATGCCAAAACATTCAGGCTTCACCAGTGAAGCAAGCTCACTTAACTGCTCGAAAGCCTTTGCACCATCCTCAACAGAGATCAGCTCGCCTTCCACTGAGCAAGGTGTGCCGGCATTGGCGACAAGTGTGTAAAAACTCATCAGCGAATGCGGCGAACGCAGTGGCAACAGCACTTTTCCAGAGCGTGCAAGCCGCAGCACTTCGCCCCACGAGGTTGCAGGCTTGTCCATCAGATCAGGACGCCATGCCTGAACCTGCGTTGCAGCATCCAGCGGAAACGCCCATTGCCGCCCCTGCCAGTTATAGCTCGGGAAAGACTGCCCGACCGAACCATCCGCAAGCGCCGCAAGTTCTGTTTCGCGTCCAGCTACATCAAGCGGCAGCAGGCAATTTTCCTTGGTAATTTGCCCCACATGCGGATGATCAATCACGATCATATCGAAATTGCGCGCCAGTTCCTCGACAGGATAAGTCTCAAAATCCTGAAGCGAGCGCTTTTCCCACTCAATCTCGACGCCCTTATCCTGCAACCATTGTTGAGCCGCCGCCACCATCGGATCATAACCGCGCGGGTGGCTCCAGGTCATGCCTTTAAGCGTGATCTTGCTCATAGGCCGAACTCCTCGCGAATTTCCCTGCTGTTTTCGCCAATGCGCGGTGCCGCACGCGCAACCTTCGCACGCAAACCATTGATGCGCAGTGGTGAACGTGTAGTGGTGATGGAAACATCGTCTTCACGTGTCACCGTCTGGAGCATGTCGAGGACCGAAAAGCCTTCGCTTTTGAGCAGTTCTTCCCAGTTGAGAACGCGGGCACACCAGATATCGGCCGGTTCCAGAATGGCGAGCCACTCATCGACTGTTTTCTCAGCAATACGCGCCGCAATCAGGCGTTTGATTTCATCGCGCTTAGCGAATGCGATCTTCGGATCGTCAATGAAAGGCGCAAGTGTATCTGTTTCAAGCAGGGGCGCGAGTTTTGCAATCGGCATCATGGCAATGGCGAGATAACCGTCCGCTGCCGGATAAACCCCATAGGGTGCTGAAAGATAAGCGTGGGCGCTGCGGAACTCAGAACGCTTCGGCAGACGGCGACCATCGTTCAAATGAGTGGTCAGCACTTCAAACTGGAAATCAACCAACGCTTCGAGAAGGCTGGTTTCGACATGCGAGCCTTTGTTGGTAATGCCACGGCGGACCAGTGCGGCGAGAATGCCCTGCGCTGCGGCAGCGCCTGCCAGCATATCAGCGACCGCCAAACCGAATGGCACCGGCCCCTGCCCTTCATCACCATTCAGCCACATCAGGCCCGAACGCGCTTGCGCCAGCAAGTCCTGTCCCGGACGCCCGACCCATGGACCTTCTTCGCCATAACCGCTGATCGATGCATAGACGAGACGCGGATTGATTGCTTGAGCTGCTTCATAATCGAGGCCAAGACGCTTTATGACACCGGGACGGAAGTTCTGGATCAACACGTCAGCCTGTGTGAGAAGCTTCTTCAACGCCGCCAAATCGTCAGGGTTTTTCAGATCGATTGCAAGGCTGTCCTTGCCGCGATTGATCGCATGAAAAATCGTGGAATCACCACCTATTTCCGTGTCACTCAGATAAAGCCTGCGCGAGAGATCGCCGCCATCGGGCCGCTCAATCTTAATAACGCGTGCGCCTAAGTCCATCAGACGCAACGAGCAATAAGGCCCCGACAAAAACTGGCTCATATCGACAATGACGAGCCCGCTCAACGGCAGTTCGTTTTCCGACATCGGGAAATTCCCTCCTCATGAATTTCTTATGTGAATACAGTCTTCACATATGGATTTATGGAAGGCAAGGTGAAATTGGGGTTCGAGCGCGGTTCGGTGTGAATGTGCCAGATCGGTGCTCTGGGAGAGCGAAAGCCTCTCGCTTTCAGAAATATGGGGTTTTCGAACGCCCTCCTCATCCTGAGCCAGTGCGAAGCACCGTGTCGAAGGACGAGGGCATAGGCTTGGTTCGTTTTCCCTCGCCTTCGAGACGCCGTTTTCAACGGCTCCTCAGGATGAGGGAAAGAGATGTCACGCTCTAGAATGCAAAAACGCCACCCGGTTGGGCGGCGTTTTTGGAGGAATAAGGTATCAATCAGACTGCGGGTTCGACTTCGTTACTGGCAAGTTCCAGCAGGGTCCAGACGTGATCGGCAAATGAGTTCCACACCTCAATGCGATAATGATCTTCGTCCCATTTCAGAAGAATAATCTGGGCATGATCGAATATCGTACGGGCGGCTCCTGGCGCTTGCATCTTGGCCAGTTCCAGCGGAGAAGCGGCATTCAACAACCATTCGGCCTTGGGACCAGTAATATCGACGCCGGTTTCGCGGTGGCTCACTTCCGTCAGGCTGTGCTGCTCGGTTTCATAGAGCTTGGCGAATGCCTGCGTGATGGTTGCGCCCTTGGTTTCCTCAGCCCAGATATACCATTCATCCGGCCCGATGCAGGCGACTGCGATATCATCCGTGCGGATAAGATCGCCGATCTTTGCTGGGATTTTTGCACCTAGCGCTTTTTCCGCTAGCTTCAGTTTTGTGGCCGCAATGCGCAATACGAAACGGGCAGCGTCATCGGCTGCGTGGATTTCCAGACGACCCGGAATAACGACCTTGCGGTTCGAATAAGGTTTTGTCTCAACAAGCATGGTTCAATCCTTATCCGTTCAACTTCGCGCCTTCGGGATCATAAAAGACCATTCCCGAAACAGTGGCTTCATGTACGCTTCCATCGGGCATCGGCATATAAAGCGTTTCACCCATACGGTCCTTGCCGCCAGCAACAACCGCCATGGCAATAGACCGACCAAGGGCCTCGCTCCAATAGGACGAAGTGACATGGCCAAGCATGGTCATCGGCAGCGCCTGTTTTGGATCGGCAACAATCTGTGCGCCTTCTTCCAGAACCAGCTTCGGATCGTTGGTCAACAGACCCACAAGATGCTTGCGATCAGATTTAAGCATATCAGGGCGAGCCAGCGAGCGCTTACCGACAAAATCCGGCTTCTGCTTGCCAACAGCCCAGCCGAGGCTTGCATCATCCGGCGTTATCGTGCCGTCAGTGTCCTGACCGACAATGATATAGCCTTTTTCCGCGCGCAGAACGTGCATGGTTTCCGTGCCGTAAGGCGTGATGTCATATTGCTTTCCGGCCTCATAGAGTGCCTTCCAAAGTGAAAGACCGTAACGCGCAGGCACGTTGATTTCGAAGCCAAGTTCGCCGGTGAAGCTCATACGGAACAGACGTGCTGGCACGCCGAGGAATGTGCATTCCGCGACCGACATATGCGGGAAGTTTTCGTTTGAAATATCCAGCCCTTCGACCATCGGTTCGATGAGCTTGCGCGCATTGGGACCGTTGATCGCCACAACTGCCCATTGCTCAGTGGTTGAGGTGAGCGAGACTTTCAGGTCCGGCCATTCGGTCTGGAGATAGTCTTCCATCATATTGAGAACACGCGCGGCACCGCCAGTTGTGGTTGTCACATGGAAACGATCCTGCGTGAGACGACCAACTACACCGTCATCACGGATGAAGCCATCTTCGCCAAGCAGCAGACCATAACGGCAGCGCCCGACACCGAGCTTCGTCCATGGATTGGTGTACATGCGGTTCATGAACTCTGCCGCATCGGGGCCGACCACTTCGATCTTGCCAAGCGTTGAAGCGTCGAACATGCCCAATGATTGACGCGTGGCCTTGCATTCGCGTGCCACCGCCTTGTGCATGTCTTCGCCGGTTTTCGGGAAATACCATGCCCGTCGCCACAGCGAGACCGGCTCGAAAGCAGCACCATGCTGCTCGGCCCAGCTATCGATTGGCGTCTTGCGTGTCACATCAAACAGCTTGCCACGATTGTAGCCGCAGAAAGCACCAAAGGTGGTCGGTGTGTAAGGCGGGCGGAAAGTTGTGAGACCCACCTGCGGCGTTGGCCTCTTCAACGCATCCGCTGCAATCGCCAGACCGTTAATGTTGGACGTCTTACCCTGATCGGTCGCCATACCGTTGGTGGTGTAGCGCTTAACATGCTCGATAGAGCGGAAGCCTTCACGCACGGCCAGGCGAATATCCTTGGCCGTCACATCGTTCTGGAAATCGATGAAAGCCTTGGCTTTGCCGGGATCGCGATCTGTCGGTAGTTCGCGCACGCTCTCACCATCGCAGATGAAATCACCAGCAACTGCATATTCAGATGCTTTGGCCTTATGCCCGACATCCTTTGCGGCAGCAGCGCCTGCATCTGCACCTTCGCGAAGAGCGGCCTGCAAATCGAAATTGCCATTGCCTGCTCCTGCACAACGGCTTTCCTCGGTCGGCTTACCCGGAAGATAAATCTGACGCGCCTCATCCCAGACAAGCGAGCCTTTTGTGTGCGAAAAGAGATGCACGCTCGGATTCCACCCACCAGACATCAGCACCACATCGCAGGCAATTATGCGTGCAGCACCGACCGAGCCATTGGAAACCGGATTGACGCGCACGGACGACACACGATGACGTCCGCCAGTGTCCGTAACAGTCCAGCCGGTCAGTGTTTCAATGCCGAGCATTTTGGCACGGTTGATAAGGCTGTCGGCAACGCTCGAACGCACATCGATGATGGCAGGAACCTTAACGCCTGCGACCGCGAGATCGAAAGCTGCAAGCCATGCGCTGTCATGCGAAGTGACGACGACAGCCTGATTGCCAACCTTGACGCCATAGCGATTGAGATAGGTGCGTCCCGCGGAAGCCAGCATCACGCCGGGACGGTCATTGCCTGCAAAGACCAGCGGCTTTTCAATCGCGCCCTGCGCCAGCACGACCTGCTTTGCACGCACACGCCACATGCGCTCACGCGGTGCATTGGAGGCGGGCTTGGCCTGATGATCAGTCAGGCGTTCGCAAAGGCCGACCATATTCTGATGATAATAGCCAATCGCGGTTGTGCGCGGCAAAAGCGTGACATTCGGATTGGCTTTAAGGGCCGCTATGGTTTCACTGAGCCAGTCCCAGCTTGCGCGGCCATTGATGACCGGCTCTGGCTCGGACAGAAGCGAGCCACCAAATTCGGCCTGCTCATCCACGAGGATGACCTTCGCGCCGCTCTTTGCAGCTTCGAGCGCTGCAGCCAGACCGGCAGGTCCACCACCGGCGATCAGCACGTCGCAGAAAGCATAGCGGCTGGCATAGGTGTCTGGGTCCGGTTCGGATGGCGACTTGCCAAGACCGGCAGCGCCTCGGATGAAAGGCTCATAAACCTTGTTCCAGAAGCTCTTCGGCCACATGAAGGTCTTGTAGTAAAAGCCTGCTGAGAAGAACATGTAGAACGCGTCATTAATCGCGCCGACATCGTGCTTGAGCGACGGCCAATGGTTCTGGCTTTCGGCTTTCAAGCCGTCATAGAGTTCGAGAACCGTTGCGCGGGTGTTCGGCTCATAACGGCCCGGTCCTCTTGAGACGCCCATCAGCGCATTTGGCTCTTCGGAACCGGCAGAAAGAATGCCGCGCGGACGGTGATATTTGAACGAACGACCGGCCAGATGTTCGCCATTGGCAAGCATGGCGGATGCCAGCGTATCGCCTTCAAAGCCCGAATAGGACTTGCCGTTGAAGGTGAAACGCACAGCCTTGGCCTTGTTGACGCGGCCTTTGTTATGAATGCGCATATCGGTCATTATTTCGCCTCCGCAGCCGGAGTTTCTGCCAAAGCAGGACGGGGTTCACCGGCCTTGTAGGTGGTGACAAACTTGTCGCTCACCGTGTCGCGCACCGCATTGAAAAAGCGGCCACAGCCATTGATATGCCGCCAGCGTTCATAATGGGTGCCTCGTGGATTGGAACGCGTGAACAGGAAATCGCGCCATTCATCATCGGAAAGCGTCGACGGGTCGGCTGGGCGCGCAATATGCGCTTCGCCCGCATAGGCAAATTCCAGTTCCGGGCGTTCCATCTCGCAATAAGGGCAACGGATAAGAAGCATTTTGTGTTTCCCCTATTCCTTAGTGCGCGACAGCAGCAGCAGCCGCTTCATCGATCAGGCGACCGGTGGTGAAGCGTTCAAGCGTGAACGGTGCGTTGATCCAGTGTGGCTCGTCGCGGGCGATTGTGTGCGCGAAGACATGCGCAGAACCCGGCGTTGCCTTGAAGCCCCCGGTGCCCCAACCGCAATTCACAAACAGGCCCGGAACCGGCGTCTTGCCAATGATCGGCGAACGATCAGGCGTGACGTCAACGATACCGCCCCATTTGCGCAGCATCCGCATACGGGTGAAGATCGGAAACACTTCGCAAATGGCCGCAAGCGTATGCTCGATCAGCGGCAGACCGCCACGCTGGCTGTAAGACACATACTGGTCAGTGCCGGAACCGATCACCAGTTCGCCCTTGTCGGACTGGCTGATATAGGCATGCACCGAATTGGACATAACTACGCATGGGAAGATCGGCTTGACCGGCTCAGACACCAGCGCCTGTAGCGGGAAGCTTTCAAGTGGCATGCGCACGCCTGCCGTATCCATGACGATCGATGTGCTGCCAGCAGCGGAAACCGCCACCTTCTTCGCCTTGATGAAACCGCGTGGCGTATCAACGCCGGTCACACGGCCCGAAGCATCGCGACGAATGGCCGTCACCGGGCAATTCTGTATGATATCAACGCCGCGCTCGGTCGCACCGCGTGCATAGCCCCAGGCCACGGCATCGTGTCTGGCCACACCGCCTCGCCGCTGCAAGGTGGCACCAACAACCGGATAGCGCGCATTCGCCGAAATATCGAGCGGCGGACAATATGCCTTCGCCTGCTCCTTGGTCATCCATTCATTGTCGATACCATTGAGACGATTGGCATGGATATGACGCTTGAAGCTCTGCACGTCATGAACCGTATGCGCCAGCATCATCACACCGCGCTGCGAGAACATGACGTTATAATTGAGGTCCTGGCTTAGACCTTCCCACAGCTTCATCGCATGTTCGTAGAGATGTGCGCTCTCGTCATAGAGATAGTTGGAGCGGATGATGGTGGTGTTGCGCCCGGTATTGCCGCCGCCAAGCCAGCCCTTTTCAATGACCGCGACATTGGTGATTCCGTGTTCTTTCGCCAGATAATAAGCGGCACCCAGACCATGGCCGCCCGCGCCGACGATGATCACGTCATATTCGGCCTTGGGTTCGGCATCCGGCCATTGCGGCTTCCAGTTCTTATTGCCGGAAAGCGCGTTGCCAACGATAGAAGCTAACGAAAAACGGGACATGAACAACCACCAGTCTTACGGTTCATGCACCCATGCAGCACATGAAAAATCTTTGGTGATATTTGTATTGGCTTGCGCGTGAAACCGACAGCAGGCTTGCGTCAAAAGACGTCACAAATACGACATCGGCACCATTTCGCGACATGGCGAAGATCGGAGCGCCCAAGTGTTGCATTTCGCGTCTGACAAGGACAGTAGTGGAACCGGATTGAATGCGTCACATCAACTTCAACTGGATTGCCGATGACCGATACATTGCCGCTTAAGCCGCTAGGCCTGCCTGAGAGCGAATTTGCAAAACTTGTGCCGAATTCCAGACTGCGACAGCAATTCCAGTTCATTCTTGAAGTAGAAAAACTGAAACAGGTGATACGGCGGACCCCACTTCTGGATGTTTCGCGGCGCGAAAATGATGCCGAGCACACCTGGGAACTGACGCTCATGGCGATGGTTCTGCATGAACATGCGAATGAGAAAGTCGATCTCCTGCGTGTACTCAAGATGCTGATCATCCACGACATCGTGGAGATCGATGCGGGCGATACGTTCATTTATGATGCCGTGGGAGCTGTTGATCAGGAAGAGCGCGAAATACAGGCCGCCGACCGGTTATTCGGCATTCTGCCGGAAGATCAGGCGCTGGAGTTTCGCGCGTTGTGGGATGAATTTGAGGCGCGTGCAACGCCTGAATCACAATTCGCGCGCGCGATGGATAGGCTACAGCCGCTCCTTCATAACTTTTTCACCAGTGGCGGAACCTGGCACACGCCGGGTGTGATCGCATCAGACGTACTGGATAGAAAAGCGCCCATTTCACAGGCATCTGACACACTTTGGGACGCCGCTCAGCGGATAATCGCAGAAGGTGTAGAACGCGGATATCTGAAGCAGGGTTGAACTAAACTTTTTAGTTTTGGCTGGATATTGCGAAGCTCTGGTTGTTTTCACGGACGGCCCGAAGGAGCTGCTATGTCCTTAATATTAGTGATTAATAATATTAGAAAGCCTCCAAATAGTTTTTATCAAAATAGGACAATATTGTTGTCCTTTTCTCTTTTCTTTTATTGCGTGAAGCGCTACTCAAGCGTTCATAAACGCCTCTTTAAAGAGGGATAAAAGCAAGAAAGGTGATTTCATGACTAGGGAAAATCTACTTGAAAGTGCGCTCGTTCGTCTTGATGAAGCCGCAAGCCATATCAATATCGATCCGGATGTTATCGAAAAGCTGAAATACGCGCGCGAAACCATGAAGGTGCGGTTGATGATCCGCATGGACGACGGCTCGCGTAAATCCTTTCTTGCATGGCGCTGCCGCTATGACGACACTCGCGGACCAACCAAGGGCGGCATCCGTTATCATCCCGAATCAACGGCTGAAGAAGTCGAAACACTCGCTTTCTGGATGACCTTCAAGTGCGCCGTGATGAACCTGCCTTATGGCGGTGGCAAGGGTGCTATCCAGGTTGATCCACGCAAGCTTTCCAAGGCTGAGCTTGAGCGTCTTTCACGCGCCTATATTCAGGCTTTCTCCGGCATCATCGGCCCAGACCGCGATATTCCGGCACCAGACGTCTATACCAACTCCATGATCATGGGCTGGATGGCAGACGAATACTCTCAGATCGTCGGCCAATCCTCACCTGCCGTGATTACCGGTAAGCCATTGGCACTCGGCGGCTCGCTTGGTCGTAACGATGCGACAGCACGCGGCGGCTTCTATCTGGTTCGCCATCTGGCGCACGACCTCGGGCTTGCTTCGCAGCTTCGCGTTGCAGTTCAGGGCTTCGGTAATGCTGGACAGTTTTTTGCGAAACTTATGGCCAGTGACGGCCACAAGATCATAGCAGTATCAGATTCGTCGGGTGCGGTTTATTGCGCCAAAGGTCTTGATCTTGATCTGCTTCTGGCAGCAAAGGAACAGGGCAAATCGGTTGTTTCCACTGCTGGTAACAAGGGCCATGAAGCGATCAGCGCTGATGAACTTGTCGCCGTTGATTGCGATGTATTGGCACCAAGCGCCATGGAAAACATGATCCATGTCGATAATGCTGCATCCATCAAAACCAAGTTGATTGTTGAGCTTGCAAACGGTCCTGTTACGCCTGAAGCCGACAAGATTTTGGAGGAAAAGGGCGTCATCATCCTGCCTGATATTCTGGCCAATGCCGGTGGCGTAACTGTTTCCTATTTTGAATGGGTTCAGAACCGTCAGGGCTATTACTGGACGCTTGAAGAAATCCATGAACGCCTGAAAACCATCATGGAACGCGAAGGCCGTGCCATCTGGAACCATGCCAAGCAACACAAGGTTACTGTCCGTTCGGCAGCTTATGTGCATGCGCTGGAACGCCTTGCACAGGCCATCGAAGCGCACGGCACACAGAACTACTTCTCTGCCTGATCGAGCATCTTAAAACGTCCTCCTGTTAGATATCTGGCGGGAGGGCGCTTCATCGGCAAGCGTCTTTTGCCAGATGGCTATAGTCTGGCCTCTTAACATAACAATCGTCGAATACCTGCTCGCAAGGCTCTTTGAATGACGCCTTACCATCCCTATATCCTGTAAAACCACGATACAGCGAGGAACGGGATGAATATCGGGCAAGCCGCCAAAGCATCGGGCATATCGGCGAAAATGATCCGCCATTATGAAACCATCGGGCTTATCGAGGCTGCCGATAGAACCAGCTCGGGCTATCGCGTCTATACGCAGAATGATGTCGAAACGCTGCGTTTCATCCGTTCAAGCCGTGATCTCGGCTTTCAGGTCGAGCAAATCAAGGAACTACTGGCGCTCTGGCGCGATCGCAACCGCGCATCTGCCGATGTGAAGAAGGTCGCACTCCAGCATGTTGAAGATCTTGAAGCCAAGATGAAGCAGCTGCAGAATATGGCCGATACGCTGCGCCACCTTGCCCATAATTGCCAGGGCAATAATCGCCCCGACTGTCCGATTATTCACGAGCTTGCCACCCATAGCGTGCAAAAGCCTGTGCGCCCCGCACCGCGAAAGGGCGAGTTGCTGCACGGGAAAGTTTGAAACGCTCTTTGGACAAGAGACATATCAAAAAGGCAAAACGCCGGGAATTTCCCGGCGTTTTTGTTTGATGTGCTCTGTCGGTTTATTTTTACGCGCATCTTGTTCCGCAAACCGCTTCGCACTTTTCGGGATGCGCTTTATTTCGGAAGCGTATAGGCAATCACGTAGTCGCCCGGCTTAGTCCCGACCGAACCGTGGCCGCCAGCAACCATCAGCACGAATTGCTGATCACCGACCGTATAGGTCATAGGTGTGGACTGACCACCTGCCGGCAAACGTGCCTCCCATAGAACCTCGCCATTGGTGAGATTATAGGCGCGGAGATAATCATCGACCGCAGCACCCAGGAAGGCAACGCCACCTGCCGTAATCATCGGCCCGCCAATGCCCGGCACGCCAACCTTGAATGGCAGCGGAACGGGTGCCATGTCGCGGATGGTGCCATTGCGATGCTTATAAACCGTCTTGCCTGTGCGCAGATCGACACCCGCAACATAGCCCCAAGGTGGCGACTGACACGGAATGCCGAGCGGGCTTAAGAATGGTCCCATGAAGACGCCATAAGGCGCGCCGTCATTGCGGTTCAGCCCCTGCTCGCTGCCCTTCTCATCCTGTCCACGCGGCGGAATATCCGCACGCGGCACAAGGCGGGAGGTGAAAGCGAGGTAGGTCGGCATGCCGAACATCACCTGACGCACCGGATCAACCGCCACGCTGCCCCAGTTGAAGACACCGAAATTACCTGGATAGACAATCGTGCCTTTCAGAGAAGGCGGCGTATAGCGCCCTTCATAGAAGTGCTGATGGAACGCGATGCGGCAAGCGAGCTGATCGAACAATGTCACGCCCCACATGTCGCTTTCTTTAAGCGGTGGTGGGCTGAATGTCAGATCAGAGATCGGCTGCGTTGGCGACGTATGATCCTCTGGGATTGCGCCTGTTGGAGCCGCAATCTCACTGATCGGAATGATCGGCTCGCCCGTGCGGCGATCAAGCACATAGATATCGCCCTGTTTGGTCGGCCCGACCAGTGCAGGCACACCATCGATGTCAAGAAGAACTGGCTGGGCTGGAACGTCCATATCCCAAAGGTCGTGATGCACTGTCTGGCGCACCCATTTGACTTGACCCGTATTCACATCGAGGGCGACAATGGAAGAAGAATATTTCTCGACATTATCGCTACGCCCCATGCCGAGCTGATCCGGCACCTGATTACCGAGCGGGATATAAACAAGGTTGAGCTTGTCATCGACGCTGAATACCGACCAGCTGTTGGGCGAATTGGTCGTGTAATGCTCGCCTTCCGGCAGCGGCGTCGTAACATCCGGATTGCCCGAATCCCAATTCCAGAGCAGCTCACCCGTGCGGATATCGAAGGCGCGGATAACGCCTGACTGTTCTTCGGTCGAATAGTTGTCATTGACCGCACCGCCGACGATGATCTTGTCACCAACCACAGCTGGTGGCGAGGTCGAGTAATAATAGCCAGCCGGATTATATTTCATCCCATGGCTGAGATCGAGCGTGCCACCATTGGCAAAGTCAGTGCATATTTCCCCGGTAGCAGTATCAAGCGCGATCAGACGCGCATCCGAAGTCGGCAGATAAACGCGCTCAGAGCATTTGGCTCCCGCCGTTGCCGTTGAATCCTTCCAGTAGCTTACACCACGGCACGTCTGGTGCTGGCGATCGGTATTAAAACCAACCTTGGGATCGAACTTCCACTTTTCTTTGCCCGTCGCAGCATCAAGCGCAATCGCCCAGTTATGTGGGGTACAAAGGTAAAGCGAGTCGCCGATCTTGAGCGGTGTCACCTGGTAGGTGGTTTCGCCAACATCCTGCGGCTGTTTCACATCGCCAGTCTGATATTGCCAGGCGACCTGCAGTTTGGAGACATTTTCAGGCGTTATCTGCGCAAGCGGTGAATAGCGCTGCCCGTAAGGTGTACGCCCATATTGATGCCACTCACCCTCGGGCACGTTGCCACCAAGATCAGGTGTTGCAGCAACCTTTTCCGTCGGCAGATCGCCCTTGATATTGGTCGGGTCCTGCGTCATCGAGTAACCCGCGACAACAAGAGCTGCGAGCGTCGCAATGGTCAGCGGTAAACCACCACCATTCAGCGGCTTCCTGATCCATGGCGTGAGCAACCAGAGGCCAAGCAGGACAATAATGCCGCCAGTGGAGCCGAGACGCCACCAATCAAAGCCGACTTCATAAACGGCCCAGCCAAGCGTTCCGAGAATGACCAGCGCATAAATCCAGAGCGCCAAAGCATTTCGTTTGAGAAGGAAAAAGCCGGTCAGCAGGAGGCCGACAGCGATGGCTATGAAGGCCCAGCTGCCACCCAGCGTGGCGAGATAGATCCCGGCTGCGCCGAGCGCAAGACCAATCAGTAACAACACAATAGCCGTAAGAGAAACAAGCAAGACATTACCCCCTTCAAGTAGTGACTGCAGTCCCGCCGTGCATGACTGTTACTCTAATGAAAGCTGCACGGATTAAACCGAATTCGAGGTATTCCTGATTTGGGTGGGAGTGTCGCAGCAAATCCTTTGCCGCGCAACACTACGTTGCCTGCTCATCCACATAGGCGGCAAAATAAAAAATCCAGAGGGAGTGTATCGAAAAGTTCTTATTGATGTATCGGCAACCAATGTGGCCGCCGATACAAGTATTCAATGTTTGTTTTTATTAACTCGCCATTGGGCTCTTAAAGCCCCTCAGTCGCAGAGCATTGCTCAGGACAAAGATGCTTGAAAGCGCCATGGCACCAGCAGCCAGAACAGGCGACAGCAACGTGCCGGTGAACGGATAAAGGATACCGGCTGCAACCGGGATCAGCGCCACATTATAGGCAAAGGCCCAGAACAGGTTTTCGCTGATATTGCGGATCGTTGCCTTCGAGATCGCAATTGCATTCACCACGCCGCGCAGATCACCCGACATCAGCACCACATCGGCACTTTCAATCGCAATATCCGTGCCGGTACCGATGGCAATTCCGACATCGGCTGCGGCAAGTGCTGGCGCATCATTGATGCCGTCGCCAACAAAGGCAATGCGCTTGCCACCAGCTGAGAGACGCTTCAATGCTTCGACCTTGCCGTCAGGCAACACTTCGGCCACCACTTCATCAATGCCCAGACGCCTGGCAATGGCTTGCGCCGTGCGACGGTTGTCGCCCGTAATCATTGCCACTTTCAAACCCTGCTCATGCATGGCTGCAATAGCTGCAGGCGTGGTTTCTTTCATCGGATCGGCAACCGTGATAATTGCTGCAAGCTTGCCATCAATTGCTGCATAAAGCGGTGTCTGACCTTCATCGCCAAGGCGACTTGCATCATCGGCAAAAACCGCCACGTCATAGCCAAGCTTTGCCATATAACGGTCAGCACCGATGGCAACCTCATGACCGGCAACGCTGGCTTTAAGGCCAAAGCCGGGGACAGATTCAAAGGCTGAGACATCCGCAAGCTTCAGACCTTTTTCCTTTGCTGCGGTAACAATGGCATCGGCAATCGGATGCTCAGAACGTGCTTCTACAGCGGCGACCAGCGCCAGAGCTTCATCTTTGTTGACACCATCGACAACAGCAAAATGTGCAAGTGCAGGCTTGCCTTGTGTGAGTGTCCCGGTCTTGTCGACAGCGATCACCGATGCATCACGCAGGGTTTGCAATGCATCGCCACGACGGAACAACACACCAAACTCGGCTGCACGACCCGTTCCGACCATGATCGAGGTCGGCGTTGCAAGGCCCATGGCACATGGGCATGCAATGATAACCACGGCAATGGCATTAACCAGCGCAAAGCCCATCATGCCTGTGCCGCCGATGACCAGCCAGACCACGAATGTCAGTGCCGCTGCGACCAGCACTGCAGGCACAAACCAGCCGGTGACTTTATCAACTTTCGCCTGAATAGGCAGCTTGTCGGCCTGTGCATCTTCGACCATACGAACGATCTGCGAGATCACCATATCACGGCCAACCTTGGTCGCGCGGAAGCTGAAGGCGCCGGTCTTGTTGATCGTGCCGCCGACGACTTCTGCGCCCTCTTCCTTGGCAACCGGTACCGGCTCACCGGTAATCATCGATTCATCCACATAAGATGAACCCTCAATCACCTCACCATCCACAGGCACCTTTTCGCCCGGACGCACTTGCACGATATCGCCGACGCGCACATCGTCGAGCGGCACATCGACCGTTTCGCCATCACGGACCACACGTGCAGATTTTGCCTGCAAACCCACCAGACGGCTGATTGCGGCCGAGGTGCGGCCTTTGGCACGTGCCTCCAGATAACGACCAATCAGGATCAGCGTGACAATGACTGCCGCTGCCTCGAAGTAAACATTCACTGTGCCTTCGGGCAGAATATCAGACCAGAAGGTTGCAACGACGGAGAAGCCCCATGCGGCTGTCGTTCCGACGACCACCAGAGAATTCATGTCTGGTGTGCCGCGCAGCAATGCCGGAATGCCTTTCTTGAAAAAGCGCATACCGGGGCCGAACAGTACCATTGTGGTGAGCACAAACTGGAAATACCAGCTGTTCTGCATTCCGATCGTGTCCATGACGAACATGTGCACAGCCGGAATGATATGCGATCCCATTTCAAGAATGAAAACCGGCAGCGTCAGAACTGCGGCAAGGATAACGCTCTTCTTCAGTTCTGCAGCTTCTGCATCGCGCTTGTCAGACTGCGTTTCCTGCGTCGCGTCGCTGCGCGCTTCATCAAGCGAACGGGCTTCGTAACCTGCAGTCTCGACTGCCTTGATAAGGTCACTGAGCGGCACCTGACCCGCAAGCTCTACATGTGCACGCTCTGTCGCAAGATTGACACTGGCGCGCGTTACGCCCGGAACGGCGTTCAATGCCTTTTCGACCTTGCTGACGCAGGACGCGCAGGTCATGCCTTCAATAGCGAGATCAGTGCTACCGGATGGCACGTCATAGCCAGCCTTGCGAATGGCATCGATGACCGCAGGCATATCGGGAGCTGCTTTAAAGGTCACGTCAGCGCGTTCAGTTGCAAGATTGACCAGCACCTTGTCAACGCCCGGCACCTTCGCCACGGCTTTTTCAATGGACGAAACACAGGAAGCGCAACTCATGCCCTCAACGGGAATGGCAAAACTTGTGGCTTCCGGTTTGACTGGCTTGTTCATGGCAATCCCTTTCAGCCCCTGTTTTGAGGAGCGATATTACGAGTTGCACAATAATTAACCCTTCCCACCGTTGGAAGGTCAAGCCTTAATATGGAATGATTTTCAGACTGCCATTTCGTTCTGCGGCTGCATCGTCGCGAGGATCGATCCGCAGCGGGTCTGAATGAATTCCGGCACGTCAGCTGCAGGCATCGGGCGCCCCATGAGGAAGCCCTGCACCTCACCGAAATTCTGTTTACGCAGACATTCGAGCTGTTGCGTTGTCTCCACACCTTCGGCGGTCGTAACAATCTTGAATCCTGCTCCAAGCGTCGCAACAGCCTGAATAATCGCCAGATCGCGGGTGTCTATTTCAATACCGGAAACGAAGCTTCGGTCGACCTTGATCTTGTCGAAAGGAAAAGAGCGCAGATAACTCAGCGATGAATAACCGGTGCCAAAATCATCCATGGCAATGCGGACGCCCAATCGGCGCAACTCGAACAGCAACTCCGTATTGTGCTTGCTGTTTTGCAGAAAGACGGATTCCGTAATTTCCAACTCAAGACGATCCGGCGAAAGCCGGGCTGCATGTAATGCATCCTTCACAGAATCAAGCAACGTGCACTGATTGAACTGGACTGGAGAAAGATTGACCGAGACCTTGATGTCCTCGGGCCATGAAGCTGCCTCCTGACATGCCTCACAAAGAACCCAATCACCAATCGGCCCGATCAGTCCTGCTTCTTCGGCAATCGGAATAAATTCGACCGGAGACACCAGCCCCAATACGGGATGATACCAACGCAGCAAGGCTTCAAAGCCGGATATGCGCCCGGATTCCAAATTGAAGATCGGCTGATAATGCAACTCAAACTGCTGTGCAGTCAAAGCCAGACGCAGGTCGGTCGTCATGGCATGGCGTTTCTCAACGGCAAGGCGCAGGGAATGCTGATAAAAGCAGAAAGTCCGCCTTCCATCCGCCTTGGCCGCATAAAGCGCAAGGTCGACATTTCGCATCAGCACATCAGGATCGTCACCGTGCATAGGAGCCTGTGCAATGCCGATGCTACAGGTCACAAATTCGGAGATGTCACCAAGATCGAACGGCTCCTGGAATGCCGAAAGGAGGCGATCTGCGAACATGGCGATCTGTTCAACCGTATTGCAGTGATAAATGATGGCGAATTCATCGCCACCAAGCCGCGCGATGAACTGATCACTGATGATGTTCTTAAGACGAACTGCGACTTGCTGGAGAAGCAGATCACCAATCTGATGACCTCTGCTGTCATTGATGTTCTTGAAATGATCAATGTCGAGATAAAACAGCGCGAATGCAGGCGCGCACTCTCTCTGTTTCAACACCCCGGTAATGTGCTGCGAGAAATAGGCACGGTTTGGTAAATCCGTCAGACTGTCATACATGGCGACATGAGCCATGCGTTCCTCAATCTGTCGCCGCTCCGTCGTATCTTCTATCATACCAATGAGATAACGCGGCTGATCACCCTCAATAGGAGGGATCGAGCGTTTGATAATACGCATGCGGCGCGGCTTGCCATCGGCGCAACGGATATCGCGTTCGACTGTCAAAACACTGCCGCGGCGCATAGCCAGACGGTCCTGCTGGGTCAGAAGCTTTGCTTCCTCAGCAGGAAAGATTTCTGCATCAATCGAACCAATAACCCGATCAATATCGTGCCCGCTGATGCTGGACGCTGCCTGATTGTAGAGGAGGTAACGCCCCCGATCCTTCATGTCCTTAACGAACACGCCAAGCGGCAGGTTATTGACGAGACTGTCGAGAAGCGACTGGGCATGATTTGCCTGCCGGTTGGCCTCTTCCAGCTCGGTAATATCCTGCACAATTGCAAGAATGGCTTGCTTACCGTCAAAGATAACCTGACGCCCATAAGTCAGAACATCGATGGTCTGACCGTTGGCGTTCAGGTGCTGCCAGCGCTCAGGACGTTCGAGATCGCTCCGGTCGCGCACGGCAGCAAACATTCTGTCGCGTTCGGTCTGTGGGCGGATGTCCAGCACTGTCATGCCGGGTATTTCGTCAACGGAATAACCATAGAGCCCATGGGCTGCTTCATTCATGACAATGAAGTGCAGCGTGTCAGGATCATAGACCCACATTGGTGTCGGATGGGTTGTAAAAAGAATGCGGAAATCTTCTTCGGAGGTACGCACCATGGCACCATCCGAGCGAGCCTGACCGGCTTCCCGCTTCCTCATCATTGTCCCCTCATCAGACATATCCTGACTGGATGTTCTCTGTTCTCGTGTCTGGAGAATCAGACCAAACTGTCTGTAGCAGGACGAAACAATCCCGTGGATAGCTTACTGCGTATAATTTTAACAAATTATATATAAATTATCGGAATCGCTAAATTAGCACCTTTGATTTTGATATTCAGAGAGCTTTGCTCTGTCTCTTGACCGGCCTGCTGTTCCGGCCTATGCCTTAAAGCACAAAATTCGTTGGGGTGCCTTCGAAGCAATATCAAGAAAAGTGCTTAGCGCTTTTCTGCCCGATATTGCGACACAAAAGGCTGAGAGACGCTGATCGCGTTAACCCATTGAACCTGATCCGGGTAATACCTGCGTAGGGAACGGAGTTTGACGCGTCGCGGCCGAGGGAGTTCCCTCATCGGAGTTCAGGCTCCAAACAGGTTCATGACGTCTCATTTTTCCGTTCGGAATGAGAGACGACATGATGGACCAAAAAAACAGTTTCTCCCGAACCACATCAAGCAGCAGTGCGGCGCCCGTGCCCATATGCGTAACTATTGCTGGCTCTGACAGCAGTGGGGGCGCGGGCATTCAGGCTGATCTCAAAACCTTCTCGGCACTTGGTGTCTATGGTGCAAGCGTCATTGCCGCCATCACAGTGCAGAATACCCGCGCTGTAACAGCGGTGCATGATGTGCCGCCGGAAATTGTCGCTGGCCAGATCGAGGCGGTTTTCAGCGATCTCAATGTCGCCGCAGTCAAAATCGGCATGGTGTCGGTGCCTAAGACTATTCAGGCAATCGCGTTTGGCCTTGAGCATTTTTCCGGCCCTATCGTGCTCGATCCGGTGATGATCGCCAAATCAGGTGATCGTTTATTGAGTGAAGACGCTATTTCGATCCTGCGCGAAAAGCTGATCCCCCTTGCCGCCCTTTTGACCCCCAACAGGCCCGAAGCTGCCTGCCTTCTCGACGCACCAACGGCAGTGACTGACGACGAGGCAGAGGAACAAGGTCGCGCCTTGCTCAAGCTTGGTGCAAAGGCTGTCTTGATGAAAGGCGGACATGCGGAAGGGGCAATTTGCACCGATCTTTTGATCCGCAGTGACCAGCCGACAATTCGGCTTGAAGCACCCCGCATTTACACCGCCAACACGCATGGAACGGGCTGCACGTTGTCCTCCGCGATTGCAGCAGGACTTGGCAAAGGCCTCTCGCTTGAACACGCTCTTCGAGAGGCGCACACCTATCTGCAAGCCGCGATCCGGAACGCAGACAAGCTTAAGGTTGGTCACGGACATGGCCCTGTGCATCACTTTCATGCCCTCTGGAATACAGATATCAGGGAGCAGGTATGATGCGGGTTACGATCATCGGCGCAGGCGTGGCGGGCCTTGCCACTGCCGCCGAATTTACCGATCAAGGCCATGCAGTTACCATCATTGCACGCAGTCCGAAAATCGGCAGTGATTGTTGCTCGTGGCTTGCTGGCGGAATGCTTGCACCATGGTGCGAAGGCGAAAGCGCTGAAGAGCCGGTCGTTCGTCTCGGACAGGAGGCCATTGGCTGGTGGGAACGCCAGGTATCTGGCGTCAAACGCGAGGGAACACTCGTGCTTTCGCATCTGCGGGATACCACCGAATTGCGCCGCTTTGCCCGTCGAACGGATGCTTTCGATATCATTGATCAAGCACGCATCGATGCTCTGGAACCCGATCTTGCAGGCCGTTTCCGACAGGGATTGTTCTTCGCGCAGGAAGGACACCTTGACCCACGCAAGACGCTGATCGAACTGGCAGACCGACTGCAGAAAAAAGGCGTGGTCTTTCATCTTGGAATGGATGCACAAGAGGCATCTCTCGACGCGGATATCGTAGTCGATGCGCGTGGCCTTGCCGCCCGCGACGTGCTGACCGAACTTCGTGGTGTGAAGGGCGAAATGCTGGTGGTCCGCTCACGCGATATCAACCTCACCCGTCCTGTGCGCCTCCTGCATCCACGCATCCCGCTTTACATCGTACCGCGTGGCGATGGTGTTCATATGATCGGCGCGACCATGATCGAAAGCGATGAGCGCAGTGGGATCAGCGTGCGCTCGACGCTGGAAATGTTGAGCGCGGCTTATGCTTTGCACCCTGCGTTCGGCGAGGCGGAAATTCTCGAAACCGGCGTCGATGCCCGCCCGGCCTTCCCCGATAACCTGCCGCGTGTAAGCAGGCGCGGCAAAACCATTTATGTCAACGGGTTGTACCGGCACGGCTTTCTGCTGTCACCGGCGGTCGCACGTATGGCCGTTGCAGCAGCAACGCAGCCGGAAGAAAGACCTGAACTTTTGGAGGAACTTTCATGACCATCGTTCTCAATGGCGAGGTCGTAGAGACGACTGCGGCCACTCTTGCAGCTTTGCTGACAGAAATCGAACTCGACGAGGCTGTGGTGGCAACGGCACTCAATGGTGAGTTCATCGCGGGTGACGAGCGCGAAACGACTACAATTTCTACTGGCGACCGCATCGAAGTTCTCGCTCCGATGCAAGGAGGTTAAGTTGCTGGAGTTTTATGGAAAAACGTTTGAAAGCCGTCTGTTGCTTGGCACAGCACTTTACCCATCACCGGCCATTCTAGCGGACAGCGTCCGTTCATCAAAGACGGAAATCGTGACTGTTTCGCTCAGGCGCGAAAGCGGTGACATGCGTGCAGGTCAGGATTTCTGGAAACTTATCAAGCAGATGGGCGTGTCTGTCCTGCCCAACACGGCTGGCTGTCACACGCCACGCGAAGCGGTCACTACGGCCAGGATGGCACGTGAAGTCTTCGGCACCAATTGGATCAAACTCGAAGTCATCGGCGATCATGACACGCTGCAGCCTGACCCTTTCGGGCTGGTGGAAGCAGCACGCATCCTTTGCGATGACGGCTTTGATGTTTTTCCCTACATGAATGACGATCTGGTGGTGGCCGAAAAGCTGCTCGAAGCTGGTTGCAAGGTGCTCATGCCATGGGGCGCACCCATCGGTTCGGGGCGCGGGTTGAACAATCCTTATGCGCTCAGAACCATGCGCGCGCATTTTCCCGATGTTCCGCTGGTGGTGGATGCGGGCATCGGCGTGCCTTCACATGCAGCGCACGCAATGGAGCTTGGTTATGATGCGGTGCTGATCAACACCGCCGTCGCCAAGGCTGGCGACCCCATCGCAATGGCCCGCGCTTTCGCACTTGCCGTTGAAGCCGGACGCCTCGCCTATGAAGCCGATCCGATCGACGCGCGCGATATGGCCGCCCCCTCCACTCCCCTTATCGGAAAGGCATTTTTGTAATGGCCCTCGATCCGTTCTACCCGATCTTTGACAGTGCAGACTGGATCAAACGCATGGTGCCACTTGGCATCAAGCTGGTGCAGTTGCGTATCAAGAATAAGGATGATGCAGAACTGCGCACAGAAATCCGTGCAGCACGTGACATTTGCAAAGCACATGACTGCCAGCTCATCGTCAACGACTACTGGAAGCTGGCGATAGAGGAAGGCTGCGATTTCATACATCTTGGTCAGGAAGATCTCGATGACGCCGATCTCGATGCAATCCGTGCGGGCGGCGTAAAGCTCGGTATTTCCAGCCATGATGAAGCAGAACTCGATCGCGCAATGGCGCTTGAGCCTGCCTATATCGCGCTCGGTCCTGTCTATCCGACCATTCTCAAGAAGATGAAATGGCACGAACAGGGACTGGACCGCGTGCGGGAATGGAAGACAGCCCTCGGTAACATTCCACTCGTTGGCATTGGCGGCATGAATGTCGACCGCGCGCCCGGCGTCTTTAAGGCGGGCGCCGACATTGTTTCAGTCGTCACCGACATCACCCTCAATCCCGATCCGGAAGCCCGCGTGCGGCAATGGATCGAAATTACCCGTGCTTACGTAATTTAGTTTCTGGAGGAAACATTGAAAAAACTGATTTTTGCTGCGCTTTTCAGCGCCACGGCTTCGCTTGCCCTGATGTCACCTCAGCCGGCACACGCCAACGATAAATTCAAGCTCATTCTGGACTGGTATGTGAACCCTGACCATGGACCTATCATCGTGGCTGACAAGCTCGGTTACTTCAAGGATGCAGGACTTGATGTAGACATCGTGGCACCAGCGGACGCTTCCGTGCCACCCAAAATGGTTGCGGCCGGGCAGGCTGATCTCGCAATTTCCTATCAGCAGCAGGTGCATCTCGATGTGCATGCCGATATTCCGCTGATCCGTGTCGGCACGTTGGTGGATTCCCCGCTCAACTGCCTGATGGTGCGCGATGACGGTTCGGTCAATTCAATCGCCGATCTCAAGGGCAAGAAGATAGGTTTCTCGGTTGCGGGTGTTGAAGAGACAGTGCTCGGCACAATTCTCAAAAAACACGACATTCAGCTTTCAGATGTTGAACTCATCAATGTGAACTTCTCGCTCGCACCATCGCTCATGTCGAAGCAGGTTGATGCGGTGATGGGCGCTTATCGCAATGTCGAACTCAACCAGATGGCGGTTGAAGGTGTTGCGGGCAAGTGTTTCTTCGTCGAGGAAGAAGGTGTGCCAGTCTATGACGAGCTGGTTTATGTCGCCAACTCCAACAAGCTTGATGCCGCCGAAAAAGACAAGATTTCGCGCTTTCTCTCTGCCACGGAAAAGGCAGCGCAATACATCGTCAATCACCCGGAGCAGAGCTATGAGGTGTTTGCGTCCTACAGTTCTGAACTTAAAGACGAGCTGAACCAGCGCGCCTGGAAAGATACCGTCGCCCGTTTCTCACGCTCCCCTGCCAGCCTCGATTATGGACGCTGGAGCCGCTACGAAACCTACCTCAAGGAAAACGGCCTCGTGTCTTCGATCCTGCCTGTCGAGAAATTTGCCATCGACATCAATGCTGAAGGGAGCAAATGATGAGCGTGCCACAGCCGCATTATTCGTCAGAATTATTCACCCGTCTGCGGGCAGCAACCCTTGAGGACTGGAAGCCTTATATTGATCATGAATTTGTACGCGGGCTTGGCGACGGCACGTTGCCCAAGTCAGCTTTCCTGCACTATCTCAGACAGGATTATGTCTATCTGCATCATTATGCCCGTGCCTTTGCGCTTGGTGTCGTGAAGGCAGGCAGCTTGCAGGAAACGCGGCTTTGCGCGGAAATCATGCACGGGCTGGCGGTTACGGAACTGCCGCTGCATGTCGGCATCTGCGCGCGCGAAGGCATCAGCGAAGACGATCTTTACAACACCCGCGAAGAGCCGGAAAATCTGGCCTATACGCGCTATGTGCTGGATTGCGGCTATCAGGGCGATTTTCTCGACCTGCTGACCGCCCTTGTGCCTTGCGCACATGGTTATGGTGAAATCGGGATCAACCTTGCCGCAACGGCAAAGGCTGGCACACCTTATCAGGAGTGGATCGACACCTATGCCGGGGCTGACTATCAGGACATGTGCCATACGGTCGGCAAGCTTTTTGATCAGGCCGCCAAAGATCGCATTGGCACCGATTTCGAGAACAGTCCGCGCTGGCCAAAGCTCTGCCAGATTTTTGCAATCGCCAGCAGGCTTGAAGCGAATTTCTGGAGCATGGGGCTAAAAGCAAAGTGACGAGCGTGGTTTCTCGCTCCCGTAAAAAACGCATCGCCGACGGGTTTCTGTCGGCGTTTGCAGTGCTCGGATTGTGGCAGGCAGTGGTGAGCATCTGGCAAATGCCACGCTTCATTTTGCCCGGTCCACTTGATGTGGTTCTCTCCCTCCTCACCAATGCGCAGCTGATCGCGGATAATGCCATCGTGACATTTGGCGAAGTACTGGGTGGGCTTTTTCTTGGCTGTGCCATTGGTGTGCTGACCGCAATTGGCCTGATGATGTCGCCGCTTGCTCAACGGCTTGTCATGCCCGTGATGGTGTTCAGTCAGGCCATCCCTATATTTGCACTTGCCCCGATCCTCACCCTCTGGCTCGGATACGGCCCGGCATCCAAAATTGCCGTCACCATTCTAATGATCTTTTTCCCGGTCGTTTCCACCTTTTTGGATGGAATGCAGCGCACCGATCAAACCCTTATCAACGCGGCGGAAAATCTCGGCGCCAAACGGATGCATATTCTGTTTCGCGTTCGCATACCCGCGGCCTTCCCTTCGCTTGCTTCAGGCTTGAGCTTGGCGGCAGTCTATGCGCCAATCGGTGCGGTTGTGGGCGAATGGGTCGGCGCATCGAAAGGTCTTGGCTATCTTATGTTACTTGCCAATGGGCGCGCCAAGGTCGATCTCATGTTCGCCAGCCTGTTTGTGCTGGCAGCCTTCACAATGCTGCTGCATGCAACCATTTCGCATTTCTCGCGCAAGCTCGCGGCTTGGCCACGAAAGGTATAAAGCGCGATGTGCTTTAAAGCATTTCCAAACGCAAAAGCGGTTCCCGCTTTTGCGTTTGGAAATGCGTAAAAACAAATAGTTACAGCAGCTTCAATGATTCAATATTAACTGGAACCGCTGTAAGTCTTTGCTCTACGCATGTCTTAGCCTCAAAACCGTTCCAACTTTTGGGAGACATTCTGGTCTGACATTTTTGCCACACTCAATAGGTTGAAAGCAAAATTCCGCATTTTGCCACTTGGCAAAAACATTTGCTCATTTATTGTGCAGACATCTGAAACACTGGCAAGAGGTATGAGATGCGTGTCTATCCATTTCCGTCGGTGCCCGGTGTTAACGCGGGCGCTTCCAAGCTTTAAGTCTTTGGCCCGTGCTGCAGGCTAAGGCCTGACCGCCCTCCCTAAAAGGGCACATTCCTAAAAACTTCCCAATTTGCCGCAGCCCTTCCGGCTGCTTGTTTTATCTTCGTTTCACGCTTTGTCCGACGCAAAACCGCTTCGCACTTTTGCTGGAAATGCTTTTAAAGGAACCAGAATCCGCCGTTTTGCGGGCTGGTATTATTCATATGACTCGGTTTCGTATAGATTTCCGGGGACCTGCGTTCCGCAATGTCCTTGGCTACACTTTCAGCCACTGGCGAAGTCAGCCCGTGCGGCTGTCGCTGATGATTATCGGCATGCTGCTTGCAACAGCCGCAGATGTTTTGACTCCGCTCTATTCAGGGCGACTGGTCGATGCGCTTTCGCTTAGCGGCGACAATGCATGGAACGCCGCAATCGAGGCCCTGATCGTCCTGCTTGTGCTGGGCGCAGTAGCGCTCATAACACGTCAGCTGACCTTCTATGTCATTACAGACTTCACACTGAAGATCATGAGTGACATGGCAGCAAGCTCGTTCCGCAGGCTGCAACGGTTTTCAACCGATTGGCACGCCAATGCTTTTGCGGGATCAACGGTGCGCAAGGTTTCGCGCGCCATGTGGGCGCTTGACCTGCTCAACGACACGCTGATCGTCGCACTGCTGCCGTCAATACTGATGTTGCTCGGTTCGGTTGCTTTGCTTTCGTGGTACTGGCCGATGATGGGCTTGCTGGTTGCTATCGGCTCGGTGCTTTTCATCGTGTGCACGATCGTGATTTCGCTGGGCTTTGTTGCACCTGCAGCAACGCTCGCTAACAGCTGGGACACACGCATGGGCGGCGCTTTGGCCGATGCCATTTCGTGCAATGCAGTCGTTAAGGCTTTCGGTGCTGAAGGTCGTGAAGATGCGCGTCTTGCAAAGGTTGTCACCAAGTGGCGCGGCCGGACACGCCGCACCTGGCTGATTGGCACACTGAACGGCTTCATTCAGGGCGCAAATCTGCTGATTATGCGCGGTGTGGTCATTGCCTTTGCGCTTTACCTGTGGAGTCAGGGTAAAGCAACGGCGGGTGACATCACCTTCGTTCTGACCGCTTTCTTCATGTTGCAGGGCTATCTGCGCGACGTTGGTATGCATATCCGCAACCTGCAGCGTTCGGTCAATGACATGGAAGAACTGGTTCAGATTGAAGCCGAGCCTTATGGCATTGCCGACAGGCCGGGTGCGTCTGCAATCAAGATTGGAAATGGCGAGATCACATTCGATAACGTCACCTTCCATTACGGCAACCACGCAGCAGCGCTTTATCGCGACTTCTCGGTCAAGATCGATGCTGGTGAGCGTGTGGGTCTGGTCGGTCATTCGGGTTCGGGCAAGACGACATTCGTCAAGCTCATCCAGCGTCTTTACGATGTCAGTGGCGGTGCCATTAAGATTGATGGTCAGAACATTGGAGAAGTCACACAGGCTTCGCTGCGTTCACAGATTGCCATCGTGCAACAGGAGCCAATTCTGTTTCACCGGACGCTGGCCGAAAACATTGCTTATGCCCGTCCCGGCGCAACACAGGCCGAGATCGAGCACGCAGCAATGCTTGCCAGTGCGCATGATTTCATCATGCGTCTACCAAAGGGCTATGCGACGCTTGTTGGCGAGCGTGGCGTGAAGCTTTCTGGTGGCGAACGTCAGCGTGTGGCAATTGCCCGTGCGTTTCTGGCAGATGCACCGATCCTTATTCTGGATGAGGCAACGTCGAGCCTTGACTCAGAATCGGAGTTGCTGATCCAGCAGGCCATGGAGCGGCTGATGATCGGTCGTACGACGCTTGTCATTGCACACCGGCTTTCGACGGTTCGTGCGCTTGATCGGTTGCTGGTCTTCGACAAAGGCGAGATCCTCGAAGAAGGCGATCACGATGCACTTATCCGTAAGCCGGGTGGCATTTATCGCCGCATGTTTGAACGACAAGCCCTGGAACTGACCAAGGGACTGGAAGATGTTCTTCCATCTTAAAAACGAAAGGGGCCGGGATTACCGGCCCCGCTTTAATCTTTTGTTTTTCCGCATGTCTCGACCCAAAAACCGGTTCCCACTTTTGGGAGACATGCTTTACTCCGCCGCTTTGCCGGAAGACTGACGGATGATCAGCTTATATTCGACATGCCGCGATGGCGATGCGTCGCCGCTTTCGATCTGCTGTAAAAGCATATCCACGGCATCACGGGTCATCTCGCGTATGGGCTGACGAATGGTGGTAATCTGTGGCGAAACCATGCTTGCGATAGCGCTGTCATCGAAGCCCACAATGGTCAGATCACCGGGCACGTCCAGCTTATAATCATAGGCAATCTGCAGAACGGCTGCCGCCATATCATCATTGGAAGCGAAAATAGCCGTTGGCCTTTTTTGCAGCTCCATCAGTTTTCTGCCTGCCGTCAACCCGCTGTCAAAACTGAACCCACCGCCAACTTCATAATCGGGATTGTGCTCGATGCCTGCCTCATCAAGCATCCGGCGATAGCCCTCAAGGCGCAACTGCGCAGAACGATGCGTCAGATCACCAATAATGATAGCAATCCTCGTATGGCCTTGCTTGAGAAGATAATCCATCAGGTCAAAGGTGGCGGCGGCGTCATCGATTGCCACGCTGTCAGTCGGGTGCACATTAAAATCACCCGCCACACGTGAAAATGGCATGGCGGAAGCAATCAATTCCTGCAAAATCTCTGGATCATCAGACATGGGTGGCGTGACGATTATGCCATCAAGCCCGGAAGCATGCGCCGTTTCAATCAACGAACCGCGAATATCGGCACGATTTTCGACCGGAAATATCAGCAGCCGGTAGCGGGTGCCACGCAGACGATCCAGCGCGCCGTTTTGCAATTCTGTGACATAACTGTGGCTTGGATTTTCAAAGAAAAGCCCAATGAGATGCGAGCGTCTTTCAACCAGATTGCGCGCTGCCGCATTCGGGCGATAGCGCAGCTCGGCACCCGCTTCTCTCACACGCTCACGGATCGTGTCGCGCACATTGGGTTCATCATTGTAAACCCTTGATACTGTCTTGATAGACACGCCAGCGAGACGCGCCACATCATGGATTGTCGCTCTTTTATTGGATGCGGCCATGGCCGATATGTACTCTCTCCCCGGTATTCCCAATAGTTTAAGTAGCTGCTTTGCCTATCAACGCAAAGCGCTAAAGCGCGATGCGCTTTAACTATTGTTTTTACGCATGTCTTTATCCCCAAAACCGTTGCCCACTTTTGGGAGACATGTTTCAAATCGTGCATATCTTGGAGCGGGTGAGAAAACGCTTTTCACGGCCATTGTCGAGCGAGAACATACCACCTCGCCCCGGCACGACATCAATGATGAGTTCGGTATGCTTCCAGGCTTCGTATTGCGAGCCGCTGATGTAAAATGGTGCACCACCGATCTCGCCAAGCTTCACATCTGCATCAGACAACAATAAATCGCCTTGCGGATAGCACATCGGCGAGGAGCCATCACAGCAACCGCCCGACTGATGAAACATGATCGGCCCGTATTCTGCCTGCAATTCATTTATCAGCTCGAGCGCTGCGTCGGTCGCAGTAACCTGCTGATTTTGTGCAACTTGCGCCATGCTTCCTCCTCCCATGAAGAAAGCCGCCGCATTACTACGGCGGCTTTATTTACAAATATGCCCTGATTACTGCGTCAGGTCCATTACAACGCGGCCTTCAATCTGGCCCGCGCGCATTTCATCAAAAATCGCATTAATATTGTCGATCTTGTCGGTGCGAATGGTCGCCTTAACCTTGCCATCGGCGGCAAAATCAAGCGATTCCTGCAGATCAAGGCGCGTGCCGACGATAGAGCCGCGCACGGTAACACCGTTCAACACCATGTTGAAAATCGACAGTGGGAATTCACCAGCTGGCAGCCCGTTGAGCGCAATTGTGCCGCCACGCGCAGCCATGCCGATTGCCTGTTCAAAAGCCTTCGGCGAAACGGCTGTGACAAGCACGCCCTGTGCGCCGCCATCGGTTTCTTTCTTGATATAGGCTGCCGGATCATTGTGCGTCTTGGCATTGACCGTCACAGTCGCACCAAGCCTGCGGGCGAGATCCAGCTTCTTGTCGTCGATATCGACGGCAGCAACATTCAGCCCCATCGCTTTGGCATATTGCACCGCCATATGGCCAAGACCGCCAATGCCGGAAATCACCACCCAATCACCGGGCTTGGTGTCCGTGACCTTGAGGCCTTTATAGACTGTTACGCCTGCGCAAAGGATAGGCGCGATCTCGTTGAACTCGATGTTCTTGGGCAGGTGTCCAACGAAATTGGGATCAGCAACGACATAATCAGCAAAGCCGCCATTGACGGAATAGCCGGTATTCTGCTGCTCTTCGCAAAGCGTTTCCCAGCCACCCAGGCAATGCACGCAATGGCCGCAGGCCGTATAGAGCCAAGGAATGCCGACGCGGTCACCTTCCTTGACATGCTTGACGCCTTTACCGACAGCCGAGACAAAACCAACGCCTTCGTGACCGGGGATAAATGGAGGGTTCGGCTTTACGGGCCAATCGCCCTCAGCGGCATGAAGATCAGTATGACAGACGCCAGACGCCTGAATTGCCACCTGAATCTGGCCATCTCCCGGCTGGGGAATCGGGACTTCGTCAATTGTCAGTGGTTTACCGAATTCGCGGACCACGGCCGCTTTCATTGTCTTTGCCATTGGAAGTTCCTTCTGTTTTTAGGCGGGCCGGCAAGGGTATAGACCGCACCGACCCGCCACTTTCCTGGGAGGAAACAGGGGGGGAACGGCCTCGGATCGATAGTGCAAGTGAGGCCGTACTGTACCGATGAAACTGCAAGGATAGGCGGCGGCTCGAGGCGTGAAAGCCACGAACCGCCTTTACTTTTTAGAAGAAGCCGAGCTTCTTCGGGCTGTAGCTCACCAGCATGTTTTTGGTCTGCTGGTAATGGTCGAGCATCTTGAGGTGGTTTTCACGACCGATACCCGACTGCTTATAGCCACCGAACGCCGCATGGGCCGGATAGGCGTGGTAGCAATTTGTCCAGACTCGGCCTGCCTGAATGGCACGACCAAAGCGATAAGCGCGCGTACCGTCACGCGTCCATACACCTGCGCCAAGACCATAAAGTGTGTCATTGGCAATCGCGAGCGCTTCGGCATCGTCCTTAAAGGTCGTGACCGAAACAACAGGACCGAAGATTTCCTCCTGGAAAATCCGCATCTTGTTGGTGCCTTTGAAGACGGTCGGCTTGACGTAATAGCCGCCTGCCAGATCACCGGCGAGCTCATTGCGTCCACCGCCGGTCAACACTTCTGCACCTTCCTGCTTGCCGATATCGATATAGCTCAGGATTTTTTCCAGCTGTTCGCTGGATGCCTGCGCACCGATCATGGTTGCCGGATCAAGAGGATCACCCTGAACGATTGCCTCGACACGCTTCAAAGCGCGTTCCATGAACTTGTCATAGATTTTTTCATGAATCAGCGCGCGGCTTGGACAGGTGCAGACTTCGCCCTGATTAAGCGCGAACATGACAAAGCCTTCGATAGCCTTGTCGAAGAAATCGTCATCTTCCGCAGTGACGTCGGAGAAGAAGATGTTTGGCGACTTGCCGCCCAGTTCCAGCGTAACCGGGATAAGATTCTGGCTGGCATATTGCATGATGAGACGACCGGTCGTCGTTTCACCGGTAAAGGCGATCTTGGCTATACGCGGGCTCGATGCCAGTGGCTTGCCAGCTTCCAGACCGAAACCATTGACTACGTTGAGCACGCCCGCAGGCAGAAGATCACCAATGATCTCCATCAGCACGAGGATGGATGCAGGTGTCTGTTCTGCTGGCTTCAGCACCACGCAGTTACCGGCAGCAAGTGCTGGCGCCAGCTTCCACACAGCCATAAGAATTGGGAAGTTCCACGGAATAATCTGGCCGACGACACCGAGCGGCTCGTGGAAATGGTAAGCGACCGTGTCGTGGTCGATTTCCGAAATTCCGCCTTCCTGCGCACGGATTGCACCGGCAAAATAACGGAAGTGATCAATAGCAAGTGGCAGATCCGCATTTGTGGTTTCGCGGATCGGCTTGCCGTTGTCCCATGTTTCAGCGGCTGCGAGTTTCGGCAGATTTGCCTCGATGCGGTCTGCGATCTTGTTAAGGATAACGGCACGCTCAGCAGGGCTGGTTCTGCCCCATGCATCCTTGGCTGCGTGTGCCGCATCAAGAGCCGCATCAACATCGGCCGCATCAGAACGTGCAACTTCGCACAGAACCTGGCCATTGACTGGGGATGTGTTTTCGAAATAGCGGCCAGACTTGGGTTCAACCCATTTGCCGCCAATGAAATTGCCATAGCGTTTGGCAAACTCCGGCTTTACGGAGCGATGAAATTCTACCTTGTTCATGACATTCCTCCCAAAGACAACGCCGCTCCTACGGCGTTTCTTAATTCAAGATGGCGCGGCTCTTGGGAGGAGTCATCCACACCGATGACTATGCAGGATCAATGTGTCTCAATAATGAGACACATTGGAAAACCGAATGAAGATTCTAGTTCGGACGAATGATTTTCAGGCGATTGAGCTTACGGTGAAGCGTGGCACGGCTGATACCAAGAAGCTTGGCAGCGGAGGAAACATTGCCATCTGAACGCGCAATGGCCCGCAGGATAACGCTTCTTTCAGACTCCGCCATATCCTCTCGCGGATCCGCATTCCAACCCAAAATGTCAGCAGCCGGAAGTGCTGCCGAAAGGGTTTCATCGGTAAGACCGAGAGAAAGCCTTGCAGCCCTTGTCGCACCAATCACCAGATCATCCTTGTCGACTGCGATCAGCGCACCGCCGGTGCGATCAGCACTTGGAGCCAGCATTATGCGTGCCTGAGGAAAAGCCTGACGGAAGTTTTCAGCCTCTATCCGGCGAGCCGCATCAATAACCGCGACGGAAATCAGTTGAACAAAGGCCTCAGTCAGATCGCTGCGGCATGATGAGACATCAAGCGCTGCCATCAGCCGACCCTGATGGTCGTGGATCGGCGCAACCGTGCAGGAAAGGCCTATGTTTCGAGTGTGAAAATGTTGATCGCGATGGATGGTCAGCGCACGTTGTTCGGCGATGCAGGTTCCAATCCCGTTGGTGCCTTCGACAGCTTCGCTCCACACGGCACCGGTCCACAGACCCCACTCGTAGAATGTATCATCATCGCCTGCAGCACCCCGTCGCTCAACCGGCACGCCGTCACTGTCAGCGAGAAGCACACAGCAACCAACACCGCCAACCGCCATATAAAGGCGATCCATGCTCGCTTGGGCTATATTGACGACACGCTCCATACGCTCACGCACATTGCGAAATTCGCCGTCAGAAAGCGTCTGGACGGCACCAAGCTCCGCCGGGTCCAGTCCATGCAACTGTGCTGATCGCCGCCATGACGCGACGAGAGCCGAGCGGGCCGCACCACCCGTATCGATAGCGGACTGGATGCGGTCAGCATGAATTCTGTCTTGCGGTGCACCCATGTTTTCCTCCCAGAAAGGCTGGAAACCGCCTGCCGGAAGATAATGACTTTTTATATCAAGCGTTGCAAGTCAGGGATTAAGCAGCCTTCACTGGTTGAACGAAAGTCTCAAGAGCAGAAACCTCTATCGCGTTCATTCGCAGGCCAAGTTTTGTGCGCCGCCATAAAATATCTTGTGCCGTATGTGCCCACTCATTCTCAACGAGATAGCGCACTTCTGCTTCGTAGAGATCGGCACCAAAATGCCGCCCGAGATCAGCCAGCGAACTCGCCTTGCCAAGCAGTACGTGTGCTCGCGTTCCATAGAGCCTGAACAAACGACGCGCATGAGTGGACGAAAGAAACGGATAGGCCGCTTTCAGCTTTTCAAGCTCACGATCAAAGGACGTTGCCTCAAAATCGCCACCCGGCAGAGGTGCTGCATGGGTCCATGATGCACCTTTTTTGCCTAAACGATGCTCGATCTTCTCAAGCATATGCTCGGCTAGCCTGCGAGCCGTGGTCAGCTTGCCACCAAACACGTTGATCAGCGGAGCGGCATCCTGAGGGGCATCTTCTTTCAACACATAATCGCGGGTTGCTTCCTGCGCCTTGCTTGCGCCGTCATCATAAAGCGGGCGCACACCGGAATAGGTCCAGACAATATCCTCAAGGCGCACTGGCTCCTTGAAATATTCACTGGCACAAGCGCAGAGATAATCGGTTTCCCTGTCACTGATCGCAACTTTGGCCGGGTCGCCCTTATAGTCCTGATCAGTGGTGCCGATCAGCGTAAAATCGTCCTCGTAGGGGATGGCAAAGATGATACGTCCGTCATTGTTCTGGAAGAAATAGGAACGCGGATCGGAGAACTTTTTGCGCACCACGATATGGCTGCCCTGAACCAGACGCACATTGTGCAGTTGCCGATCGCCCTCAACGCCCTGCAATACTTTATCGGCCCATGGGCCGGCGGCATTGACCAGCAGACGCGCACGAACCTCTTCGCGCCCGCCAGTGTCGATATTTTCCAGCGTCACAGTCCATGCTTCATGGTCACGGCGCGCGGATACGACCTTGGTTCGTGTGCGGATCATCGCTCCACGATCGGCGGCGTCACGTGCAGTCAGGGCGGTGAAACGAGCATCATCCACCCAGCAATCCGAATATTCGAAAGCCTTGGTGAAAAGTGGCTTCAATGGTGCGCTAGACGGGTCGGTTCGCATGTCGAGCGTGCGCGTCGCAGGCAGTTTCTTGCGACCACCCAGATGGTCGTACAGAAACAGACCAAGACGCAAAAGCCAGGCCGGACGCACGCCGCCCTTGTGAAAAGGCAGCACAAAGCGCATCGGATGAATGAGATGCGGCGCATTGGCCCACAGCACTTCGCGCTCCATCAGCGCTTCGCGCACCAGACGGAACTCGTAATGCTCCAGATAGCGCAAACCACCATGAATGAGCTTGGTGGCGCGCGACGAGGTGCCACTTGCCAGATCGTTCATCTCGGCAAGACCAACAGAGAAGCCACGCCCCACGGCGTCTCTTGCAATGCCGCATCCGTTGATGCCGCCACCGATTACGAAAATGTCGAATATTTTATTCTGCGCCATGGCGAACCCTGAAGACCTTCTCCAACCACCAAAGCGAATATAATTCATTTCATACGAAAGCAAAACGAAAATGAAACGAAACTACGATTCTTTCTCTTCAGCAGAGGCTTGCTCGGCGGTTTCGATGAGTTCGACCTCGTTTTCGCGGCACAAATCGCGCAATTGCTGTGACGGACAACGGTCAGTGATGAAGGTATGGACCTGCGATATATGACCAAGTCGTACTGGCGCTGTTCGTTCGAGCTTTGTTGAGTCGGTCACAAGAATCACGTGGCGTGCATTGGCGATGATAGCCTGAGCGACTTTCACTTCGCGGAAATCGAAATCGAGCAGAGCACCATCTTCATCCATCGCTGAGGCACCAATGATCGCATAATCGACCTTGAACTGACGGATGAAATCAACCGCCGCTTCACCCACAATACCACCGTCGGAGGCACGAACGACACCGCCAGCAATAACGACCTCTATTTCGGGATAGACACGCAGCGTGTTGGCGACATTGATATTGTTGGTGATGACCATCAGGTGATTGTGGTCTATGAGCGCGTGACTGACAGCCTCGGTCGTCGTGCCAATATTGATAAACAGCGATGCGCCATCGGGGATCATTTCAGCAGCCGCCCGCCCGATCAGCTCCTTCTCATGTGCTGCGATACGGCGGCGCGCCTCATATTCCATGTTCTCAACCCCGGATGGGTAGAGTGCGCCGCCATGAATGCGCCGCAGCAAACGCGCCTTGCAGAGATCATTGAGATCCTTGCGCACAGTTTGTGGTGTCACATCGAACGCGGCTGCCAGATCATCGACCAGCACCTGCCCGTGTCGGCGAGCGATATCCAGAATTGCATTGTGGCGAGGAGTAAGCTGCATTTTGTGCCCGGCGATGGAATTGTTCTAACTAGAGCGAGTCGCTTTTGATCATACCCAACGCGCTCGCTCTGTCTCTTTATTTTCACGCATGCCGTTATCGGAAAACCGGTTCCCACTTTTCCGCGACATGCTTTTAGTTCGTAATTTCGCTGTTTTGCAAGAGAAAGCAACCGCTTGATGACACATCAGCCGGAAAGCGACCTCACGAGGCAGAAATTCTCGCTTCTCATTTGAAGGCAACCAGCTTTTGCGCGTTCCCCTCCCAACATAGTCCTGCAATCGCAATCGCTAGCTATAAACTTTCGTTTAGAAGCAAAACTAACGTCATAATTGGCGATTTGAAAATATCCGAACGATAGCAATAAAGATTAATAATAATAAACCACTTACACGTTGTAGGTAAAAAATAACACAACATTTATATTCACAAGCCTACGAATTTTCATAATATCGAAATAATCCTTTTCGTGCGTAAAATGGAAATAACAAAATAAATAATATTGGCGCCTCTATCATAATAAAAGCATCAAAATACAAAGTAAAAAGTGGAAGGGGTTAGCTATGTCTAAACTGGGTATCCTTTGCTTGTCTGGCACACTTCTTCTCTTCGGAGGAAGTGTGTTCGCTCAAACCGTGAATGTAGATAACAACACAAACTCGTCGGCTCAGGCCGGCGCCACAGCTATCGCTGTTGGCGGAGGTAACAACTCGCCAGACAAAATCAAAACCACCGTTCCGGCCTTTGCACCGGGACTTGTGGCAGCGGGCGTGCATTCTTGTGCAGGTTCGGCGAGTGTCGGCGTCGGAGCTACAGGCTGGGGCCTCGGCATCGGCAGTACATATGAAATGCGTGAATGTAATCGGCGCGCCTATGCGGCAGCACTTCTGGGCATGGGGCAAAACGGGGCGGCACTTGATCTGATTTGCCTCAACAAGGAAGTCAGAGCATCCCTCAATGCGACAGGTGTGTTCTGCCCTTCACAGGGAGCTCGCTCCGCATCCGCGCCGCGTCAAGTAAAGCAGGCACCACTTTTGGCATCTGTCTCTAACGAAGAGCCAGCGTCAATTCCTGCAAGTGCAACTGGTACTACGCCACTACCACAAGCAACTGGCCGTAAGCGTACTTATTCTGCAAAAGCCCTTGGCCTGAGTTCAGACCAGTTGCGCGCCAAGGGATGTGTTCTGCGTAATACATCGAGCAACAGCCGGGCATGGCACTGCCCCGGACCGCTCATGTAAAGCCGGGGCGGCGGCTCAGAGCATCGGCTCAAAATCAATTTTTTGGGCCGATGCTCGCTCTAGTGGTCTAACTCCGACACCCCTCGGCTATTCGCTTTGGACACATGTCGGTCAAAAACAGGAGGAGTTTCATCGTGAAGAAAATCATTATTGCTTCTATCGCACTTCTCGCGGCTGGCGCTCTGCCTGCAGCCGCGCAAACCGTAAACTGGAATGGCAGCTTTGGTGGCGCCAGCGGCGCAGGCTCGGCAGTGACGGGCGGCTTTGCATTCGGCGCAGGTTCCACCGCTGCTGGCCAGGCCGCAACCACTGGCTGGGCAGAAGGCAAAGGCACGGTCCTTGGCATAGGCGGTGGCATGGGTAGCAAAATGGGTCATTACGGCGGCAGCGGCGGCATTGGTTCGGGCTACTTTACATCCGGCTCAGGCGGCCAGTCGGCAGCTACGGCCCAATCCGGAACCGGGTTTCTCGGTGGCAGTTCCGCAGGTTCTGCCTTTGGCACGACATCCGGAGGATCATCTGGCAGCATCAGCCTTCGTCGCTGATTGGAGTTAGGGCTGTTACGTGCGCAGCAGGTTTTCGCAGAGGATTCAAACGGAGCTTGAAATCAACCTAACCGAAAGACTGCAGCGGGAGGTCATCGCGTTTACTCTCGCTCAGAAAAGAATGAGAGTCCCCTCAAAGGATACCCACTCTCATTCTGTAGGGGCAGGTGCAAATCTGCCCCTACCCTTTTACTCAGAGCGCGTTTCGCTCTCACTGTTTGTTTTAACGAGCATCTTTTCCGAATACCGTATAGATGCATCAAAAACTAAGAAGCGCCGGCTGAGTTTTCAGTCCGACGCTTCAAATTTTCCAGAGTGTATCAGTATGCATGCGGATAATTTCATTCCTCGCTGAATTTATTGCCGTACATTTTGTGCAGCTTGCAAGCGACTTCGGTGCGGTTGGCGGCACCGATCTTTCTCATAATGTTATGAACATGCGCCTTTACTGTGCCTTCACTCATACCAAGTTCAAACGCAATGATCTTGTTGGACTTACCCACTCGGATTGCATGAACGACTTCAATCTCGCGTACCGTCAATAACTCGCCCAATACATCATCGCTCAAGTCCTCCGGCGGCGGTTTCATCAGCATCGAAGCTGGCACATACATCCCACCCGCCAAGGCAAGATGAATGGCCTCCACGCAAATCTTGATATCGACCGATGTCGGAATGTAGCCGCGCGCTCCAATCTCCATCGCACGCAAAACCTGCGACCACTCCTCACGTTCGGCAAGGAGTACGAGCGGTATCGGATGCCATGCCTTTACCGCAGCCTCCACCTCATCGGAAAAAAACGGATCGGCGAGACGTTTTGAGCCGATATGCATGAGGATAACGATTGCACCATTCAACGCCATGTTCTTATCGATAGATGCATAGCTAACGACGGGCAGTTTAAGTCCGTTCATCATTAGTCCGTTGAAGAGGCACTCCCGCTCCAGATTGCTTTTACAGACGAGCATTAAATGTGGCTCACTCTGCACAGGCAAACCGGCCGAATATCCTCTGTCTTTTGTTCGCTCACCTATAGCAATAGAAACTCCATCGCCGCTGCCATCAGGTGTCGCCCATAAGTACTGTTCTCTAACTTCCAACATTGCTTAGTTTCCCCTGTTACTCAGGTTTGCATTCGACGCAAAACACTAGTCATGCTAAAAACTGCGCTAGTTTATTAGGATTTTTATTGCCAACCCCGGTGAAGACTGGTCTAAATATTGCTATCGTCAAATAAACGTGTCATTAACTTATGTTAGCGCTTTATAAAAAAATGTAGTCACCATTAGAACGACTTCGGGAACAGAAAGTTATAAATTCTATAACTTTCGTTGGGCATAGGCAGCAAATGCATAGTGGTAACCTGAACACCACCGCCCTACTGATCGACGGCTTGGTTAGCTTATTGGAGTCTCCTCCAATTCTGGCCAAATTAAACACGCAAGAAAAACAAGCTTTGCAGTCTCTCGTCATTTCCGAGAGCAGTTATCCTGCTGATGCCGTCATCATTGATCAGGGCGCTCGTATAAGAAGTATTCATCTGGTGCGTTCAGGCTGGGGATGCGTTTATCGCGATCTTTCGAGTGGCGAACGCCAAATCATCGACTTTCCCATGCGATGTGACTTTGTTGGGCTGAGAACCGCTGACGGTTACAGCTACAATACGATCAAGACGATCACACCGATGTCGGTTTATGAAATACCGCTAACATCGCTGGAAAAAACAATCTGGCAGATTCCCAGACTGAGCATGATTTTCATTGAGCTTCTTTCGCGGCAGCGTTCGATGCTCATTGAACACCTGACGAATGTTGGCTGCCGAAGCGCATTTGTCCGCACGGCGCATCTTTTGCTGGAGCTTTCAGATCGCGTCAAATCCTGCGGAATGGGTGAGCCAGACTCATTTTATTGTCCACTCACACAGTATCAGCTCGCGGACGCCCTGGGCCTGACCCCCATTCATCTCAATCGCATGATGCGTGAGTTGCGCGAAGAAGGGCTCGTGATGTTCAGATCGTATAAGGTTGAAATTCTCGACAGGCAAAGACTGGTTGAAATCGCCGAATATGATGGCGAGTTCATGCGAATGTCCGTCTTTGGCAAAACGAAGTAGTTTCCCCGGTTTCGCATAAATATTGTTTTGGAATATTAATTAAGAAGAAAATGGTCGGAGCGAGAGGATTCGAACCTCCGACCCTCTGGTCCCAAACCAGATGCGCTACCAGGCTGCGCTACGCTCCGTGTCCATATAATCGTGACTCTTAAGCCCGACCGTGAAGCGGCTTATAGCGCTGCCGTTTTCAAGTCGCAAGGGGCGTATGCGCTTTTTTTCCAGTCTTTTGAAGACATGCCCGATTAGCCGACTTATCAGTTGCACAGAGGGGCTTTGATGCCGCTTACAGCGGTTCCAGTTAATATTGAATCGTTGAAACCGCTGTAACTATTTGTCTTTACGCATTTCCGAACGCAAAACCGGTTCCCACTTTTGCTGGAAATGCTTTAGTTTAAGCAAAAACAGGGGCTGTCCCTGCGCCATAAGCGACAAAATCGGGATTGGCGAAGCTTTGCACCGTGCCATCGGACCGTTGACCGTAAGTCAGTGGAAGCGTATCAAATGTGGTCGTCATTCCGCCAGCCGCGCGAAGTACTGCGTCACCAGCCGCCGTATCCCACTCCATTGTCGGGCCAAAGCGGGGATATAAATCGGCTTCACCGCGCGCAATCATGCAAAATTTGAGCGAAGACCCTACGGAAACACTATCGCCGATCTGGTTGGCCTTCAGAAACTGCTCTGTCTCCGTTGTAATATGAGACCGGCTGCACACCACGACGCGCTTCGCAGGAGCGATGCGCGCCTTAATCGATCGTTGGCTTTTGGCGATATGGTCAAAACTCGTTACAATTTCAACAGCACCATCAGGGCTTCCCACATAGAGAAGATTGCGCACCGGCGCATAGACCAGACCAGCCACAGGTGCGCCGTCTTCTATAAGCGCGATATTCACTGTGAAGTCGCCATTGCGCAGTAGAAACTCCCTCGTTCCATCCAGTGGATCGATCAGCAGGAATTTCCGTCCCAGATGCGCAGGCAAGCGCCCTGCAGCCGCTTCTTCTTCTGCCACCACCGGAATATTGGAGGCAACAGAAGCGAGCGCGGAGAGAATAATGGCTTCAGCCGCATGATCCGCCTCAGTGACCGGGGACTGATCCTTCTTGGCACTCACCGCACATCCGTCGGTATAATGCTTCATGATCACGCGCCCGGCCTCAAGCGTCGCCTCTTGCAAAACGGCAAGAAGTGCCTGGCCGTCAAGATCAGCTTTTGGAGAGGCGGATATCTTCATTTTCTCAAATCGACCAGGAATCGCTGCCATAGCTGCCGATAACACCACGTTCGGCCAGATACTTTTCCACCTCTGCGACGAGTTCGTCAATGTCACGACCTGCGGTGTTGAGATGTAACTCGGGTGAAAGCGGTGTTTCATAAGGAGAATCGATACCCGTAAAGGCTTTGATCTCGCCTCGCAGTGCCTGCGCATAAAGCCCCTTCGGATCACGCGCCATGCATTCCTCAATCGGTGTGTCGACAAAGATTTCGATGAACTCACCTTCCGGCAGCCGTGAACGCACGCGATCCCGTTCAGAGCGGAACGGCGAAATGAACGATACCAGCGTAATCAGCCCAGCATCGGCCATCAGCCCCGCCACTTCACCAACACGGCGGATATTTTCCGCCCTATCTTCGTCGGAAAAGCCGAGATCGCTATTGAGACCATGACGCACATTATCGCCATCGAGCAAATAGGTATGTTTGCCGAGCGCGTGAAGCCGTTGTTCGAGCCGGTTGGCGATCGTGGACTTTCCAGATGCTGAAAGCCCCGTGAACCAAAGCACGGCAGGCTTCTGGAATTTTTGCGCAGCACGCGCCTGCTTGTCGAGATCAAAAGCCTGCAGATGCACATTGGTCGCCTGACGCAGCGCACTATCGATCATGCCGGCACCAACAGTTGCATTGGTGAGACGGTCAATCAGCACGAAAGCGCCCGTCACGCGGTTATCCGCATAAGGATCAAATATAATCTGATCCGCCGTCTGAAGATGGCAGAAGCCAACCTCGTTCAGATCCAGTTGTGTAACGTCTTCCTGCGCGAATGTGTTGACGTCAGTGCGGTACTTGATCTCGTTGATCGTGACCGGTGTTTGGTCCGTTTCGGTACGCAGGAGATAGGAACGGCCCGGCAGCAAAGCCTCTTCGCCAAACCAGACCACATTCGCGCTGAAACGGTCGGCCACTTCTGGGCGTGCCTCAGCTCCCACAAGCATGTTACCGCGAGAGACCTCGATCTCGTCTTCGAGAACCAGAGTTACCGCCTGTCCTTCGGAAGCACGCGGTAAATCCCCATCATAAGTGGCGATGCGTTTGATCTTCGATTGCTTGCCCGACTTTGCGACAACAACTGTGTCGCCTTGTGCGATTACACCAGAAGCAATGGTCCCGGAAAAACCGCGAAAATCGAGATTAGGCCGGTTTACATATTGTACGGGCAAGCGAAATGGCCTGGCATTCGCTTCCGTATCAATCCGCACCGTTTCCAGATGTTCAAGCAGATATGGCCCTTCATACCAATCGATACGTGGAGACAGGCTGGTAACATTATCCCCGTAGCGTGCCGAAAGCGGAATGGCCTGGATGCTCGCAAAGCCTAATTCTTTGGCGAAGCTCATATAATCAGCGACAATTCCGTCAAAGGCTTCTTGTGAGAAATCAACCAGATCGATCTTGTTGACGGCCACCACAATATGCCGAATGCCTAAGAGCGAAGCGATGAAGGAGTGACGACGCGTCTGTGTCAGCACGCCCTGACGTGCATCGATCAGCACAACAGCAAGATCGGCAGTCGATGCGCCAGTTGCCATGTTGCGCGTATACTGTGCATGGCCGGGCGTGTCAGCTACGATGAATTTGCGGCGTGGCGTTGAGAAAAAGCGATAAGCGACATCAATGGTGATGCCCTGCTCGCGCTCTGCCTCGAGACCATCAACCAGCAGGGCAAAGTCAAAATCATCTTCGGTCGTGCCGAACTTGCGACTGTCGTTCTTCAGCGTCGCAAGCTGGTCTTCAAAAATCAACTTGGTATCGTAAAGAAGGCGACCGATCAGCGTGGACTTACCGTCATCAACGGAGCCGCAAGTGAGAAAGCGCAGAAGCGTTTTGCGCTCCTGATCGGCCAGAAAATCGCTGACGGCTGCACTTGTTACAGAGGGCTTTAGTACGGCGTTCATCAGAAATAGCCCTCCCGCTTCTTCTTTTCCATTGAACCAGCCTCATCGCGGTCAATGGCGCGGCCCTGACGCTCGGATGTGCGGGCGATCAGCATTTCTTCGACAATATCGGACAGATTGGTGGCGCTTGATTCAATCGCGCCAGTGAGCGGGTAGCAACCGAGTGTGCGGAAGCGCACCAGGCGTTCTTCCACCTTTTCACCGGGACGAAGCGTCATGCGGTCGTCATCGACCTTGATCAGCATGCCATCGCGCTCAACCACAGGACGGTTCGCGGCGAAATAGAGCGGCACAATCGGGATATTTTCCTGCAGGATATACTGCCAGATATCCAGCTCGGTCCAGTTGGAGAGCGGAAAGACGCGGATCGATTCACCAGCTGAAACCCTCGTATTATAGACCCTCCACATTTCAGGACGCTGGTTCTTAGGGTCCCAGCCGTGCTGTGCATTGCGGAACGAAAAAATGCGCTCCTTGGCGCGGGATTTTTCTTCATCTCGGCGGGCGCCACCGAAAGCAGCATCGAACTTGTATTTATCAAGTGCCTGTCTCAGTCCCACCGTTTTCATAACATGGGTGTGAACATTGGAGCCATGGGAGAAGGGGCCAACACCATCGCGCACGCCGTCTTCATTGATATGCACCAGCAGCTCAAAGCCCTTATCGCGGGCTTGCGCATCGCGAAACTCGATCATCTCGCGGAATTTCCATGTCGTATCGACATGCAGGAAAGGAAATGGCGGTGGCGCAGGATAGAATGCCTTCATCGCCAGATGCAGCATCACCGACGAGTCCTTGCCCACCGAATATAGCATAACCGGATTGGAGAAGGTCGCGGCAACCTCGCGAAAGATATGAATTGCTTCTGCTTCCAGACGCTCAAGATGCGTCAGGTTCTTGGTCAGGGATGCGTGATGCACGTCTGTTTCTCCCGGAAACCGGATCGGACTTTAACTTCGACGCGCATCTAATCCGAAAACCGTTTCACACTTTTCGGGATGCGCTTTATACCAAGGCGGCTCAAGATGCTGACGCATCACGCCTTGAAAATGTTCAATCGCCACACCGGCTTAACCAAAGTCCGATGAGTCTTACTCAATGAACTTTGGTTTTAGAGCGTCGTGCGTCCTTTCGGACGCACAAAGCACGATGCGTAGTAGCTGGCGGGAGGGTGGGCAGATGCCTTGATCCGGCGCTAGCGTGGAAAACCACTCTGAGCGCATTGTCGTGAAAGACAGGACAAAAGGAAAAGTATGCTATCGCTTATTGCGAGAGGCTTGAGCGAAAACTTGCCTGTTTTTTGCCAGAAGCAGGAACAAACTTGCGCAGCATCAAGAAACTGTATTCTGAGCCAAGTGACGGAAAATACTACTAAATTTGTGGTATTAAAGCAGTTTTTTGAAGGGCAAAACTTTTGTCAAACAAGGATTGAAGCATCCTTCGGTCCAAACCGCCGAAGGATAGAAGTTATTAGAACGCGTTTTGATCTGATTGGATCAGATCGGCGCTCTAATTTAGTCTATTTCAATATATTCTTATCAATCCTCGTTTCACTCCGGTCAGATTCTGCTCTAGAGCAGGCCAAAAGTCCGCGCCTTGGCGACAGCCTGTACCTTGTTCACAGCAACAAGTTTGATGAGAACATTGCTGATATGAAAATTAACGGTCCGGGTCGAGATATTGAGGATCCTACCGATAATCTCAGCAGTCTTTCCTTCGCTCGTCCACCGCAGGATCTCGCGCTCACGTGCCGTCAGATTAACCTCCGCCACACAATTGATGCTGGGAACATCGACATGTTCATACATGGCAAGATGCAGAAGATTGGTTACAATCTGCATCTGGCGACGCAGCATCGAGATTTCGCCTTCTGACAAAGCTGGTCTCTCGCGCAGGAATGTGAGAATTCCAAAAACGCCCTGAGCCGCCCAGCATGGCTGGGAAATACCAGCCTTCAAACCAAACGTTTGTGCATCCGCCCATATTTGGGGAGCTTCCGCAAACTGTCGAGCCGACCAAACCAAAGGCTCGATGCTATTTATCCCTCGCCTAATAATCGGATCAATATCCGCGTATTTCTTGGCGACGTAGTGTTTCTGCCAGCCGTCGGGCAAGGATTCAAAACGCACCCAGCGAGCAACACTGTTCAGAGACGGCACACACATGGTACATGAAGCATATTGAAAGCCGAGCGCTTCAGCATAAGATCTAACGTGTTCAAATAACTGCTCTGCATTATCGGATGATTGTATCTTCTCGTATAAATCTTCCCATTTCATTGCATGAATCCCAACATTTTCCTTATGAAGCAATATTTACTCTAAAAACGCTGCAAGCATACACACTCCGGCATCGATATATTGCCAGACAAACAAATATAAACTGAAGGGATTCTATGGCGCCGGAATCCGCGAATTCAAATCATCGACTACAAAACCGTAAGCCACCTGTATTACATAACACATGATTCTTGGGTCAGCCATACATAATGATTTCAAGATTTTTCGGCATTTTCAAAAAGCCAATATTTATTCTATGTAAATAAAACTTTAGTAAATTAAATATAAAGACCCCATAATGCGGAGCCTTTATATTTATTATTTAATAAACTACTTAAGCAGCTGCTTCAACTGGCTCCGGTGTTTGCCCCGGTATATAGTTGAGGATCGGTCCCAGCCAGCGCTCAACCTCCTCAACGCTCATGCCTTTACGTTCAGCGTAATCCTCAACCTGATCACGCTCTACTTTGGCAACGCCGAAATAATAGCTTTCCGGATGACCGATATAGAGCCCCGAAACCGATGAGCCCGGCCACATGGAATAGCTTTCCGTCAGCTCAACCCCAGTTTGAGTGGTCGCATCAAGCAGCTCAAACAGTGTTGATTTTTCGGTGTGGTCAGGCTGCGCCGGATAACCAGGTGCGGGGCGGATACCCGCATAACGCTCGTGAATCAGATCGTCGTTCGGCAGTTCTTCACCCGGCGCATAGCCCCAGAACTCGTTGCGCACGCGCTGATGCATCAATTCCGCAAAAGCTTCAGCGAAGCGGTCCGCCAGCGCTTTAACGAGAATTGACGAATAGTCGTCATTGGCTCGCTCAAAACGCTCTGCAATTGCCACTTCCTCAATGCCTGCGGTCACAACGAAGCCGCCAACATAATCCTGCTTGCCGCTGTCTAGAGGCGCTACGAAGTCCGACATAGCAACATTTGGACGACCGTCGCGCTTGGACAATTGCTGGCGTAGCGTGAAGAAGGTCGCTAGCGCTTCCTTCCGGCTCTCATCAGTGAAGAGACGGATATCGTCGCCCACCGTATTGGCGGGCCAAAAACCGATAACGGCGCGCGGTGCAAACCACTTTTCTCCAATGATCTTGGCAAGCATTGCCTGCGCGTCTGCCCAAAGCGCACGCGCGGCTTCGCCCTGTTTTTCATCTTCGAGAATTGCCGGATAGCGCCCCTTCATCTCCCAGGTCTGGAAGAAAGGCGTCCAGTCGATATAACGAGCAATTGCTGCGAGATCGTAGTTCTCGAACGTCTTGGTGCCAAGGAAAGTCGGCTTCGGCGGGTTGTAAGCATCCCAGTCGAGCTTATGCGCGTTCTCGCGCGCACGAGCCAACGGCAAGCGCTTCTTATCCGCTTCGTTACGCGCATGTGCTGCTGCAACCTTGGCATATTCAGAACGGATACCTTCGATATAGCCTGCCTTGTTTTCCGGTGACAGAAGATTGGAAACGACGCCAACCGCACGGCTGGCATCGATCACATAAACCGCCTGTCCCTGCTCATAACGCGGATGAATTTTCACCGCCGTATGAACACGGCTGGTTGTCGCACCGCCAATCAGCAACGGCACGTTAAAGCCCTCGCGTTCCATTTCGGCCGCGACATGCACCATCTCGTCGAGAGATGGCGTAATCAGGCCCGAAAGGCCGATCACATCGACATTTTCCGCGCGCGCAGTATCGAGAATTTTCTGTGTCGGCACCATCACGCCAAGATCGATGATCTCGTAATTGTTGCAGGCGAGAACCACGCCAACAATGTTCTTGCCGATGTCATGCACATCACCCTTCACGGTTGCCATCAGCACTTTTCCTGCACTCTGGCGGCCTTCGCCACCGCTCAAGCGCTTTTCCTCTTCCATGTAAGGGAGAAGCACCGCAACAGCCTGCTTCATCACGCGTGCGGATTTAACCACCTGGGGCAGGAACATTTTGCCCGAACCAAACAGATCGCCGACCACATTCATGCCGGCCATCAGCGGGCCTTCGATCACATGCAGCGGACGCGCTGCGGCCAGACGAGCTTCTTCGGTATCAGCTTCGATATATTCAGTAATGCCGTTGACCAGCGCATGCGCCAACCGCTTTTCGACTGACCATTCACGCCAGCTCAGATCTTGCGTTTTGGCTTCCCTTGTACCGCTATCCCGGAAACGTTCGGCAATTTCCAGCAGGCGTTCGGTTCCGTCTGCACGACGATTGAGCACCACATCTTCGCAGGCCTCGCGCAGTTCCGGATCAATCGTGTCATAAACGGCGAGCTGACCGGCATTGACGATGCCCATATCCATGCCAACCTGAATGGCATGATAGAGGAAGACCGCATGCATCGCTTCGCGCACCGGCTCATTGCCACGGAACGAGAACGACAGATTGGAAACACCGCCGGAAATATGGGCGTGCGGCAAGGTTGAAGTAATCTTGCGCGTGGCCTCAATGAAATCGACGCCGTAATTATTGTGCTCATCAATACCGGTCGCGACCGCAAAGACGTTCGGATCGAAGATGATATCTTCCGGTGGGAAGCCGACCTGCTCGGTCAGTATCTTGTAAGCGCGAGTACAGATTTCGACTTTGCGCTGTTCCGTATCAGCCTGCCCGGTTTCATCAAATGCCATGACCACAACCGCCGCGCCATAGGAGCGGACCAGTCGCGCATGATGCAGGAAGGCTTCCTCGCCTTCTTTGAGCGAGATGGAATTGACGATGGGCTTGCCTTGCACGCATTTAAGACCAGCTTCGATCACGCCCCATTTAGAACTATCGATCATCACTGGCACGCGAGCGATGTCCGGCTCAGCTGCAATCAGGTTGAGATACTCAACCATGATCTTCTGGCTGTCGATCAGGCCTTCATCCATATTGATGTCGATGATCTGCGCGCCGTTTTCCACCTGATCGCGGGCAACAACGAGTGCTGCCGAATAATCACCAGCCGTAATCAGCTTGCGAAAGCGGGCAGAGCCGGTAACGTTGGTGCGCTCACCGATATTGACGAAGGGAATGTCTTTGGTCAGCGTGAAAGGCTCAAGGCCAGACAAGCGCATCAATGGTGGCACGTTAACCGGCTTGCGCGGCGGATGCTTGGCGACAGCCGCAGCGATTGCGCGAATATGGTCAGGCGTCGAGCCACAGCAACCGCCAACCACGTTGACGAGCCCTTCACGCGCGAAATCTTCGATCTGCGCGGCCATTGCTTCCGGGCTTTCGTCGTACTGACCGAATTCATTCGGCAGACCGGCATTTGGATAGGCACAGACAAACGTATCGGCGATGCCTGCGATTTCCGCCAGATGTTCACGCATCGCATTGGCGCCGAGCGCGCAATTAAGGCCAATAGTGAAAGGCTTGGCATGGCGCAGCGAATACCAGAATGCCGTCGGCGTCTGGCCGGAAAGCGTACGACCTGAAAGATCGGTAATCGTGCCGGAAATCATGACCGGCAGATGTACGCCCTTCTCGATAAATACTTCTTCGGCAGCAAAGACTGCAGCCTTTGCATTCAGCGTATCGAAGATCGTTTCAATCAGAATGATATCGGAGCCGCCGTCCATCAATCCGCGAATCTGATCAGCATAGGCGATACGCAGATCATCGAAGGTGACTGCACGATAGCCCGGATTGTTCACGTCCGGCGAAAGCGAGGCGGTACGGTTTGTCGGTCCGAGTGCGCCTGCAACAAAGCGGCGGCGACCGTCTTTCTGCTGAGCGCGCAAGGCTGCACGTCGGGCAAGGCGCGCGCCATCGCGGTTCAGTTCGTAAACCGCATCCTCCATGCCGTAATCGGCCTGAGCGATGGTGGTTGAAGAAAACGTATTGGTTTCAAGAATATCCGCTCCAGCCATGGCGTAAGCATAGTGAATTTCTTCAATCGCCTTTGGCTGGGTGAGTGTCAGAAGATCGTTATTGCCCTGAAGCTGGCAGTCGCAGGCACCAAAACGTTCGCCGCGAAAATGCTCTTCGTGAAAGCCGAGCCCCTGAATCTGCGTACCCATGGCCCCATCGAGAATCAGAATGCGCTCTCTGGCGGCCTGGGTCAGTGCTGCGAGCACTTCCGAACCGTCCGGCTTTGCTGCCGTTGCACCAAAAAGATTATCGAGGGAAGACGTCATAGGGGATTACCGCCTGTATTCAAATACGCTTCATCGCTACAACACCGGCCGAAATTCGCAAAGGATTTTCAATTAATCCAGTGTGTAGATCACATCACATCGTGCGCGTTCGAAGGTTTTGCGTAAACCCACAACGCACAAGCACCGCTTAATGACATAAACATATCTTTATGTCAATTCTGAACGCATGTTTTAGGCCCCTACACAAGCCTTCACCCAACTGTTGCCAAGGGGAAGAAAAAGTGAGCATTCGCAGCCACCTACCCGCCATATTGCTGGAGCAAAATCGCCTTCAGGGACAGCGAGACCATAAGCGCTATGCGCTCTATTCTTGTTTTTCGCATGTCGAGATCGGAAAACCCGTCCCCACTTTTCCGCGACATGTTTCAGGGAGAACCCGATGAAGAAACTTGCATCTTCCTTCTTCGCAGCGTGTCTGTCACTCGGCATAGGTGTGCCCGCCATCACAGCAAGCGCAAATGCGGCACAGCCAACAGCGCTTATCGCACCTGCAATCACACCCAGCGCGCAGGCTCCGGTCGAGAACGTGCAATACTACGATTACCGCGGAGATCGACGCCATTGGCGTCATGATCGGCCACGTTATCGCGATGGATACAGGCATTATCGCCCGCATTATCGGCCGTATTATCGAGATTGGGGTCCGCCGGTCTATCGTCATCAGCCGCGCTATCGCCCAGCCCCGATGTATCGTGGTGGCAACGCCCATGTGCGCTGGTGCTACAATCGCTATCGCTCCTACCGCGCATATGACAATACGTTCCAGCCCAATTATGGGCCAAGGCGTCAGTGCTATTCGCCCTATATTTAAACAAAAAAGCCCCGGACAATCCGGGGCTTTTTTGTAATGCTATAAGCTTCGAAAGTCAGGTTACGAAAGCGCCGATAGAAGCTGCGACCAGTCCGATCGCAATGGCGATCATCACGCCATAGACGCGGGGCTTATCGAAAAGCACTGCAAAAGCAGAGAACCAGGCTACCACCGCTGCACCCAGCGCGAAAAGAAAACCCGGCTTATCGCCATGATAAAGATTGGCTGCCATCAGTGCACCGACGATCAGCGCACCAAAAACGATCATCAGCCCTGTGGCATAGCGTTCGTAATCGTCCATTTAAAATTCCTCGTCCCGATCACGCCAAAACGCGCGCCAGAAGATATCACTCAATCATTTGGCCATTTAAAGACATGCAACTTTCCATGTCACTGGCGGGTTACTCTCACACAATCACTATTTGCGTCGTTCTTCAACCATTTCGCTGTGCCGTCCGCTGCAAATATTGCGAATTTCACGCAAGCGTTTTCACGGAAACGACCAACTCATGTTATGATTGCTGCTATGGAATCGTCAGGTCTCAGCATATTTGAAACACCGATAGGCCCTTGCGGCATCGCTTGGCATGCAGACAAAATCGTCGGCGTGGAAATCGGCGATGCCGATGAAAACGAGACCCGTTACAGGCTGAAAAGCCGCTTTTCCGAAATAGAAGTCACATCCCCACCTGTTTTCATCACAGAAGCGATCGACAATGTTCGCGTGTTGCTTGAAGGCGGCGATCCGGACTTTTCCGTAACGCCTCTCGCACTTGATTCGGTACCGGACCTCAATCGCAGGGTCTATGAAATCCTTCTGGAACTCAAAGCTGGTGAAACCATCACCTATGGCGCAATCGCGCGCAGGCTCGGTGATGTCAGTCTTTCGCAGGCAGTTGGCTATGCGCTCGGCAAGAACCCGTTTCCGATCATTGTCCCCTGCCATCGGGTTTTAGGTTCCAATGGCAAAGTCGGCGGTTTTTCGGCTGCGGGTGGTACAGCGACCAAGCTGCGCCTGCTCAATATCGAACGCGCCAGAACATCACTTGAGCCGGATTTGTTCGGTGGTCTGCCTTTGCAGGCACGACCAACAACCGAAGATTAATTACGCAAATCCCAATGACCCGATTGACGCAGCTGATCTATGATCAATCCGACAGCTTCCTCGGGTGAGAACAACGCCGTGTCGATCACAAGATGCGGTCTGTCCCAAGGCTCATATTGACGAGACTGAACAGCGCTCCATGTCGGCTGAGATGGATCTTGAGACTTCTCTCTACGTGTCTCAACACGTCTTTTGTGCTCCGCTAAATCAGAACAGATGATTTCGACTTCCACCAGCGGCACATTCGCAGATAGCGCAAGAGATCTATAAGCATCACGCGTAATTTTGAGCGGATTCACAGAATCTGCAATGACCATATGTCCCAACGATAGATTATCGGAGGCAAGCCGGTATGCGGTCATATAGCCCGAAACGCCTGGCTTTCCCTGCTGTGAAAGCACATCGGAAGCAATGATTGCGTTCTCGATCGTATCAATACGCAAATAAAAAGCGGGCAAAATGCCCGCCAGTTTATGTGCAATCGTACTTTTTCCAACACCCGGCAAACCTGCAAATACGATAAACATATGCCTGCCACCTCGATCAGAGCCAGAATGGGTAAAGTCTATCAGCCCTTGTCAGTTACGACATCTGCGGAGAAACGCAGTTCACGCATAGGGCGCACATATTGCGTGGATGCATCATAGGTCGGATGGTTTTTATAAGCGAAGAGCGCTTCCTCATCCTTGAACTCGGCATAGACAACAAGATCAATTGCGTTGCCCATCGGGTCGACCTTGGAATTCGGCAGAACTTCAAAAACGTCGGAATAAGGAATAGTGCCCAACTGCTCCAAGCCCTTGCGGACGACATCGATGTCCTGATCTGGCTTGACGCTGAAGAAAACAATGTGGCGGATCACGTCTTGTCTCCAAATCCAGAGCGGTTCCGGATAATATGAAACCTTTGACCGCTCTATCTTTTTATTTTGACGCATTATCCGACGCAAAACCGCTTCGCACTTTTGCTGGAAATGCTTTGATGGGGCGTATCTACCCCATCAAGCGAACAAGCAAAACCACAAAAAAGGTGATTGCTAAGAATTAGCCCGCCTTTACCCGACGCCAGGCGAACCCACCCTCCTGCTGCACCGAACCACGGCCGGGCTGATAATAACCGGGCGTATCCACAAGACGCTGCTCGCCAAGGCGGCTTTGGGCCACCTTGTTGGTTACCTGAAGGCTGTCAAACCCGGTGCGCAGCATAAGAGCTGCCTGATCGATCAGCACATCGCCTGTCGCCCGCAATTCGCCTTCAAAACCCGCACGACGCAGAACTTCTGCCTTTGAATAGGAACGGCCATCGTTGAAGGCCGGAAACTGTAAGGCAATAACCGGCAGGCTGTCGAGATGATCGAATAGTGGCTCGACCTTTTCACCCGGCGTCACCAACACACCTATGCGGCGATTGGAAGAACGACGCAGCTCCTCATCAAATCCCAACCAGACGGCCAAAGGGATGATGATCGCGGGCGCATCACCTGCGGTTTCCAGATCATCCGCAAAAATATAGTCGTCTTCACGAAAGCCTTGCTCAGACCAGAGCTTCGTTTCCAAGATTGTTTCACTCATTTCGGGTCCAAAGCTCCAAGATTATTCAGGCTTTCAGCAAGGCCGGTCAGATGGATGCCGCACTCGGTCTTTTCCGATCCCGCCCAGCGTCCGGCACGCTGATCTTCGTCATCACGGACTGGTCGTGTGCAGGGCATGCAACCAATGGAGCGATACCCCTGCGTGGTCAGTGGGTGCACGGGAAGGTCGTACTTTTGCGCATAGGCGCGCAAGTCTTCCGACTGCATATGCGCAAGCGGATTGATGCGGATACGCGGGCCGACAGATTCAAAAACCGGCAAAGCATTGCGGGTGGAGGCCTGAAATTGCTTCCGGCCTGTCATCCACGCGCGATAAGGTGCGACGGCACGCGCCATCGGTTCAACCTTGCGAATGAAGCAGCAGCGATCCTTGTCGGTCATCGACAAAGCACCGAAAGGATCATCGGCTTTCACGTTTTCCTCAAGCGGCAGAATATCCTGAACATCCGTCAGACCCAGCCGTTCTACGAGATCATGCCTATAATCGAGCGTTGCGCGGAAATGCTTACCCGTATCGAGAAACAGAACCGGTGTTGCCGGATCGATCTGCGCGATCATGTGCAACAGAATGGCGGACTCCGCTCCAAACGACGAGACGACTGCGATGCGTCCTTCAAAGAGTTCGTGGATGCTGAGTGCGATCACCTCTTGCGGAGAGGAAGCGCCATGACTTCCTTCCAGCAGACGGGCTTGCGCCTCCGCTCTCTGGTCCGAACTGGGATCAGCGTCAGGCCGCACGGCTCACCTCTCCATAAAGCGCGCGCTTGAAGGGCTCCATGCCAACCCGACGGTAAGCATTGAGGAATGTTTCCTTATCGCTCTCGCGCAAACCGAGATAGGTATCGACGACAGTCTCGATGGCATCGACCACTTCTTCGGAAGAAAATCCACGTCCCGTGATGTCGCCAATCGACGTATGCTCATCGCCGGAACCGCCAAGCGTGATCTGATAGAGTTCTTCGCCCTTCTTCTCGACGCCAAGAATACCGATATGCCCGACATGATGATGACCGCAGGCATTAATGCAGCCGGAAATCTTGATCTTGAGATCGCCGATTTCAAGCTGGCGCTGCTGATCGCCAAAGCGTTCCGAAATACGCTGCGCGACCGGGATCGAGCGCGCATTGGCCAGCGCACAATAATCAAGGCCTGGGCATGCGATGATATCTGTGATGAGACCGGCATTGGCCGTCACCAGACCATCGGAGGCGAGCAGATCATAGACCGCAGGAAGGTCAGCCTTGGCCACATGCGGCAGAACCAGATTCTGCTCATGGCTGACGCGGATTTCATCGAACGAATAGGTTTCGGCAATATCCGCCACCAGTTCCATCTGCTCGGCGCTGGCATCACCCGGAATCCCACCGATAGGCTTCAACGAAACCGTGACAACGGCATAATCGGGATTCTTGTGTGGCGTTACATTGCGCTTGGTCCAGGCCGCAAAATCGGCATCGGACTTCTGCGTAACAGCCAGAATTTCCCAGCCTTCGGGACGCTGCGGCAGGTCCGGCATCCTGAAATAGCTTTCAATCGCATCAATATCACGCTGCGGCAGTTTTAGATCACCGTAGCGGATCTGTTCCCATTCGGCGTCAATCTCCTGTACCAACGGCTCAACGCCAGTTTCATGCACGAGAATTTTGATGCGCGCCTTATATTTATTATCGCGGCGACCGTATAGGTTATAGACACGCACGATAGCCGTCACATAGGTCAGCATGTCTTCGACCGACAGGAAGTCGCGGATTTTTTTGGCGATCATTGGAGTACGCCCCTGCCCGCCCCCGATGTAAACAGCAAGGCCAAGTTCGCCTGCTTCGTTCTTTTTAAGCTGCAAGCCTATGTCATGCACCTGAATGGCCGCACGATCCTGCTCTGAGCCGACAATCGCTATCTTGAACTTGCGCGGCAGATAAGAAAACTCCGGATGCAGTGACGACCACTGACGGAGAATCTCGGCAAACGGGCGTGGATCGGTGACTTCGTCGTGCGCAGCCCCTGCAAAATGATCGGCTGTCACGTTGCGAATGCAATTTCCCGACGTCTGGATTGCATGCATTTCGACTCCCGCAAGCTCTTCGAGAATTTGCGGCACGTCTTTCAGTGCTGGCCAGTTGTACTGGATGTTCTGACGCGTCGTGAAATGCGCGAAGCCACGGTCATAATCCCGCGCAATGGAGCCAAGCCTGCGCAGCTGGCGGCTCGACAATGTGCCATAAGGGATCGCAACACGCAGCATATAGGCATGTAATTGCAGATAAAGACCGTTCATCAGCCGCAAAGGCTTGAACTGGTCTTCCGTCAATTCGCCAGAAAGGCGACGCCCAACCTGATCCTTGAACTGTGCAACGCGGGCCGCAACAAAGTCACGGTCAAATTCATCATAACGATACATATTTACTTCCGATATTCAGATCAGGAGGCTTGCTTTAAAAGCTTTTTTTCACGCATGGCTTTATCCCAAAACCGGTTCCCACTTTTGGGAGCCATGCGGTTGACCAAGCGTAATGATGGTGGGACCGGAGAGTCGGATACGTTCGCGGAGGCGAATGGGATAAAGCCCTTCGTCGCGCTCTTCGACATCGATGACATTCACGTCGACAACCAGATTGGCTTTCGCTGCGACTTTACCTGCTTCTTCAAGTGCGCTGACGGCTTCCGCATGACGGGCAACCAACGCACCATCGATGGTTTCCTGCCATGATCCGTCAGCGCCAAGCCACACAGCCTGTCCATCGATGAGCCGGTTTGCAGTGAGAACTTTTACAACCATTTTCCCAACTCCTGAACTTTGAGCGCATTTCGATCTGATTAAGTCAGATCGGCGCTACGTTCGTTTTTTCTTCACGCGCATCTTTTCCGAAAACCGGGGTCCACTTTTCGGAATGCGCTTTAAGCTGCAACAAGGCTTGCCTTGACTGCCAGCGCCTGCGCTTTGTCGATAGCGGCGCCTGCAACAGCATCGCCGATGATGACCATGACCGGACCGGAGAGTTCTTTGCGCTCTTCCAGAGACGGGAGATCTTTCAATGTTCCATGAAACAGCCGCTTATCCTTGCGGCTGGCATTCTCAACAACCGCGACCGCCGTATCTTCATGCAGACCGGCAGAGATCAGACGGCTTGCAACCGAGGCTGCAACACTTGAACCCATATAGACGGCAATTGTTGCCCCGGAGACAGCAAGCTTGGCCCAGCCCGGCAGCACATCGCCTGCCATGTCATGGCCAGTCGTAAATACCAACGAAGAAGCAACACCACGCAAAGTCAGCGGTAGTTCCATATCGGCTGCGGCGGCGAAAGCGGACGTGATGCCCGGCACGATTTCAAAGCCGATACCCGCGGCGCGCAATGCCGCCATTTCCTCGCCAGCACGACCAAAAACAAGCGGATCGCCTGCTTTCAGGCGCACCACACGCTTGCCCTCACGACCAAGGCGGACCAGAAGATCGTTGATTTCATTCTGACTCTTGGAATGGCAACCTTTGCGTTTGCCTACCGCTAGGCGTTCGGCATCGCGGCGACCCATGGCGATCACACCTTCCGGCACCAGCGCGTCATGCACGATGACATCCGCTTCCATCAGAACGCGATGGGCGCGCAAGGTCAGCAGGTCTTCTGCGCCCGGACCAGCACCGACAAGCCAGACGTAGCCGGCAGCGTTTTGCGACTGAGCGATCAACTCATTTGCGGCTTTGTATGCGCTCTCGCGATCACCGTTTTCAACAGCACGCGCTACAGAGCCGGAGAAGAATCCGCGCCAGAAACTGCGGCGGGCCAGGCCTTTTGGCAGAAGCTTTTCGACCAGCGGACGCCAGCTTTCGGCATAATGCGCCAATTCGCCAAGACGTGGTGAGAAGGCTGCATCGATGCGCGCACGCACCATCTGCGCCAGCACAGGGGCTGATCCTTCCGTGCCAATCGCAATCGCAATCGGTGCGCGGTTCACGATGGCTGGTGTCAGGAAATCGCAAAGGGCTGGACGGTCCACAACATTGACCGGGATTTTCTCAGCCTTCACGCTGGCTGCAATGGCGCGGTCCTTTGCCTCGTCGCCGGTTGCGACAAAAACCAGCTTCGCACCTTCAAGATGTTCTGGTCTGAAAGCTTCCTCTGCTTGCTCCGCACCATGGCTTTCAATGAAAGCTGTCAGAGCGGGCTCGAACTCTTCCGCAACAATCCGCAAACGGGCAGATGTCTGAGCTACGAGGCGCGCTTTGTTGAGCGCTTCCTCGCCACCGCCGACAATAACCACCAGCTCTTCCGAAACACGGAAGAAGGCAGGAAAATCAGCAAGAAGACGCGGTTGTGAATGGGACACGAGACTATCCTTTTTCAGATAGCGGCTATTATCCCCGGAGTGGTGAAATTTTATAAGAAACGGGCTTGCGCGCGCAAATCGCGCGGAGCATCACTTTTTCTCGGAAAAGGCTTTTTGAGGATTTTAATTCCTGTTTGCCCCAAATTATATCCCATAATTTTTATAGGATTTACATTAACTTAGCTATAGTTGCCAGACGTGAAAAATGCCGGAACATGTTTGGGCCACCGACGTGGAAGTACGGCCACAAGGTCAAACCGCAACGACAGCCGAGCATAATCTGGCTGACGTTGCAGCCACATATCGGCAGCCCCTTCGATGCGACGCATAGCGGACGATGTGACGGCAAGTTGCGCTGCCTCCACACTCGATCGTGCTTTGACTTCTACAATGAGAATGAGATCACCACGCCGGGCAATGAGATCAATCTCACCAAGCCTAGTGCGATAGCGGCGCGCGACGATACGAAAACCCTTGAGCATAAGCGCGAAAGCGGCCAAGCGCTCAGCGCTATGTCCGCGAAAGAAAGCAACACGCTTTTTCTCGCGGAAACCACTCATCAGCCTTGCGCCTTCAGCTGCATCAATCGCTGATAAAGTACCGATTTCTGCCCGCCCGTCATGCGCGCGGCCTCGCCTGCGGCTTTTGACGGCGGAAGTTCCTCAGCAAGCGATAAAAGCAACTTGTCTATATCTTCTTCGCTTTGCGGACCGGCTTCCCCTGAAGGCGGGCCGACCAGCAGCACCACCTCACCGCGAATTCGGTCTTCGCCATCGAACTGCTTGGACAATTCACCGAGCGTCGTGGTCACGATGGTCTCATAGGCTTTGGTCAGTTCACGGCAAAGCGCTGCTTCCCGATCTGCGCCGAAAACCTCGACCATATCAGCCAATGTTGCCGCGGAGCGGTTCGGTGATTCATAGAAAACCAGCGTCGCATCAATATTCTTGAGGCTCTCAAGCTTCGATTGCTTCTGACCATGCTTGACTGGCAGAAAGCCGCAAAACATGAACGCATCGGTTGGCAACCCTGAAGCTGCAAGGGCTGCAAGAAGCGCCGATGCGCCCGGAATTGGCACAACCCGGATACCCGCATCACGCGCTTCACCAACCAGCCGGAAACCCGGATCGGACACGAGTGGTGTCCCGGCATCCGAAACAAGCGCAACACTCTTGCCAGCCTGCAAAGCAGCGATGAGCTTTGGACCTGCTTCATTGGCATTATGTTCATGATAGCTGATCGGACGACGCACAATGCCATAACGATCCAGCAACACGCGGGTAACGCGGGTGTCTTCACAGGCGACAATGTCAGCGCTTGCCAGCGTTTCTAGTCCGCGCAAAGTCATATCGCCGAGATTGCCAATCGGGGTCGAGACGATATAGAGCGCAGATTCAATGGGTCGGGCACGCTGGGCGGTGCCACCAACCACAAATTCGCGCTTCACATCGTCGTATAATTCGGTCATTCCGTATCCTTACGCAGGCCTATATTTACGCCGCAAGATCAGCTAAAAGCGCATCAAGCACCAAAGCGCCATCCGGGGTCGCACGGATGAAATCCCCATCCATCGGTTCGATCATGCCCGATGCAACCAGTCTCGCAAGACGTTGTCTGTCGATATCGTGCCCCGTCAGGCGACGATATCGATCAAGATCAATGCCTTCACGCAGACGCAATCCCATCATCAGGAATTCATCGCCTTCCTGATCGCGTTCAAGATATTCTTCTTCGTTGATCCCATGGCCACGCTGCTCGACCTTTTCGAGCCATGTTTCCGGATGTTTTTCCGTGATCGTTACAGTGCGAGCGCCATTCTCAACGAAACGCCCATGAGCGCCGGGGCCGATACCGACATATTGCCCATAGCGCCAGTAAACTAGATTGTGCTGCGATTCACGTCCAGGCACGGCATGGTTCGAAATTTCGTAAGCCGGAAGGCCATACTCCGCTGTCACCTTCTGCGTTTCCTCATAGAGAGCCGCAGCGTGATCGGGGTCAGGCGTAGTCAGTTTGCCCGCTTTCCACAGATTATAAAACTGCGTGCCTTCCTCGATGGTCAGCTGGTAGAGCGACAGATGATCGGCAGCCAGATCAATTGCTTCTTTCAGCTCTTCACGCCAGGCTTCAATCGTCTGGTTGGGGCGCGCATAGATGAGATCGAAAGACAGACGCGGGAAAATCTCACGCGCCAACCGAATTGCGGCCTTAGCCTCCTCGACCGAATGCATACGACCTAAACGGCGCAGATCGGTGTCATTCAATGCCTGAATGCCGAGCGACACGCGATTGACGCCAGCTGCACGATAGCCGCGAAAGCGTTCAGCTTCCACGCTCGTCGGATTGGCTTCCAGCGTGACTTCAATGTCGGGTGCCACCGACCAGCGCGATGCGATACCGTCGAGCAGGCTGCCAACCGTTGAAGGCTGCATCAGCGATGGCGTGCCTCCGCCCAGAAATATACTGGTGATGGTACGCGGGCCGGTGCGGGCACGCAATGTGTCCATCTCCCGGTTGAAGGCTTGCGCAAAGCGCTGCTGATCAACCGGCTGATGACGCACGTGACTGTTAAAGTCGCAATAGGGGCATTTGGCGAGGCAAAACGGCCAATGCACGTAAACACCAAACGCACTCTCCCCATCCGTACGCGTGATCGGCAAAATATCAGCATTATCGGCGGGTAGAGAAAAATGATGGTTCATTCAGCGGGGTCCGAAACAACGTCAAGTGCCTTTTCAGCGAAAAGCTTGAAAGCGCGCGCACGATGCGAAAGAGCTGACGCATCGCCCGGCTTCCAGCCGTGCTTTTCGTCGGCGGTCATTTCACCAAAGGTCTTTTGATAGCCATCGGGCTTAAACACCGGATCATAACCGAAACCAATATCGCCCCGCGGTGGCCAGATCAGCGTGCCTTCCACTTCACCACGGTAATATTGTGCTTCACCATCCGGCCAAGCAAGGCAGATCACTGAAACAAAGCGTGCTTTACGCTTATCTGGCGTCGTCGCGCCCTTTTCCTGCAAAAGATCTTCGACCTTCTGCATTGCCATGTTGAAATCGCGCGTGCCGTCTTGAGTTTCTGCCCAGTCAGCCGTGTAAACGCCGGGTTCGCCATCAAGCGCATCCACGGCCATGCCGGAATCATCAGAAAGCGATGGCAGACCCGTAGCCTCTGCTGCGGCCAGCGCCTTGATGTAAGCGTTTTCCTCAAAAGTTGTGCCGGTTTCTTCCGGCTCAGGGAGGCCGAGAGCCGCAACAGAACTGACCTCAAAACCAAACGGGGCGATCAGCCCATCAAACTCGCGCAGTTTGCCCGCATTGTGGGATGCGACGATCAGTTTGCCTTTTTCAAGTGCTCTCATTTCAGTCCTGTTTTTTCAACGCATGATCTCATCCGAAAACCGGTTCCCACTTTTCGGGATCATGCCCTTTTTCCACACATGATCTTAGCCGAAAACCGGTTCCCACTTTTCGGGATCATGCTTTAATTCCAAAGTTTCGGCTCAGCGAATTCCAACGAGTTGCCGAAGGGATCACGAAAATAAATCGAACGTGCGCCGTTTGGCCATTCGAAATCAGACTCGATCGCAATGTCCTGCTTTTCGAGATAAGTGCGCCAAGCGTCAATCTCATGACGCGCGGCTGCAAAACAGACATGCCCCGGGCCCGTTGTACCATGAGGCGGCACCGGCAGCGATCCCGGTGCAGGCGGCTTCAACGTTTCTTCCGCCTTGAAGAGCAGCAAAATGCCATCACCACAGCGGAAGAATGCATTGCGTTCGCTGACTTTGCCCACCGGCGCAAGCCCTATGATGTCGCGATAGAACTTAATCGCTTCGGCAACATCCCGGACATAGAGCGCAGTTTCAAGAATGCGGGCTGCCTGCATAGCCTTGGCCTCCTCTTAGAGCGCTTTCAATTTCTCTGAATCAGAGGAAACGCTCCAAATATTTGTTTTTGAGCGCATCTTGTCCGAAAACCGCTTCACACTTTTCGGGATGCGCTCTAACCAGAGAAGGCCTTAACTATCAGGCAATGGCTGCTTTCTGCAACTCGACGAGCTGATTAATGCCGCCGCGTGCAAGCTTCATAAGCGATGCGAACTCTTCTTCCGAGAACGGTGCACCTTCAGCCGTACCCTGAATTTCGACGATGCCGCCCTGGCCAGTCATCACGAAATTGCTGTCGGTTTGAGCAGCCGAATCCTCTGCATAATCTAGATCAAGCACCGGCTGGCCTTCATAAATGCCGCAAGAGATGGCGGCGATATGATCTTTGAGCACTTTCTCGATGCGGATCATCTGACGCGCTTCCATCCAGCGAAGGCAATCATGCAATGCAACCCAGCCGCCGGTGATGGCTGCTGTGCGCGTGCCGCCATCGGCTTGAATAACGTCGCAGTCAACCGTGATCTGGAATTCGCCAAGTGCCTGAAGATCAACAACTGCCCGCAACGAACGCCCGATCAGACGCTGGATTTCCTGCGTGCGACCGCCCTGCTTGCCGCTTGCCGCTTCACGGCGCATACGATCACCCGTCGAGCGCGGAAGCATGCCATATTCGGCCGTGACCCAGCCCTTGCCGCTATTACGCATCCAGCCCGGGACCTTTTCCTCAAGGCTAGCCGTGCACAGAACATGGGTGTCACCAAACTTGACGAGGCAAGAGCCTTCGGCATGCTTGGAAACGCCGCGCTCAAAAGACACGGCGCGCATTTCATCGACAGCGCGCTTGGATGGACGCATGGTAATTCCTCAATTCGTTTTTCGTTGCGGCTTTTTAGGCCTGTCGCACAAGAATGGAAAGGAATTTCGCAAGATCACCCAAGAGAGGTGTTAAGAGACCTGTCATTATAGGTGCAAAGCCTTTGACGCCTTCGCCAGCAGTCTTATATTTAAAGCATGCAATTCAAAAGGCGCGCATTGAGACAATGATCAAATCACCGGAACATCAGCTCCTTAGCGCGCTCGACCAGCGGTCGCGTGATATTTTTCGGCTGATCGTCGATAGCTACCTCAATGATGGTGATCCGGTCGGCTCACGCAATCTATCACGTCTGCTGCCGCACAGTCTTTCGCCTGCCACCATTCGCAATGTGATGAGCGATCTGGAACAATTGGGTCTCATCTATGCGCCACACATCTCCGCCGGACGTTTGCCGACGCAGATTGGCCTGCGTTTCTTCGTGGATGCTTTCATGGAAGTGGGCGACCTGCCGCCCGATGAACGCTCATCGATTGAAGCACAGGTTCGTTCCGCAGGCACCAGTAATTCTGTCGAAAGCGTTTTGACCGAAGCCAGTCAGGTTTTGTCAGGCCTTTCGCGCGGCGCAGGTCTTGTGCTTGCCACCAAAGCGGAAGGTGCGCTCAAACACATCGAATTTGTACGGCTTGAGCCGACACGTGCGCTTGCTGTCCTTGTGATGCAGAACGGCGATGTTGAAAACCGTGTCATCAATCTGCCTGCCGGCATTTCCGCTTCGCAACTCGTGGAAACATCGAACTTTCTCAATGCCCATATTCACGGGCATACGCTGTCAGAAGCAAAATCGGAACTCGAAAAACTTTCCGAAGAAACCAGACAGGAGCTTGATCAGCTCTCGCAGGAACTGGTGGGACAAGGGCTTGCCGTATGGAGTGGTGCAGGGTCCGACCAGCCCGCGCGGCTTATCGTACGCGGACGCGCCAATCTGCTGGAAAACATTCATGCACAAGAAGATATCGAACGTCTGCGTCATCTCTTCGATGATCTTGAAACCAAGGACGGCATGATCCAATTGCTGGATCTTGCTGAATCGGGTTCTGGCGTGCGGATTTTCATCGGCTCGGAAAACAAGCTGTTCTCGCTCTCGGGATCTTCACTCGTCGTAGCCCCTTATCGTGACAGCGAGCAGCGGGTTATTGGTGCTCTTGGCGTGATCGGCCCGACGCGGCTCAACTATGCCCGCATCGTGCCGATGGTTGATTACACTGCTCAGATCGTATCCCGACTGCTGCGCTAATATGATATGGAATCTAGTGCGGCTCCAGCTAAGACTGAACCGGTGGAGCCACGTCTCACTGTTTGTTTTGCGCTTTATCCAACGCAAAACCGCTTCGCACTTTTGGCTCAAATGCTGATATGCAGTGTCAGACTTGCCAAGGTGAAGAATTTAGACCTTGATTTTAATGCCGCGAAACTCGATATCCGGCCCAAACACTATTCAAGACGGAAGAAGCATTATGGCTGATGAAAAAAACAAAACCGAAAACCCCGATCTTGAGCAGCGCGATATCAACAATCCTCGGGATCGTGATGCGCTGAAGCGTGCTGCCGATGATTTTCTGAAAAGCCGTAAGGCTGAGGCACGCGCGGAAGCCGAAGAGGAATCCGTTGATGCCGAGAGCCTGGCTGCAAATACGATTGCAGCGCTCGAAGCTGACAATGCTGAACTCAAGGATCAGATGCTGCGTCTCGTTGCCGAGATGGAAAACCTGCGCAAGCGCACCCAGCGCGATGTTCAGGACGCCCGCACTTACGCAGTGACAAATTTTGCTCGTGACATGCTGTCGGTTTCCGACAATCTGAGCCGAGCACATGAAGCTATTCCTGTGGATGCACTGGAAACCGATGCAAACCTCAAGTCACTGGCTGAGGGCGTGGAAATGACCGAACGTGCCATGCTGCAGGCTTTGGAACGCCATGGCGTGACCAAGCTTAATCCAGAAGGTGAAAAGTTCGATCCGAACTTCCATCAGGCTATTTTTGAAGTGCCAAACCCTGAACTGCCAGCCAACACGGTCGTACAGGTTATGCAGGCAGGCTATGCCATCGGCGACCGCGTGCTGCGTCCAGCTATGGTTGGCGTTTCAAAGGGCGGCCCGAAGGTCGCTGCCGAAAGCGGCGCAACTGAAGCAGAGGGCGATGCTTAGGGCGCATTTTGATCTGATTGATTGATCGATTGAGAGCGGCGATATACATCGCCGCTCTTTCTTTTTGTCCTTATCCGTTGGAATATCGACAAAATACCAGCTGGGAGGCGCATGCGTGACGATTTTTGATTTTGCAAATTTTGCAGGTGTTTTCGTCTTCGCTGCCACTGGCGCTCTTGCGGCTTCACGTCGTCAGCTCGACATTATCGGCTTCATTTTCCTCGCCAATATTACAGGCATTGGCGGCGGCACGATGCGCGATCTGGTGTTGGGCGCGCCGGTTTTCTGGGTCGTGCAACCCTTTTATCTGCTGGCAGGCACATCGGCGGCAATCATCGTCTACTTCACAGCCCACCTGGTGGAATCACGCTACAGGCTTTTGCTGTGGTGTGACGCCATCGGTATGTCGGCCTATACAGTCGTGGGCGCTGCCAAAGGGCTAGCACTTGGTTTCGGGCCATCGGTCGCGATTGTGACGGGCATTTTCACCGCCACACTTGGTGGCATTTTGCGCGATATGGTAGCAGGTGAGCCGTCCGTGCTGATGCGCAGGGAAATTTATGTTTCGGCAGCACTCGCGGGCGCTTGTCTTTATGTGGTGCTGGAGCGCTTCGGATTTGACCCGATATTCGCAGCCCTTGCAGCAGCGCTCACCGCATTCATCGTGCGCGGCGGTGCGCTGTACTTCGGCTGGAACCTGCCGGTTTATAAGAGCCGTCCCGGCCGCACTGAAGAAGAACTCAAGCGCGACCGAATTGTCAGATTGGATAAATAATCAGAGTATTTCCAGCAAAAGTGCAAAGCAGTTTTGCGTCGGGTAATGCGCCAAGAAATCAGATCAGTTTGGCCTGACTTGCGACGGCCTGAAGGTCGATCAGCGGACGTGGGCCCATCTGTTGAATGATCATGCCTGCGGCAAGCGAACCAAGACGCGCGCAATCCTCAAGCGAACGGTCTTTGGTATATCCGTATAGGAAGCCGGCAGCGTAAAGATCGCCTGCACCCGTCGTATCGACCAGCTCTTCAATTTCAATCGCGGGGACATGCAGCGTCTGGTCAGCGGTGATGACAATTGCGCCTTTCTCCGAACGCGTGATAATCGCAAGTGGACAATCCTTGCGGATGGCTTCCACAGCTTCATCAAGCGACTTGGTTTGATAAAGCGATTTTGCCTCGTCTTCGTTCGCAAAAACGATATCGACAGTGCGCTTACGCATCAAATCGAGAAACTCTTCGCGATAACGGTCTACGCAGAATGGATCCGACAAGGTCATGGCAACCTGACGGCCATGCTCATGCGCGATCTTGGAAGCGAGAACAATGGCTTCCTTGGCGCGTGGCGGGTCCCACAGATAGCCTTCGAAATAGGTGACGCGAGCGTCGGCAACCTTGGAGGTTTCGACGTCTTCGGGTCCAAGTTCGACGCAGGCACCCAGATAGGTGTTCATTGAACGCTCGCCATCCGCTGTGACGAAAATCATCGAACGCGCAGTCGGTGAACCTTTTTCCAGAGCACGCGTATCAAAGGCTACGCCCTGCGCACGAATGTCATGGGCAAATACCCGACCAAGATGATCGGTTGCAACCTTACCGAAATAGGCAGAACGTCCGCCGAGACTTGCAACGCCTGCAGCTGTATTGCCTGCACTACCACCGGACATTTCAGTAAACTGTCCCTTGATGCGGCTATAGAGCAGTTCTGCTCGATCCCCATCAATCAGGTTCATGGCACCTTTGATGATACCATTGGCCTCAAGGAACGCGTCTTCAGTGCGCGAAAGAATATCGACAATGGCGTTGCCAATGCAAAGAACGTCGAATGTAGCCATGAGCTGGTCTGGGGCTCCCCTTTTTGTCTGCTGCCAGCCTCTCTCCGAGGCATTCAGACAGCGGTGCGGCGGCAGTCATGTGGGGCGGGTTTAGCCTTTTGAAAAGTTTTTGGCTAGTCCGTCAGTCTTGTGACTTGTGGGCAGGCCGTCTTGTGCAGACCGAACAGCCTTCTTATTTTGATCGCATGAGATTGCTGAAAGTGGATCCAAAATGATCATTGATGCTGCGTTGAAGGCACTTAAACGTCTTCCAACGCCGGAATTTCGCTCCGTTTTATGGAAAACGCTTGGCTTGACGCTTTTGTTACTTGTCGGGCTTTGGGTCGCCATAAGACAAATATTTTTTACTTTCGCATGGCCCTGGATGGAGCAATTGCTGCCCGGAATGCCTGGATGGGCAGGCTGGCTCGGTATTGCTGCAGCAATCGTGGCAGGTCTTGGGCTTGCTCTTGTGCTGGCATTAATGATTGCGCCTGTGACAGCGCTGGTCGCCGGTATTTTCCTCGATGACGTCGCAGATGTCGTTGAGCGCGAAGATTATCCCAGAGAGCCAGCTGGCACACCTCTGCCGCTCGGGCGCTCTGTAGTCGTTTCGCTCAAATTCCTGAGTGTGGTCATTCTCGGCAATATCGTGGCGTTGGTTCTGCTGTTCGTTCCAGGCATCAATCTGATCGCCTTCTTCGTTATCAACGCCTATTTGCTGGGGCGGGAATTTTTTGAATTTGCCGCGATGCGTTATCGGTCCGAGAGCGAGGCCAAGGCACTCCGCTCTCAATATGGTGTCACGGTGTTTCTAGCAGGACTGCTGATCGCGGCCTTCATGGCGATCCCGCTTGTCAATCTGCTGACCCCGCTTTTTGCAGCCGCTATGATGATCCATTTGCACAAGGCAATTTCGCAGCGAGAAATTTTAAAACTGCGGCGGTAGCGGAATGAGCGCTGCGGGGACGTCACAGGTCTTTCCGGGATATTTGCAGATATCAGCAATAACGCAATTCTCGCATTCAGGCTTGCGCGCCTTACACGTGTAGCGACCGTGCAGGATCAGCCAGTGATGCGCGTGGAACAAGTATTCCGTTGGAATAACCCGCATGAGAATAGCTTCCACCGCATCGGGTGTCTTAGCTGGTGCAAGACCGATCCGATTTCCAATGCGCAGAATATGCGTATCCACGGCCATGGTCGAATGACCAAAAGCCATGCTCAGCACGACATTGGCGGTCTTGCGGCCAACGCCCGGCAGCTTCACCAATTCATCGCGATCATCAGGAACTTCACCGCCATAATCACGGATAAGCGCTTCAGATAGCAGAATGACGTTCTTAGCCTTGTTGCGCCACAAACCAATGGTGCGGATATAATCCCCGACTGCTTCTTCGCCGAGAGCCAGCATTTTTTGCGGCGTATCGGCAATCGCAAAGAGTGCGCGCGTCGCCTTGTTCACACCCACATCGGTTGCCTGCGCTGACAGCGCCACGGCTACAAGCAATGTAAACGGATTGGTATGTTCCAGCTCGCCCTTCGGTTCCGGTCGCAAAATGGAAAAGCGACGGAAAATCTCATGGATTTCATCAGCCGTATAAAGCGTGCCTGTGACCCGGCGTGGACGACGCACAGATGTCGAAGCGGAAGCATTCACGGGCGATTTGATTTTGGCGTTTTCCATTTTGTCTCTATACTTACCTCTGTCTTCGGAAAACAGTTCACAGCTTGACGCAGCCCGGAGGGAGCTTTGCATGCAGCATCCAGACGGCGCAAATCCAGACAGATTTGATACTCCCATTTTTGAAGCACTGCTGACGCCCTATCGCTCATTGGGTCAAACTGGGTTTCGCGTGCTGATGGGTTCAATGATCTGTTGCTGGCTGTTTGTCTGTATCGTGTTCTGGTCAATAGGGGCATGGCCGATCATCGGCTTTTTTGGCCTTGATGTGCTGGCGATCTATTTGGCTTTTCGCTGGAACTACCGTTCAGCAAATACTCGCGAAGAAATATCCGTATCGCGCGCCGCCCTGCACATCCGCAAATATGAAGCCTCGGGCGAGGTGACCAGCCATCTGTTTCATCCGTTCTGGACAAGATTCAATGTCGCCAGAAAGCCAGATATCGGCATCACGACCATGCGTGTTGAAAGCCACAACGACAGTGTCCCCGTCGGTAGTTTCCTCAATCCTGATGATCGCGAGAGCTTCGCCACGGCTTTTGGCAATGCCCTAAGCGAAGCCCGGCGCTAGAGCATAATCCGACCGGAGTGAAACGAGGTTCGATAAGATTATGCTTAAAATAAAAGGTTTTAGAGCGCCGATCTGATTCAATCAGATCGAAACGCGCTCTAAAGAAGCGCTATAACTTTTCCACATATGTTGACGGCTTTTACCCCGAAGGCATCAGTTTTATGATGCGAAGACAGGAATCCGATTTCGGCCCTTGAAGTCGCCCGTTTCACAAGCCATATCAGTTGAGCGAAAGATACGCCGAAAGGGTGCTTTCCATGACGGTCGCTTCGATAAGGACTGATGCAATGACAAGAATGACACCGTTTTCGAGCCCGCTATTGCTCGGATTCGACACAATGGAAAAGACGCTGGAACGGATTGCCAAATCCGGCGATGGATACCCGCCCTATAATATCGAACGTCTGCGCGGCGAGACTGGGTCTGAACGCCTGCGTATCACGCTGGCTGTTGCAGGCTTTGCCAGCGACGATCTTGAGGTCATGACGGAGGACAATCAGCTTGTCATCCGAGGGCGCCAGTCAGACGATACCGAACGTGAGTTTCTGCACCGTGGCATTGCTGCCCGTCAGTTTCAGCGCGTCTTCGTTCTGGCCGACGGCATGCGGGTGGTGGGTTGTGAACTGAAAAATGGCTTGCTTGCCATTGATCTCGATCGACCTGAACCAGAACGGCTAATCAAACGTATAAATATAGCAGTGAAGGAATGAAACCGGTTCACGCTGGGTTCAGGCTAAAGCCGCTATAGTGAAATTGTTAAGCTCTTAAGCAGTATGATCGCTAATGATGTGCTGCGAAATTGGAGGCTAAGACCATGGACAGACACATTCTCACCGAACATGAATTCGCTCATCTGGGTGAAGGTGAAGTGGCCTATGTGCGCAAGATCCGCTCTGATGATCTTACCCGCACCTTCCCTGCCCTCCCACCGATTGCACCGGGCCTCGAGCTTTGGGCACTGTTTGGCGCAAGTGGCGAGCCGATTGTGCTTTCCGATGTCCGTGCCACTGCGCTGCAAGGCGCGCATGAACATGAACTGCGCACCGTGATGCTGCACTAAATTCTTTGCGTGATGCCGGTCCGACAAACGGACCGGCATTGCAGCTCTCCGTCAAACGATCATTTTGGCGGATTCTGGTGCATGCAGTTGGCATATTGCTCGCGCAAGCACCATTGATACCATTTTTCACCCTTTTTCTTGTAATTTCGGCAAAGGGTCTCGGCTACTTTCCTGCACTGATCAGATGTCGCTGAACTTTCCATCCGCGACATGTTTGACACTGAACGCTCCGCTAGTGCCGAGCTGGAAATCACCAGTAGTGAAATTGCCGCGACTGCAATTGGTTTAATTAAAGTCACAAAATACCTTTCATCAAATTCAAAACCATGAATGTCAGGGGTTTAGCGCTATCGACCAGCCTTGAAAATCGAGAGATATAGCGACAGAAATAGTGCACCGTAAAAATGACAAAGCCGCCGTTCATGCGTGAACGGCGGCTTTGTTAGCTTAAACAGTCAAAATCAGGCAGCGTTGGACGCTGGCTGTGATGTCAGGAATGAATAAAGTGCCTGCGCGTCATGTGTTCCGCGCAGCTTTGCCACTGTATCCGCATCGCGCAACATGCGAGCAATGCGTGACAAGGCTTTCAAATGATCCGCGCCCGCGTTTTCTGGTGCGAGGAGCAGGAAGACGAGATCGACGGGCTGATCGTCCAGTGCTTCAAAATCCACTGGAGTTTCAAGGCGCGCAAAAATTCCTGCAATCTTGTCGATGCTTGCCAACTTACCGTGCGGAATGGCAACACCGTTGCCAACCCCGGTAGAACCGAGGCGCTCACGCTGGAGAATTGTTTCGAAAACTTCACGCTCAGGGAGACCGGTCAGTTCCGCGGCTTTTTCAGACAAAATCTGCAAAAGCTGCTTTTTGGAGCTGGCTTTCAGCGCAGGGATAATCGCCCCTGGCTGAATCAGATCACTAAGATCCATTCTCTCCGTTCCTTCTTCAATCAGGCCATCGTAGGCCCGGTTTAGGGAAGCGCACGACAGCTCAAAACTGCGTGCGCTTCAGGTTTGCCGTCAAGCGCGAGGAGCGGCCTGGCGGGTAACCGTTGATGGGTCAACCCAGCCAATATTGCCGTCCGCACGACGGTAGACGATATTTACTTCATCATTGCCCGCATTGCGGAAGACCAGAACCGGGTTTTCGATCAGGTCAAGTTCCACAACCGCCGACGCGACCGAAAGGGTGCGAAGGGCGACAGACGATTCCGCAACGATAGTCGGTGCGTAATCAACCGGAAGGTCCTCCTCTTCTTCCGGCAGCGGTGCCATAACACGATATGCCACATCATCATAGATCGCATTTGGTGCAGTCGCTGGACGCGATTTCAAACGGCGCTTGTAACGACGCAACCGTGTTTCAATCTTGTCCGCAGCCGCATCGAACGCCAGTTGCGGATCCTGTGCATCTCCGGTGCTCTGCAAGGTAGCACCGCTATCAAGATGCAAGGTACAATCCGCGCTGTATCGCGATCCGGACTTGGTGACCGTTACCTGCCCGGAAAAGCCATGATCAAAATATTTGCCGACCGCTTCATTAACCCGATCAATAATCCGGGTCGTGAAAGCTTCACCGACGTCCATATGCTTTCCAGATACACGCAGAGTCATTTGGTACACCTCATTTGCGTTACACAACAGGACGTAGTCTAATCACAAGGTGAGCGAAGCGCAAAGCGAACCAGCATCAATTCTGCTTTTCGTCCTGTGCTAATTTCCAGCCCCGCTTCACGCGCTCAGGGCAGGTGTCGAAACACTGCCCAGAAAGCGCTCTTTATCGCGACTATTCGAGTAATTTCCCCGTCATATGTTTTCACAACACATGCCTGGAATGCTCGCCGCACATCGTTCTTATATGTAACGCTGGAAACGCAGAAGCGTTTCCCGGAATATTACCTTGCCTTTCGTTTAGAACGCATCTCGATCCGATTGAATCCAGTCAGCGCTCTAATTGTTCGTTTCTAAGCACCTCTTATACCAAGGCGCTGAGATGCTGACGCATCACGCCTTGAAAAGGTTCAATCGCCACACGGGCTTAACCAATATCCCATGAGTCCCACTCATCGGATATTGGTATTATCCGAAAATTACTTCACACTTTTCAATATGCGCTCAATAATCAGACCCCGGTATTCCGGTCTATGCGGGTGCATATCTTAATGCGAGCGGGGCTTCTATTGACTGAAACGTCAATTGTCAATTGCACCTTCTTCCAGCAACAGACAATGCAATACGGCCAATTCCCTCTATAAGATCGAATTTCACGCGTTCAGGGTAATACTGTTTCAAAAACCAACATCGATCCGGTCGTTTCCGAATGCGTATATTAGCGCATACGCAACTTCATGTTGCGGAAACATCAGTCAACGGGCCGATAATCTGGCTTTTTTTTCGCGTCTGCGCTGTACTGAAGAAGCAATATTCATCGATTCCCGATATTTTGCGACCGTTCTGCGCGCGATATCCACACCGTCCTTCTTCAAGGCTTCGACGATTGCATCATCGGATAATACATCATCAGGCTTTTCCGCGTCGATCATCTGACGGATACGATGGCGCACACTTTCGGATGAATGGGCATCTCCCCCCTCGGAAGAAGCAATGGATGCGTTGAAGAAATAGCGCAATTCAAAGACGCCACGCGGCGTTGCCATGAACTTGTTGGCCGTCACGCGGCTGATGGTTGATTCATGCATACCCACAGCGTCGGCAACGGTACGCAGGTTCAACGGTTTGAGGCGGGTGACTCCGTGCCGGAGGAACCCATCCTGCTGGCGCACGATTTCTTGTGTTACTTTCAGGATTGTACGCGCCCTCTGATCAAGGCTGCGTACCAGCCAGTTCGCCGATTGCATACAATCAGACAGAAACGTCTTTTCTTCGCCTTTGATTGAAGGGGTCACTTCTGCATAATATTCGTTGTTCACGATAAGGCGCGGCTGGGCTGCCGGATTAAGCTCAATACCCCAAGTTCCATCGCGGGCGGCTGCAACCAGCACATCGGGAATGATCACATCTGCAACCGAAACCTCGAACTGGGTCCCGGGCTTCGGATCCAGCATCCTGACCTCAGTCAGCATGTCGAGAATGTCGGATTGATCGACGCCGCAAAGTTTTTTGAGCGTCGCAAAATCACGACGCGCGAGCAGATCGAGATTGTCGATGAGCGCTTCCATCGCCGGATCAAACCGGTCCTTGAGACGAAGCTGAATTGCCAGACACTCGCGCAGATCGCGTGCAAAAAGGCCCGCCGGATCAAAGCTTTGCATTTCATGCAGAATGCGTTCGACATGGATAGTTTCGACACTGAGATTCTGCGCAAGCAAGGAAACATCAGCACGCAGATAACCGCTTTCATCCAGCGCATCTGCCAAAGCTGTTGCAATAAAGCGATCAGCCGGGGTGGAAAACGTCAGCGCGATTTGCTCAGCGACATGTTCGCTCAGCGATACGCGGCTTGCCGTTACCTGATCAATGTCGTAGCTGCCGCCCGCACTATAAGTCTCGCCGGCAGAGGTGTTCCATTGAGCAACCAGGTCGATATGCGCATCATCGCTGCGACCGGGATCATCTGGAAAGATATTTTCAAGCGAGCTATCGAATGTTGAAGAGAGATTTTGCGCATCATCGACGGCACCTGTCTTGAACCAGTCTTCATCGGAAGAAGCATCCGGCGTGGCATCATCGCCTTCGTGTTGCGGCTCTGCGTCTGCAAAATCATCATTCGCTGCCTCTATTCTGTCCAGCAGCGGATTCTTTTCAATTTCAAGATCGATGAACTGGTCCAGCTCGATATGCGTCATCTGTAGCAGTTTGATCGACTGCATCAGTTGAGGCGTCATCACCAGCGATTGTGACTGGCGAAAATCAAGCTTCGGCGAAAGGGCCATGCGTTGTGTCGTTCCCCCATTTCCCTGACAGCATTTTAGAGCACCGATCTGATGCAATCAGATCGGTGCTCTAAGCTCTTTTACTTAAAGCATAATCTTATCGACCCTCGTTTCACTCCGGTCGGATTATGCTCTCAGCTGGCAAACCGCTTGTTCCTGAATTATTTTCAATTAAAGCGCGACGGTCATCAAAACTGGTACGAACCTTGCTTGTCAATTCAGAATGTGGGTTTTTCTGACAAAAGAGGAAAATAGTCGCAGAAATGACGCGCTTTGGGAAACGGGAGCAACGTTGTACAGCCGCGCGCAGACTATAGCCTAAATTCAGAGTTTGATCAGAGCGTAAACTGGTCGCCGAGGTAAAGTCTGCGAACATCTGGATTGGCGACGATTTCCGCTGGACGACCATGCGTCAGAACCTGACCGGCGTGAATAATATAGGCACGGTCGATCAGCCCGAGCGTTTCACGCACATTATGGTCAGTGATAAGAACGCCAATGCCACGACTGGTCAAATGGCGCACGAGCTGCTGAATATCGGAGACTGCAATCGGGTCGACACCGGCGAACGGCTCGTCGAGCAGCATGAAGTTCGGGCGAGATGCCAGCGCACGTGCGATTTCCAGACGACGGCGTTCACCACCCGAAAGGGAGATGGCCGGGGCCTTGCGTAAGTGTGCGATATGAAATTCTTCAAGCAGAGCATCGAGCTCGGTGGCCCGCTTCTTGCGGTCTTTTTCGACCACTTCCAGCACAGCCTTGATGTTGTTCTCAACCGACAGGCCGCGAAAAATCGATGCTTCCTGCGGCAGATAGCCAATACCAAGACGCGAGCGGCGGTACATTGGCATTGATGTTACGTCGTAACCATCGATTTCGATTGCACCAGCATCGGCTGGAACAAGCCCTGTGACCATATAGAAGCAGGTTGTCTTACCGGCACCGTTTGGACCAAGAATACCCACGGCTTCGCCAGCGCGCACGCCAAACGACACACCATTGACGACCTGTCGTCCGCGATAGCTTTTGCAAAGGCCCCGAGCGACCAACGTCCCTTTGAGACGGGTCGACTTACCGGGCTGCGATGGCATCATACCATCCGCACCCTCAATAACGGCTGCATTTTCAGACATGCCCTGCTGCTCGTCGGCTTTCTTGTTCCAGAACAATCCCACGCGCGCTCCGGTTAATTCGATTTGGGCGCGGCACCGCCCTGCTTCTGTTGATCCTGCGGCGCCATGATGATGGATACGCGACCCTTGCTCTGGCCCTTGCAGCTTTCGAGGAAAGCTTTGCCGGTGCTCATATTGGCAGTGAGCTTGCAACCGGTTGCAACATTGTCACCATCAGTCAGCACAACCTTCTGGCCCTGCAAGACCATGACCTGACTCTTGCCGTCATAGTTTCCGGTGTCGCCGGTTGCGACCTGCGTGCCGGACTTGAGGTAAACCTTGCCGCTGATTTCGAGACGATCAATACCGGACCCACTCAGACCAGCAGTACCACCAGCAGCCTGACCGCCTTCGCCCTGCGAATCCTTGTTATAATAGACGATCATCTTGCCTGACTTCAAAAGCGCGTCGCCCTGCACGACGGAGACATTGCCAGTGAAAATGGCCTTGCCTTCCTTGTCGAGCATTTCGAGCTTATCTGCGTCAATCTTGATAGGATCCTTGCCACCGGAGAGCTTGAGGCTGCCAAATGGCACCTGCTGGCTGTCCTGAGCCAGAGCGGAGACAGGCGCAACAACGAGGCCAAGCGCCAAAGCTGCAAATCCCATCCGCAAAGTGCGGGTCTTCATGCTCTTGTTCATCTTGCCCGTCTCGCGTTCCATTACTCTCCAGCTCCCCTACAGTTCCTGTTTCAGGAATCGGGTCGAGCACGTCAAATCCCTGCCCGACGCATAAATGTGTCCGAAAAGTCTATCAACCTTTCAGACCTACACCTCAAGCCACAACATTCGGCCTCAATCTTAAACTTAACGCAGCCAGATAGAAATATCTGACTGCGCAGAAAAGAAACGAAACCCGCAGAACCTGCGTCATACAATATCTTTTAGAGCGCAGTGCGCCCTATCGGGCGCACAAATATCGCTCTAACAGTTTAAACTTGCTGCATAATTTAACCTTAAACCAATTCAAGTTTAAGGAATTATGCAATACTGCGCATGCGCTTTACACCCTAATTTCAAGGCGTGTTGTTGCCCGAAACTGCGCCGCCGTCAATGACTACGCGCACCTTGTTTTCAAAGATCACGATCTTGCCGCTCTCTTTGATCTGCATGCTGTCAGCGCTAATCTGCGTAGTGCCGTTACGAATATCGACGGGCTTGTCGGTCGTCACCTGACCGCTCTTCAGATTGACGTCCGCAGAACGCATGACGGCATGCAAGCCTTCGTTCGTCGTAACAGTAAAATCCTTATCAAGTTGCAAACGACCGTTCGCATTATCGTACACGCCGGATGCAGCCTCTACCTTAGCACTACCATTGTCACCAACTGGCAACTCGGCGGAAATACCTTCAAGCGAGATTGCGCCGCTATTTTTGGCATCCTGCACAGCCTTTGCCGCAATCATCGAATAGGGGCGATTGTCTTTGGTATAGCCGTTGAGCTGTGGATTGCTCATGACAAGCTTACCGCTCTCGCCACCGTTATTAACTTCCACCTTCACAGGAGCGGCTGGAGTGGCCAGAAACGTGTACCAGGAAAAGACCGCTGCAAGCGCAATTGCGGCAACAGGCAATGCCGTTTTAAGAACACGAACGCGGATCGAATGACGCTGTGCAGCTTTGAAAAGCGAAGCTGCCTTTTCGGACGCTCCAAAATGCATGCCACCGCCATTGGACGCCGCAGAAGCGGATCCTTGCGAAGCATGGATATGTGGTGTGTCAGCGCTCATCGTGTCTTTCGATTACTCAATCTATAATTCGGTCTATAATTCAGCAGCTTTTAAAGCTGTTTTATTGCTCAACTGTTTACAGACGCATCAAGCAAGAAACTTTTTCATGCGATGCTATCTTAGCTCAATACGGTTTATTTGGGGTGCAATACCCTGACACTCAAGTCTAATACACGTCACAAAACACCGCACCTGCCATGCAAAAATGACATGAACATTGCGGAAGGACGGAAAACTGGCTTTTCTTCAGGCTCTTAAAGAAGCAAAAGCCCGATCACTTCATTGTTAACATACAACTGATTTTGATTATAGTCTTGCCATTCGGCCGGCAAAATCGTTGGGGAGCTTGCCGCCTTCCCCTATCATCGGTCATAGATTAAAGAATATCGACAGCATTTCGCTTGAATAATGGATGGATGAGTATGGCTCAGGACGCCGAAGCACTGATCGAAAGACGCAAGCTGCGCAGAAAGCTCACAGTCTGGCGCATCGCTTTTCTGCTTTTGCTCGCGGCTCTCATTGCCGGAATTGCATCTTATTCCATGCGAGGTGCCAATTTTGCGACACCGCATGTTGCAAAAGTTCGCATTGAAGGCACCATTTTTGAAAATGAAGAGCTTATAAAGCGCCTCAACAAGATTGCCGATGACGATGCAGTCAAGGGCGTGATCCTCATCCTCGATTCACCCGGCGGCACAACCGTTGGCGGCGAATCAATTTACGAAGCAGTACGGAAAATCGCAAAAAAGAAGCCGGTCGTGACCCAGGTCGGGACACTTGCAGCATCGGCTGGCTATATGATCGCCAGTGCATCCGATCATATCTTAGCGCGTCAAACATCGATTGTCGGCTCGATCGGCGTGTTGTTTCAGTATCCTGATCTTTCCAAACTGCTCGACACCATTGGCGTGAAGGTTGAGACCATCAAATCGTCGCCATTGAAAGCAGAGCCAAACTATTTCAGCCCGGCAAGCGACGAAGCCAAAGCCATGATCCGCAACATGATCATGGATTCTTACGACTGGTTCGTCGGAATTGTCCAGGAACGCCGCTCTTTCACGCATGAAGAAGCGCTAGCTCTGGCCAATGGCGCAGTCTTTACCGGTCGTCAGGCGTTGCAAAATAAGCTGATCGACGGCCTTGGTGGCGAGGAAGAAGCGGTTGCCTGGCTTACCAGCAAAGGTGTTTCCAAGGATCTGCCAAAGCTTGAATGGAAACCTGTCAGCAGCGACACCGGTTTTTCTCTGCGTGATCTGATTATTCATGCCGGTGCGCGCCTTCTCGGCGTGCCACAAGAGGCCGATGCTATGTTGAAGGAAATCGCCAAGGATCGTATCTTCCTTGACGGACTTCTTTCGGTTTGGCACGTTGACGGAACGCCGGGTGTCACCCCGGCAAATAAATGAGTCCTTTCACCGGACAAGAGAAACACAGGGGTTTAAAGCCGTGATCAAATCGGAACTCGTTCAGGTTATCGCCAGCCGTAATCCGCATCTTTTCCAGCGCGATGTCGAAAACATCGTCGGCGCAGTTTTTGAAGAGATCACCAATGCCCTTGCTGATGGCAATCGCGTCGAATTACGCGGCTTCGGCGCTTTTTCGGTAAAAAACCGCCCGGCTCGCAGCGGCCGCAACCCACGCACCGGCGACACGGTGGATGTTGAAGAAAAGTGGGTGCCATTCTTCAAGACAGGCAAGGAGCTGCGCGACCGTCTCAACGGCGCCATCTGATCGATCGTCATGGTGGCAAAGCGCGTTGTAACAATTGTCATTCTGGTGCCATTGGCGGTCATTCTGATCGCTCTTTCGGTCGCCAACCGTGAAACGGTTGGCCTGACAATTGATCCATTCAATCCCGGCAATCCTGCGCTGACCTATCAGGCACCGTTGTTTATCTGGCTGTTTGGCGCGCTTATCCTTGGCGCTTTGATCGGCGCCGCCGTCACGTGGCTGACCCAAGGCAAGCATCGCCGCCGGGAACGTCGCTTTAAAAAGGAAGCGTCACAGCTTCTGGAACGTGCGGAATCGGCGGAAAAGCGCCATGTGCCAGGCACAGTTTCCAAGATCTGATCGCATCACGCCTTCTTTTTCACTTCCGTTCCGGCCGCATTTGCCCTACCTACACGTCAAATTAAGAACGGAGTGACGGGTGAAGGCGCCAAAAGGAAAAGGCAAAAAGCCATCGGGCGGTAAAGAGCAGCGCGGTTTCGGTCGTGCAAAGCAGGATGAGCCGCGTTCGGCTGCCAAGCATGGAAGCAAGCCCGACGACAAGGGTTCGTTCTTCAGGAAGCCGCGTCCGCAATTCGCCAAAGCTGCGCCCAAACCTGCAGAAGAAAAGCATATCGTAGCACCTCAGCGCGAGATCAAAGCTTACAAAGGCGAGCGCCCCGTTGAACGCACACCCATCATCCTTGAAACCGAGCCATCAGACGACTACGCGCTGTTGGACAGCGGCGACGGGCTGAAGCTTGAGCAATACGGTCCCTATCGCATCGTGCGCCCGGAAGGTCAGGCAATCTGGCTTCCGAGCCTGCCGAAAAGCGAATGGGACAAAGCCGACGCGGTCTTTACCGGTAATACCGATGAAGAAGGCATGGGACGTTGGGCGTTCCCACATGTGACCCTTGGCGAAACCTGGCCAATGCAGCATGACGGCATCTCGTTTCACGGCCGCTTCACCTCGTTCCGCCATGTGGGTGTGTTCCCTGAGCAGGCAGCACACTGGTCCTATATGGATAGTCTGATCCGCGAAGCAGCCAAGTCTGGCCGCACCGTGAAGGTTCTCAATCTGTTTGGTTATACAGGCGTTGCATCGCTTGTTGCGGCACGCGCAGGTGCCGAAGTGACCCATGTCGATGCTTCCAAGAAGGCTATCGTCTGGGCACGCGAAAATCAGGAAATGGCTGGCCTTTCCGACAAGCCTATTCGCTGGATTTGCGAAGACGCTATGAAGTTCGTGCAACGTGAAGAACGCCGCGGCAGCTTCTACGACATCATCCTGCTTGATCCGCCAGCCTATGGCCGCGGTCCGAACGGCGAAGTCTGGCAGCTATTCGAACATCTGCCTGCCATGGTCGATACCTGCCGTTCAATCCTCACGCCAAACGCGCTGGCTGTCATCTTGACCGCTTATTCGATCCGCGCTTCGTTCTTCGCCATTCACGAGCTGGTTCGTGATCGTTTCACTGGTCTTGGCGGCACGGTCGAATCAGGCGAACTTATTCTGCGTGAACGCTCAGCCAAGCGTGCGCTTTCCACATCCATGTTCAGCCGCTGGGTAGCAAAATGAGCCGAGACGACGATTTTTCCAAAAGCGGCAATCAACAGCATTCAAGTCCGCGTGTGGGGCAGGTGAAGGAAGTCACAAGCCTTACCAATCCGATTGTCAAAGATCTGCGTTCGCTTGCACTGAAAAAATATCGCGATCAGCAGGGCGTTTTTCTGGCAGAAGGTCTTAAGCTCGTCATCGATGCTTTTGAGCAGGACTGGCGCATCAAGACGCTCGTGTTTGCCAAGTCTGGCAAGGGCAACAAGATGGTCGAGCAGGTTGCAGCACGCACCTTCGCCAAGGGCGGACTGGTACTCGAAGTGACTGAAAAGATCATGGCGGCAATCACCCGCCGCGATAATCCGCAGATGGTGGTTGGCGTTTTCGAACAGCAATATCACCAGCTTGCAAGCCTCAAGCCGAAAAGCAACGATGTTTACATCGCGCTTGATCGCGTGCGCGATCCGGGAAACTTGGGCACAGTTATCCGCACCGCCGATGCGGTTGGTGCCAAGGGCATCATCCTGATCGGCGACACCACCGACCCCTATTCGCTGGAAACTGTGCGCGCCACCATGGGCTCGGTGTTCTCGATGCCGCTCTATAAGACAACGGAAACCGAGTTTCTGAACTGGCGCAAAGGCTTTTCGGGTCTTCTCGTTGGCACGCATCTCAAAGGCGCTGTCGACTATCGCACGATCCCTTACGCCAAAAAGCCTGTTATCCTGATGATGGGCAATGAGCAGCAGGGTCTGCCGGAAACGCTTGCTGAAAGCTGCGACAAGCTCGCACGCATCCCGCAGGCAGGCCGCGCAGATTCGCTTAATCTGGCGATTGCCACCGGCGTCATGCTTTATGAAATTCGCCGCGAGGCACTCACTCTCGATGAAAGGGCCAGCGGATGAAGCGTCATGCGGTTTTGTCCTCGTTTCTCGTTGTCATTATCGCGGTCCTGATTGATCAGGGCGTCAAATTTCTGGTCGAAACCCGTATGGGTTATGGGCAGCAGATCGATCTGCTGCCGTTCCTCGCGCTGTTCCGTACACATAATGAAGGCATCGCCTTTTCAATGCTGGCATGGCTGCATGACTGGGGCCTGGTCGCGATAACCGCAGCCGTAATCCTTTTTGTGCTCTATCTCTGGTGGACCAACCCCTCTGAACGAACTTTTGCGCGCTATGGATTTGCGCTTGTGGTCGGTGGCGCTATTGGCAACCTCATCGATCGCGTCATGCATGGCTATGTGGTCGATTACATTCTCTTCCATCTGCCGACATGGTCATTTGCCGTTTTCAATCTGGCCGACACCTTTATCACCATTGGTGCAGCACTTATTATTCTGGAAGAATTTCTCGGTTGGCGACGCGAGCGGGCAGCACGCTAGCTGATATTTTCAGCTCTTTTTTGCCCCCAATGCGAAACGCTTGATCAGACTCAAGCTTTCCCCTATTTTGACTATGAAATTTAACTGATTTTTGAAGGGGATAAGCTTCACCCACCCCAAATGACACATTGGTGACACGCTTCTGTCATCCTCGCGTAGCACTGAATCTGTATTGCTGCGGTCAGATTGGACGTCATGTCCACGCAACCAGACCGTAAGAGAATCGGAATTGGTTAGCTCCGGCTGAAATATCAGTCGGAAAACCGTTCAGGAATGCGTGAACAACAGGATCAGGAGCGAATCATCATGTCAGTACTGCTTGGAATGGGCCAGCAAATCATTGATGATACGGTCATGTCGGGCATAGAAGCACAACCAACGCTCTTCACATCCGCAAGCGATCCCATTGTTCTGGGGCGCATCGGGTCCCTGGAAGTACGACTTGCAAATTCTCGCGATGCGATTGACGCGGCGCAGGAATTGCGGTTCCGCGTCTTCTTTGAAGAAATGGGCGCACGCAAGGAAACCATCGAAGAAGTAGAACTGCGCGATTCTGATCGCTTCGATGCGATCTGCGATCATCTGCTGGTTTATGATACCTCATTGCCGGTTCCCGAGCATCAGCAAATCGTTGGTACCTATCGCCTGATGCGTAGCGATCAGGCTGAAAAGGCACTCGGGTTCTACTCGGCCGATGAATATGACGTTCAGCGTCTGACACTTTCTCGTCCGAACCTCAAGCTACTGGAACTTGGCCGCTCTTGCGTTAAGGCGGAGTATCGCTCGAAGCGCACGGTGGAACTTTTGTGGCAGGGTGCCTGGGCCTATTGCCGTCGTCATTCCATTGACGTGATGTTTGGTTGCGCCTCGTTTCACGGCGCTGTGCCTGCGGCACATGCCCTGGGTCTATCCTTCCTGCACCAGAACTGCCGCGCAACACCCGACTGGGATGTGCGCGCGCTTCCGCATCGCTATCAGCCGATGGATCTGATGCCGAAGGAAGCAATCAACAACAAGGTCGCGCTGTTCTCGATGCCGCCACTGGTGAAGGGTTACCTGCGTCTTGGTGCGATGATCGGCGACGGTGCTGTGATTGATGAGGCTTTCGGCACGACCGATGTGTTCATCATCCTGCCGATTGAGCGCATTTCAAGCCGCTACATCACGTATTATGGCGCAGAAGCGAACCGTTTCGTCTAAAAATTAGCGCTTTCCCCTCGCCCTTCGAAACGGCCTTTCGGGCCTCATCAGGATGAGGGGAAACACAGCGCGCGATAGGTGAGGGCGGGCCTCTCACCGCCCACGCCCTAAAGTGCGGAGCGAAAAGCGAAGGGGAGGGTTACCCCCTGCCCGCCAATTCCTTCAACTTGTAAACCAGATCAAGCGCCTCGCGCGGGGTCAGTTCATCCGGGCTGATTGCCGTAACGGCTTTGGCCAGCTCGCTGTCCTTTGCGGCAGCTTGGGCTTTTGGCTTCTCTTGTTGAAGTACAACGGAAAACAGCGGCAAATCATCAATCAGCTTGTCGGCTTTGCCGGATGTTTCACCCGCTTCAAGCTGATGCAGAACATCGCGCGCGCGATTGACCACGGCTTCCGGCAGACCGGCGAGACGCGCGACCTGCACACCATAAGAACGATCAGCTGCCCCCTTCGCCACTTCATGCAGGAAGACCACGTCATTGTCCCATTCCTTAACCCGCATGGTGACATTTGACAGCCGGTCGAGTTTTTCAGACAGCGCCGTCATTTCATGGAAATGCGTGGCGAAAAGTGCACGGCAGCGGTTCTTCTCATGCAGATATTCCACGGCCGCCCACGCAATGGAAAGCCCGTCAAAGGTTGCCGTTCCACGGCCGATCTCATCAAGGATGACCAGTGAACGCTCACCTGCCTGATTGAGAATTGCTGCTGTTTCGACCATTTCCACCATGAAAGTCGAACGGCCCCGCGCCAGATCATCCGATGCGCCGACGCGGCTGAACAACCGATCCACGACGCCGATCTGAGCAGAACCAGCAGGAACGAAAGACCCCATCTGCGCCATGATCGCGATCAGTGCATTCTGGCGCAGGAAGGTCGATTTACCACCCATATTAGGGCCAGTGAGCAGCCAGATCGCACCATTTCCACCAACCGTTTGCGGAGAAAGATTGCAATCATTGGCAACAAATGGATTGGCTGCCTGACGGCGCAATGCCTGTTCGACCACCGGATGGCGACCGGCCACAATATTGAACGACAAACTGTCATCGACCAGCGGACGACAATAGCCCTGCTCATCGGCAAGAACGGCAAGAGAAGCCGAAACGTCGAACACGCTGAGCGCTGCTGCGGCGGCACGAATGCTATCCGCATGGCTAACCGCTTCCGCAGTGAGTTCCTCGAAAATCGCCAATTCTATCGACAAAGCCCTGTCGGCAGCATTAGCGATTTTACTTTCAAGTGCTGCCAGTTCCGTCGTGGTGAAGCGCATGGCATTTGCCATCGTCTGACGGTGGATGAAGCGTCCCTTGGCAGCATCTGTGTCGGTCATGCTCCCTGCATTATTGGCTGTCACTTCGATAAAATAACCAAGCACATTGTTATGCTTGATCTTCAACGATTTGATGGCTGTTTCCTCGATATAATCGGCCTGAAGACCCGCGATCACCCGGCGCGACTGATCACGGAGCGCGCGCATTTCGTCGAGTTCTGTATTGTAGTCCTGACGCACGAAACCGCCGTCGCGTTTCAAAAGCGGCATTTCATCAGCCAAGGCCCGGTCGAGATGGGCTGCAAAACTTGCCGGTATTTTCACAATCGCGTCGCAGGCATAGCGAAGTTCGTCTGGCAAAAGCGCGCCTTCTAGCAAGGATGCAATCCCACCGGCGGCTTCAAAGCCTCGCTGCAAAGCGCCCAGATCGCGCGGACCACCGCGACCAACCGCCAGACGCGAGAGCGCGCGTGGCATATCCGGCACACCCTTAAGTTCAAGCCGCATAGCGTCGCAGAGCGATTGTTCGCGCAAGAACCATGAAACGGAATCATGGCGTAGCGCGATTTCTACAGGGTTCGTCAGTGGTGCTGTCAAACGTTCGGCGAGAAGACGCGCGCCGCCACCGGTCACAGTTCGATCAATCGCTTTCAGCAGACTGCCCTCGCGATTGCCGGACATTGTGCGGGCGAGTTCAAGGCTGGCGCGGGTGGCAGGATCGATGAAAATCGTGCCGCCTTCCTGCTCGCGTTCAGGTCGCATCAGCGGCGGGCGTTCGGAAATCTGCGTCTTTTCGATATAGGCAATAGCACCGGAAATGGCCGAAAGCTCCGAACGGCTGAACTGGCCAAAACCATCAAGCGTTGCGACATTGAAATAGCGTTGAATGCGCGCCTCCGCTGCACCACTGTCAAACAGAGTTGCAGGTTGTGGAGACACAGCCTTTCCGATCAGATCGAACACCGGACGCAGTTCCGCGTCATGGAATGCAGTGTCGGCCACAATCAGCTCGCGTGGGTCCACACGCATGATATCGGCAAAAAGACGGTCTTCGGCTGTTTCTGCCACGCGAAAGGTGCCGGTTGAAATGTCGATCCACGCGAGTGCCAGCGCGCCGTCACCTTTGGTGCGGCCGAGCGTCATGAGGAAGTTTGCCTCGGACGGATCAAGCAGCTTTTCTTCGGTGATCGTGCCAGGAGTTACAAGACGGATCACATCGCGACGAACGACCGATTTCGAGCCACGCTTCTTCGCTTCAGCCGGATCTTCCACCTGCTCACAGACGGCGACCCGATAGCCCTTGGAAATCAGCTTCTGCAAATAGTCATCAGACGCATGGAATGGCACGCCACACATAGGGATATCTTCGCCCAGATGCTTGCCACGTTTGGTGAGCGTGATGCCGAGCGCGCGGGATGCTTCCACCGCGTCATCGAAGAATAGTTCGTAGAAATCGCCCATGCGATAAAAGAGCAGCGAATCAACATTCGCGGCTTTGATCTCGATATATTGCTCCATCATGGGCGTGAGGCGAACAGCGGTTTCCTGCACAGCGCTTTCATCTGCCTGTGGGTTATTGTCGCCTGCTTTCGATTCCATACTGAAGCCTTCGTTTATTGCTCATTTAAATCGTTTAAAGTCATAAAGTTTCACAACTCATCACTTTTGGATCAACATCTGTTCCAATATGCACTGTTTACACCGTGCATCACTGGCGTTATCGAATTTGTCCCGCAGATGAACCCGGAGGGAACATGCCAGCCTCGACGCCGAAGGGCAACACGCCAGAACGCACACCCACAGCCAGTGAGAAGGAAGCGCTCGACTTTCACGCTCAGGGCCGCCCGGGCAAGCTGGAAATCAATCCGACCAAGCCCATGACGACGCAACGCGACCTGTCGCTTGCCTATTCGCCCGGCGTTGCCGTGCCGGTCAAGGCCATCGCGGAAAATCCCGCTCTGGCCTATGACTATACGGCCAAGGGCAATCTCGTCGCTGTCATTTCCAACGGCACGGCAATCCTCGGCCTCGGCAATCTGGGTGCGCTTGCGTCCAAGCCGGTCATGGAAGGCAAGGCCGTACTGTTCAAGCGCTTTGCCGACGTGGATTCCATCGATCTTGAAATCGACACAACCGATATCGACGCCTTCATCAATGCGGTGCGTTATCTAGGACCATCGTTTGGCGGCATCAATCTCGAAGACATCAAGGCACCAGACTGTTTCATCATAGAAAGCCGCTTGCGTGAGCTGATGGACATTCCGGTCTTTCACGACGATCAGCACGGAACGGCAATCATTGCCGCCGCGGGCATGATCAATGCGCTGCATCTGACAGGCCGCGATATCAAGAACACCAAACTTGTCTGCAATGGCGCAGGCTCTGCTGGCATTGCCTGTATTGAGCTTATCAAGGCTATCGGTTTCCCTGCCGAAAACGTCACCCTCTGCGACACCAAGGGCGTCGTCTATCAGGGTCGCGAAGAAGGCATGAACCAGTGGAAGTCAGCCCACGCGGTAAAAACGTCGAAGCGCACGCTTGAAGAAGCGATGCAAGATGCTGACATCTTTTTCGGCGTTTCCGCCAAGGGGGCCCTGACCAAGGAAATGGTGCGCTCGATGGCGCCCAATCCGATCATCTTTGCCATGGCCAATCCCGATCCAGAAGTCACACCGGAAGATGTTGCAGAAGTGCGCGATGACGCGATTGTTGCAACAGGCCGTTCGGACTATCCGAACCAGGTCAATAACGTTCTGGGTTTCCCTTATATTTTCCGTGGTGCACTCGACGTTCGTGCCACCACGATCAACGATGAGATGAAAATCGCCGCCGTCTATGCGATCGCAGAACTCGCACGCGAAGACGTGCCGGACGATGTTGTTGCCGCCTATCAGGGCAGCCGTCCGCGCTTCGGTCCGAGTTATATCATCCCGGTCCCGTTCGATCCGCGCCTGCTTGCAACCGTTTCGGCAGCTGTCGCCAAGGCTGCAATGGAAACCGGCGTTGCCGGTCGCGCAATTGACGATCTTGAAGGCTATAAGCGCGAATTGCTGGCGCGTCGTGATCCGATTGCTTCGACATTGCGTGGCATTTATGAGCGTGTGCGCCGTCAGCCAAAACGTATCGTCTTTGCCGAAGGTGAAGAAGAGCAGGTGATGCGTGCCGCTGTGTCCTACGTTAATCAAGGTCTTGGCACTGCCATTCTTGTTGGCCGCGAGGAGCGCGTTGCGGAAACTGCAAAAGCTGCAGGTCTTGATCTTGACCGTCCCGGCATCGAGGTTATCAATGCGCGTCTTTCGAGCCGCAATACCGTCTATGCCGATTATCTCTATGAGAAACTGCAACGCAAAGGCTATCTGACACGTGACTGCCACCGTCTGATCAACAATGACCGCAATCATTTTGCCGCCTGCATGGTAGCGCTGGGTGATGCCGATGGCATGGTAACGGGCATCACCCGTAACTACGCAACCGGACTTGAAGATGTACGCCGTGTAATCGATTCAAAGCCCGGCCACCGTCTGGTGGGTGTTTCCATTGCGCTTTGCCGTGGCCGCACAGTCTTCATCGCGGACACTGCCGTGCACGAACAACCAACAGCCGAAGAACTTGCGGATATCGCCGTTGAAGCAGCGGGTATGGCGCGCCGCATGGGCTATGTGCCGCGCGTGGCACTGACAGCGTTCTCGACCTTCGGCCATATGGTCGGCGAAAGCTCGGCACGCATTCAGGAAGCAGTTCGTATTCTAAACACGCGTCATGTCGATTTTGAATTCGATGGCGAAATGAGCGTAGACGTTGCCCTCAACCCGAAGCTGATGGACCGGTATCCGTTCATTCGGCTGTCAGGTCCGGCCAATGTCATCGTCACGCCTGACAATCATTCGGCTTCGATTGCAGCCAATATGTTGCAGGAGCTGGGTGGCGCGACAATTATCGGTCCGCTGCTCGTCGGTCTCGACAAGCCAGCGCAGATCGTCAATATCGGCGCAAAAGATACAGATATCGTGAATATGGCAGCAATTGCAGCCTATAATGCGACCAGCTGAAAAGACGACTACAGCGGTTCCAGTTAATATTGAATCGTTGGAACCGCTGTAACTATTTGTTTTTACGCATTTCCGAACGCGAAATCGGTTCTCACTTTTGCTGGAAATGCTTTAAAACACGAGAAAGGCCGGGCAATGCCCGGCCTATTTGTTTGTATGCGCTTGTCGTTATCGGATCGCAGCGGGAGTATGTTCACCATATCTAAAACCGGCTATAGGATGATAACCGCAAGCCCTTCCCTGCAAGCCGGACATCAAAGCCGCATGAGCGCACACGACCTGAAGCTTGAAGAAATCGTCAATCCCGAAACACTTCGTCGCAAGCTAAACGAACTGGCTGACTCCACAGATGAGAGCTACACAAGCCCGTCCGTGCGTAAAGTCGTGCTGCAAGCACTTAAAGATGCTCTGATACGCGGTCGTGCGAATGCGGAAAGCATGCTGATGAAAGATGGCGGCGGCACACTTTGTGTGCGACGCCTGTCTTATCTCATGGACACGCTGATCAGCGCGTTGTTCGAATTTGCCAGCACCAAAGCCTATCCGATGACGAACCCGTCAAAAGCTGAAAACATGGCGATCGTCGCCGTTGGCGGCTATGGGCGCGGCGGGCTGGCTCCGGGTTCCGACATCGATCTCTTGTTCCTGCTGCCATACAAACAGACCCCATGGGGCGAACAGGTCGCGGAGTATATGCTCTATATGCTCTGGGACATGGGGCTGAAAGTCGGCCATTCGACACGCAATATCGACGAATGCATTCGTCTTTCGCGCGAAGACATGACGATCCGCACAGCCCTTCTGGATGCGCGGTTCATCATCGGAAACAAAGATCTTTTCACCGCACTGATTACCCGCTTTGACGAGGAAGTGGTCAAAAATACCGGACCTGAATTCATCCAGGCCAAGCTTGCCGAACGCGATGCCCGCCATCGCAAAGCAGGCGAGACGCGCTATCTCGTCGAGCCCAATGTGAAAGAAGGCAAAGGCGGTCAGCGCGACCTGCATACGCTGTTCTGGATCTCAAAATATTTCTATCGCGTGAAAAGCAAGGAAGAGCTGATCAAGCTCGGCGTGCTGTCACGAGCCGAATTGCGCCTTTTCAACAAGGCCGAAGATTTCCTTTGGGCTGTGCGTTGCCACATGCATTTTGCAACGCTTAAAGCAGAAGAACGCCTCTCCTTCGATATCCAGCCGGAAATTGCGCAGCGCCTTGGCTACACCGCGCATCCGGGCCAGAACTATGTCGAACGCTTCATGAAGCATTACTTCCTAGTGGCCAAGGATGTCGGAGATCTGACGCGTATTCTTTGTGCGGCGCTCGAAGAAGAACAAGCCAAGCATGTTCCGGGCTTCAACCGCATCTTCCTCACCTTCTCACGCCGCAAGCGCAAGCTTTCAGCCAGTGGAGATTTTGTCTCCGAAAATCATCGCATCAACATTGCTGATCCCGACGTCTTCAAACGAGACCCGGTCAACATCATCCGCATCTTCCATCTTGCCGACAAGCATGGGCTGGAATTTCATCCCGATGCGATGCAACAGCTCACCCGTTCGCTGAAACTCATTAACGGGGAACTACGCGAGAACGCTGAAGCCAATCGCCTGTTTCTTGAAGTGCTGACGTCGCCGCGCAATCCGGAATTGATCCTGCGCCGCATGAATGAATCCGGCGTGCTGGGCAAATTCATCCCGGATTTTGGCAAGATCGTCGCGATGATGCAGTTCAACATGTATCACCATTATACGGTGGACGAACATCTGCTGCGCTGCATTCAGGTCATGTCTGAAATCGAGCACGGTGAGCTCGAAAACGAGCATCCGCTAGCCAACCATCTCGTCACCACCATGAAGCGTGATCGTGTTCTACTTTATGTGGCTATTCTTCTGCATGACATCGCCAAAGGCCGACCAGAAGACCATTCCATCGCCGGTGCCCGCATTGCCCGCAGGCTTTGCCCGCGCTTCGGCCTGTCTACATCAGAAACCGAAACCGTGGAATGGTTAGTGCGCGAGCATCTGACCATGAGCATGGTTGCGCAGTCTCGCGATCTCAATGATCGCAAAACGATTGTCGACTTTGCCGACACGGTTCAGACGATGGAGCGGTTGAAGCTTTTGCTAATCCTGACGGTCTGCGACATCAAGGGCGTGGGCCCCGGCGTCTGGAACGGCTGGAAGGGCCAGCTTCTGCGCACTCTTTTCTATGAAACTGAACTGGTTCTGACGGGCGGCTTCTCCGAATTGCCGCGTGCCGACCGTGACCGGCAGGCGCGTGCTGCATTGGCGGACAAGCTCTCCGAGTGGCCAGCAGCAGAACGTGATGCCTATCTTGGCCTCCACTACACCAACTATTTCCTGACCGTCAGTCTCGATGATCAGGTACGCCACGCCCATTTCATACGGGAAACGGACTGGAATGGTCGTGCGCTTGCCACGATGGCCAAACCACATACTTTTGAGGCCGTCACAGAAATCACCGTGCTCGCCCCCGATCATCCGCGTCTGCTGTCGATTATTACCGGTGCGTGTGCTGCGGCTGGCGGCAACATTGTCGATGCGCAGATCTTCACCACGGGCGACGGCCGCGCGCTCGACACAATCCTGATCAGCCGTGAATTCGACACTGACGACGATGAGCGCAGACGTGCCGAGCGTGTGGGCAAGGTGATCGAAGACGTGCTTTCCGGCAAATCCCATTTGCCGGATGTTCTTGCCAAGCGCACCAAGCCCAAGAGAGGCGCCAAAGCCTTCAAGGTGGAGCCGCATGTCGAGATCAACAACACGCTCTCCGACAAGTTCACCGTCATCGAAGTGGAAGGGCTAGATCGCCCCGGCCTTCTTTCGGAACTGACCGGCCTTATTTCTGACCTTTCGCTGGATATTGCTTCGGCTCACATCACCACGTTTGGCGAAAAGGTGATCGATAGTTTCTATGTAACCGATCTCGTCGGGCACAAGATTTCAAACGCAACCCGACAGGGCAATATCAAGCGCAAGCTCCTTGCCGTTCTTGGTGGGGAAAACAGCGCAAAGACCAACGGTCGCGCAGCAGCATAGGTTTTTAGATTAAATGAGTTTGGTCAAAAAGTTCGCAACGGTCGCGTCCGGCACGCTGATGAGCCGCATTTTCGGCTTTACGCGCGAAATGTTCATGGCAGCAGCACTCGGCACCGGCCCCGTGGCGGATGCGTTCAATGCTGCCTTCCGCTTCCCGAACACGTTCCGCAGGCTTTTTGCTGAAGGTGCATTCAATGCGGCCTTCGTACCGCTTTTTGCCAAGGAGATAGAAAAGAACGGCATGGAAGGCGCACGCCGCTTTTCTGAAGAAGTTTTTGGCGTTCTTTTCACGGTCCTGCTTTTCATCACTATCGTGATGGAACTCTCCATGCCGTTTATCGTGCGCACAGTCATTGCGCCTGGCTTCACCGATGATCCGGTAAAGTTCGACAATACTGTGCGGCTTGCGATCATCATGTTCCCCTATCTCGCCTGCATGTCGCTTTCGGCAATGATGGGCGGAATGCTCAATTCGCTGCATCGTTATTTTGCGGCAGCCATCGCGCCGGTTTTCCTCAACATCATTCTCATTGGCGTTCTGGCCTTTGCATGGTGGAAGGGCTACGACGCGCTTGCTGTCGGCTATGGGCTCTCATGGGGTGTCATGGCGGCCGGTGTGGTGCAGCTGGCTATCGTATGGCTTGCTGTGCGCAATGCAGGCATCAAAATCGGTTTCCGTCGCCCGCGCCTCACCACAAATGTCAAAAGACTTCTGGTGCTGGCACTGCCTGCTGCGATTACCGGCGGAATTACGCAGATCAATCTGCTGATCAACACCAATATCGCATCAGGCATGGAAGGCGCTGTCTCCTCGCTCGTCTATGCTGATCGCATCTATCAGTTGCCGCTCGGCGTGGTGGGTATTGCGGTTGCGACTGTGCTTTTGCCGGAGCTCTCCCGCGCATTGCGCGGCGGACACATGAAAGAGGCCTCGAACCTGCAAAACCGCTCGGTCGAGTTCACACTGTTTCTCACCCTTCCCGCAGCCGCAGCCCTGCTTGTCATGTCGGAGCCGATTGTGCGGCTTCTGTTTGAACGCGGCCAGTTCAGTGCTGAATCGACAATCGTCGTTTCCAATATTCTCGCGATTTACGGTTTGGGCCTTCCAGCGTTTGTTCTGATCAAAGCCTTCATTCCGGGCTTCTTCGCGCGCGAAGATACCCGTACACCAATGATCTTCGCAGCCATTTCAGTGGTTGTGAACGTGTCGCTGGCCATCACGCTTTTTCAACGCATGGGTCCAAGCGGCATAGCGATTGCCGAAATCACTGCCGGTTGGGTCAATGCAGCGCTCTTGTTCGCAACACTCGTTAAGCGTGGCCATTGGGGGAGCGATATACCGTTGCTGACCCGAATTCCGCGCCTGCTGATTGCAGCGGGCGTGATGGCGACAGGTATCTATTTTGCCATCGGGCATTTTGCGTATGAACTCTCATCTGCTGCACCGTTCGCGGTCAGAGCTGGCACTGTTACGACGATGGTTGTCGCTGCGATGATTGTCTACTTCGCATTGGCCTTTGGTCTTGGCGGTGCCAATACCGGAATGATCCGCCGCGGTATCAAACGTGGCGCTGTGAAGAAAGAGCCTGAGAGCGACAAGTAAAAGCGCGCATCTTTTCAGAAAACCGTTTCACACTTTTCGGGATGCGCTTTTATTGCCCTTGAAAGGCCGCTATGCCTCTGCGAAAAGATTAGAGTGCCGTGCGCCCCATTGCGCGCACGGCACTCTAACAATTTAGATTTGTTGCATAATCTTCCTGAAGTTGATTTCAACGTTAGGTAAGATTATGCAACGACATTCTTAAATCCTTCGCTCTCCACCGGCGGAGGCCAACATCAGGATAAAGTCATGAGCACGTTTAAACCGCTTGTCTTCTCCGGCGTCCAACCGACCGGAAATCTTCACCTCGGCAATTATCTGGGTGCGATCAAGCGGTGGGTAGAGGTTCAGGAGACGCAGGAATGCATCTACTGTGTCGTCGATATGCACGCGCTGACCGTGTCGCCTGATCCGGCTGAACTCATTCAGTCGACCCGCGAAGTCACGGCGGCATTTCTGGCCGCAGGCATTGATCCCAAGCGAAGCATCGTCTTCAATCAGAGCCGCGTCATGCAGCATGCGGAACTCGCTTGGGTATTTAACTGCGTTGCGCGCATTGGCTGGATGAGCCGCATGACGCAGTTCAAGGACAAGGCAGGCAAAGACCGCGAGAACGCCTCGCTCGGCCTCTTCGCCTATCCAAGCCTCATGGCTGCCGATATTCTGCTTTATCGCGCGACCCATGTTCCAGTCGGCGAAGATCAGAAGCAGCACCTCGAACTGACCCGTGACATCGCACAGAAGTTCAACAACGATTATTCTGATCGCATCGCTTCGCTAGGCATTGGTGTCGACATGAAGGTTGGTGACGAACAGGTTTCTGGCTTTTTCCCGCTAACCGAGCCGATGATTTCAGGTCCGGCCATGCGTATCATGTCGCTGCGTGATGGCACCAAGAAGATGTCGAAATCCGACCCTTCAGACCTTTCGCGCATCAACCTTATTGATGACGAAGAGACCATCAACAAGAAGATCCGCAAAGCCAAAACCGATTCGGATGGTTTGCCTACGGAAGTCGACGGCCTCGCTGGGCGTCCGGAAGCGGATAATCTCGTCGGCATCTATGCTGCCTTGTCATCGAAATCCAAACAAGAAATCCTGAGCGAATTCGGAGGCCGTCAGTTCTCCGAATTCAAAGCAGCACTCGCTGATCTCGCTGTGGCAAAGCTGTCGCCCATCACCCATGAAATGCGTCGTTTGGTGGCCGATCCCGCCTATATCGACAGTGTTTTGAAAGACGGTGGCGAACGCGCCAGCGTGATTGCAGAGGCAAACATGCGCCACGTCCGCGATATTATCGGCTGGTTGCAGAACTGATAAATAATCAGGAGCCGCCCGCTTGCGGGCGGCTCTTTGCAATGCCACATTATCGCCATGGTATCCAAACGACTTAGCCGCGAAGCCGGCCACCGCCGCAAGTTTCTTGCCGTTATTGACGACACGCCCGAATGCGAGCGTGCTGTCGCCTATGCCGCACGCCGCGCCAAGAATACCAATGGCGCGCTCGTTATGCTGTTTGTCATCGATAATTCAGATTTTCAGCAGATTCTCGGCGTTGGCGAAATCATGCGGCAGGAAGCAGAAGAACGCGCACGTTCAACGCTCGAAAAATTCGCAGCCGCCGTGCGCGAAGAACAGGGCATTGAGCCTGAACTCATCATCCGCGAAGGCAACACCAATGATCAGTTGCCAAGTCTGATTGAAGAAGATCAGGACATAGCCATTCTGGTTCTGGCTGCTGGTTCTGGCAAGGAAGGTCCCGGGCCTCTGGTCCAATCTCTTGCTGGGCGAGCACTGTTTCAGATCCCCGTTACCGTGGTCCCCGCAGGACTTTCCAATGATGACATTGATGCGGTGACATAATCACCCTATATTGATCGTAACTGATATGCAGCTGATCGAAGCAAGCCTTGCTTCCTCGCTCATTGGCGCTTACTAGTGGTCTACTTCCGACATTTGCATCCCTTGAATATAGGCGTCGAGCCGATGTCGGAAGAAAAAGACCACTAGAAAATTTATGAATCTAGTGGATTTTTAGAATTTGACGTTTGAAACAGCATCTATGTCGGTCGGGATTCAAACGTCAAACTCAATCCACTAGAACCCATCCAGAGTTGAAAGCGGAGAACGGGCATGTTCATCCAGACTGAAACGACGCCAAACCCGGCGACCCTGAAGTTTCTGCCAGGCAAGGTTGTCATGCCTGAGGGGACCGCGGATTTCCGCGACGCGGCAAGCGCGGGCAACACCTCGCAGCTCGCAGCCAAGCTTTTTGCGGTACCCGGCGTAACCGGCGTCTTCTTCGGCTATGATTTTGTCACGGTCACCAAGGACGACGGCGAATGGCAGCACCTGAAGCCTGCCATCCTTGGTACGATCATGGAGCATTTTATGTCGGGCCTGCCAGCCATGGCTGGTAATGCCAACGCAGACGCAGCCGCCGCTCATGAAGATGAAGAGTTCTTCGATGAAGCCGACACCGAAATCGTCGAAACCATCAAGGAATTGATCGAGACTCGCGTTCGCCCGGCTGTTGCACAGGACGGCGGCGATATCACATTCCGCGGCTTTGAAAATGGCACAGTGTTCCTGCACATGAAGGGCGCCTGCTCTGGCTGCCCATCATCGACCGCAACGCTTAAGCATGGCATCCAGAATCTTCTGCGCCATTTCGTGCCGGAAGTGCAGCAGGTCGAACAGATCTGATTGCCGATTTTACTTCAGCAAAAAGGCCGCTTCTCAGCGGCCTTTTTTGATTTCAGCGTAAGGTTTACTGCCTCACTATAACCTTGGCACCTTGCTCAGCGCGCTCATGCAAATCAATAATATCCTGGTTCATCATGCGCACGCAGCCGGAAGACATAGCTTTACCAATCGACCACCATTCAGGCGTTCCATGGATACGATAGCCAGTGTCTCCGCCTTTGTTATAAAGATAGAGTGCGCGTGCACCGAGCGGGTTTTTCAGACCCGGACCCATGCCATTGCGATATTTTGCCAGTTCCGGCTGACGCTTGATCATAGGAGCCGGTGGCGTCCATGTCGGCCATTCGCGCTTCATGGCGACACGTGCTGTTCCTGACCAGCCAAAACCCTCACGGCCCACGCCGATGCCATAGCGCATAGCCTTGCCGTCAGGCATGACGTAATAGAGAAACTTCTCGCGCGTCTCAACAATGATCGTGCCCGGCGCTTCGTCGGTCTGATATTTCACGATCTGTCGGCGATATTGCTGCGGAATCTTTTCATTTGGAATTGCCGGGATCGTGTAACCAGCGTCGCTGACCGCAGAATAAGACGCGGTGTAGAAGGTGCCGCCAACTGTTGAGCAACCGGCCAGTACACCACCAAGAAGAAGGGCTGCACTCAGCCGCAAGACGCGAGAATTCATGAATTTCCCCTAAATTGCTTCTTATCGTCAACAGGAGCGAATCGCCCATTCATGTGAAAACATGCGTCAGTATTGTTAACCAGCCGTTAACCGTAAATTGAAAAACGTAATTTTGCCATTTTATCGCCACCTTTTCCAAGATTAAGCCGCTGGAATGTCGCTTAAAATCAACGTTCTTTGATTGCTCAACGCGAGTTGAGGGCGCAAAATGTACCCATGCCAATCGTGATTCCCAACAAAACGCACCCCCTTTCTGACGGACGCCAGTCCGAAAACGCAATGCTCGTGCGTCGTGGTGTGCAGCGCCTATTTCTGGAAATGGGGCTGGCAACTTTACCGGAATTGCCGCTGGCATCCGGTAGGCGCGCTGACCTGATTGCTGTCAGCCGCAAAAGTGAAATCTGGATCGTTGAGATAAAATCTTCAATCGAAGACTGGAAGGCAGACCGGAAATGGCCAGACTACCGCGCTTTTTGTGACCGGCTGTTTTTCGCGACGCATCCGTCGGTGCCGCGCGAAATCTTTCCGGAAGATTGCGGCTTCATTCTATCGGATGGATATGGCGCAGAAATTCTGCGAGATGCACCGGAGCATAAGCTTGCGGGTGCCACACGCAAAGCGCTGATGTTGCGCTTTGCAAGAGCAGGTGCTGCACGTCTGACGATTGCAGAGCTTGCAGGTCTCGATGTGCCCGAGATCGATATAGATTAACGCGGTGCGCGCTTGGCCAGAATGCGCTGCAAAGTACGGCGATGCATATTGAGGCGGCGGGCTGTCTCGGAAACATTGCGCTCGCACATCTCATAAACGCGTTGAATATGCTCCCAACGCACGCGATCAGCCGACATCGGATTTTCCGGTGGTGCAACCTTTTCACCGGGACGACGGGTCAGAGCAGCAAAGACCTCATCCGCATCGGCAGGTTTGGAGAGATAGTCAATCGCGCCGAGCTTTACCGCGTTAACCGCTGTCGCGATATTACCATAACCGGTGAGCACGATAGCGCGCGTGTCTGTACGACGAGAGCGGATAGCCTCAATAACATCAAGCCCGTTACCATCTCCCAGCCGCATGTCTACGACCGCATAAGCGGGCGCAGCGGCCTTTGCAGCGGCGATGCCTTCTTCAACCGATTCTGCAGTCGTTACCTGAAAACCCCGGCCTTCCATGGCACGGGCAAGACGCTGCAAGAAAGGCTTGTCATCATCAACCAGAAGGAGGGTGGGATCGTTGCCAATGGCTTCGGTGTCTTCCTGCTTCAAGTCTTCCATGGGGTACTTCCTGCCTGTATTTTTGTTTCCTTATTGATATCCCTGCGTCAAAAAGTCAAATAGCCATTGAATTATTGAAGCAATCTCAGCAAAATTTAAATTGCAACAGAGCGTAAAGCATTGTGATTAAATGCAATTTCTAATCACGAGCACGAAAATTTGATGAAAATGAAACACCGCACGTTAAGCGGCAGCGCTTCAACCCAAGATTAATTCTGCAATATATTCATTAGTTTACAATGAAAGCGGAACGGGGCCATGTCACTTTTACTTCCGCACCCTGCCCCGGATTCTTGCGATTTTTAAAGCTAATCTGCGCTCCAGAGCGTTCCAGCAGAGTTTTTGCGATAAAAAGTCCCAATCCAAGACCGCCGCCGCCGTTATGTGCGCTATCGCGACTGGTCATATAAGGTTCACCGATTCGGTCCAGAATTTCTGGTTTGAACCCCTCACCGTCATCCTGAATGGTGACGCTGACAGTGCTGTCGGTCCAGCCCCATGTAACGCTGACCTCATCACGCGCAAAATCGACTGCATTCTCCACCAGATTGCCAAGCCCATAAAGCAGCCCTGGATTACGACGCACAACAGGCTCTGGCTTCGGTCCTTCCTGTTTGGTCACTTGAAGCAGAATTCCAAAATCCCGATGTGGCTCAATCACTTCCTCGATCAATGATGAGAAAGGCAGACGCGACATGTGTTCCTCGTTTTCCGAGGACAGACTGGTCAGCCGTTGCAGAATTTCGCGACAGCGCGCAGCCTGTGATTGCAAAAGCGCAATATCCTCTGCAAGTGCCGGATCACCATCGGACTTCTTTGCATAACTGCGCTGCATTTCCTTGACCACCAAAGTAATGGTGGCAAGCGGTGTGCCAAGCTCGTGTGCGGCAGCGGCAGCCAGCCCATCGAGCGCCGTCAGATGTTGTTCGCGTTGCAAAATAAGTTCAGTTGCAGCCAAAGCATCACCAAGCTGACGCGTTTCTTCAGCAATACGATAGGCATAGACGCCAGTAAAACCCAGTGCTGCGATGATCGCGCACCAGATACCCGCTACGAAAAGAAATGGCAGATCAAGGGTTTCACCCGGATACCAGGGCAACGGTTCGTAGCGCACAGTTAACACCGAGGTGCTCAACACAACGAGAAGCGCAAGAACCAGCGTATGGCGTACCGACAGCGATGTGGCCGATATAATGACCGGGGCGATCATCAGGATAACGAAGGGGTTTTGCACTCCACCTGTCAGATAGAGCAGCCCCGCCAGTTGCAGAATATCAAATGCCAGAACAATGCTGGCGGCAGTCGGGCTCAGCCGGTGATTGGTCGGGAAGCGAAATGCGAGATAAAGATTGAGCCATGCGGAACAAGCAATCAGGGCAAAGCAAATGCCAACAGCAAAATTGAATTGCAGATAGAGCGCGACAAACATAACCGCGGCGGTCTGCCCGGCAATCGCCAGCCAGCGCAGACGCACCAAGGTGGTAAGACGCGGTTTTCGCGAAAGATTTGAAGCTCGGTTATCGAATTCTGCGTGCATGATCACCCCGGAGCATTTCCAGCAAACGTATAAAAGTGGTTTTGCGTTTGGAAATACGTAGATAAGGACACAGAGCAGTCGTTCAGATTAAAAAGCAAATACGCTCTGACGAGCCCCTTATGCGGCAACGCGCATATTCACGCAAGCGGAACTGTGTCATCCAGTCGCAGTACAAATTGAGACGCCTGAGAACACCAATACAGTGGGCGTTTGTGAGACTTCACTAAAACGTTAACGCCGCCCGCAGCAATTGTGTCAATTTTGTGAAGAAATTATAATGCTCCCGATACATATAGTAATGGGGGGTACATGATTGTTTTCAGGGGGACAATATCGTCTGGACTGGGGAAACATTCGGAACTCATCATTCCGGGGAAACGAGAGCTGAAAAATTCGCCAACTGACTGGCCAGACAGATTCGCATCGGGTTCGCTGAATGTGCGGATCACGGAATATCCATCTCTTCTGCGCAGCAGCCGGAAAAACCTCAAGGCGCTGGATCGCGGCCTCGTCCCACCAACCCTTGTGATCCCGCAGAATGCAATTAAGAATAACAGCCTGCAACGCAAGCTTTTCAAGCCAAGCCGCGGCACAGGTCAAGCGTGGCGTGCGACGCTTCACTCCCATTCCCGTTCCATGCATGTCTGGATTTTCCGGCGTATCGGATCGCATATGCACGACTGTCTTGAGCTGATCTCGGATAAACGCATACGCGAAAATCTCGACATCCGGGATCAGGACGAAGTTCGCATCGTTCTGCATTCGTAAGAATGTCAAGTGCCGCGCGGCTTAGCCCTGCGCGTGGCTTCTGCGTTCGTGGGATCCTCCGGCCAGACATGACGCGGATAACGACCGCGCATGTCGGAGCGCACATCAGCCCATGACCCTTTCCAGAAGTTAGGCAAATCCCGCGTTATCTGGATCGGACGATGGGCAGGTGAAAGCAGCTCCAGCAAAAGCGGTACTTTGCCATTGGCAATGGCTGGATGAACGCCAAGGCCGAAAAGCTCCTGTACGCGCACGGCGAGAACCGGCTCCTCCGTGTCATAGCGGATCGGGATATTTGAGCCGGTCGGCACTTCAAAATGCGTGGGTGCCAGTTGATCGACGAGGCGTTGCAGATCAAACGGCACGAGGCTCATCAGGCCGTTTTTCAATACATGCGCCGGGATGCGGTCGAGCTGTGCTTCGCCGGTAAGGAAAGGCAGAAGCCAGTCGTCAAGACGCTCAACGAGATTGTCATCATCCATCGATGGCCATGGATCGCCAAGGCCGCGATAGAGCCAGCCCAAACGGCGGCGCAGGATTACTGTCTCTTTGCCCCATGGGAGAATATCAAGTCCATGTTCACGCACGGCCGCAATCACGCCCTCGTCGGCGCTTGCACCTGAAGGTGCGGCCAGCGGCTTTTCTGACAGAGCAATAGCACCAATGCGAACCGCTTCGCGTGCGCGGAGCGCATTCTTCTCGACGTCATAGACGACCTGTCGTCCGCTTTCGATCTTGTTGCCAAGGGCCGCACGGATTTCGGCTTCCGATGTTTCAGCGGCAGAAAGGACACGCGCCCGACCCGCTCTGCCAGACATATCGGCCACGACAAGCCATGATGCGCGGCTGAGGCTGATGCCGGGATCGACTTCGCCGCCGCGCCCATTGGCCAGCAGAAATTGCCCGGTCTGGCCGCGTGCCTTGGCGATGCGGTCTGGATAGGCGTCGATCAACATACGGCCAGTAGTAGACCCGGCAGGCTCGCCTTTGTTTGGCACATTGGCAGCAAGGCGTTTTGCCAAGCCTTTGGCGCGCTGTGCGCGGTCGGAACGATCATTGCGAAAACGCGACATGCGAGTATCGAGGTCGGTTTCGTTGCCGCCAAGGCCACGCTCTGTCAGGAGCATGGCGAGTTCTGCGGCACGCAAAGCCTCGCCACGTTTGCCAGCTTCCGCCACCATATGTGCAAGACGCGCAGGCAATGCCAGCGACCGCATGGCTTCGCCATCCGCAGTCAAACGCCCCGCCTCATCCAGTGCACCAAGCCGCGTGAGCAGCGCCTTTGCTTCCTTGAGAGCGGGTAGCGGTGGCTTATCGAGCAGCGAAAGCGTTGTCGGATCAGTCACGCCCCATGCGGACGAATCCAACACAAGACCGGAAAGATCGGCTTCAAGAATTTCAGGCGGAGAGAATGCGGGGAGCGAAGCCGTCTGTCCCTGATGCCAGAGGCGAATGGCAATGCCCGGCTCGGTACGACCGGCACGACCAGCGCGCTGATCGGCACTCGCACGAGAGGTGCGCACTGTTTCAAGCCGGGTCAAACCGGTGGCTGGTTCATATTTTGGCAGGCGGGCAAGGCCACTATCGATCACCACTCGCACGCCATCAATGGTAATGGAGGTTTCTGCAATAGACGTTGCCAGCACCACTTTGCGGTGACTTGGCGGTGCAGGTTTGATGGCCGCATCCTGATCGCGCCCTTCCATCGCGCCATAAAGCGGTGCGAGAATGATATTAGCTGGCAGGAGCTTTTCCAGAATAGCGGCTGTGCGTTCGATCTCGCCCTGACCGGGCAAGAAAGCGAGAATGCTGCCGGTTTCATCGGCCAGTGCATCGCGAATGGCTCTAACCATCGCGTCTTCAATGCGCTCATCGGGCTTGCGGTCGCGGTGGCGAATATCGACAGGATAGGCGCGGCCTTCGCTCTCAACGACCGGCGCTTCGCCCAAAAGCTGGGCCACACGCGCACCGTCCAATGTGGCCGACATGACGAGAATTTTGAGATCGTCACGTAAGGCTGCCTGCACGTCAAGCGCCAATGCCAGACCGAAATCGGCATCGAGGCTGCGTTCATGAAACTCGTCGAACAGAACCGCCGCGACACCTTTGAGATCAGGATCATCAAGGATCATGCGTGCGAAAACGCCCTCGGTGACGACGAGGATTTTAGTCTTGGCCGAAACCTTGCTTTCAAGGCGCATACGATAGCCGACCGTCTCGCCCGCTTCTTCGCCCAAAAGCTGCGCCATGCGTCGTGCCGCAGCGCGCGCCGCAAGACGGCGCGGTTCGAGCAGCACAATCATCCTATCACCGCGCCAACCTGCATTCAAAAAATGCAGCGGCACCAGCGTGGTTTTGCCTGCCCCCGGAGGGGCAACCAGAACCGCGCTTGCATGGGTGGCCAACGCTGCATCAAGCTGCGGCAGAATGCGCGTAACGGGAAGATCGGGCAGACTCGTCAAATGAAATTCCGTATTATAAAGGCGTTGCTTTGGTGCTTATCCCACAAGGAACGACGATGATCCATATACGAAAATCCACGCCCGCCGATGCCCCGGCCCTCACCGCAATCTGGCGGGAAAGCGTGCTGGCGACGCATGATTTTCTCCGCCGAGAAGATTTCATTGAACTCGAAAAGTTGGTCGGAGAGCAATATCTGCCGAATGTAGTAGTCGATGTCGTTGAGGATGACGGCAAGCCGGTTGGATTCATGGGCTTGACCGAAGGCAACATCGACAGTCTGTTTATTTCACCGGTTGAGCGCGGCAAAGGCATTGGCAAGCACATGATCGCCCACGCGAAAGGTATTATCGGGGTGCTGACTGTCGACGTGAATGAGCAGAACACGCAAGGCGTGGGCTTTTATCGCCATGTCGGTTTTGTTGAGACAGGTCGTTCGGAAACTGACGATCAGGGGCGCCCTTATCCGCTCTTGCACTTGCAGCTTGAGGCGTAAAATTCGCGATAGGCAAATTGCAGGGAAAATCATTCTCGCAAGAGGCATTTCTGGAGCAATTGACATACTCCCCTATAGTATATAGGTTTCGCAATAATCGGGAGATTTCATGCCGCATTCACCGGAAGACAAAAAGCGCGCGATGACGCGCCTGCGCCGTATCAAGGGGCAGGCCGAAGCATTGGAGCGCGCGGTGGAAGCAGGCACGGAATGCTCGGCCCTGTTGCAGCAAATTGCAGCGTTGCGCGGGGCTGCCAACGGATTGATGGCGGAAGTGCTGGAAAGCCATTTTCGCGAGACATTTGGCCAAGTGCGCGGGGAGTCTCGTGAGACCATAGCGCGAGATGCCGTGGCTGATCCGGATACACAAATCGACGAAATCATGCGGATTTTGCGCACCTATCTGAAATAGGTGCCTTATGAACTGGAAGGGACTAGAGCCATGAAATCACGTGCCGCCGTTGCCTGGGAGGCAAAGAAGCCGCTCACCATCGAAACCATCGAAATCGGCGGTCCCCGCGCTGGCGAAGTGCTGGTCGAAATCATGGCGACCGGCGTTTGCCACACCGATGCCTATACGCTTTCCGGCCTTGATTCCGAAGGCAAATTTCCGGCCATTCTCGGCCATGAAGGTGCGGGCATCGTGCGCGAAGTGGGCGCTGGTGTGACCTCCGTCAGGCCCGGCGATCATGTCATCCCGCTCTACACGCCGGAATGCCGCTCGTGCAAAACCTGTTTGTCGCAGCGCTCCAATCTCTGCACCTCTATCCGCGCCACACAGGGTCAGGGCCTGATGCCGGATCGCACCACGCGCTTCTCTTGCGATGGCGGCGAAGTGTTCCATTATATGGGCTGTTCGACCTTCTCGAACTTCACAGTTCTGCCGGAAATCGCTCTTGCCAAGGTTCGTGAAGACGCGCCTTTCGACAAGATCTGCTATATCGGCTGCGGCGTCACCACCGGCATTGGCGCGGTTATTTATACGGCTAAGGTTCGTCCAGGTTCCAATGTGGTTGTGTTTGGCCTTGGCGGCATTGGTCTCAATGTCATTCAGGGCGCGCGTATGGTTGGTGCCGACAAGATCATCGGCGTCGACATCAATCCATCCAAGGTTGAAATGGCGAAGAAGTTCGGCATGACCGACTTCGTCAACCCGCGTGAAATCGGCAATGACAAGGTTGTTCAGGCCATTCAGGACCTGACCGATGGCGGCGCGGATTATTCGTTTGACGCAACCGGCAATACCGATGTCATGCGTCAGGCGCTGGAATGCACCCATCGCGGCTGGGGTGAATCGATCATCATCGGCGTGGCGGAAGCCGGCAAGGAAATCGCCACGCGTCCGTTCCAGCTCGTCACCGGACGCGTCTGGAAGGGTACGGCCTTTGGCGGCGCGCGCGGTCGTACCGATGTGCCGAAGATCGTCGACTGGTACATGGAAGGCAAGATCGACATTGACAGCCTGATCACCCACACCATGCCGCTTGATGAGATCAACACAGCTTTCGATCTGATGCATGAAGGCAAGTCGATCCGCTCAGTGATCGTCTACTGATGAGCGAAAAGATTTTCGTTTCCCAGTGGGGTGAACTCGACAACCTGACGCCGCGCGCGCTTTACGCGATGCTGAAGCTGCGCGTGGATGTTTTCGTGGTGGAGCAGAAATGCCCCTACCCCGAAATCGACGGCAAGGACTATGACGCGTTTCACTTACGCATTCTTGATAACGAGGAACTTGCAGCGTCTTTGCGCGTTCTTCCGCCAGAGAGCACAGGCAAGCCAGTGAAGATCGGGCGTGTTGTCGTGGCAGCAGATTATCGCGGCTACAAACTCGGCCAGCGTCTGATGAAAGAGGCGGTGGAATTTGCGCATGAACGGTTCCCCGGCATCGCTATCGAGCTTGGTGGGCAAAGCCATCTGCAGAAATTCTATGGTTCGTTCGGCTTTGTAGCGATTTCGGAAGAATATCTCGAAGACGGCATCCCGCATGTCGATATGCGGTTAGACCCAAAGGAAGTAACCGCCTGATGTTTTTGCTGCGCCGCCATATGTCGTTTTACCTTGGCGCCGCTGGCGGCGTGGCAGCATTCATCATCGCTTACGCGCTTAAAAGCCCGCTTGCCCCAGTCGTTGGCGCAAACTGCTTCTTCCTGATCTATCTGGGGCTCGCGCTATATGCACTGCCCCAACTCACCGCGGCCTATCTGAAAAAACACGCAGCGAGCGCTGACGAACCAGTGTGGATCATCTTCTGGGTGACATTTGCTGCGGTAATTGTTGCGGTTGCCTCGCTGTTTATTCTGATTAACCAGAAACCGGAACCCGATGGCTTTGCACTCGCAATGACACTTGCCGCCGTGCCACTTGGCTGGGCAACGATCCATATGATGGCGGCGCTGCACTATGCCCATGTTTTCTGGCAGCCCGACATGTCCAGCAAAGCCGGCCATAAAGGCGGGTTCCTTTTTCCAGAAACTGATGCGCCATGCGGCTGGGATTTTGCGTATTACTCCTACGTCATCGGTATGACCGCACAAACCTCCGACACCAATTTGAGCACGACCTATATGCGCCGCACCACATTGTTGCACAGTGTCGTCTCGTTCTTCTTCAATACGGTTCTTGTCGCAGCGGCAGTCAATGTCGCGGTGGCATTAGGAAATTAGGATTATTCATGGAAACGATCTCCACCGCAAAGAGCTTTGGTGGCACGCAGGGCGTGTATCGCCATAAGAGCGAGACCAATCAATGCGACATGACCTTTGCCGTCTTCCTGCCGCCACAGGCAAAGGATGGTGCGGTTCCGGTGCTGTGGTATCTTTCTGGCCTTACCTGTACGCATCAAAACGTGATGGATAAGGGCGAATATCGCCAAATGGCCTCAGAACTTGGAATTGCCGTTATTTGCCCTGATACAAGTCCGCGCGGTGACAATGTCCCCGACGAGCCGGATAACTGGCAATTTGGCAAAGGCGCTGGCTTCTACGTCGATGCCACGCAAGAGCCGTTTGGCAAAAACTATCAGATGTATAGCTACATCACCAAGGAACTGACCGAGCTGGTGGCAAGTGAGTTTCCGCTCGATATGTCGCGACAGGCAATCACCGGCCATTCGATGGGCGGACATGGTGCGCTAACAATTGCTTTAAAAAACCCCGACCGTTTCAAGTCGGCATCGGCTTTCGCGCCGATTGTCCAGCCGTCAACGGCGGGATGGTCGAAGCCTGCACTGGAAAAATACCTAGGCGCAGAAGAGCGCGCATGGCGTGCCTATGACGCAACGCTGCTGATTGAAGATGGCTATCGCTTTCCGGAATTTCTTGTCGATCAAGGCACAGCAGACGGCTTCCTCAACGACGGCCTGCGTCCGTGGTTGCTGGAAGAAGCCTGCAAGAAAGCTGGCATCCCGCTCAAGCTCAACATGCACGAAGGCTATGACCATTCCTATTTCTTCATCTCGACCTTCATGGATGACCATCTCAAGTGGCATGCAGAACATCTTGGCAGATAAGAATTGGCAATGTGCGTTTGTGAACTGGCGCTTAAAGCATTTCCAGCAAAAGTGGGAATCGGTTTTGCGTTCGGAAATGCTTAAAAACAAATAGTTACAGCGGTTCCGACGGTTCAATATTAACTGGAACCGCTGTGAGTTAGTTTACAAACGCCTCGTCAGGACAGGAGTGCCATCGTGGAGAAAAAAGTCGTCACAGTCGGCGCCTTCGTCGTGAATGACGAAGGAAAAGTACTGACGGGGTTACGCTCCCCTTGGAAAAAGGCATGGCCCGAACATTGGGACACGCCCGGTGGTCATGTCGAACCCGGCGAAACTCTGGAAGAGGCGCTCATTCGCGAAATGGGTGAGGAAATCGGTATTCGCCCAACGCAGTTCCGCTGGATCGGTGCAGTCGATGAGAAAAGACCTGATTTATACGGCGATTCCATCTGCCAGATTTATCAAGTCACGGCATGGGACGGTGGCGAACCCCGTAATGTCTGCGATGAACATTCGCAAATAAAATGGTTCAGCCCCGAAGAACTCGCGAACCTTCTCAATCTTGCGGATGCTGAGTATCAGCACCTTGCCCGGGTTGCGACCAACACCGCCTCGACTTACAGCGGTTCCAGTTAACAGTGAACCGTTGGAATCCCTGTAACTATTTGTTTTTACGCATATCCGAACGCAAAACCGGTTCCCACTTTTGCTGGAAATGCTTTAACGCTTCACCACCTTCATCGGTAAACCACCCTGTGGCTGGGTGGTCAACTTTTGAACCGGCCAAGGTTTCGTCGTTTCAAGCACGTCGAAGCGATGGTTGCGTAGCAAGATGGCAAGCGCAATGACTGCTTCCTGAAGCGCGAAGCTTGCACCGATGCAGACGCGCGGGCCTGCGCCGAACGGCAGATATTGGAAACGGTCGATCTGATCACGGTTTTCCGGCCAGAAGCGTGACGGCTTGAAAGCGTCCGGCTCCTGCCAGTAAAGCCTGTGGCGATGGATCACCCACGGCATCACCAAAACAGCCGTACCTTTGGCAATTTTCAGATCGCCATAGCTGTCATCGACTGCCGCCTCACGATTGATCGACGGCGCGGGCGGATAGAGCCGCATCGCTTCTTCAAACGCTGCGCGCGTATAGGGCAGTTTTGCCAGCCATTCCTGCGGCGGCAGATCATCGCCGCCATCCGCAAAGAAAGCGTCTATTTCGGCTTCCACGCGTGCACGTTCCTGCTGTGCCTTCGCAAGCAGATAAAGCGTCCAGCCAAGCGCACGGGCGGTGGTCTCGTGCCCGGCACCAATGAAGGTGATGATGTTATCTTCAATCTCGGAGCGGTTCAGTCCGTCCGGTCCTTCAGCGCGCAAAAGCAGCGTCAGGAAATCATTTGGAACGTCCTCGCCCTTGTCCATGCGCTCTTTACGCATAGCAATTGTGCCGGAAACCAGTTCACGGAAAAAGCCAAGCGATTGCTGGCCGCGCAGACGCGTGAAACGTGGAAGCCAGTCCGGCAGGCCAAGCAGATCAAAGGGATCAACGCGGCCCATGGTTTCAAACAGCTTGTCGATCTGGCGGGCGAAATCATTAGGATCGCCAGCGATCTCGCCGGAAAACAGGGTTTCTGCCAGAATATCATAGGTCAAAAGCGTCATGTCGTGGGCGACATCGGTTATCGTGCCACTTGTCTTGTAACGCTCGACAAAATGCTTTGAGCGCTCCCGCATGGTCTCGGCAAAACCGCCAATATGGCGCGGTGTGAAAACCGGTGCCATCGCCTTGCGCGAGCGCTTCCAGGCCTGCCCCTCTGCCGTTAGAAGACCATCGCGCAGGATTGGGCGTAGAACGCGCTGGCGAATGGCGGACATGGGGTAATTGGCGGCGTTATCAACCAGCACATGGCGGATTAGTCCGGGATCATTGGCGATGATGGTTTTTATACCAAGCCAGCTCACCGACACCCAAGGCTCGTTGTATGAGGGCTCACCCCATAATTCGAGCGGGTTTTTATAAACCACGCGCATCATCTCGAAACGGCCTACCGGCTTTTCACGCGGACGCGGTGCAGGCGGAACAAAGGGATTTGCTGTGTCGGTCATCTTGGCTGCAATTTCCATCAAGCGTTCCTTTTTATAAAAATCAGGGTTTATAAAATCGGGTCAAGAACGCCCCCGTTGAGAGAATATAAGCTCCAATTGTGGCGGTTCCAGACACCCCACGCCAACCCAATTCGGTATAGCTAGCCAAATGAGCTGAATCCCCGGCAAATTTGGCCCCAAAATTTGGAAAAATCGCCTTTAACGCCTATATTAAAACCATGTTTGTCGTGTGATTCGACAGTGTTTTTGATGCTGCAGTTGCAGCAGGCTTTAAGGCCGCATCCGCGGCGCATTTTCGAAAGATTTTCATGAGCGAGACTCCAGAGATGAATTCCGAAGCCCCCGCCGAATATGGCGCGGATTCCATTCGTGTGCTGAAAGGTCTGGACGCTGTTCGTAAGCGCCCTGGCATGTATATCGGCGACACGGATGACGGCTCCGGCCTGCATCACATGGTCTACGAAGTGGTGGACAACGCCATTGATGAAGCGCTTGCCGGACATGCAACGCTTGTCACCGTTACGCTTAACGCCGACGGCTCCTGCACCGTGACCGATAACGGTCGCGGCATCCCGACCGACATCCACAAGGAAGAAGGCGTCTCTGCGGCTGAGGTCATCATGACACAGCTCCATGCCGGCGGTAAATTCGACCAGAACTCCTATAAGGTTTCGGGTGGTCTGCACGGCGTGGGTGTTTCAGTTGTGAACGCGTTGTCGATCTGGCTGAAGCTGAAAATTCGCCGCGCAGGAAAAATCCACGAAATGAGCTTCACGCATGGCGTCGCGGATTCCCCGCTGATCGTCACTGGTGACGCTGGCAGCGACACCGGAACCGAAGTCAGCTTTTTGCCGTCGCCCGATACATTCACGATGATCGAGTTTGATTACGACACGCTGGAACGCCGTCTGCGTGAACTGGCGTTTCTAAATTCCGGCGTCCGTATCAAGCTTGCTGATCGCCGTCATGCCGATATTCGCGAACAGGAACTCCACTATGACGGTGGCGTCATCGAGTTCGTGAAATATATCGACCAGAGCAAAAAGTCGCTTCTGGAAACGCCGATCTATATCAAGAGCGAAAAAGACGGAATGACCGTTGAAGTCGCCATGTGGTGGAATGATTCCTACCACGAAAAGGTGCTTTGCTTCACCAACAACATTCCGCAGCGCGATGGCGGCACCCATTTGGCTGGTTTCCGTGGTGCCCTCACCCGTCAGGTAACAGGCTATGCGGATGCTTCCGGCATGACCAAGAAGGAAAAGGTGCAGCTCACCGGCGATGATTGCCGCGAAGGTCTGACCGCTGTTCTTTCCGTCAAGGTTCCTGACCCTAAATTCTCGTCGCAGACCAAGGACAAGCTGGTTTCCTCGGAAGTGCGTCCGATTGTGGAGAGCCTCGTCAACGAAGCGCTTTCGACATGGCTCGAAGAACATCCGGCGGGTGGCAAGACCATCGTCGAAAAGGTCATTCAGGCAGCAGCAGCGCGTGAAGCAGCCCGCAAGGCGCGTGACATCACCCGCAAGAGCAATCTGAGTGTGACGTCCCTGCCCGGCAAGCTTGCCGATTGTCAGGAACGCGATCCTGCTAAGTCGGAAATCTTCATCGTCGAGGGTGATTCCGCAGGTGGTTCCGCGAAGAGCGGTCGCTCGCGCCAAAACCAGGCGATTCTGCCGCTGCGCGGCAAGATCCTCAATGTGGAGCGCGTCCGTTTTGACCGGATGATCTCATCGGATCAGGTCGGCACCTTGATTACAGCGCTCGGCACTTCCATCGGCAAAGATGAAACTCACGGCTTCAACCCGGATAAGCTGCGCTACCACAAGATTATCATCATGACGGATGCTGACGTCGACGGTGCGCATATTCGTACGCTGCTGTTGACCTTCTTCTTCCGCCAGATGCCGGAACTCATCGAGCGCGGTCATATCTACATCGCGCAGCCTCCGCTCTATAAGGTGTCTCGCGGCAAGTCCTCGCAATATATCAAGAACGAAGCAGCCTTTGAGGACTTCCTCATTGAAACTGGCCTCGAAGAAGCAACCCTTGAAATGGCAAGCGGTGAAGTGCGCGCCGGACCAGACCTTCGTTCCGTCGTCGATGATGCACGCACGCTGCGTCAGCTGCTCTCCGGTCTGCACACGCGCTATGACCGGAGTGTCGTTGAACAGGCAGCGATTGCCGGACTTCTCAACCCCAATTCAACGGCAAACGACGCCACTGCACAAACCTCTGCGGGCATTGTTGCACAGCGTCTCGACATGATCTCGGAAGAAACAGAGCGTGGCTGGACTGCACATGTGACTGAAGATGGCGGCTATCGTTTTGAGCGCGTAGTTCGTGGCGTCAAGGATGTCGCAATTCTCGATATGGCACTGCTCGGTTCTGCCGATGCACGCCAGATCGACCGTGTGGCGTCACGCATGTCTGAAGTCTTTGCCGAGCCGCCTGTACTTCGTCGCAAAGACAAGGTTGAAACGCTTTCCGGCGCGATGGCTCTGCTTGATGCGATTTTCGCAACGGGCCGCAAAGGTCTCACGCTACAGCGTTACAAAGGCTTGGGCGAAATGAACGCCGATCAGCTTTGGGAAACCACGCTCGATCCGAACGTGCGTTCGCTACTGCAGGTCCGGGTAAACGACGCAACCGATGCCGACTCGCTCTTCTCGCGCCTAATGGGTGATGAAGTCGAGCCACGCCGCGAGTTTATTCAGGAAAACGCGCTCAGCGTTGCCAATCTGGACGTATAAAAACAGCCCCCGAAAGACATCAAAGCTTTCGGGGGCTTTTTATTCAAGACAAGACAAAAACCGATGACAACAAAAAGCCCGCCGATTGGCGGGCTTTTTTATGATCGGAAATTACTCTCCGCGGTTCTTCTTCGGATAGCCGCTTTTGCCGTCCTTCTTGAAACCATCTTTCTTGAAGTCGCCTTTAGGCTTGGCCCAGCTGTTCTTCGCATTGTCGCGATTATTGTCGCGCGGACCGTCGCGGAAATCGCTTCTTGGCTTGTCGCTGCGTGGCTTGAAATCACGCTTGCCTTCGCGCGGAGCAGCGTCGCCGCCAGCGCCTGCAACGGCCGGACGGATCACGAGGCCCTTTTCACCGGTACCGCGTTCTTCAACCGAACGACGGAACTCATCAGCCTTGGAAGCAACAATTTCAAAACGCGTTTCGTTGTCGAAAATCTTGATCGAACCGACTTCGCGCTTGGAAACGTCACCGGCCTTACAGATCAAAGGCAGAAGCCACTTAGGATCGGCGCGGTGCTTACGTCCGGCGGAGACCGAGAACCAGACGCCATCGAAACGCGCATTGCGGTCGAAGCGTTCGCCTTGCTCTGCACGATCACCGCGATCAAAGCGTTCGCCACGTTCTGGACGATCACCGCGTTCTGAACGTTCACGAGGCTTCTTTCCGCCAACCGGATGAACCGGAGCGTCAGAAACTTCTTCGGCTGCAGGCAATGCAGCAAGTTCGCGATTGAGGAACGCGCTGGCGATCTGTTCCGGCGTGTAACGCTCGGTCAGTGCCTTCAAGAGTTCCTGATGTTCTTCTTCAACCGGCTGATTGAAAGCCTCGCCATTGAGAATGCGTTCGTTGTTCTTTGCCTGAACCGCAGCGATGCCCGGTGCTGGAACAGTCTGCGCATCAAGCTTTGCCATATGCAGAAGACGCTCTGCAATGCGGCGGCGCGAGAATGGAACAACCAGAACACAGGTGCCCTTACGGCCCGCACGACCGGTACGGCCTGAACGGTGCAGCATGGTTTCAGCATTGTTTGGCAGATCTGCGTGGATCACGAGATCAAGATTAGGTAGATCGATACCGCGGGCAGCAACGTCGGTTGCCACACAAACGCGGGCACGGCCATCACGCATCGATTGCAGCGCGTTGTTACGTTCAGCCTGGCTCAGTTCGCCCGAAAGGGCCACAACTGCAAAGCCGCGGTTGGAAAGGCGGCTCGCCATGTGCTTCACAGCTTCACGGGTCGAGCAGAAAATGATCGAGTTCTGTGCATCATAATAAAGCAGCGTATTGATGATCGCGTGATCACGCTCCTGCGGCGGAACAGGCATCGCGAAATAATCAATATCGGCGTGCTGACCAGCTTCGCCCGCAGCAGAAATACGCAGTGCATCTTTCTGGAAGCGCTTGGCAAGCTGTGCAATCGGCTTCGGTACGGTTGCCGAGAACATCAATGTGCGGCGGTCAGCAGGTGCTTCGCCGAGAATGAATTCGAGGTCTTCACGGAAGCCCATATCGAGCATTTCGTCAGCTTCATCGAGCACGACGACGCGCAGTTCAGACATATCGAGCGCATTACGGGTGATATGATCACGCAGACGACCAGGCGTTCCGACAACGATATGCGAGCCGCGTTCAAGCACACGGCGCTCAGAACGGATATCCATGCCACCAACACACGAAGCAATACGTGCACCAGTATCAGCATAGAGCCATTCCAGTTCGCGCTGAACCTGCAGAGCTAGCTCGCGCGTTGGTGCGATGATCATGGCAAGTGGCGCACCAGGATTACCGAAGCGCAGTTCATCACCAAGGATTGTGGAAGCCATGGCAAGACCGAAAGCAACGGTCTTACCGGAGCCGGTCTGTGCTGAAACGAGCAGATCGGCGTGAAGCGTTTCCGGTGCGAGAACAGCGTTCTGAACAGCGGTGAGAGTGTTGTAGCCACGAGCGGCTAATGCTCCGGAGAGAGCCGGAGCAATGGATTCAGGCAGAGACATGATTAACTTTCAAAAAAGCTTCACAAGTCGACACCCTTGGCCGCAAACCCTTTGGCCACAAACCCACTGACGACTACCGAAGCAACAGAATTGCCGCTTACCTATAGTGTCAAACCTCTCAGGTCAACCGGTTGAGCCCTCAATGCGCCTCATCCCAGTTATGCGCTGCACGCGCATCGACCTGTAACGGCACAGAAAGCGGCACTGCAGGCATGGCCGCGTTCTCCATCACATGACGAACGACAGGGATTGTCTTCTCGACCTCGCTTTCAGGCACTTCGAAGATCAATTCATCGTGCACTTGCAATAACATACGTGCTGCAAGCTTTTCTTCGTCCAGCGTCTTCTCCATGCGAATCATGGCACGGCGAATGACATCGGCTGCGGAACCCTGAATAGGCGCATTGATTGCCGCACGTTCGTTGAACGCCCTCACTTGCGGGTTGGAAGCACGAATATCCGGGTAGTGCGCCCGACGCCCGAAAATCGTTTCGACATAGCCATGTTCGCGCGCAAACGCCTTGGTCGCTTCCATATAGTCCTTGATACCGGGGAAACGCTCGAAATAGGTTCGGATATATTGGCCAGCTTCTTCACGCGGAATGGAAAGCTGGTTGGCAAGGCCAAAGGCCGAAATGCCGTAGATAATACCGAAGTTGATCGCCTTGGCGCGGCGACGCACTTCCGAAGGCATACCTTCGACCGGCACACCAAACATTTCTGATGCTGTCATGGCATGAATGTCGATGCCATCAGCAAAAGCCTGTTTCAACTGCGGAATATCGGCGACATGAGCCAGTACGCGTAATTCGATCTGGCTGTAATCGGCAGAAATCAGCTTGTTGCCGGGTTCAGCAATGAATGCCGTCCTGATCTTGCGGCCTTCGGCTGTACGAACCGGAATATTCTGCAAGTTTGGTTCAGATGAAGACAAACGCCCTGTCGAGGTCGATGCCATCGCATAAGAGGTGTGAACGCGCTTGGTCTGCGGGTGAATAAAGCCCGGCAGCGCATCCGTATAAGTGGATTTAAGCTTGGTCAGCTGACGCCAGTCAACAATCTTACGCGGCAGAGGTAGGCCTTCAGCGGCAAGATCTTCCAGCACCTGTGCAGAGGTCGACCATTGTCCAGTTTTGGTCTTGGACGCGCCCGGCAGACCCATTTTGCCAAACAGAATATCGCCAAGCTGCTTGGGCGAGCCGATGTTGAATTTTTCCCCAGCCAATTCATAGATTTCATCTTCATAGGCGGCCGCTGACTGTGCGAGATCGCCCGAAAGGCGCGAAAGAACCTGTCGGTCAACAGAAATACCGCGTTCTTCCATCCGTGCCAGCACATCGACCAGCGGACGTTCAAGACGCTCATAAACCGACGCCAATCCTTCTGCGGCCAGACGTGGTTTCAGCACCTGCCAGAGGCGCAGCGTTACGTCTGCATCTTCGGCTGCGTAAGCCGTTGCGCGATCGATATCGACCATATCAAAGGTTACAGAGCTTTTGCCGCTGCCCGCTACATCCTTATAGGCGATTGGTGTATGGCCAAGCCAGCGTTCGGAAAGCGGGTCCATGCCGTGTCCGCCGGTGCCTGCATCAAGCACATAGGAAATCAGCATCGTGTCATCGAAGGACACGGTGTTGGTGCCGTGACGGCGCATGACGAGCCAGTCATATTTCATGTTTTGTGCAATCTTGAGAACAGACTTGTCCTCAAGAACGGTCTTCAAGGCCTCGAGCGCCGCCCCAAGCGGAATCTGCCCCTCGACCATGCCTCCGCCGAGAAGATCACCCATGCCGGATTTGTGCTGGAGCGGAATATAAGCTGCCTTGCCCGGCGCAAGTGCCAGCGAGAAACCGATCAATTCTGCCTGCATCGGATCAAGCGAATTGGTTTCTGTATCGAAGGCAACAAGACCGGTCTCAACAGCTTCCGCGAGCCACTTGTTCAGCGTCGGAAGATCGCGAATGCAGGTATAGCCCGTGGTGTCGATTTTCTGCGCAAGAGCCGTTGCAGCACGGCTTTCCGCCAATGCTTTCGGCGTGTAGCCACTGACGTCAGACACTTCGGAGTCAACAGAAACTTCGGACGAAGCGGCCGCTGATTTTGCTGGCACATCGACATCGGGACCGTGTGCATCTGCACCCCATTCCGTTTCGATATGACATGGCTCTACCGCCGACGCATCAGTGTCGGTTGCTTCGGCCACGCGACGGGTCAGCGTTGTGAAATCCAGCGCTTTCAAAAAGCCAATGAGCTTTGGACCATTCTGTGGCTCAAGCACCAGACCGTCGAGATCAACTTCGAGCGGCACGTCTGTTTTAAGCGTTACGAGCTCCCGCGCGATTTTTGTCTGGTCAGCAAAAGCGATGATATTTTCACGACGTTTGTTCTGCTTGATCTCAGAAGCGCGTGCGAGCAGCGTATCAAGATCGCCAAACTCTTCCAGCAATTGCGCAGCAGTCTTCGGGCCAATGCCTGGAATTCCCGGTACATTATCGGTGCTATCGCCAGTCAGCGATTGCAGATCGATCATCTTTTCAGGCGGCACGCCCCATTTTTCAATCACTTCCGGGATCGAAATCTGCTTGTCCTTCATGCTGTCATACATGGACACCTGTGGCGTCACGAGCTGCATGAGATCTTTATCGGACGAAATGATTGTAACATCGCCGCCTGCATTTTCAGCCAGACGGGCATAGGTTGCGATCAGGTCGTCGGCCTCAAAACCTTCCTTTTCGATGCAAGGCAGATTGAATGCACGCGTTGCCTGACGGATCAGGCCGAATTGCGGAATGAGATCTTCCGGCGGCGCGGTGCGGTTTGCCTTATACTCGGGAAAAATCTCTTTGCGGAAAGTCTGCGACGAATAATCGAAAATGACCGCAAAATGCGTCGGCACCACACCGACATCGGTGCTGCGCGCATCCTTCAACAGCTTCCACAGCATGTTGCAGAAACCAGATACGGCCCCAACAGGCAAGCCGTCCGTCTTACGCGTCAGCGGTGGCAGGGCATGATAGGCACGGAAAATATAGCCCGAGCCGTCAACGAGGAAGAGATGATCACCTTTTTTCATGGCTTAGAATTAAAGGAAACAAAGCTCAAAGAAAACCGGCCTTATGTCAGGAGAAACGAGTGTCCACCGTTGGATCGCACGAGTGCGCTTTTCAGAGATAGTAGCTACTCCAGATCTTCCTGTATGAACTCACCAGAAACATGAATATCGATCATCTCGAGAAGGCCTGGACCCACATTGACATATTTATGTGGAATATTGGCCGCACCGAATACGACACTGCCTTCGTCGGCTTCGAATTGCTCTTCGCCAACCGTGAATAAGGCCCGGCCTTTACGCACAATGAAAATCTCGTCATAGGGGTGGCGATGCAATCTGGGGCCGCGTCCCGCTTCTTCAGTTGCATAGAACATGACGGACGCACCCGCCCCGAACACATTTCCTTCAAACTCACCGTGCCACTTGCCTGACGTCTTTTCCCAGCCCTTCTTACTGAGCATTGTGATCTTATCCATAAGTGCCTCTTCCCTCACACGTTTTCACGTTATCACTGATAACGGATTTCAACCGGCAAGGTAACGTTTATGTTACGAATTTGTAATCTTAAATGCCCTTGAATAGCCACAGTTGGAGGGCCAGATTACACCCATCGACAGTACGTCGGTCGCCGGTTTTCTGACCCGTCCCCCGTTGGATACCGGTTGTCGCGACAGCCTCATTCCCCTCTCCGGGCTGTCGCTTTTGAGTGTAGTGATATGGCCGTTGTGGTAACCCCCTCACCGCAACGGCCAATTCATTTTCTGCTCTCAGTTTTGCGTTCAATTTGGGTTTCTTCTTCGGGTTGCTGGTTGTAGTGTGCCACCAGTATTACGACTCGTCAGGAAGCATCCATGTCCGCGCAATCACTCGATAAAGTCCTCAATTATCTCGACACCAATCTCGATAAGAGCATCGATCACCTCTTTGATCTTTTGCGGATCAAGTCGATCTCGACTGACCCGGCTTACAAGGCCGACTGCCGGAAGGCCGCCGAATGGCTGGTCGAAGACCTGAAATCCATTGGCTTTGATGCCAGTGTGCGCGACACGCCGGGGCACCCGATGGTTGTTGCCCATCATGACGGTGCCACTGCTGATGCGGCACATGTGCTGTTCTACGGCCATTATGATGTGCAGCCGGTTGATCCACTCAATCTCTGGGACAATGATCCATTTGAGCCTGCAATCAAGGACGTTGGCAATGGTCGCAAGATCTTGACCGGTCGCGGAACATCCGATGACAAGGGGCAGCTCATGACCTTTGTCGAGGCATGCCGTGCCTACAAAGCCGTTAACGGCAATCTGCCAGTGAAGGTGACATTGCTTTTTGAGGGCGAAGAAGAATCCGGTTCTCCTTCGCTCAAGCCTTTCCTTGATGCCCATAAAGAAGAGCTGAAAGCCGATGTGGCGCTTGTTTGCGATACCGCCATGTGGGATGCCGAGACGCCAGCGATCAGTGTGGGTCTGCGCGGGCTTGTCGGCGAACAAATCGTCATCAAGGCTGCTGACCGCGATCTTCACTCCGGCTTCTTCGGAGGCGCGGCTGCCAATCCGATCCATATTCTCGCAAAAATCCTTGCCGACCTGCATGATGAAACCGGCCGGGTTACGGTTCCGGGTTTCTATGAAGGTGTAGAAGAAACGCCGTCGCAGATTTTGCAATCGTGGGAAAGCCTTGGCCGCACGGCTGAAAATTTCCTTGGTCCAATTGGCCTCTCAGTCCCTTCGGGCGAAAAAGACCGCAGCGTTCTGGAACTGACCTGGGCTCGCCCAACGGCTGAAGTCAACGGCATTATCGGCGGCTATACTGGCGAAGGCTTCAAGACCGTGATTGCGGCTGAGGCATCCGCCAAGGTTTCATTCCGCCTTGTTCACAAGCAAGACCCGGTGAAAATCCGCGAAGCTTTCCGCGCATTCGTTGAAGCACGCCTGCCAGCCGACTGCTCGGTCGAATTCCATCCGCATGGCGGTTCGCCGGCGATCCAGCTGCCATATGATTCTCCGCTTGTTTCCAAGGCAAAGGATGCGCTTTCCGACGAATGGCCAAAGCCAGCCGTATTGATCGCCATGGGTGGGTCGATTCCGATTGTCGGCGACTTCGACAAGTTCCTCGGTATGGAATCGCTGCTGGTCGGCTTCGGCCTTGAAGATGATCGCATCCATTCGCCCAATGAAAAATATGAGCTGAATTCCTTCCATAAGGGCCAGCGTTCTTGGGCTCGCATTATGGCCGCTATCGCAGCCAAATAAGGAAGACTAAATGACGATCCGTTTTCACAAGCACGATTTGCCCAACCTGGATAATTATCAGGTTGATGCAGTCGCTATCGACACCGAAACACTGGGCCTGAACCCGCATCGCGACAGGCTTTGCGTCGTTCAGATCTCGCCTGGCGACGGCACTGCAGATGTGATCCAGATCGAAACCGGACAGAAGAAAGCGCCCAATCTGGTCAAGCTTTTGAAAGATCGTTCGATTACCAAAATCTTTCACTATGGACGTTTCGATCTCGCAGTACTTGCACATACGTTCGGCACCATGCCACAACCGGTTTTCTGCACGAAGATCGCCTCGAAGCTGACGCGTACCTATACGGATCGTCATGGTTTGAAGGAAATCTGCAACGAGCTTCTCGATGTTTCGATTTCCAAACAACAGCAATCATCTGATTGGGCAGCGGAAGTGCTTTCCCAAGCCCAGCTCGATTATGCAGCCTCAGACGTGCTTTATCTGCATCGCCTGAAAGCAGTATTCGAAAAGCGTTTAGAGCGTGATGGCCGTGCGAAACAGGCTGATGCCTGCTTCAAATTCCTGCCAACCCGCTCTGAACTTGATCTGATGGGGTGGCCTGATCAAGATATATTCGCTCATTCTTAGCATTTTAAACGGCGACATGAGAGAGCGCTCAGGTTACAGCATAATTCCTTAAACTTGAATCAGTTTAAGGTAAAATTATGCTGTAAATATAAAGTATTAGAGCGACCTTTGTGCGCCCAAGAGGGCGCACGGCGCTCTAGAGCGCTCTCTCATTTTATTTGTTTAACGCGCATCCTGCCCGAAAACCGTTCCACATTTTTCCGGATGCGCTTGACCCGCAGTTTTCTTTTGGTGCGTATGGTCAATCATGGCCCATTTCGGACGGCGAAACAGAAACTGCCCGTAGCCTGCCCATTGAATAAACCCGTAGAGAATGACCGGTCCGATGACACCGCTTGCGGTTGTCAGCAGCGAAACTGTACCGGTATCAAGAAAACCAAATTTCAGAAGAATTGTCCGCGCGATCGCCATCGGCAGGAAGAATGCGAGATAAACGACAATCGAATGAGCTCCGAGCCAGCTTAACCCTCGATGCAGCACATTTTTATGCGGCAGCAAGCTCAACAGCGATGAAATCGAAATTATCGCTAATGCACCGACAAGTCCCAGCAAAAGCGAAATAATCGGAAGATCGCTTATAGCCCCTCGTCCGTTTAAAAGATCACCCGCCGGCGCTATCAGCAAAGCAAGGCTTTCCGGTACTGGCATGAAAACCAGCTTATATTCGATAAGCCCCCAGATAAGCAGCCCAGATATTCCCACTACAGGGCGTTGACGCAGCCAATCGGCGGTGCGGAAAATCAAGGGTGCGAAAGCATAACCTGCAAAGAAATAGACAAAGCGCGAGCAGAACTCGTCGATCATTGTCCAACCGGTATGGATTGGCAGAATTTCCAGAATGGCCAGCAATGCGAAAGTCAACCCAACGGGTACGCGCTTCAACAGGCGCGTCGCAACGAAAAAGACCGGCAGAATGTAAATGAACCAGAGTGTTCCGAATGGCTCAATGAACGCCATGATATAAGCTTCGACAACACCGGTAATACCGGCCTCGCTTGCAATAGCTGGTGCTTTGAATGCGAACTGGATCGTCAGCCATAAAATGTAGAAATACAGAAAGTGAATGACCTTGCGATCAAGATAGCGCCGCCATGGTCTATCGATGACAAGACTGAGAAAGAGACCGGAGATCAGGAAAAAGTCAGGCATACGGAAGGGCTTGGCGAAAGCCACGACATGATGCATCCAGCCTTCAGAGCCAGCTGCCTTTTCCACGCCCAACGTGGAATGCATCATGACAACAAAGATTATACAGATACCCTTGGCAATATCGACCCAGTCGACACGCTGCGCAGCGCCAGTTGCCCCACCCATTTTATTTTCTCCGTGCTTTAGACCCGCACCCTATACCCCAATCCAAATAGCAAAAACATCCTCACCGAATACAACCCTGGATTTTACCTGTTTGGTAACCAAGAACAGCAGCTAATCAAGCTAATCACGATTCTGTGCGCAACTTTTGCGACAATTACACGACTGTGGCCTTCTTGCTACAGACTCTTTTCGGCAATCGCTTATATTGGGTACAACAGATTTAGAATTCCCCGTTCTCCAAAGGAGATTTATTATGAAGCTCAAGTCTCTTCTTCTCGCATCCACCGTTGCTCTTCTCGCAGCAACTGGCGCAAAGGCAGCTGACGCTGTAGTTTACGAAGAACCAGCTCCAGTTGTCGTCGCTCCGTCCTTTACCTGGAACGGCGCCTACCTTGGTGGCCAGATCGGTTATGGCTGGGGCAAGTCGCGTTTTGACGGCGGCATCAATGTCAAGCCAGACGGCTTCCTCGGTGGTCTCTATGCAGGTTACAACTTCGACCTCGGCAACAGCGTTGTTCTGGGTATCGACGGTGACGTGACCTACAACAACCTCAAGGACAGCTACTCTGAAACTTTCCTTGACGGAACAGACAGCGTTGAAAGCAAGCTGCGTTGGTCGGGTGCGGTTCGTGCCCGTGCAGGTTACGCAGTTGATCGCTTCCTTCCATACATCGCTGGTGGTGTTGCTTTCGGAAGCGTAAAGAACACATTGTCGTCGACTGGCGCTGATGGCTCGTTCGAAGCTTCGCAGAGCAAGACCCTCACCGGCTGGACCGCTGGCGCAGGTATTGACTATGCAGCAACTGACAACGTCATCGTACGTCTTGAATACCGTTACACCGATTATGGTAACAAGGACTACGACTTCGGCTTTGGCGACGGTTCGGTTCGCGACAAGTTCAAGACCAACGAAGTTCGCCTCGGCGTTGCATACAAGTTCTAATCTGACCTGTTCAGATGAGTTTTCAAGAAAGGCCCCGCATTGCGGGGCCTTTTCTTTTGCGCGACGGAACCGTTATTTTTTGTGAATGCGAAGTTTACCCCCCTTTAAACTGCCGCATTTACCCTTCAGGCGATAAACGCCCTCGATATATGCGGGTTGATGAATTAAGCGGTTACAAAACCAATAACCGATCAGCAGGTGGGCGGATCTAAAACGACATGACATCGCGAGACGGCAGAAACGGACGTATCGAACCTTCCTTCGGCAAACCGCAGGAAAAGGAAGAGGACGTGTTTCGCGTCGACGAGGAGGAGCGCATGGCCCGTCCGCAACGCAAAAGCAACCCAACGAAAGATCGCGAGCCTCGCGGTTCGCGCCGCTCGCCCAAAAAGCGTGGTGGCTTTTTCGGCTTTGTTCGCCGCGCCTTCTACTGGTGCCTCGTGTTGGGTCTTTGGGGCGGCATCGCCTTTGCGGGCATGCTCGTTTACTTCGCAGCCAAAATGCCGCCGACAACCGACTGGACTATCCCGGATCGTCCGCCAAATGTGCGTATTGTTGATGTCCAGGGTGGCTTGATTGCTAATCGCGGCACAACTGGCGGCGAAGCAGTCGGCTTGCATGAAATGTCGCCGTTTATTCCGCAAGCCGTCATGGCGATCGAAGACCGCCGTTTCATGTCACATTTCGGCATTGACCCGATTGGTCTCGCGCGTGCGATTGTGACCAATGTGACCTCGGGCCGCGCTGTACAGGGCGGCTCGACGCTCACACAGCAGCTCGCCAAGAACTTGTTCCTCTCGCCCGACCGCACACTGGAGCGTAAGGTACAGGAAGTGATGCTCGCCCTCTGGCTTGAGCATAAATACACCAAAGAGCAGATATTAGAGATGTATCTGAACCGTGTTTATCTTGGTTCAGGTGCCTATGGTGTCGATGCTGCATCGCGACGCTATTTCGGGAAATCCGCCAAGGACGTGAACCTGATGGAAGCGGCGACTCTTGCCGGTCTTCTCAAAGCCCCTTCGCGTCTTTCGCCTGCGCGCGATCCAGAGGCAGCAAGTGCCCGCGCCAAGTTGGTGCTGGGTGCCATGCGCGAAGAAGGCATGATCGATGACCGTCAGGTGGCGATTGCAGAAAGTGAGCCGCCAACGCGCGCAGCCTCTTACTGGCAGGGCTCTGAAAACTATTTTGCCGACCGGGTCGTTGCCGAAATTCCGGCGCTTATCGGCGAGACAAAGACCGATATCACGGTTGAAACCACTGTCGATCTCAATCTCCAACGCGCTGGCGAAGAAGCGATCAAGGATCAGATCTCGACAAACGGCAAGAAGATGAATGTGAGTCAGGGGGCGCTCGTTTCCATTGATGGTACGGGTGCAGTGCGCGCATTGGTGGGTGGCTATGATTATGCCGCCAGTCAGTTCGACCGTGTGACCGACGCGCGCCGTCAGCCTGCCTCTTCATTCAAGCCTTTTGTGTATCTGACAGCGCTAGAACAGGGTCGTACACCGGATTCCGTACGCAACGATGCGCCTGTGCGGATCGGCAAATGGACGCCCAGCAACGACAACGGCAAATATATGGGTGAAGTGACGCTGGCGACGGCTCTGTCTCACTCGCTTAATTCCGTTTCGGCGCAGCTGGTCATGGAAGTTGGTCCGCAGACCGTAATCGACACCGCACACCGCCTTGGCGTTCAGTCTAAGCTCGAACCCAATGCCTCGCTGGCACTTGGCACCTCAGAAGTCTCATTGCTTGAATTGGCAGACGCCTATGTGCCGTTTGCCAATGGTGGGTATCGTGCGCCAGTGTATTTCATTACCCGGATCACGGATTCTGAAGGCAAGGTTCTCTACCAGAGAGAAGATGGTGTCGGTCCGCGCGTGATCGATGAGCGCACTGTTGGCATGATGAATGCGATGCTTCGTCGTACAGTGGAAGATGGCACGGCCAAACGTGCAGCTTTTGGTTGGCCTGCAGCTGGCAAAACCGGCACCAGCCAGAATTTCCGCGATGCGTGGTTTGTCGGCTATACAGCAAATCTCACGACCGGCGTCTGGTTCGGCAATGATGATGGCAAGGGCATGAAGCGGGTCTTTGGCTCCACGCTTCCCGTTGCCGCCTGGAAAACCTTCATGAAGGAAGCCCATAAGGGTGTGCCTGTCGCAGAACTTCCGGGCCATTACGACATTCAGAACATCGTGCCAGGTGGCAGCGACGGCATCGATCCGAACAATCCATATGAACCTGGCATGATTCCGCAAGGCGGCTATGGCGATCAACCAATGGCAGGCAATGGTGATGATGGCTATTGGCCACCAGCACCTGACTCCCCCGCTCGCAATACGGTTCAGCAGGGTCAGCAATCCGGCGTACCGGCCAATTATCCGGTGAATGACAATGGCGCACCACTGCCTCCGGGTAATGTTGGCGGTCCACCACCGCAGCAGCGCGATTCAACGACGTTGCTCGACATCATCATGGGTAATACGCAGTAGGAGTGTTCTCTCGTAAAGCCGGGCCGGTCGTTGATCGGCCTAGAGCGTGTCGTGCTTAATCGCACCCAAGGCGTTTGCTCTAGATTCATTTAACCGTCGCATGTTCGCGAACGTTAAATGAATCCATTTGAGCGCGACATGCTTTAGCCTCGCGATCAAGTGAAGCACCACGCATTGCCTGTTGCTAATTCCCCTCGAAATCCTGAGCAGCTTAGTCTATTCAAGGATTGAGAGTGAGGTTTTCATGTCTACAGTTTCCCACACTGATACGTCCCGGTCTGATGCTCCCAAGTCAGACACTCCCAAGGCAGATCCGGAACGTAAGACCCTTGTGCTGACAGGAGCAAGTCGCGGTATTGGTCACGCCACGGTCAAGCGCTTCTCGCGCGCCGGTTGGCGCGTCATTACCTGCTCGCGTCAGGACTTCGCCGAAAACTGCCCTTGGCCCGCAGGCCCCGAAGACCACATCAAGGTCGATCTGGCCGATCAGGAAGATATCGGCAAAGCCATTGCTGAAATCCGCCGCAGATTGGAAGCCAACGGCAGTAAATTGCATGCGCTCGTCAATAATGCTGGCATTTCGCCAAAAGCAGAAGGCGGTCGTCGCATGAATTCAATTGAAACTCCCATGGCTGTCTGGCGCGATGTTTTTCAGGTGAACTTCATGGCCCCGATCATGCTGGCGCGCGGACTGTTCAAGGAGCTGGAAGCAGCACAGGGTTCTGTCGTCAACGTGACTTCTATTGCAGGCAGTCGCGTTCATCCCTTCGCAGGTACTGCTTATGCGACGTCCAAGGCAGCACTGGCAGCGCTTACACGCGAAATGGCTTCCGATTTTGGCCCGCATGGAATCCGAGTGAATGCCATTGCGCCCGGCGAAATCGACACCGCCATCCTGTCACCCGGTACGGAAAAGCTGGTAGAACAGCTGCCAATGCGGCGCCTTGGAAAGACCTCCGAAGTGGCCGAGACCATTTATTATCTCTGCTCCGAAGCCTCATCCTATGTGACCGGCTCGGAAATCCATATCAATGGTGGTCAGCACGTCTAATTATTTTCGAAGGCGCGGCGTTGAAAAACACCGCGCTTTTGTGTTTACCTTGTCAATTCTAAACCTTCAATCGATTTAACAGCCGAGTTGACCATATGATCCTATGCTGCGGTGAAGCCCTGATTGATATGTTGCCACGCGAAACGGCAGAAGGCGAAACAGCCTTTGTACCCTTTGCTGGCGGCTCCGTGTTCAACACGGCCATCGCTCTTGGCAGGCTGAGTGTTCCCACTGGCTTTTTCTCAGGCCTTTCATCGGATTTCTTCGGCGAAGTGCTGCGCGATACGCTCGCACGCTCGAATGTCGACTATTCTTATTCGGCGATCTCTGATCGGCCAACGACGTTGGCCTTTGTGCGCCTTGTCGATGGACAGGCACGCTACGCTTTTTATGATGAGAACACAGCACTGCGCATGCTTTCAGAAAATGACATACCGCTGATAGACGATGCGATAGATGCGCTGCTTTTTGGCTGCATCAGCCTGATTTCAGAACCATGTGGCAGCGTCTACGAAGCGCTGATGACGCGTGAAGCGTCAAAGCGCGTGATGTTCCTTGACCCGAACATTCGTGCCAGCTTCGTCAGCGATCGGGAAAAACATCTCGCCCGCATGAAGCGCATGATCGCGCTCGCGGATATCGTGAAGCTTTCAGATGAAGATCTCGACTGGTTCGGCGAAAAAGGCAGCCATGACGAGATCGCCGCCGAATGGCTCAAGCTTGGCCCCAAGCTGATCGTCATCACCAAGGGCGCTCATGGTGCCGACGCCTATACTGCAAACGCAACTGTTCGCGTGCCTGGCGTGAAGGTAGATGTGGTGGATACTGTGGGAGCTGGCGATACTGTCAATGCGGGTATTCTCGCGAGCCTACATGGTCAGGGACTACTGACGAAGGATGCTATAGCCAATCTCGACGAAGACCAGATCCATGCTGCGGTGGCATTGGGTGTTCGCGCTGCGGCCATCACTGTTTCTCGTGCTGGTGCCAATCCGCCATGGGCAACAGAAATGCGGGATTGATTTCTCGATGGCGAGAGCCAATTCTGCTTTTCAGTAACAGGAAAGCAGACAATGGCTCAGAATATTTACGACCGCGCCGATTTTTTCAACGCCTATAGCCAACTGCCACGCTCAGTCTACGGATTGGATGGTGCGCCTGAGTGGCCTTATATTCGCTCGCTGCTGCCTGATTTATCCGGCAACGACGTTGCGGATCTGGGCTGCGGCTTTGGATGGTTTTCTCGCTTTGCCCGCGAACAGGGCGCGGCTTCCGTCACTGGGTACGATCTGTCGGAGAACATGCTTGAACGCGCGCAGCACGACACGCAAGACGATGCGATCCGGTATGTGCAGGCAGATATGGAAACATTAGAACTACCAGAAGCTCGATTCGATCTGGCCTATAGCTCGCTGGCCTTTCACTATATCCGCGACTTTTCCCGACTGCTCAACACGATCCATCAGGCGCTTCGTCCCGGTTCCCATTTCATCTTCACAATAGAACATCCGATTTTCATGGCACCGCTAATGCCCGGTTGGATCGTGGATGAAGACCAAAACAAGCATTGGCCAGTTGATCATTATGCGATTGAGGGCGAAAGACGCACCAACTGGCTGGCAGATGGTGTCATTAAATACCACCGTCGCCTGAGCACGACCGTCAATGCTTTGCTTGAAGCAGGATTTGACATCAACAGTCTTGAGGAATGGCGGCCTACACCTGCTCAAATCGAAGCAATGCCCGCCTTGCGCGATGAGGTCGAGCGCCCAATGCTTCTGATCGTATCAGCGCGTCGATAACCGGGCACAAAGTACCATCGATCTGCATTACCCTTGACCCGACGCATTTCGCGCTTTCTATAGAAGAAGGGCGGGAGAGAATCGAAAATTGGCGAAGGACAAATCATTGGACGTCTTGCGCATAGCAGCCTTCTCGCAAGGCAATCAGGGCGGTAACCCCGCCGGTGTACTGATTTCTGAAAAACTCCCCTCAGCCGAGGAAATGCAGAAAATCGCCAAGGATGTTGGCTTTTCGGAAACGGCTTTTGCCATGCCGGAAGGAGACAGCTGGCGTGTGCGCTATTTTGCGCCCGAAATGGAAGTTCCGTTCTGCGGCCATGCCACAATTGCGCTCGGTGCAGCACTTGCCATGCGCGAAGGTGACGGGCGTTTTGCATTAAAGCTCAACAATTCCGACATCAGCGTGGAGGGCCGCAAGGAAGGCGATCTGTTTTCTGCGAGCTTGCAATCACCCGGGACGCGCAACCGCGCCGCATCTGAAATCGAGATTGAGCAGGCGCTAGCGCTGTTCAATTATGAAAAAGATGATCTGGCACCGGGCATTCCGCCGGCACTTATCCATGCGGGCGCAGATCATATTGTGTTGGCATTGCGCTCACGCGAGAAACTTGCGGCCATGCATTATGATCTTCCGCGCGGGCGGGTCCTGATGAAGCGGCAAGGCTGGACAACGATCCTTCTGGTGCATTCAGAAACGCCGCAGCGCTTTCACAGCCGCAATCCCTTTGCCTCGGGCGGGGTCTATGAAGACCCGGCGACCGGCGCATCCACTGCAGCTTTCGCCGCCTATTTACGCGACTTGGGCTGGCCGCATGGCGGATCTATTGAAGTGTTTCAGGGCGAAGATATGGGTGTGCCATCTCATCTGCGTGCAGAAATTGGCCATGTGCGTGGCGACTCTATTCGTCTTTCCGGCACAGCCCGATTGATGGAATAAAGATAAGAGTACGCTTCGATCCAAATGATTAAGGTCGAAGCGTCTCAACTATTCCGTGGTGCGAATCTTATTCGAAAATCAATTCACAGTTCTCCGGACATACTTATCGTCAAACCTTGACGAGTTGCTCGACGCGCTCTTCATTACCGAAAAACTTGAGATAGCGTTCGACTTCCTTGGGATCGCCTGTCGCTTTCTGCGGATTGTCGGAAAGTTTGACCGCCGGGCGTCCATTGGCATCGATTACCTTACAGACCAGCGATATGGCTTTGAGGCCATGAATGGTGGTTGGCGCGCAACCGGCGAAATCATTGGTGAGATTTGTGCCCCAACCAAAGCTCATGCGGACCCGGCCTTCAAAATGGCGATAGGTTTCCTCAATCGTATCCACATCCAGCGCATCCGAGAAAATCAGCAGTTTTTCGCGTGGGTCTTTGCCGCGAGACTTCCACCATTCGATAATGCGTTCGCCGCCTTCGATTGGTGGGGCGCTGTCGGGGCGGAAGCCAGTCCAATCGGCAACCCAGTCCGGCGCATTACGCAAGAAAGCAGCCGTGCCGAAAGCATCGGGCAGCACAATCAGAAGATTGCCGCCATAATAGCGGTTCCAGTCCTGTAGTACCCGATAGGGTGCTGTGCGTAGCTCATCATCCGTATTGGCAAGCGCTGCCAGCACCATCGGGAGTTCATGCGCATTGGTGCCGAGCGCTTCAAGATCGTTATCCATCGCCAGAAGCACATTGCTGGTTCCGGTAAATGCGCCGCCGATACCTTCCTTCAAGGCCTCGACGCACCAGCGCTGCCACAGGAATGAGTGACGGCGACGCGTGCCGAAATCTGAAATTTTCAGGTCCGGCAATTCGCGAAGCCGCTCAACCTTGCTCCACATCTTGGCCTTGGCGCGGGCATAAAGCACATCTAGCGAAAAAGGCCCGAGGTTTTTCATCGCGGCGCGCGAGCGAAGCTCATTAATGATCGCAAGCGCTGGGATCTCCCACATGGTCGTGTGCGACCATGGCCCATGGAAATGCAGCTCATACTGACCGTCTTTGCGGCGCAGATCATATTCTGGCAGCTGGAAATCATGCAGCCAATTAAGAAACTCCGGTTGGAAAATCTGCTTGCGTCCGTAGAAGCTGTTACCCGCCAGCCAGATCATCTCTTTTTTGGTAAAACGCAGCGTGCGTGCATGATCGAGTTGCGCGCGCAACTCGCCTTCATCGATCTCATCGGCAAGACGCACCGAGGTTGTGCGGTTGATGAGCGCAAAGGTCGCATCCACCTTGGGGTAAAGCCCCCAGATCATCTGCAACATCAGAAGTTTGTAGAAATCCGTGTCCAGAAGGCTGCGAACAATCGGATCAAGCTTCCATGCGTGATTAAAGACGCGCCGTGCGATATCGGTTTTGGCCATGACGGCCTCCATTGCATGAGCATGTGCTGCAACCACCCAGATGATTTGCAGCAAAAAGAAAGGCGGGTTTTCACCCGCCTTTCTAAATGCTTCATTCAGATTTGGGAAGCTCTACAATGATCTCATGTTCACCATCGAGCTTGATCGCAACCCCTTCATCGGGCTTGGTGATTTTACGGCCATTGAGCTTGATCGCCTTTGACTTGGCACCTGTTACCACCTTCACGTGATAGGTCGCGTCGCCGAAGCGCAGATCAGCTTCATAGCCGTCCCATTCAGGTGGCAATGCCGGGTCGAAATGCAGGCGATCGCCACGCTTTGTGACACCGAGAATACCTTCCGTTGCCACGCGGTAGAACCAGCCAGCAGAACCTGTGTACCAGGTCCAGCCACCCTGTCCGCGACGCGGCTCGACCGAATAGATGTCAGCTGCGATCACATATGGCTCGACGCGATAGACGTCCGGATTGCGTCCATGGTTGACCGGACTGATGAGCGAGAACAGACGCCACGCTTCTGCGGCTTTGCCCATGCGAGCCAGTGCCAGAATGGCCCATGTTGCACCATGCGTGTACTGACCGCCATTCTCGCGAACGCCGGGCGGATAGCCCTTAATGTAGCCTGGTTCCTGCACCGTCTTGTCGAAAGGCGGCGTGAAGAGACGCAGCAACTCGCCCTGATCGTCAAGCAGATGCTTTTCGAGCGAAGCCATTGCCTGTTCGGCACGCTTTGGATCGGCAACACCCGACAACACGCTCCATGATTGCGCGATGGCATCAATTTGGCATTCGTCGCTGTCTTTTGAGCCAAGCGGAGAGCCATTGTCGAAGAAGCCACGGCGATACCACTCGCCATCCCAGCCATCGCGATCAAGCGCCTTTGTCAGACTTTCAAGATGCACAGCCCATGCGGTTGCCCGCTTTGCATCCTTGCGAGATTCAGCAATCGGGATGAACTGGCGCAATGTATAGGCAAGGAACCAGCCAAGCCACACACTTTCGCCTTCGCCCTTTACGCCGACAAGATTCATGCCGTCATTCCAGTCGCCACCAAGGATCAGCGGCAGACCGTGCTTGCCGGTGCGTTCAATCGCAAGATCGAGTGCCAGCGCACAATGCTCATATAGGCTTTCAGTGTTCTTCGAGATTTGCGGCTCGTAGAACGCATCATGTTCGCCCTCTTCGAGCTTGCGGCCTTCAAGGAATGGCAGCTTCTCGTCGAGAATCGCGCGATCACCCGTCGTTTCCACATAGAGCGATGTGCCGTAGCCAAGCCAGACTACATCGTCAGAGATCAGCGTACGCACACCGGCACCCGTTGCTGGAAGCCACCAATGCTGCACATCGCCTTCAGGGAACTGACGCGAGGCCGCATTGAGAATCTGCGCACGAGCCAATGACGGATCGATGAGCAGCAGCGACAGCGTATCCTGCAACTGGTCGCGGAAACCAAACGCGCCACTGGCCTGATAGAAGGCCGCACGCGCCCAGATACGGCAAGCAATCGCCTGATATGGCAGCCAGCCATTGATCAGCAGGTCAAAGGCCGGATCAGGCGTCTTGACCTGAACGCGGCTGAACAGCCCTTCCCAATGCTTGGCCGCAGCAGTGAGCTTGTCATCGAAGGATGCATTGCGGCTTTCTGCGACAAGCACCTTTGCCTGCTGCTGATCGGCAGCATTACCGAGCAGGAAGACCACTTCACGGCTTTCGCCCGGACCGACTTCAATATCGAGCGCAAGCGCTGCACATGGATCGCGTCCTGCTTCAACCGTTCCCGAAAGGGCCTTACCAGCTAGAACCACCTCCGGCTTGTCAACCGATCCTGTCGAACCGATGAACTCGCCACGGTCGGCCGTGACTGATTGCGGCTTTTCCGTTGCCGCAAAGAACGCCACTTGGCCGGACTTGTCCGGATGATATGGATTGCCTGCAAAGAGCGCACCGAGCTCTTCATCCTGCGATGGCACGATGAACGGCACATTCTTGGCGCGGGCGTTGCCCAGCACCCATTCGACATAACCATAGGCACGCAGCTTGCGCTTCGACCGCCCCTTATTGGTAATCGTCAGACGCGAAAGTCGAACCGGCTTTTCGGCGTCAACGATATGGGTCAGCTCCAGTGCCAGTTCGCCGTGCTGTGCCGAGAAGGTGGTGTAGCCATGGCTATGGCGGGCTTCATAGGTGACAGCTTCGTCGCGCAGTACATTGGCTGTCGGGGCAAAGCTGCGTCCGGTTTCACGATCAAGAATATAGATCGCCTCACCCGGACGATTGGTGACCGGATCATTTGCCCACGGGGTAAGCTGATAATCGCGGCTGTTGCCAGCCCAGGTGAAGGCTGAACCTTCCGCCGAAACATGGAACCCGAAATCCGGATTGGCGATAACGTTGATCCATGGATGCGGCGTGGTTGTTCGGTTGTTGATCCGCACAACGTAGCTGCCATCCTCAGCAAATCCGCCATAACCGTTCCAGAACTGGAGATCATCGCCGGTTGGAGCCGGACGTGTGACTGATTTTGGCTTAGCAACCAGACGGCGCTCTTCCGTGCCGCGCTCAAGCGCAACAGGTGCAAGCCCTGCGGCACCCAAGCCCTGCTGGGCAATTGCAGGTGTTTTTGCGTCGCTTCTTGCGGCCAGATCTACCGTGATTTCCTCGCTGCGACGCAACTGTTCGGCAAGCGAACCATTCTGCGCATGCATGACGATGCGGGCTGAAGCGAGAAGCGTGTTGTAGCTTTCTTCACTCATCTGATCGCGACGAACCGCAAAGATATGCGGTTGACCGCCACCACGCGCGCGGAAGCCTTCAACGATCCAGTCGATGGCGCGTTGCGTATCCTGCGCATAGGAGAATGCGCGCTCGTTGACCGCAACGACATCGACCGTCAGGCCCTTGCTACGCCAATATTCCTGCGCGCGCAGCACGCCACGCAACACATCAAGATCCGCTTCATTGTCGATGCGAAGAGCAAAGATCGGATAATCGCCCGAGATCGACATCGGCCAGAGATCGGACTGCTTGCCAAGGCCGCTTGCAATCGTTTCAGGCGGCTGACGCAAAGTGCGTTCCGGGTAAAGCAGATAGGCTGCAACCTTTTGATAGTCGGCAGCTTCCGCCGGTTTGATGCCGATATGGTAGAGCTGAACCTGTGAACTCGTCCATGACAGCGAATATTCGCGAGCAAAGGTTTCCGGATGACGATGCATCGCGACCGCATGTTCAACCGCATCACGGCTTCCACCCGCAAAGGTCCAGAAAACAAGGCTAACCTTCTTATGTGCCGGAACGCGAACGCGGGTGCGTACCGATGCAATCGGATCAAGCACACAGCCCTGGCTTCCGGTGAATGTCGCACCGTCGTCAAAGGCTGCGGCATCACGCAACGAACGCCCGCGACCGATAAATGCACGACGGTCGGCTTCGACTTCGGTTTCACGGATGGAGCCCGACAAATCGGTTACGAAATGCGCAACATGAATGTCCGGATCGGACGGCGCACGCTTGCGGCGTTTCGCATAGATGGTCGAGCCATTGTCAGCGATTTCGGTTTCGACAAACATCTTGGCAAACGCCGGATGTGCTGCATCGCTGTCGCTATCGGTCAGCACCAGTTCGGAATAGGACGTGACTTCAATCACACGATCCCGCGCACTGGTGTTGATGATATCAAGCCTGCGGCCTTCACCATCAGATTCTGACGAAACGATCACTTCCATAACCGTTTTGATGTCACCGGCAGTCTTGTAGAATTCCGCCTTGTCTTCGGTGAAGACAGTCTTGGTTTCTTCCTCTGGGTTGCATACCGGCTCTCCGGTCGCCGACCACCAGTATCCGCTTTCCATATCGCGCAGGAACAAGAACGTGCCCTGCAAGTCTTCCGACGCATCGGCATGGAAACGAGTGATGTCCCAATTATGCCAACGGCTGTAGCCGGAGCCATTCGCCGTCACCATCAGCGCATACTGGCCATTCGACATCATATGCGTTGTGCGCGGAGCCTTGAACGGCACATCGATAATACGCATCGGCGCATCGTCGAAGCCGCCCGAATCCACACGCATCGGATTTTCCGTCTTCGCATAGATCATCGGAATTTCGCGTGGTGCCTTTTCCTGCAATAGCAGTTCGGCTGCTTCGATCACCGGATCGGAATGGAAGCGTTCACGCATACGGCCTTCGAAGATCACGTTGTTGACCGCAATAATCGACATGCCATGGTGGTGGGCATAATAGTTTTTCACCACTGCACAGGTTTCACCTTCGCGAACGCGCGACGGGGTGAAGTCCACGGAATCGTGGAAACCATAACGGCCGAGTGCACCGAGTTTTTCCAGACGCTTCAGGTTGGCGACGGCTGCGGCAGGCTGGTACTGAGAAGCCAGCAAGCTTGCATAAGGCGCGATAACCGCATTACGCGACAGGCCTCGCTGAAGACCGAGGTTCGGCACACCAAAGTTCGAATATTGGTAATTCATATGCGCGTCTCGCGCATTGAATGCCGCTTCCGAAATGCCCCAAGGCAGACCGCGCGAGGTCGCGTAGTCGATCTGACGCTGCACAACGAGTTTGTTGGTCTGATCTAGCAGCGAACCGAGCGGCTCCGACATGACCAGCGGCGGCATCAGATACTCGAACATCGAGCCGGACCAGGAGAGCAGAGCGCCCTTCCAACCCACTGGAACCAGAAGACGGCCAAGCTTGAACCAATGTTCAACAGGCACGTCGCCCTTGGCAATGGCAAACAAACTCGCAAGACGAGCTTCTGACGCCAGAAGATCGTAGCAGCTTTCGTCAAGTTCGTTTTCCTGCACACGGAAACCGATCGACAGAAGACGACGTTCCTTGCGCTCAAGGAAACCGAACTGCATGTCAAAGGCCAGCTGGCGCGAACGTGAAGCAAGATCCCGCAGTCGCTCACGCAGCTCATCGGTGTTGTGCTCGCCCATAGAATCGTCGGTGTGGGCCTTGCAGGTTTCAACGAGAATGTAAGCCCATTCGCGCGCTTCCGCACTTGCAGGTGTTTCGATCTCGCTGTCGAGCTCTTCCATCAGGCGCACAATATCGGTCGCAAAGAGCGAGAGATTGATAGTGCGGAAGGATGCGGTTTCCGGCTCTTCCTTGATGGTACGCACTGCACGACGGAAATTGGCGATCCGTTCTTCCAAACGGCGGCGCAATGGCCGCAGGATACGGCGATCATCCGGGATACGCGCGATCGTTTCTTCAAGCACGTCGTTGACGTCGAGAATACCGTCGAGATCTGCCTGGAGATAAACCGATGGTGCTTCTGCCCATTCTTCCAGCGCCGACGAGAGTGTCACAAGATGTCCAGCGAGGTTGCCACTATCCACGGCAGAGACGTAGAGCGGACGCATCGGCGTCAGCGTATTGGTCTCATACCAGTTATAGAGATGGCCCTGATATTTCTCCATCTTCTCAAGCGTGTTGACGGTTGCTGCGACGCGATCGAGCGTCTCGGTAAAGCCGATCCAGCCAAAGTCACGCGCCGCAATCACCGAGAGAAAATACACGCCGATATTGGTTGGCGACGTACGTTGCGCAACGATCGGAGCTGGATCTTCCTGGAAGTTATCGGGCGGAAGATGGTTGTTTTCCTCATTCGTGAACTCGGCGAAATAGCGCCAGGTACGGCGCGCATACCGGCGCAGAGCCGATTTGTCGGACGAGAGCACTTCCAGCGTGTCCTGCGGCTTGGCAGAACGGCTGACGAGCCAGGCAATGAGCGGTGATGCAAACCAGATGACTGCAAAAGGTGCCGCAATCATTGCAGCATGGCTTTGAGCAGCCAGCGGCATGAAAATCGCAATGCCCGCAATGACAATGGCTGGCCACATCATCTGGAAATAGAACAGAAGTGTGTCGGGGGCGGACTTTGCCTGTGCCGCTGTACGCCATTCGAGAAGATTGCGACGCGACACAAAGAGGCGATAAATCGTACGCGCAATCGCATCAGCCATCAGGAACGCGGAATGTGCAATAAAGGTGGTGCGAAGCGCCACATCCGCTGTGCCCAATGCAATATCGGTCAGAACCGACTGCGCATGGCCTTTGAGCGAATAGTCCATATTTGACGGAATAAGATTGGTGACGATGCCAAAGGTCGGCGCCACAAACATGCTGATGATCAGGAAGCCCTGCCAGACAGCCGCCGGTCCGATTGGCAGCACGCTCCAGCCGACAATTGCCGCAACCAGCCACAGGATCGGATTGAGCGAGCGACGTAGATTATCCACCATCTTCCAGCGCGTGATCGCGCTGACACCACGGCCTGTCGAAAACAACCACGGCAGAAGCTGCCAGTCGCCACGCGCCCAGCGGTGATGGCGCGACACATCGACGTTATAGCCGGTCGGATAATCTTCAACAACTTCGACATCGCTGACCAGCGCCGCGCGCGCATAGCCACCTTCAAGCAGATCGTGGCTAAGAAGCGTGTTCTCTGGAACGCGATCTTTCATCGCAATTTCGAAGGCGTCGATATCGTAAAGACCCTTACCGGTGAAGGTGCCCTCACCCAAAAGATCCTGATAGGAATCGGAAACGGCAAAGACATAAGGATCGATGCCGCGATTGACCGAGAAAACGCGCTGCAGGAATGAAGCTTCGTCGCCTGTTGTCAGCGAAGGCGTCACACGTGGCTGCAAAATGCCATAACCACGAACAACCTTGCCGGTTTTCTCATCGAAAACCGGACGGTTCAATGGATGGCTGAGCTTGCCAACAAGATTGGTGACCGATTCGGGCGTAAGCCGCGTATCAGCGTCCAGCGTCATGACGAATTTGACGTCTTTCGGCAGGCGCTCATCCGGTGGGAAATAGCTCGTATCCTGATCGCCGCGAAGCAGCAGGTTCAGCTCGTGTAGCTTGCCGCGCTTGCGCTCCCAGCCCATCCAGCAGCTCTGCTTTTCATTGAACAGACGACGACGGTGAAGCAGGAAGAAACGCGGCTGCTCGCCACCGGTATAATGCTCGTTGAGCTTGGCTATTTCATCACGCGCATATTCATAGATTTCCATATCGGCAGGCGTGATTTCCTGCTTGGCATCCACCCAGTCGCTAACGAGCGCGAAATAAATCTCGCCGCGCGGATTGGTCAGATAATGGACTTCAAGATTGCGGATCTGCTCATCGATGGAATCGCGCGAATTGATAAGCGTCGGCACGGCAACAAGCGTGCGTGCCTCAACAGGCAGGCCTTCCTTGTATTCAAAGCCGATCAGGCGCGTCGGCTGCACAAACCACGGTACCAGCGCATTGAAGAGCGAATATGACGCGTCCATTGCCGGGAAGATCGCGAGCAACGTGAACAAAGTGCGCAAATCGGTCGAAAGCCCGGCCCGGCTCATGCAATAATTGACCGTCAGCAGGATCAGAATCGTGAAAATGGCCGTTGGTATGAAGAAGCCCAACAGACCCAGATTGCGATAGAAGCGCAGGACTTTGACGCCGAATGGTGCCTTGTAGCCGCATACCTTTTCAAGCTCGGAGCGACCTTCACCCGAAAGATAATGGGCGATTGAGCCCTTGCCTTCTGTGCCGTTGGTATCGGCGGGTCCGGCAGACTTGCTGTCTTCAGCAAGCTTGAGGGCGGCCCAGGTGATGTCGATTTCACTCATGTTCGAAAAGCGGGCAAGCTTTTCAATCGTCACGCGGTACGCGTTGCGCGAACGGAAATCCAGAAGTTCGAAATCGCTGTGATCGCGCAGAATCGCATCGACCTCGTTGACGGTTTCAAACCAGGTTTCCCAATCGATATCATCGATGGTTTTGAGGCTTCGAATGACATTGCCCATCGTGACGCCGCCAGTGGACTGGCGGGCATGTTCTTCAACGATGGCGTCTTCGGGATTGCTGCCTTCCTGCTCGAGAATACGCTCTAGCCAGCTTGCTGCGGCCGATGTATCGGTCGAAGCGCTGCGCAGACGATAGAGCAGATGCGTAGCAAATGTGCTGTCGCGGGCGGCATGCGCATATTGCGCCAGAACCGTGTCGAGCTCATCGCCATTCGCAGCAACAACAATGCGATCTGCAGCCGTATTGGCGAGGTTGCGCATGTTGCGCGCGCGATCAACGCGCAGCGCCAGACGACGCGCATTCTCAATGAGGAAATAACGCACAGCCGACGGCAGCGCCCACAGCTCACCAATCTTAAGCGGCTCGACAGTCTGAAAGCCCTGAACAAGTGCGGTCAGCGACTTGAGCGAGAAATTGCTGTCAGTATGGGCAACATAAAGCCATGCAAGCGCGAAAATACGCGGCATGTCCTGATATTTCTCAACGCGGGCCGCATAGGGCGGCAGCTGGCGAATGAATTTGCGCGGCAGATCGCGGCGTGTCTGCTGAACGGTCTTATCGATCTGATAATGATTATCGAGGAGCCACTGTGCAGCTGGCGTAATCGTTTCGCCAGCGCGGGAAGCAGCATCGGACGAGCGATAGGCGTGCAGAATCAGCTTGCCATTTTCAGACAGGCGTTGATCGAATTCAAAAGCCTGATAGCCGGGCAAATCCAGCTCTTCGCCACGTGCAACGGAGGCCGCGAGTTCGCGCAGCTCATCCTCGCTTTTGTAAAGAGCCCGTATCGGAGAGGGTTGTTCGGGCGGAATCTGATCCGAAGTCTTGCGATCGGCAATGGACGAATTAGACGGCGAAGAAGACAATTCCGGCATGTGCCTTAACAGCCTTTCCGAAGGGAATAAGTTAAATGCGGCGGGTGGATACTGAATGCACTTAGAATTTTCATCTCAGGGGAACGACAGTATCCGTATTCGGTTCCCTGAATGTCGATATGATTTGGCCAAAATGCGACGACGGGTTGTGCTGATATTCAAACCGTTTAAATCGCAACGCACAATTCTTTCCGAACATTAATGTTGCGTTATAAAATATGCGCCTTTTGCAACCCTAACATACTGAAAATAAGAATAATACTACTCTGCGTAATAGATTGCGAAAATGCCTTGGGGGCGCGCTTGGCCCTTAAAAGATAAAAGACATCCGCATCTATTAAAAAACGCGGATGTCACATTGATACGGTCCTGCATCGATCAGCCGATTTTAGGCCTGAGCTTCGGTTAAAACCGGAGGGGTTTCAATTGCATTGGGTGCATCATCATTTCCGAAAACGCGCCAATAGCGAGGACGAAAAGCGATGCGGCTTTTTTCCGAAGCCGGATGCTCGGCCGGTATCTCGATCTCAACGCGCTCACGCGCACCACCGATTTCAAGCTCTACACGGCGTTTGCCGCCAGACCTGCGGCTCGCAACTACCGTACCGGCAATGCAGCCGCCACAACCGTCAAGCAACTCGACATCGTGCGGACGGAAAAATAACTGCGCTTCACCGTCGGTGGCACCATCGACCGTCAGACCAATGTTACGGTCAGCCAGCCAGAGTTCGCCTTTCTCGATACGCACGGGCAGAGTGCTGGATTCACCAATGAAGCCGTAAACGAAAGGCGAATTGGGCGTATCATAAACCTCGTCAGGTGTACCAATCTGCTCAATACGACCCTGGCTCATCACCACCACTCGATCTGCGAGTTCAAGCGCTTCATCCTGATCGTGGGTAACGAACACCGTTGTATGGCCAGTTTTGTCGTGGATCTCACGGAGCCAACGGCGCAGTTCCTTGCGAACCTGCGCATCAAGCGCTCCAAATGGTTCATCGAGAAGTAGGACTTTGGGCTCGATAGCCATAGCGCGCGCAAGAGCCACGCGCTGGCGCTGGCCACCAGAAAGCTGTGATGGGTAACGGTTTTCAAGCCCTTTCAGCTGCACAAGATCGAGTAATTCAAGCGCGCGGCGTTTAATCTCGACAGTGGCAGGACGTGTGCTGCTCGGGCGAACCTTCAGGCCAAAACCGATATTCTCGGCAACCGTCATATGGCGAAACAGCGCATAATGCTGGAACACGAAACCGACGTTCCGCTCCTGCACACTCTTGTGCGAAGCATCCTCTTCACCAAAATAAATGGCACCTTCGGTTGGTTTTTCCAGCCCAGCAATCAGGCGCAGCAAAGTTGTCTTGCCTGAGCCCGACGGTCCAAGCAACGCAATCAATTCGCTCGAACGGATGTCCAGCGACACATTATGCAATGCCGGAAAGCGAGCAAACTCTTTACGCACACCGGCGACACGAACTTCCATTCCAAATCCTTTCCCCTACCGCCAATTGCTAAAACAAAGCCTGAGCGGTTTATTATCGTCTGTAAGTTAGTTGTTAATGCCCGTTACTACCAGCCAGTTCATCACCATAACGCAGCTCCAGAAATGCTTTTAGTGCCAAGGTCACGAGAGCAAGGAGCGCCAGCAGTGAAGCGACAGCAAAGGCTGCAACGAAATTATACTCATTATAGAGGATTTCGACGTGCAGCGGCATCGTATTGGTAAGACCACGGATATGGCCCGACACCACGGAAACCGCGCCAAACTCGCCCATCGCCCGCGCATTACAGAGCAAAACTCCGTAGAGAAGCCCCCATTTTATGTTGGGCAAAGTCACATAACGGAAGGTCTGCCAGCCATTTGCCCCCAACGAAATTGCAGCTTCTTCATCACCGCTTCCCTGTTCCTGCATGAGCGGAATGAGTTCACGCGCCACAAATGGGAATGTCACAAAGAGCGTTGCCAACACAATACCGGGCACCGCAAAGAGTATCTGGATATTATGGCTCGATAGCCATGGTCCAAGCAGTCCATGGCTTGCGAACAGCAACACAAAAACAAGACCGGAAATAACCGGCGATATCGAAAATGGCAGGTCAATCAAGGTTGTCAGAACGGCTTTGCCTTTGAACTCGAACTTGGCAATTGCCCATGCAGCGGCGACACCAAATACCAGATTGACGGGCACGGATATTGCCGCAACCAACAAGGTCAACCTGATCGCTGCCCAGGCGTCCGGCTCAACAAGTGCTGTAAGATACTCTTCCGTTCCCTTACGAAAGGCTTCGACAAAAACTGCGATTACCGGAAGAATGAGGAAGAGCGCCAGAAACACCAGCGCTATACCAATCAAAAGGAGCCGCGTCGGCAGGCTTTCCGTCACAGCGCTGCGCATCGAAGTTGTCATGTCATTCGCCATGGCCATACTTCTTTCTCGTCCAGGACTGGATCAGATTGATAAACAGCAACATGGCAAAGGAAAGTGCCAGCATCACGGTCGCAAGTGCGGTTGCACCGGCATAGTCATATTCTTCAAGCCTGATGACGATCAGTAAGGGCGCGATTTCCGATACATAAGGTGTGTTACCCGCAATGAAGATAACCGAGCCATATTCGCCAACTCCGCGTGCGAAAGCCAGTGCAAAGCCTGTGAGAATAGCAGGTTGCAGACTTGGCAGAAGCACCCGCCAGATTGTCTGGAAACGCGATGCGCCAAGTGTTGCTGCAGCTTCCTCAACTTCGCGGCTGATTTCTTCCATAATGGGCTGCACAGTGCGCACCACGAATGGCAAGCCGATGAAGATGAGTGCGACGACGATGCCAGCACGCGAGAAAGCGATCCGAATATTAAACGGAGCCAACAAGCTGCCGATCCAGCCATTGGGCGCATAGATCGAGGCCAGTGCGATACCGGCAACAGCCGTTGGAAGTGCAAACGGAATATCGACGATTGCGTCAATGAACCGACGCCCCGGAAAGCGATAGCGCACCAATACCCAGGCCAAGATCACGCCAAACACAACATTGACAAGTGCTGCAATGAAGGCTGTGCCAAAGCTCGTTTCAAGCGCTTTTATGGTGCGTTCGTCAGTGACGATACGCCAAAACCCCGACAGGCCGACATCGGTTGAGCGCAGCACGAGAGCCGCAAGCGGAATAAGAATAAGAAGGGTCAAGTAGGCGACACTAAAACCGAGTGTCAGTCCGAAACCCGGAATGACACTCGGTTTTCTGAAATGCCACCCTGCTCTGACCGGTGCAGGGCGCGAAGACATCAATATTTGTTCCCTTTTATTGATCTTGCGTGTGACTGCGTCCTAGTGGGTCGAAATTAAACCACCAGCCGGATTATTTTGCGGGCTTGTATATCTGGTCGAATGTTCCACCATCGCCAAAGTGATAAGGCTGCGCCTTGGCCCATCCGCCAAAGATTGGATCATCGATCGTCACGAGCTGCAATTGTGGAAACTCGCGCTTCTGGTCAGCAGGTACGACGTCCGGCTTGGATGGACGGTAGAAATGCTTGGATGCAAGCGCCTGACCTTCCGGCGAATAGAGATATTCGAGATAGGCCTCGGCAACTTTGCGGGTGCCATTTTCATCGGCATTCTTGTCGACCAGCGCCACTGGTGGTTCTGCGAGGATGGATTGCGGTGGAACCACGATGTCAAAAGCATCTTCACCGAATTCAGCGATCGAAAGATAGGCCTCGTTTTCCCAAGCCAACAACACATCGCCAAGCTGGCGCTGCACAAAGGTCGTTGTCGAACCGCGTGCACCGGTATCAAGCACAGGCACGTGGCGGAACAATTCGCCGATATAATCCTTTATCTTAGCTTCATCGCCGCCATACTCCTTATAAGCCCACGCCCAAGCCGCCAGATAATTCCAGCGTGCACCGCCCGAGGTTTTCGGATTGGGGGTAATGACCTCGACACCGTCCTTTACCAGATCACCCCAATCCTTGATGGCCTTGGGATTGCCCTTGCGAACGAGGAAAACGATCGTGGAGGTATAGGGGGAGGAATTGTCCGGAAGACGTTTGCGCCAATCCTTGTCGATTTTCCCGGAATGTTCGACAATCGCGTCGATATCGCTTTCCAGAGCAAGCGTCACGACATCAGCCTTAACGCCGTCAATGACCGAGCGTGCCTGTTTGCCCGATCCACCATGGGAAACGCGGATGGTCAGATTTTCGCCTGTCTGATCCTTCCAGTGTTTGGCAAAGGCCGCGTTGTAATCCTTGTACAGCTCACGCGTCGGATCATAGGACACATTCAGCAACGTCTGATCGGCATGGCTTGCCTGAATAGTTCCTGCCAGTGACGCCGTTGCCACAAAAGCTGCAAGCGTTAATGAGAATCTCGATATGTTGTTCGACATGTTCAGGGCCACCTCTCCGCGTTTCATTCATCAAACAGTATCAGAGGTCTGAGCTCACAGGATGCCACAAGGTTTCTCTTATTTGAAAGCAGTTCGGAAATTATGAGCAATCCTAATGGATTGTGAGGAATAAATTTCTACCTCCCTCCTCCAATACCTGGAAGGAAGGTAAGAATTATCAATGTTAAGATAGAAGAGATGCCGGTTCTAAAATTGGCAGTTCCCCGGAAAAGGTGGGACCCGGATTGGGATTGCGGGGGCAAATTTAGTCCGGGTCCCGGCCGATCTAACGACCAGCAGAGCTAAAACGGATAAAGATGGATTAGGTTCCCGTACAAAATTGAAATTTTAAGACTTTTTTCTGCTACGCATTGCCAAACTGCTTGCGGCGAACAGAGTTTGATATTTGCAAAGACAACTATTGCCATATTAAGGCGCATCCCGAAAAGTGTGAAACGGTTTTCGGACAAAGATGCGCGTTAAAACAGATAATTAGAGCACCGATCTGATCCAATCAGATCGAAACGCGCTCTAAGGCGTGAGGATAGCACCGACAGGCCAGATAACAGGTCGGGCGAAGGAGAAGTCGTTATGCAAAAAGGCCTATACAATACAGGTATCGCAACCGTCATGACAGTTCTCACGGCAAGCCCGGTTCTGGCGCAATCAATCAGCCGGGATTCCATTATTCGCATCGACTACGTCTGCGAACGCGGCGTTGTCGTGCCGGTCACCTACATTCATGCAGGCGAGGAACCAGCTTTCGCGGTCCTCGACGCTGAAGGCAAGATGGTCGCGCTGCAATGGCACGACGCTCTCAAAAAATATGTCGCCATGGATGAGCAAGACAGCTATCGCTGGGCTGAAAAAGACGGCAAAGCTATCTTAAGCCACCTCGAAGCCGACGATTCAGCCAAAGAGGCGACAATTCTCTCGTCCTGTCGCGCTGACGATAGTGAACAATAAAGCATTTCCGGTAAAAGCGGGAACCGGTTTTGCGTTCGGAAATGCGTAAAAATAAATAATCAGAGCGTTTCGAACGGTTCAGTTTTAACGAAACCGCTCCAATGATCAGGGGACGAGATAGTGCTTGTCCCACTGATCCTGCGGAACTTCATCACCAATATCATAGTCGAATGATACGACGTTGATGTGCTCGTCATCCGTCTTGCAAACGAAAGCGAGCTTATACCAATGCTCGCGGCTGCGAAACGCAGCACCTTCAGCCTGAATGCTGTTCTTTCCCGCTACTGGATCAGAAAAAGCATAAGCCAGAACCTTGTCGACCGAAAACTTTCTCTCGTCCCGGCTGATCCGCTCCATCGCCTCGACATCGCAGCGCTGTTCAAGACGCGTTGCAGGATCGAGCTTTTCAAGCTGAGCCTTTTCGAGCGCTGTCATAGCCATGGACGGCGCACTCACAGAAACGACGACCGACATAGTAATGAACGACAAAAGGCGAGCGACGAATGAATTCGGGATCAGAGCAGATAAAAATTTCATGAGATTTCGGGCAACTCGCTTCGCAAGAGATTTAAGAAAGAGGTTAGAGCATCCAGTTGAGATTGAATCGTTAGAACTGCTCTATCTATTTTTTTGCATTATTCGACACAAAACCGCTTCGCACTTTTGTTGGAAATTCTTTAATAACACACTCTTTGCGTCAGCTTGTCGACCATCACGGCAATTTTATCGGCCTTCATCCCCACAAGATCGCCCCGCGCTGTCAGGAAACATTCTCTTCAAACAAGGTGCGATCACGGCCCGCTTCTTTAGCAGCATAAAGTACCTTGTCGGCACGTTCCACAACTTGCCAGAGGTCATCCTGGTTTCGAAGCCTGACAACACCAAAGCTGCATGTAACGTTTGCGCCACTTGAGAGACGCGAAAATTCGCGTGCCTTGACGCTTTCCCGTATCTTCTCGACCAAGGCGAATGCGGCATCTGACGGCATGTCATTGAGATAAAGAATAAACTCCTCGCCGCCGGTACGTGCCGTCAAATCACCGCTCCCTAAATGCGACTGGAGAACATCGGCAAACTCTTTCAACACAACGTCGCCCGTTGCGTGACCATAAACATCGTTGATCGTTTTGAAGTAATCGATGTCACAGGCCACAACCCAACCCGAAACATTGCTGCGCCCCATAGCCAACATGCGCGTTTCCAGCCCACGTCGGTTGAGAAGCCCTGTGAGGGGATCGCTATCGCGCTCATTAACCAGCTCATTGAATCGATCAGCACTTGCTGCTGCAAACAACACCAGACCAGCAATGACCGCTGCAACGGCTGTCGAAAAAACTGTCCATTGCCAGAAAGGCGTGAAGGCAAAATCGACCGGCGTATCTTCACTGACAATGGAATGCGCAGTCAGCAGTGTGCGTGGAAAAAATTGCACCGCCACCAGAACCAGCATGCCCAGTATGAGCTTGTCAGCAGGAGAACCATGAACGAGGCCGCGCAGATACCAGACAATACCCAGAATCACACATGCAAGCCCGAGATTGAGAACATACACCCGGCCAAGCAGGCTTGGATGGGGATACAGAAAATAGATAACGCCACCCAGGATGAGCGTAAGACTTGCAGCGCAGAACCAGAGCGGCAAACTGAGGCCTGATCGGCGTAGAATCCCATGCCCGCCTGCCAAAGCACCAAGCACGTAGACTGTGGCCGTCAACATCGTGTTCTGACCATCATCAGCGGGTATATCGACAAGCTGAGCAAGCATGGCCAAGCCAATGCAGAGAAAGCACAACGCGCACCACAAAAGATAGCGACGCAGTTGATCTGCAGCCCAGACAATGACGAAGGCCAGTGAAAACAGGAGCAGAACGGCTGGCAGTACATAGAGCATTTAATTATTATCTTATTTCAACTGTTGGAGAGTCTTATCGCCTTCCTTCATTAAAAACACAATTCAGTAAATTAGAATGGCCATCGAAACGCAGACTGTTCCGATGAAACGCTCTTGATTTCAAGTATCCGCCCGTGCTTGAAACCTGCAAACGCAATCGGCACTCTAGCTGTATGACCACTAGGCATTGAATAAGCGGTCAAACGGCAATTTGCCGCGAAAGGAAGAGATATGAAGCCCGTTTTCCTGCAACTGCAATGCACGCCTGGCAAGACTTATGAAGTTGCGGACACGCTCTTTCAGCGTGAGATCGTTTCGGAACTCTATTCGACGAGCGGCGAATATGACCTTCTCGCCAAAATCTATGTCGCTGAAGGTGACGATATCGGCAAGTTCATCAATGAAAACGTGCTGAACATTCCAAACATCGTGCGTTCGCTGACCACCCTCACATTTACCGCGTTTTAGAGCACGTTTGACTTGGCCGAATCCGATACACGCGTCTCGAGGTTGTAAATAGCCGAGCAGTAAAGATTTGATTCACCATTAGTCTATTATCCTGATCACTCAGGGAACCTCCCTGTGTCCTTGCGCATTGACTCTGTGATAGCCCGCCCAAATGGGCTTCACGAAAGATTAGATCGAAAGCGACACTGGAAAGAAGATGGATAATCTTGAACATAGGCGAGTACTGGTCGTAGAGGACGAAATTTTCGTCGCCCTCGACGTGGCCGCCACTGTAGAAGATGCCAACGGAACGGTTGTCGGTCCCGTGGGTACCGTAAGGCAGGCCATAGATATTATAAGTAAACAGGATGTCGACGCAGCTATTCTCGACGTCAACTTGGCTGATGGCGATCTGGAACCCATTCTTGACAGGCTGAAAAGCCGGAACATCTTCGTAGTCATTCACACAGGCGGTGGATTGCCTGCGCATCTCGCGGCTCGCTATCCGGAAATGCCCGTTTTCCAGAAACCTGTTCCACCTTACGTGCTGACAAGAGCGTTGGCCTCAGCACTTACACCCAACATGGCTCAAGGCGTCTGATGCGTCAAAGCTTCCCCGATTTTGCAACCGTGTTGAAAGAAGTTGAAGCGGATCGCGACAGCGATGATCAGTTACTGCGACCAACTGTTAATCTCGCGTCTGCAGTGTTTTCTGCCGGGTTCAATCCTGTTTCAAACGGGTCTTACACGACAGAAAGTATTGTTCCTCAATTTGATCTTCAAGACGTTGATAATGATCGGGACAAGCTTGAACGCGAAATGTGTGACCTGGCAAAGCGAATGGAAATCCAGTCGCAAGCATCCATTAGCAAGGAACTCAATCTGCGGCCTGAGATGAAACGGGCAGAACTTCAACGTCTGCGCCGCCTGTTCGCTGCGCAAAATCACCCTGACCGGTTGCCACAAGAGTTTCGCCTTGCCGCAGAACAACGCATGAAGACAGCCAATGCGCTGCTTGATAGCGCCATGGTAACGGCTGGAAGTTAAAGCTTCTCGTTTTCCGCCTATCTCATCCAGAATCCACGTCGCCGGTTTTGGGGTGCGCAGCCAATCAAAGAAATTTCGTTACGTTTGAGACGCTAAATCTTTTGCATTATATCAATACTATGCTAGATTGTTGTTGTCGGTGTCTGCGATTGCTATTGCACGCCTGAACTTTTCCGCTGAACGCAATGTCCTTAAAGGATCGCGCCCGGTGCAAGCGCTGGGGCAATTTGCGCTTTGCTCTGCGGGAATGGTTCTGCCATACCGGCATCACAGGTTAGCGCATCCCGAAAAATGTGAAGCAGTTTTCGGATAAGATGTGCATCACAAAGTAGAATAGAGCGCATTTCGACCCTATTTAAGGGGCGAGGTTCACTCTGAGATAGTCCTAAAAGGTTTGAAAATGCCTCCTTATCGTTCGCGTACTACCACCCACGGCCGCAATATGGCTGGCGCGCGCGGCCTATGGCGCGCCACCGGCATGAAGGATGAGGATTTTGGCAAGCCAATTATTGCTGTGGTGAACTCGTTCACCCAGTTCGTGCCAGGCCATGTGCACTTGAAAGACCTCGGCCAGCTCGTCGCGCGTGAAATCGAAGCGGCTGGCGGCGTTGCCAAGGAATTCAACACCATTGCGGTCGATGACGGCATCGCGATGGGCCATGACGGCATGCTCTATTCGCTGCCATCGCGCGAGCTCATCTCCGACTCAGTTGAATATATGGTCAATGCTCATTGCGCCGACGCGATGGTCTGCATTTCCAACTGCGACAAGATCACTCCCGGCATGCTGATGGCGGCACTGCGCCTCAATATCCCGGTCGTGTTCGTTTCCGGTGGCCCAATGGAAGCCGGCAAGGTCGTCTGGGACGACAAGGTCAAGAAACTCGACCTCGTGGATGCGATGGTTGCAGCCGCCGATGACAGTTACACCGACGATCAGGTCAAGCAGATCGAGCGCTCCGCTTGTCCGACCTGTGGCTCGTGTTCAGGCATGTTCACAGCAAACTCGATGAACTGCCTCACCGAAGCCCTCGGCCTCTCGTTGCCCGGCAATGGCTCGACGCTCGCAACCCATGCTGACCGCAAGCGCCTGTTTGTGGAAGCTGGTCATCTGATTGTCGATCTCGCTCGCCGTTATTATGAGCAGGACGATGAAAACGTACTGCCACGTTCGATTGCAAGCTTCCCGGCCTTTGAAAACGCCATGACGCTCGACATCGCCATGGGTGGCTCAACCAACACGGTTCTGCATCTGCTGGCTGCTGCACAGGAAGCCGAAATCGACTTCACGATGGCTGATATCGACCGTTTGTCGCGCCGCGTGCCGGTGCTCTGCAAGGTCGCACCCGCCAACAATACCGTTCACATGGAAGACGTGCATCGCGCAGGCGGCATCATGGGCATTCTCGGTCAGCTCGACAAAGCGGGCCTGATCAATACTGCGCTCCCGACCGTGCACAGCGAAACCATGGCAAAGGCGCTCGACCACTGGGACGTCACGCGCACAAAGAGCGAAATGGTGCACAAGTTCTATTCCGCCGCTCCCGGCGGTGTGCCGACACAGGTCGCCTTCTCACAGGATCGCCGCTTTGACAGCGTCGATGCCGACCGCGAAACAGGCGTTATCCGTTCCAAGGAACATGCTTTCAGTCAGGACGGCGGTCTGGCCGTGCTTTATGGCAATCTGGCCGAAGATGGCTGCATCGTGAAAACGGCAGGCGTGGACGATTCCATCCTGAAATTCTCCGGTCCTGCGCGTATCTTTGAAAGTCAGGACACGTCCGTCCTTGCAATTCTGAACGGCAAGATCAAGGCTGGTGACATTGTGCTGATCCGCTATGAAGGTCCGCGCGGCGGTCCGGGTATGCAGGAAATGCTCTATCCAACCAGCTATCTGAAGTCGAAGGGTCTGGGTAAGGCTTGCGCGCTGATCACCGATGGACGTTTCTCGGGTGGCTCTTCGGGCCTTTCGATTGGTCACGTTTCGCCGGAAGCAGCTGAAGGTGGCACGATCGGTCTGGTACGCGAAGGCGATATCATCGATATCGACATCCCGAACCGCAAGATCCATCTGGCAGTTGATGATGCGACGCTGGCCGAACGCCGCGCCGAGCAGGAAGCAACTGGCTGGAAGCCGCTGGAAGAACGCAAGCGCAAGGTTTCGACCGCGCTGAAAGCCTATGCCTCCATGGCAACCAGTGCTGCCAAGGGCGCGGTGCGGAAGTTGCCGGATTGATCGGAGAGATTATTTAAGGCGGCGCGAGCCGCCTTTTTCATTGCAACCTTGAGTAACTCCCACGTTATACCATCGATCGGAGAATCACTTGATGGTGAGGGGTATAATTAGTGGTGCGAGAAAATTTTAAATCCAATAAGGCGCTTTTGTGCGCAGTATTCCTTATACCTTTTATAATGGGCGCTATGTCGTTTTATCTGGACGGCATACTTGGTCTGGGCGGAAATTTTCGGGAACTGACCGTCATCGCCCCCGCTATTGTAGTTCTCATGGCATCGCTTCAGGCACTTAATTCCGATGCACTGATTAACGGCCACACACTTCCCTCTCGGGGGCTCCTGTTCGTCGGCGCTTTGCTGCTTCCCCTCACGCAGCTAGTTTATCTGTTACGCACACGCAAACCGTTGCGCGCCATCTGGCTGCTCATCCTGTTCTGGATAACATTGTCTCTGTCGCTCTTCGCGGGCGCAATCGCCTGTTTGATCGTCGTCCTGATTGTGAATCAATTCTGACGTCTCAACATCCAAACCAGACATGGCAATATCCCTGTTATCGGTTGCCAAGCGCGCCAGTCACCACTGGCATCAGATCGTTCTTCACCGAATCCGGCGTAAACGGCCCGACATGCTTGTAGATAATCTTGCCATCTGGGCCGACGAGAAAAGTTTCGGGCACGCCATAGACGCCCCATTCAATGGCTGAGCGTCCGGCACGGTCGGCTCCTACTGCAGCGAATGGATTGCCGAGATCGCCCAGAAAGCGGCGCGCGTTTTCCGGCTGGTCCTTGTAATTGAGGCCGACCACGCGGATGCGTTCATCCTTGGCGATTTCCATCAGCAATGGATGTTCCTGACGGCAAGGTACACACCACGACCCCCAAACATTGACCAGTGTGAGCTTACCGATAAAATCTTCGCTGTTGAGACCCGGCACAGGCGCACCATCGCGCAGCAAGCCTTCAACGGCTGGCAGATTTGTTTGCGGTGCCTGCTTGCCGATCAGGGCGGAGGGGATGGTCGTATTATCCTTGCCTGATAGGAGTTGCACGGCAAAGATTGCGGCCAACCCGACAAAGATCAGTAGCGGCAGCAGCGCCACCCATGTGCGCGATTTTTTGGCCGCATCGGTTTTCTGCACCGTCTCGGTCATTGCGCTGAACCTTTAGCCGAACGGCGACGCACGCCCTGCGCCTCGAGCCGTTTCAGCTCATTCTTCAGCATACGCTGATCGATCAATATCCAGCCAATGGTGATGGCAAGTGCTCCTGCGGCAATGCCATAGGACGTTACAACAAAAGCCATGTGGCTCATTGAACTGCCTCCCCTTGGGTCTCGGTACGTTCTCTTTTCATGCGGCTGCGGTCGGCATTGCGAGCCGCGAGCTTTTTCATCATGGCCACGCGACGGCGCCAGATTTCATTGCGCATCGCCATCATGTGCAGCGTGAGAAACAGCAGCGTGAAGCCAATCGCCATCACAAAAAGCGGACGCAGCATGGAGCCATCAATGGTCGGGCCGTCCATGCGGAAAACAGAGGCTGGCTGGTGCAAAGTGTTCCACCAATCGACCGAGAATTTGATGATAGGGATATTGATGAAGCCAACCAGCGTCAGAACCGCAACAGACTTGGCGCTCTTGGTGGGATCATCCACGGCGCGCGACAAAGCGATAATGCCGAGATACATGAGAAACAGCACGAAAACGGAAGTCAGCCGTGCATCCCACACCCACCACGTTCCCCACATCGGCTTGCCCCAGAGCGAACCTGTGGCCAGCGCCAAAGCAGTGAACACTGCACCCAAGGGTGCGGCTGCGCGAATAGAAACATCGGCCAGCGGATGACGCCAGACCAATGTACCCAGCGATGAAATAGCCATAATTGAGTAACACATCATGGAAAGCCATGCGAAAGGCACATGAATATACATGATACGGACTGTAATGCCCTGCTGGTAATCCTCTGGCGACAGGAAAACCATATATAGCCCGACGGCTAGAAACAGGGCAGACAGAAGCCCAAGCCATGGCAAGACCCTGCCCGTAAAGGCCAGGAAGCGTGTGGGATTTGCCAGATCAAGCCAGCTTGTGGTTTTCGCGATGTCTTTCGTCATGCGCTATACTTAACCTCCCCCCGTATGCCGTTCAATTGACCGTAATCAACTGCGTCAATCCGCCAAACACTATAAGTTTGGAAAACCGGCTCCCGCTTTTCGGGATCACATTATATTTGAGCATTATCCTACGCAAAACCGCTTCACACTTTTGCTGGAAATGCTTTAGTCCGCCGAACTTTTTAATGAAGCTGCTGCAGCCAGCGGACCCAAAACCGCGAAAAACAAAGTGAGTGCACACAGAATAAGGAATGGTGCAAAAAAGGGGGCCACGGCATCAGTCGCGCCATAAGACGCAGATACGCCAAAAATCAGCACCGGAATGGTCAATGGCAGTACGATGACAGAAACCAGCAAACCACCGCGCGGCAAGGCTACGGCCAATGCCGCACCCACCGCTCCTATAAAGGCAATCGCCGGGGTGCCGACCAGAAGTGTGAGTGCGGTTGCAGCAGTCGCCGTTGCATCCATGTTCATGAACAGCCCTAACATCGGCGATGCGATCACCAGCGGCAATACGCTTGCCACCCAATGGGCCAGACATTTCACAAAAACGGTAAATGCCAGCATATGCCGATCAGCGCCGATCAACAGCAGATCAAGTGAGCCATCCTCGCGATCTGCCTGAAACAGCCGGTCCAGTCCGAGCAATGTTGCCAGCAACGCACCGATCCACAGCATGGCTGGGCCGATGCGCGACAGGAGATTGAGATCAGGACCGACGCCGAACGGCATCACCGAGATCACAGCGAGGAAGAACAAAATTCCAATCAGCGCCCCGCCTCCGGCACGGAAACTGAGGCGCATATCTCGGATAAAAAGCGCCAGCATCACACGCCCTCAAGCGAATAGTCGGCCATATCGAGCGACTTGACGCCAATGTTTCTTTCGAACGCAGTTTCAGACGCGAAACCAGCTTCTGAAATGGTGTCTAAGCCCAACGGGATATGCGTGGCGGCAATAACCAGTCCGCCGTCTTGCATATGTCCACGCATGAGTCCTGCAAAGCGCGCCTCTGATGCTTTGTCGAGCCCAGCAGTCGGCTCATCGACAATCCACAACGGGCGATGACTGACCAGCAGCTTGGCAATTGAAACGCGCCGCTTCTGTCCCGTGGAAAGATAACCGAAAGGCAAATGCTCGACGCCAGGCAAATCAACTGCCTCAAGCGCCTCGTCAATACCAAGGCGTGGCTCGCCATTGAACTTTTGCCAGAACAACAGATTCTCGCGCACACTCAAGGCAGGTTTCATGGCATTCTGATGGCCGAGATAGTGGCAAGCCGCGCGAACAGGAAGCGCGGTTCCTTCATCAAACAACGTAACCGTACCTTCTTCCAACGCAAGAAGACCGCATATGATTCGGAGCATTGTTGATTTGCCAGAGCCGTTCGGACCTGTGACCACCAGCGCTTCGCCGGAAGACAATTCGAAGGAAAGGGCAGAGAAGATCGTCTCGCCGCCGCGCTCACCCGCCAGATTTTCGGCCTCAAGCCGCATTTTCTCTCCTTAGAGCGCCAGGCGCTCTGCAAGGCGCACAAAGGGTCGCTCTAACAGTTAAACTTGCTGCATATTTTTATCTTAAACTGATTCAAGTTTAAGAAATTATGCAATAAGCGCGTCCAGCTCGGGCTAAACACGAGGATCGCAACATTTCGCCGCAAGGGAGCAAATTCACGATATTCTGTCTGGAATCGTTTTAGGAAACTCTCTATATGAGGGCTACCATGCCAGCGGTCGGTGTGGAAACGAATTTTGGCCGATCTCAAAGACTTGGGGCCCGTGAGGGCACAGGTTTCGGGACGGACAGCGGAAATGACTGCACCCGCACCTTTAGCGCGTCCTTGAAACGCAGCAGAGGCGTTCGTCCTGGTTTTCCGGCCAGTAGCATGAAGGACGAACGCAGTGTCACACATTGACAGCTTTAAATGCCGCAAAACCCTTACCGTCGCCGGTAAGGAATATGTTTATTACAGCCTGACCGAAGCCGAAAAGAACGGCCTCGAAGGCATCTCCAAGCTCCCGTTCTCCATGAAGGTTCTGCTCGAGAACCTGCTCCGCTTCGAAGATGACCGCTCTGTCAAGAAGTCGGACATCGAAGCCGTTGCCAAGTGGCTGAATGATCGTGGCTCGGCAGGCGCGGAAATCGCCTACCGCCCGGCACGCGTACTCATGCAGGACTTCACCGGCGTTCCCGCCGTTGTCGATCTGGCAGCCATGCGCGACGGCCTGAAGAACCTCGGCGGCGATCCGGAAAAGATCAACCCGCTGGTTCCGGTTGACCTCGTCATCGACCACTCAGTCATCGTCGATGAATTTGGTAATCCGCAGGCTTTCAAGGCCAATGTGGACCTCGAATATCAGCGCAATGGCGAACGTTACCGCTTCCTCAAGTGGGGGCAGCAGGCGTTCAAGAACTTCCGCGTTGTTCCTCCGGGCACAGGCATCTGCCATCAGGTGAACCTCGAATATCTGGCACAGGCCGTATGGACCAAGGAAGAAGACGGCGTGACCGTTGCCTATCCTGACACCTGCGTCGGCACCGACAGCCACACCACAATGGTCAACGGCCTTGGCGTTCTGGGCTGGGGTGTTGGCGGTATTGAAGCTGAAGCTTCGATGCTGGGTCAGCCTGTTTCCATGCTGCTGCCGGAAGTTATCGGCTTCCGCCTGACCGGCAAGGTCAAAGAAGGCGTGACCGCAACCGATCTCGTGCTCACCGTCACCCAGATGCTGCGCAAAAAAGGCGTGGTTGGTAAGTTCGTTGAGTTCTTTGGTCCGGGTCTCGACAATATGACCCTTGCCGATCGCGCAACCATTGCAAACATGGGCCCTGAATATGGCGCGACCTGTGGTTTCTTCCCGATCGACAAAGAAACGCTGAACTACATGAACACGACCGGTCGCGAAGAAGACCGCATCGCGCTCGTTGAGGCTTATTCGCGTGCACAGGGCATGTGGCGTGAAGCAGACAGTCCTGATCCGGTATTCACGGATATTATCGAACTGGATATGAGTGAAGTCGTTCCGTCGATGGCTGGTCCAAAACGGCCAGAAGGGCGTATTGCGCTGGAAAACATCGGATCGGGCTTCGCAACCTCACTTGAAACCGAATACAAGAAGACCACCGGCCAGACTGCGCGTTACGCTGTTGAAGGTGAAGATTTCGATCTCGGTCATGGCGATGTGGCAATTGCCGCAATCACCTCCTGCACCAACACCTCCAACCCAAGCGTGCTGATTGCTGCTGGTCTTCTGGCCCGCAACGCAGTTGCCAAGGGCCTCAAGACCAAGCCTTGGGTCAAGACCTCGCTTGCTCCCGGCTCTCAGGTGGTTGCCGCTTACCTTGAATCCGCTGGACTCCAGAAGGATTTGGATGCGCTTGGCTTCAACCTCGTCGGCTTCGGCTGCACGACTTGCATCGGCAATTCCGGTCCGCTGCCTGCACCGATCTCCAAGACGATCAACGAAAAGGGCCTGATCGCGGCTGCCGTTCTGTCCGGCAACCGTAACTTCGAAGGCCGCGTTTCGCCGGACGTGCAAGCAAACTACCTTGCTTCGCCGCCGCTCGTCGTTGCTCACGCTCTTGCCGGTACGGTCACCAAAGACCTGACCAAGGAGCCGCTTGGTGAAGATCAGGACGGCAACCCGGTATTCCTGCGCGATATCTGGCCTTCGTCAGCTGAAATCCAGGAATTCATCGCCAAGAACGTTACCCGCAAAATCTTCTCCGAGAAGTATGCGGACGTGTTCAAGGGCGACGAAAACTGGCAGGCCGTTCAGGTTCCTGCTGGCCAGACCTATGCGTGGGATGACAACTCGACCTATGTGCAGAACCCACCTTACTTCGTGGGCATGGGCAAGTCGGCTGGTCAGATCGGCGATGTCAAGGGTGCACGCATCCTCGGCCTCTTCGGCGACAAGATCACCACAGACCACATCTCGCCTGCGGGTTCGATCAAGGCACAGTCGCCTGCCGGCAAGTACCTCATCGACCATGGCGTCGGCATTGCTGACTTCAACCAGTACGGCACACGTCGCGGCAACCACGAAGTGATGATGCGCGGCACCTTCGCCAACATCCGTATTCGCAACCATATGCTGGGCGAAAACGGTCGTGAAGGCGGCTACACCATCCATTACCCGTCGAAGGAAGAAACCTCGATCTACGACGCGGCCATGGAGTACAAGGCAGAAGGTGTGCCGCTCGTCGTCTTCGCGGGCGTCGAATATGGCAATGGTTCGTCGCGTGACTGGGCTGCAAAGGGCACCAACCTGCTCGGCGTCAAGGCCGTGATCGCGCAGTCGTTCGAGCGTATCCACCGCTCCAACCTCGTTGGCATGGGCATTGTGCCTTTCGTCTTCGAAGAAGGCACGAGCTGGCAGACGCTGGGTCTGAAGGGTGACGAAATCGTCTCCATCGAAGGCCTTGCCGATGTGCGCCCACGTCAGAAGGTCGACGCTTCGATCACCTATGCCGATGGAACAGTGAAGAAGGTTCCGCTCATCTGCCGTATCGATACGTTGGACGAGCTCGACTACATGAAGAACGGCGGCATTCTGCAGACCGTTTTGCGCGATCTCGCTGCTTAATCAGCGATGCGCTTCAAACTAAAAGCCGCCGGAGCAATTCGGCGGCTTTTTCTATCTTATTGGCTTGAACGGATCATTTCGCGGATTTTGACGGCCTTTTCGAAATGATCGAGAGTGTGGATCTTTATCCACCACTCAGCGGCTTCCATAAGAAGCTCTGGCTCCGTGTTTTTGTTGGCGAAGAATGCATAGAACGAAATGCCGACCGTATCGCCCTTCTTCGCAATCTTCTCATCGCAGATGGCAATGCCCTTTTCTCTCAAACTCGGTCTCATTCTCAATCTGCCTATTATTAAAGCGCGACGCTGCACATATACCCAAAGAGCCAACTGCCGCTTATGGGAGACATATCTTAGAGCGTGTCGCGCTTAATCGCACCCATAGCGCTCGCTCTAGATTCTTTTAATTGTCGCATGTTCGCGGGAGCTCAAATGGATCCATTTGAGCGCGACATGCTTTAGTGAGGTAAAAGAAACACACTGTATGCAAATCTCACTGCAACGTGAATTCCTATTGATCGCCGTAGTTCCTACATAATAGATGTCAGCGTCAATTATTGTAGGATGAACCCAAAGTGACCTTCCATTACCCCTTCCATGGGACACATACATGGCTTTCCGGCGACTATGTTCCCGGCTTGCGCGGTGTTTGTGCTGCATTGGGGCTGGCGTTCACCGGTTGCCTATCAATGCAGGGCGTAGCGAAAGCTCAGGATAGCAGCACGCGAACATCTGTTCTCGAACTCTATACCAGCCAAGGCTGTAAATCCTGTCCGCAGGCTGACAAGAATTTGGCGAAATATGCCGACGACGCCAATGTCCTGGCTCTATCGTTCCACGTTAATTACTGGGATTACATGGGCTGGCGTGACACGCTCGCCTCACAGGACAATACAGACCGCCAGAACGCCTATCGCAATTCTTTCAATGCCAAGATGGTCTATACGCCTCAGGCGGTCGTCAATGGCTCATCGGAAATGAATGGTGGCGATGCTGAGATCGTGAAGCAACATCTCGATGCGAGCAAGCTCAACGTACCTGTTTCGATCAAAAAGCTGGATGATGGGCGCTTGTCGATTGAGATTGCGGCCGGCGAAAAACCAAAGAAACCCGTGCATGTCGTTATGTTCTACCTGCGCGATTCGGTTACCATTCCGATCGACAAAGGTGAGAACGCCGGACAGTCCGTTACCTATCGTAATACGGTGTCGGACATCAATACGATTGGCATGTGGGATGGCCAGGCTTTGAAAATCGAGCTGCCAGCTTCCGAGCTGACCCGGAAGGATGTGACCGGCTGCGCTGTGGTTTTGCAGCAAAGCAACAGTGACAAAGCGCTCGGTCCAATTCTGGGTGCCGCAATATTCAAGCAGAAAGTTCCGCTCGGGCTTTAGGAGCCGTTTCGGAAGCGATCCTTAAACACAGCAACATCTAAGCCCGTTATGGCTGATACTTTATCATTTGCGGGAATGTTGCATCTGTCTGAGTGGCTAGAGCGCCATGCGCCTTCTTGGGCGCACAAAGATCGCTCTAACACTCTATATTTACAGCATAATTTTACCTTAAACTGATTCAAGTTTAAGGAATTATGCTGTAGGCCAATGAAGGTTGGTTCGGCTCGGGCAGTCCTTTGGGCGGGGGGCTTGGGGTCGGACATACCCGAACCGAACCGTCTCAGGCAACATGGTGATGCTGACGTCATAATCAGGCCGGAATGCGAAGTTGACAAGGCCAAAATGTGGCTGGCGATCACCATTGAGAACAGCTTTTCTCTTTTCGTGAACAGCTAATATACAACAAATTGGGGGTCCGTTTTTGTCGATCAGCTCATAGAAAGCCGACCGTATCAGCGCTTGATCTTGCAATCATTTTACAAAAGCATCACCTTACCGTCATGAGCTGATTTGATCGGAGCTCCTGCATTCCCTTTACGATCACCTTGACATTCCTCACACTCATGGCACTCCTGACGGTGAAAGGAAGAAAATGGATATACCAAGCGCTGCGAATGAAGATAAGTCTTCGCATTCGCCCTCTCATCCATCGGCGACGCCAAAAATTGTCCCTTTAGCGCAATCACGTCCGCCTGCTCCCACCGTAAGCTTTGACAGACACGAACTTGGTAAAATCCTGAACATTTATGGACGCATGGTCGCCACAGGTGCGTGGCGCGACTATGCGATTGACCATCTGGCCGATAGGGCAGTGTTCTCGATCTTCCGACGAGCAAGCGAGGTTCCACTGTTTCGCGTGGAGAAAAATCCCAAGCTAGCACAGAAGCAGGGTGCTTATTCGGTCATCGCTGCAAGTGGCCTCATCATGAAGCGCGGACACGAGCTCGAACGCGTGCTTCGTGTCTTCGATAAAAACCTCAAGCTGGTCGATAATTGATCAGCTAAGAGGAACCTTACCCGGATCAACTGTGCAGCCGCCGTTGAGCGACAATTGCATGAGAACAGTATCGAGCCAGCGTCCATGCTTGAAGCCCGAACCCTGAATACGTCCGCTATGGATAAAGCCGAGGCTCTCATGCAGCTTCACCGATCCGATATTGTGCTCGCCATCACCAATCACGGCCAGAAGCTGTCTGAAGCCTAAGGCGGTCGCGCGCTTAATAAGCTCGCCAAGCAGCAGCTTACCGATACCCTTCCCTTTCGCATCCGGGGCGATATAGATCGAGTCTTCTGCAAGCCAGCGATAGGCAGGCCGGGTACGGAAATAGCTGATATAGGCATAACCCAGCACCAGCCCATTTTCTTGCGCAACAAGAATTGGAAAGCCTTGCTCGGCAAACACGTCGAAGCGAGTTTTCATAGCTTCGACAGTGGGCGCTTCGATCTCATAAGAACCAGAACCGTTCAACACTGCCTCGGTGTAGATCGCAGTAATGGCATCAATATCGGTGGGCTGAAAATCGCGGATATGGGGCATGTCTTAAGCCAGAGGTCAGATTCAGATTACTCCTTCAACATGCCTTGAAGACGCTCAATTGAAAAGCAAAAAGGGCAGCGTTTCCGCTGCCCTTGTGCGTAATTCAATTCCAGATCTATTAGTCACGGTTACCCATGAACTGCAGCAGGAACATGAACATGTTGATGAAGTCGAGATACAGACGCAGCGCGCCCATAACGATCTTGCGGCCCTGCGTGTCTGAAGCATCGCCTTCGTAGTACATTTCCTTGATCGACTGCGTGTCGTAGGCAGTGAGGCCTGCGAAGATCAGAACGCCGATCACCGAGATTGCAAACTGCAGCGCGGTGGAGCCAAGGAAGATGTTGACGACAGAGGCGATGATCAGGCCGAACAGGCCCATCATCAGGAACGAGCCCATTGCGGAAAGATCACGCTTGGTCGTGTAACCGTAAAGCGAGAGCGCTCCGAAGGAAGCAGCCGTTACGAAGAAGGTGCGCACGACGCTCTGTCCGGTATAGACCAGGAAGATCGACGACAGCGACAGACCAACGAGGGCTGCATAGCCCCAGAATACGGCGTTAGCGGTCGAAACCGACAGACGTTCGATACGGAAGCTCAGGAAAAATACTGCTGCGAGCGGTGCAAGCATGACCACCCAGCGCAGAGGAGACGTGTAAAGCGCTGCACCAAGTGCAGTAAGCATCTTGCCGTTTGCCATCTGCGCGACAGCGGCAGACGGGTCGTTGGTCACTGCCAGAGATGCGACGGCGAATGCAGCAAGGCCGGTAACGGCCAAGCCGATAGCCATCATGTTGTAGACACCCAGCATGTAGCTGCGCAGTCCCTGATCAATGCTTGCATCAGCGCGAGCGCCGCCTACCGGCCTCTGCTGCGCCTGAATATTGCGAAAGTCAGCCATGACTTAAATCCTCTTGCCTTGTCCCGTCCGGTGTCGGGGCTTGGCTCATTTCGAGCCGCTCCCAGGCGCCGCTGGCGGGACCCCAGCATGCCTGCGTTTATTATGGGCATTTCAGAGCTTACGTACAAGTACTACCTGTAAAAAATCGTGATAAGGCAGCTTGAAAACTCAAACGCATTCTCCATGCTATCCAATCATTTAGCCGGTATTTAGCCCAATTATGATCCAAACATTACAAATGGTTCATATGGTTCGCAGCACGGTTGCAGGTTTCTGACCCAACACTCGCCATGTTCCAGCAAGGCCGAAACCAACGGTGAGGACCAGTGCAACCGCGACTGTCATCAGAGCCACATCCGGTAGGAACTGCGCTTTAAGCTTCATCACCTCCACCACAACATACCAACCGGCCGCACTTCCTGCGACCAGTGCAAACACCGCCGTTGCAAGCCCGAGCAGCATGTATTCGACAATATAAGCGGCAATGAGCGTGCCACGCGTGGCACCCAGCGTTTTAAGCACAACGGCATCGTGAACGCGGGCTCGATTGCCCGCAGCCAAGGCCCCGCCAAGCACAAGCACTGAGGCCGCAAGCGCAATCGATGCAGCCGCACGGATTGCCGTAGCAAGCTGACTGATCAGATCATTGGCAACATCAAGCGCATCCGTCACGCTGACAGTGGTGACCGCTGGCCAGGTTTTCGTAACCTGTCGCAGCACATCAGGCGCAAGGTTCTTCTGACCATCAGGAATGGTCAAGGTTGCAAGCCAAGTGGCGGGGGCCCCGGCAAAGGTATTGGGCGAAAACACCATGACGAAATTCATCGCCAGCGTTTCCCATTGCAACTGCCGGAAACTTGCAATTTTTGCATTGATGTTGCGACCAAGCACATTAACCGTGACGGTATCACCCAGCTTCAGGCCAAGCTCCTTGCCTTCGCGTTCTGCAAAAGACACGAGTGGCTCGCCGCTATAATCTGTTGGCCACCAAGCCCCCTCTGTGAGGGTTGAATTTTCAGGAACCTTGTCGGCAAAGGTGATGCCACGATCGCCCCGCAATACCCAAGCAGCTTCCGGCGGAATGGTCATATCGCGTACATTCGTGCCGTTAAAGGCCACAATACGTCCACGCAGCATGGGACCGGAGGTAAGCTTGCCGTCGGGCACGATGCCGCTCACAAGCTTGGTGAAGTCACCGATGTCGTTGTTCTGGATATCGACAAAGAAGAAATCCGGTGCCTGAGCAGGAATGTTCTCCGTCACCTGACGGCGTAGATTGCCGTCGATCAGTGCAATCGCCACCATGAGTGTAAGACCGAGGCCGAGCGACAAAACCACCGAAGGAGTCAGCGCGCCTGGACGATGAATATTGCCGACCGCAAGGCGAACGGCCGTTGAACGCATGCGCGGTGCACGGCGGGCAAGCCAGCGGATAGCGTCAGCCACCAGTCGCAAAACACCGAAGGCTGCAATCGACGAAACGATAAAGATAGCCGCGATCCGGCGGTCATAGGCGACGTAAAGCGCCAGCCCCGCCAAGGCCGCAATCAGCAAAACAGCAAGGCTGAGATAAAGGAATGGTGGGAAGCCACGTTGCTCAAAACCCTGTTCGCGGAAAAGTGCTGTCGCCGGAATATTGCGCGCGCGGCCCAGCGGTATGATTGCAAAGGCCAGAGTCGTGATGAGGCCGAAAACTGCAGCAAGTGCTAACGCATCCGGGAAGAAGCCACCTCCACCTGCGACGGGAAGATAATTGGCGAGCGCTGCCGCCGCCGCAAAGGGCATGATCGTCGCCAGAACCAGTCCTATTGCAATGCCGATGAGACCGATCACCATGATCTGTACCAGATAGACCAGCACGGCAAAGCGCGCAGGCGCACCCAATGATTTGAAGGTCGCTATCACACCGCGCTTGCCGTCGAGATAGGCACGAACGGCATTGGCAACCCCGACACCACCAACGATGAGGGCGGTCAGTCCGACCAGTGTGAGAAACTGTGAGAAGCGCTCGATATTGGCGCTCAGCGCCGGTGCGGCGTTGGCGCGCGAACGGATATTCCAGCCTGCATCCGGAAAATCGGTACCTGCCCGCTCACGCAATTGCGCGATTGCTGAGTCCGGCGCGCCATCTGGCAATGCAACCTTGTAGATATGATCGACAAGGCTTCCAGGCTGGATCAGTCCTGAAGCACGTAAACCATCCATTGAGACCAGAAAGCGCGGCGCGAAATTAAATCCCGATGATAGGAGATCGGGTTCGCTTTCAATCAAAGCACGCAGTTCAAAGGTTTCGGAGCCGAGCAGCACTTTCGCACCAAGCGACAGGCCCATTCGATTGAGGAAATCCTGACTGACCGCAGCACCATAGGTCCCACCCTGCTCTTTGGTCATATCCGCAAGCGACTGCTGGGGCTGCACTTTCAGCTCACCATAGAGCGGATAGGCAGCATCCACCGCCTTAACCTCAACGAGCGACTGATCGGTGCCGTCCGGTATGCGCGCCATGGAGCGCATGGTGGCACTTTCCGCAAAGCGGCCCTGCTGTTCGATAAAGGCGCGCTCATTCGTGCTTGCCTCACGTTGATTAAGCGAAAAGCTCATATCACCGCCGAGAATGCTCTGACCTTCCGAAGCAATGCCTGTGCTAACAGAACGCGCGACGGAGTTCACACCGCCAATGGCTGCGACGCCCAGCGCGATACAGGCGAGAAAAATATAGAACCCGGATAAACCACCGCGCATTTCACGTAATGCAAAACGCAGCGCGAGTGAAAAAGACTTCGTAAATCTCATACGCCAGCCGCCGCTTTTTCGAAAACAACAGCATCCGCGGCGGACACCTCAATGCGTCCTGAACGCACTGGGATCTCATGGTCGCAGCGTGCAGCCAGAGACGGATCATGTGTGACCAGCACCATGGTCAAACCGTTTTCGCGCTGCTTGGAAAACAGCAAATCAGTAATCTGGCGACCCGTCGCCGTATCGAGATTACCTGTCGGTTCATCCGCAATCAGGATTTTGGGGCTTGGCGCAAGTGCACGGGCAATCGCCACGCGTTGCTGCTCACCACCAGAAAGCTCTGAAGGATAATGCGTGAGGCGCTCGCCAAGACCGACAGCAATAAGCTCTCGTTCGGCCACTTCAAATGCATCCTTGCGTCCGGCAAGTTCCAGAGGCACGGCAACATTTTCCAGCGCTGTCATATTGGGAATGAGGTGGAAGGACTGGAAGACGATCCCGATATTGGCGCCGCGGAATGCCGCGGCTTGATCCTCGGTCATCTTGCTGATTGTCTCGCCTGCAATCTTCACACTTCCGTTATCGACATGCTCAAGACCAGCCAGAACCATCAAAAGGGTAGACTTACCCGAACCCGATGGACCTACGATGCCGACGGACCGTCCCTGGGCAATTGAAAGTGAAACGCCCTTGAGGACATGGACCGATGAAGCTGCATGTCCAAGTGTGAGATGAACGTTCTCAAGTTCAATAATCGGGCCAAAAATCGGGGGAGTCACCTGTTCCGTCACGCGTTTTTCTTCCTATATGAATATTGAAGAGCCAAAGCGCGCCACAAAATTGAACTTGTTTTGCGCCAGAAATTGAAGAGAAGTCCGAGGAGAAGTTCTTCGGGTGATTTTCCTACCTTGTTGCTAGATATGGGTTGCTGACAATGCGTTTCAAACTCTCGATCCCGGCATGGCTGTCGATTTTTGCGATAGTTGGATCTTTTCTTGCCACAAGCTTGCCTATCGCACACGCTCAGGAAGAGCCGACTGGACTCGAAGACGCACTGCCTACCGAGCAGCTGGCGCAGGTGAAAATTGTTGGTTTCGGCGATAGTTTAATGGCGGGATATCTTCTGCCTTCCAATGCGGCATTCCCTCAGCAGCTTGAAAAAGTGCTCGATGAAAAGGGCTACGAAGTCACCATTGAGAATGCGGGCGTGTCAGGCGACACAACCACCGGCGGCCTTGCTCGCATCGACTGGTCGATCCCCGATGGCACCGACCTGGTGATCCTTGAACTTGGTGCTAATGACGCATTGCGGGGAATTTCACCTGACATCACCGAGAAAAATCTCGATGAAATGTTGTCGCGCCTTAAGACACGCGGCATCTCCGTTATCCTCGCAGGCATGATGGCGCCGCCCAATATGGGCAAGGATTACGCTGATAAATTCAATCCGATCTATCCCAAGCTCGCCCAGAAATACGGCGTGCCACTCTATCCCTTCTTTCTGGAAGGCGTTGCCGCACAAAAGGAATTACAGCTGGAAGATGGCATGCATCCCAATGAAAAAGGGATTGAAACCATGGTCGCGAAGTTTTTGCCTATGATCGAGAAGAACCTGAAGGATATACAAAAGACGGGGACATCCGGCGGTTGATATTGTGGGGCGAGATAAACAGCTTGCCTCCGACAGCGAAGAATGATTCGCTAGAAGATGTAGAACGATTCGAGGAGGATGCCTTATGCCGCGTCTCTTTACTGCCCTCGAAATCCCGCGCGACGCCGCGCTTTCGCTCTCGTTATTACGAGGCGGTCTTCCCGGCGCGCGCTGGATTGATGTCGAAAACTACCACATAACCCTGCGTTTTATTGGAGATGTGGAAGGCCACGTGGCCGATGAGATTGCCAATGCGCTTGATCGCGTAAGGCGTCCCGAATTCATGCTCAACCTGTCGGGTGTCGATGCTTTTGGCTCCAAAAAGCCGCACAGCATCTATGCGGGCGTATCCCCCTCATCTGAACTCAACGCATTGCAAGGTGAAATCGAACGCATCTGCCAGAGGCTTCGCATTCCTGCTGATCCGCGCAAATTCATACCCCATGTGACTTTGGCGCGATTGAGAAATGCCCGCATTGATGATGTGGTGCATTATCTCTCTTCACGCGGCAACTTCTCGACACTGCCCTTCAAAGTAGGTCGCTTCGTGTTGATGTCGTCACGTGATTCTGTGGGCGGTGGACCTTACGTTGTTGAAGAGGCCTGGCCTTTGATCGCTGCATCACGCCAGAACTGGTCAGCCAACGCATTGGAAGACGCCAGGATCATCCGGTAAACCTCTTCGAAATCCCCGATCTGACCGTAATAAGGATCGGGGATTTCAACCGGCCTTCCTTCGGCGATGTCGGTGAGAAGTCCGACACGGGCACTCGCGTTTGCTGGCTGTCGCTGGCCGATCATCCGCATGTTGTAGTGATCCATACCCAAAATAAGATCAAAACGCGTGAAATCAGCGGCGATCAGCTGACGGCAACGTTGGGCTGAGATATCAAGACCATGACGTGCAGCAACCCGGATCGAACGATCGTCAGGTTCTTCGCCTGTGTGATAACCATTTGTACCCGCAGAATCGATCAGCACATGATCAATTCTGCGCTGTTTCAGCACTTCGCCCATCACACCTTCTGCAAGCGGCGAACGGCAGATATTGCCTGCACAGACAAAAAGGATACTGGTCGGGGCTGAATGGGTCACGAAACTCTCGCAGCTATGATAAGTTGATACCAGGGACCCAACATAGGCAAAAGACGATGGCACGCAACAGGTTGACAGAAGAAGAGCTGAAAGAAGCGCTCACTGACCTTGAAGGCTGGCAGAAAGTCGAAGGCCGCGAAGCCATCCAAAAAACTTTCAAGTTCAAGGATTTCAATGTGGCTTTCGGCTTCATGACACGCGCAGCACTTCACGCCGAGAAGCTCGACCACCATCCAGAATGGTTCAATGTCTACAATCGTGTCGATGTTACGCTTTCGACCCATAGTGAAAACGGTATCACGGAACTTGATATCAAATTAGCGCGCAAGATGAATACATTTATCTGAATCTATTCAAACCTTTGAAATATAAACTATAATAATCTTTTTCTGGAAGTTGAAGCTGCCATCACGGTTTCGGCATGAGTAAGGCAGCACCTTCGCCAGATCGACCTTTTCGTTCCAGTTCTGCCCCAACGCACCGCCATTCACGCTTCTGATAAAAACGTCCCCAATGGCAATGGCCGAATGAAATATGTGCCCGGCTCTGACATCATAGAAGCCGATTGCTCGTCCATAGGGCAGCGCCGAATAGCCATTCCACAGCTCTCCAGCTTTGAAATTCAGCAACGGAATCCAGTTTTGTCCAGATGTGCCGCGTAATGTATGCTCTGAAATACCAGCGCCCAGTAGGAACCGCATATAGGCGGTAATGTCGTAGCAAATGCCATCCATTACATCGATATTGACCTGATCGCCAATATCCTGTGCCGCGGCCAGTTGATGACCGCGATAGAACTGACTTGACCGGTCGGTGCGCACAAAGTTTTCGCCATAGCCGGTTAGATGCATAGAAAATCTCCACTTAATCAGATCGGGCAGATCGAGAAACCGCTCCGTTTTGGCTAAGGCTATATTCCTGTGATTTGGGAGAGTTGGTGTAGCTGACGGTTCTCTCAGGGGAACCACAACCCCAAATCTTGAAAAGTGGTCGCAATATTCCCATCTGCAGTATCGTCATGTCTTAGCTAAAAAGCGCATCCCGAAAAAGTGAAACAGTTTTCGGACGAAGTGTGCGGTAAAAAGCGCGTTAACTGGCTGACAGGAGTTTGAACGAAAGATGGATAGCGTCAAAATTGATGAAATCCTCGAACCCGGCGATGAGGGAGACTTCAACAATCGCAGCGAGCGGGTGAAAAAAGGATTCTGGAAGACCGCACGCCGTGCCGGTCGCATGGTCCCGTTCATGGATGAGGTCGTAGCTGCCTATTATTGTGCGCTCGACCAGAACACACCGACGCGCGTGCGTATGACACTGATGGCAGCGCTTGCCTATTTCGTTCTGCCTTTCGATGTCATCCCCGATATGTTGGTCGGCATCGGCTTTACCGATGATATTGCAGTGCTGATGGCGGCTCTGACTGCAGTTCGCACGCATATTACCCCGGCACATAAAATTGCCGCCCGTGAGGCCCTGCGCGACGAGGAAGAGGCAGCTTAAAGCAACCTCCAGTCTTCACATTTTTGTTATGGGGCATCATCACGATGATGATGCATTGACGCGATATGACAAACTCTTGCCGCTTTCTTTTGGATGAAGTTGGCAACGGGATCGCGGGGCCTTGGCCTGACTGCTCAAGTTTTCTTTCAAAACTTCACCGTTTGGTAACCCAGATTAAGGCACATTAAGGGTCACCAAACGGGACGGCGTGTTGAACGGCGACATCCCGATATTCGACTTTGAAGCAAACGAAAGAGAACCGGTAAAAAACCATGCTTGGAAAATCGATCGTCGCGGCTTCGGTGTTCACGATTGCAATGGCGGGCTCGGCTCTCGCCCAGACACCGACCCAGATTAAGCAGTTCGACGCCTGGGGCGCCTACAGCTATCAGTCAGGCAATGGCAAGGTTTGCTATGTCCTGTCCGTTCCGACGCAGAAAGCGCCAGCCAATGTTGATCACGGCGACAACTTCTTCCTCGTGAGCCAGAAGCCAGGGCAGAACATCAGCTTTGAGCCACAGTTCATGGCTGGCTACGAGCTGAACGCCAATGCGAATGCCAAGGTCATCGTCACCATTGGAAACCGCAATTTTACAATGTTCGTCAACGGCAAATCCGGCTGGATGGAAAACGCCGCCGAAGAGCCACAGCTGATTGCAGCGATGCGCGGTGGTTCAGATATGAAAGTGCAGGCACAGTCCAAGCGCGGCACCAAGACCAATTACACCTATTCGCTCAAAGGCATTTCGGCAGCACTCGCAGCCATTCAGAAGTGCAAATAAGCCAGTCGGTTCAAGCTAAATTACTAAGCCGGGGCTCCGCTCCGGCTTTTCTTTTCGATACCGAACCTATCATACTGCATATCAGCTAAAACATAGAGCGGGATGACGGAGCGAATATTGTGTGCTATGTCCGCGCGCAACAGGCTCGCATAATCAAATGAACGAGCCCATATATCCATGTAATTGGTAGTGTTTATCGGCGCGCTTTATGCGGCGTCCTCAACAGTTGAAAACAGATGTCCATTTCATTCGACTTAACCATTGATGATACGCGCGACCAGCTTGCCCGCCGTGTGCGCGCAAATATGGAGCAAAAGCCGTCGCTCATCGGCATGTCGCGCGAAGAAATGGCCGAGGAGCTGCTCAAGGTCGGCGTAACGCCAAAGCAGGTCAAGATGCGCATCGCGCAGCTCTGGCATTGGCTCTATGTGCGCGGCGTGTCCGACTTTGCAGATATGCGCAATATCTCCAAGGACCTGCGCGTTCTTCTGGCCCAGCATTTCACCATTGCGCGTCCGGAAGTCGTTGAAGAACAAATCTCGCAGGATGGCACGCGCAAATGGCTGTTCCGCTTTCCGCCTCGTGGCGCTGGACGCCCCGTCGAAATCGAATGCGTTTATATTCCTGAAGAAGGTCGCGGTACGCTCTGCATTTCCTCACAAGTAGGCTGCACGCTGACCTGCACTTTCTGCCATACCGGCACACAGAAGCTGGTACGTAATCTCACCTCAGAAGAAATTCTGGCACAGTTGATGACGGCCCGGGACCGGCTTGGCGATTTTCCAGACACGAACACGCCAGACGGCGCCATCGTTCCGGCCGAGGGACGCAAAGTTACCAATATCGTTATGATGGGTATGGGCGAGCCGCTTTATAACTTCGAGGAAGTGAAAAAGGCTCTGCTGATTGCGTCTGATGGCGATGGGTTAGCGCTTTCCAAGCGCCGCATCACGCTTTCAACTTCAGGCGTTGTGCCAGAAATCTACCGCACCGGCGAAGAAATCGGCGTGATGCTGGCAATTTCGCTTCATGCGGTGCGTGATGAATTGCGCGACCTTCTGGTGCCGATCAACAAAAAATACCCGCTGGAACAACTCCTCAAGGCTTGCCGCGAATATCCGGGTCTGTCGAATGCCAAGCGCATTACGTTTGAATATGTGATGCTCAAGGATGTGAATGACAGCATGGAAGACGCCAAGCTTTTGGTAAAGCTTTTGCGCGGGATTCCTGCCAAGATCAACCTGATCCCATTCAACCCATGGCCTGGCACCAACTACCAGTGTTCCGACTGGGAGCACATTGAACGCTTCGCTGATTACGTGAATGCTGCAGGCTACGCCTCGCCGATCCGTACCCCGCGCGGCCGTGATATCCTTGCTGCCTGCGGTCAATTGAAGTCGGAATCGGAACGCATGCGCAAGACTGAACGCCTGGCGCTCGAAGCCATGATGATTGCCGGACACGGAGACTAAGCGCGTTTGACCGATACATTCGATTACATCACGCGTTTTGTTGTTATTGTTTTCGGCTATTGCTGCGCGGTTCTCGCCGCAGGCTATTTTCTTGCCGCGGTTCTTTACGGCCAGTTCGACCTCAACGCGTTGCTCCGGCACGATGTTGATGGTAACGCCGCTTTCAACCCTTTTGTTGGAAATTGGGGCTCTGAAGGTTTTAAGGCTGCATTGCACTTGGGTGGATTCTTCTTTGCAGGCATTGCAGGCGTATTCAGCTTTTTCCCAGCACTTGGAATGGTCATCTATAGTGAGACCAAGCCTGTAACATCTTCGCTTTTCTATTGCGTAGGTGGACTGCTGATCAGCTTGTTTGCCATGATCTCAATCGGCCTTTTCACATGGCAGATGGAACCGATCGATTCATTCTCTGTCATGCTTTACACCACCGTCGCCTGCTCTGGCATTGTCGGCGGCTTCGTTTATTGGCTGATTGCCGGTCGCAAAGCCGGACGATTGTTAGCCCGCCCGGCTGAATAGCGATTTACTTAGCCTGTGCGGTGATGATTTTCAGCGCGAACGCTGAGAAAACACCGGCGAAAAGCCAATCCACAATCCGTGTGACCGTTGGGTTTTTCTTGAGAAGACCGGCAAACCTGTCTGCTGCAACCACCATAGGAATGGTGAAAGGCAGCGCTAGCGGAATGAACGACAGGCCAAGGAAGAACAGTTTTCCCATGGCGTGCGGATCATGTGCCGAAACGAACTGCGGCAGGAAGGTCATGTTGAACAGAATGATCTTCGGGTTGAGCAGATTGATGCCAAGCCCCGTCGCCCAATTCTGAACCAGCGTATGCTTCTTGCCGCCGTTTTTTTCCGGCGAGAATGCCGAACCTTTGCGGATCGCCTGCACTGCAAGCCAGACGAGATAAACTGCACCCACCACCTTCAATGCAGTGAAGGCTGCAGGCGAAGCGAGGATGAGCGCTGAAAGCCCAAGCGCTACCATGCTCGTATGCACAACAATGCCGGTGCTTGCACCTGCCATACAGGCAAAACCGGCTGCCTTACCTTCAGACAAGGCACGACCGACAAAAAGCGTCATATCCGGGCCAGGCGTTATGGATAAAATTGCAGTGGCGATCACGAACTGGACGAAGATGGTCCATTCGGGAATGAAGGTCAGATTTGTCAGAAAAGACATCGAGAGGCACTCCGAGAATTCGCGGCAAGCTAACGCGAATTCATTTCCGCCGCTATAGGATTTTTTAAGCCTTCTTGGAGACTCTTATTTATGCGTATGCGACCCACCCGCGATAGGTGAAAGACGCATAAAAAAGGCTCAGATTTTTGAAGCCCGCATCATGTATCAGCGTCTCATCCTGTTGCGGCGTAAGAATATGCAAACGCTCATTGATTGCAGCACTGGCTTTCACTGCACTTGCCAGATCGACACCGGAATCATTCAAAAAGGCAGAATAGCGCGACAGCCACAATGCTCGCTCATCAGCATCCTCTTGCTCAAAACTGAAATGCGCCATGATAAATGGTGCGTCGAGTTTCAGACGTCGATAAACGTCTGCAAGAGTTTGTCTGCGCGTTTCCTCATCGAGAAAATGCATGGTCAGCAAACAGACCGCTCCATCAAACGGTCCCAGAGCTGCGCTGTCGATATAGCCTTCCTGGAAATTCACGCGATCCGTATTAGGGCCAAGACTTTGCCGCGCCAATTCCAGCATTTCTGCGGAAGGATCGACACCTTCAAAGGTCCAATGCGGATGATTTTCAGCAAATAGCTTGAGTTCAAGACCACCACCCGCACCCAACACCAGAATACGTGCGGTATCGGGGACGTGTTCAGCAAGCAGCAAACGAGTCATACGCTGCATATCCCGAAAACCCGGCACAGCCTTCGGCGGCCCTTCTACATAATGCGCGACAACCTGCGGATCGTTAAATGGATTGCTTGATTTATTCATGTAACTTTTATAGTTACAAATCAAGATGGCAGTCAAGACTGTCCATATTGGCAGATGAAGCTTTCTTTTCGCCGACAAAGCGCCATCCGGCTTGCGCGCGGCTTAGCAACTGATAAAAGAACTGCAACATCCTGTTCTACAGCCCTTTGGGCTACAATCGCATCTCAGACGGAAGTGAACTATGAGCAAGCTGAAAGACGTTAAAAAGGTCGTTCTCGCCTATTCCGGCGGTCTCGACACCTCGATCATCCTGAAATGGTTGCAGACTGAGCTTAACGCAGAAGTCGTCACCTTTACCGCCGATCTTGGCCAGGGCGAAGAGCTTGAACCAGCACGCAAGAAAGCTGAAATGCTGGGCATCAAAGAAATCTTCGTTAAGGACGTGCGCGAAGAATTCGTGCGCGATTTCGTCTTTCCGATGTTCCGCGCCAATGCCGTTTATGAAGGCGTCTACCTGCTCGGCACATCGATTGCCCGCCCGCTGATCTCCAAACACCTCATTGAAATCGCCAAGAAGACCGGCGCCGACGCTATTGCGCACGGCGCAACCGGCAAGGGTAACGATCAGGTTCGCTTTGAGCTTTCCGCTTATGCGCTGAACCCGGACATCAAGATCATCGCTCCATGGCGCGACTGGACATTCAAGAGTCGCACGCATCTGCTCGAATTTGCTGAACAGCACCAGATCCCGGTTGCCAAGGACAAGAAGGGCGAAGCGCCGTTCTCCGTCGATGCAAACCTGCTGCACTCTTCGTCTGAAGGTAAGGTTCTGGAAGATCCGGCAATCGAAGCGCCTGAATATGTGCACATGCGTACGATTTCGCCAGAATCAGCACCTGATACACCAACCATCATCAAGATTGGCTTTGAAAAGGGTGATGCCGTTTCGATCAATGGCGAACGTCTGTCGCCTGCCACACTGCTTGCCAAGCTCAATGATTATGGCCGAGACAATGGCATCGGTCGTTTAGACCTTGTTGAAAACCGTTTCGTGGGCATGAAGTCGCGCGGTGTCTACGAAACCCCAGGTGGAACGATCCTGCTGGCTGCCCACCGTGCCATCGAGTCGATCACGCTCGACCGAGGGGCTGCGCACCTCAAGGATGAGCTGATGCCACGTTATGCAGAGCTGATCTATTACGGCTTCTGGTTCTCACCGGAGCGCGAAATGCTGCAGGCCGCTATCGACCTCAGCCAGCGCCACGTTGAAGGCGAAGTCACGCTCAAGCTCTATAAGGGCAATGTGATCGTGACTGGCCGTGAAAGCGATAAGTCGCTTTATTCCGACAAGCTCGTCACATTTGAAGACGATCAGGGCGCTTACGATCAGAAGGACGCAGCAGGCTTCATTAAGCTCAATGCACTTCGTCTGCGTACACTCGCAGCGCGCGACCGTCGCTAGGCCTTTAAAAGCACGACAAAAAGCCCGCCTCCCGGCGGGCTTTTCAATTCAAGAATACCTAAAAGACACACAGACATGGGGCATGAGATTTTGCTTCTCTATCTGGCGCTGCCTGCCTGTATTTTACTCGGCATTTATCTGCTGATCCGCTGCGTTTCCATCCTATGGAAAATCATTGCGCCTAATGTCCGTCACCGTTTTCCAGCTGATAGCCAGACGCAAAATTTTCATTTGCCAAAGGTAGGGCGATATATGATCAGCATCGTGTTTCCGCCGTTCACTGTTCTCACTGGAACGGCTTATTTCTCAGCCCAATTCACTATCAAAGCACACGCGTCTGGCACACGGGTTCCCTATCACTCCGCAAGCCGTTCTCTGCTAAGCGTCAGACGTACAGATATGCGCGGCTATGCTGCTCACGCCTTGGGTTATTTTGATTGCAACGTGCCGGGTGATTACGAGATTACCTGTCTTAATCCTGAAAATATCCGTGCGAATTTCCAGCTGGAAGTATCACCTCACGTTTCCTTTCTGAAGCTCGCGCCAGTCATTTTAGGAACCATTCTTGCAGCAGGAATGAGCATAGGTGGAACGATTGTTTCGCTACTTTGGATGACTGGCAGGATTGGTTGAGATTCAGCTGGCGTGCTTGATACCCGCCAGCATCTTTTCCTCGCCGGGGCGCAAGGTCAGCACCCGAACGCCATTGGCAGTGACAGCCACGGTATGCTCGAACTGCGCCGACAATTTTCCGTCGCGCGTTACCACCGTCCAGCCGTCCTGTTTCGTCTTCACCTTGGCTGCGCCTTGATTGAGCATTGGCTCGATGGTGAACACCATACCTTCACGCAAACGCTCACCTGTGCCCGGCTTGCCAAAATGCAGAACCTGCGGCTCCTCATGCATCTCGCGTCCAATACCATGCCCGCAATATTCGCGCACCACACTGTACTCATGACGCTTGGCGTATCGCTCGATGGCATAGCCAATATCGCCCAGCGTTGCACCGGGACGCACAGCGGCAATCCCCTTCCACAGTGCCTCATAAGTCACACGGACCAACCGCGAGGCAAAGGGAGCAACTTCACCAATCATGTAAGTCTTACTGGAATCGGCGATATAGCCATCCTTCTCCAACGTGATATCGAAATTGATGATCTCGCCATTCTCTATTGTGTCATCATTCGATGGCATCCCGTGGCAGACGACCTCGTTCTTCGAGGCATTCAACACATAGGGATAATCATACTGCCCTTTACTGGCGGGCCGCGCATTCAGATCCCGCGTGATGTAATCCTCGACCAGATCATTCACCTGCATCGTTGTCATGCCAGCAAGCGGCGTGCGGTCAAGGAGCGCAAAAACCGAGGCCAGCAATGCTCCCGATACTGCCATCTTTTCCACTTCGGCAGACGTCTTGGTCATGATGGCCTGACCACCATGACGGAAAGCTCTACCTGCGCTGCACGCAATTGCATCTGAACAATTTCATTGAATGACATGTCGGGATTGGCCTGCGCCAGCATGCCGATTTTCATCCAGTATTCGGCTTGTGCATTGATCGAGCGACACATGACATCGCTCGCCTTGCGCACTTCCTCATGCAGTTCGTCGTCGATTTTCACAATGCCCATAGCTCTACCCAGTTAAGTGATCCGTATGCGAAATATATATGTTTCGTATATACGCGTTTATCAGGTTTTCTCAATCATCGTTGTATCATAAAATGAATTGATTTTAATATGGCGCCATACTATATGGTGCCGTATGGATATTATAGAGCAAAAACATCACGCCCTGTTGAGCGAACTGAAACGTCGGAACAGCCCTTCTATGGGCGACCTCAAAACCTGTTTTGAGGTCTTATCTCTAGCTGCGGCAATAGACCGGGATTGCGCCAATAGGCTCGCGCCCCACAAGCTTTCTGAAGGTAAGTTTGTTCTGTTGTTTTTGTTGCAGAACGCACCTGATGGCCTTTCTCCGCACACACTTTCAGAGCGCGCGGGTGTAACACGCGCGACGATCACCGGCCTGCTGGATGGGCTGGAGCGGGATGGCTTCGTCAAGCGTCATTCCGACATGCAAGATCGCCGTAAGCTGACTATCCAGCTGACGCCCGAAGGCGCCCAACTGGCGCAACAGCTTTTCGATGAGCATACGACGTGGATTGCAAGCCTGATGAGCGATCTTTCTCTCGGCGAACAACAACTTCTGAGCACATTGCTACGTCGCATCTGGAGCCGCACCGATGCGGGACGCTCTTTCAAGATCAACGACACCTTAAGGGAAATGACATGACCTATTATCTCGCCGAGCTTTATTCTCCGAAATCGAGCTGGCACGCACTGAGCCCTGAAGACAGGCAAGCCTTCTTTGAAAAAGTCGGCGTAGGTATGGGTGGTCTTGCAGCTCTTGGTATCGAAGCCCTGGCTCTAGGTCCCGTTGATGCAACAAAGCCTTATGCACCGAAACAGAGCTTCTTTGCCATCTGGCGTTTTCCAGACGAAGCAGCACTCGATATGTTGATTGCCGGAATCACTGCTACCGGCTGGCACGATTATTTTGACACCATCAATGCAACAGGCGCAGGCACTGATCTTCCCGGCCATCTTGCGCAATTGGCAGCTGTGCCTTTCAAAGAAGCAGCCTGACCTGATAGATCCGCGGCTATAAATGCTCCGCCTTAGAGAGGCTATCTGATAAAACCAGATCGAAATACCCTCTAAAACGGAGCATTTTTCTTATCCACATTTCCTCACAGCTGATGCCGCTTGACTCTTGCTTCACACGATTCAATACTAGAACATATAGAGAACAAATGATGGAATCTAAACGTGAGCGGCATCGACATCGCGGCGTTGCGGTGCATGGTTACGGCCATTGAAGGCAACGACCCACAAGACAGTTTTGCAAATGAGGCACTCACGGGCTTCGGACGTGCGCGCAGCTTCACACTTGGTTTTCCCGGTATAAATGATGCTTTTCCGCATGGTCTTGCAGGCGATGCACTGCATGAGGTTTTTGCTGAAAACCCCGGCGCACATATGGCGGCAACTGGCTTTGCACTGGCGCTTGCGTTGCGGGCTTCGCAGGCACAAAGGCCGATCATATGGATCGAGGAAGAAAGCGCATCAAACGAATATGGCGGACTTTATCCGCCGGGCCTTCATGCCTTCGGTATTGATCCGTCGCGTCTTTTGATTGTGCGATGCCCCACTGCACAAGACGTGTTGAAGGCGGCGGGTGATGTATTGGTAGCAGGCAACGGCAGCAAGGCAGCGCACCTCGTTGCGGGCATCGTTGCCTCAGTGACAGGCAAACCGAAGTGTCTGGATCTCACAGCCTCGCGCCGTCTGCTTCTAGCGACCGAGACGGCCCAGCTTCCAGCGATTTTACTGCGTAGCCATCGGAGTGCAGTGCAAAGTGCCGCTGTCAGCCGTTGGCGTATAGCCCCTGCTCCGTCGCAGACCAGTGGGGCAAATGCGCCAGGAAAACCTGCCTTTGCAGCCGTTCTGGAGCGGAATCGCCACGGCACATGTGGTCAGTGGATCATGGAATGGAACAATGAAACCCTTGAATTTGGTGCAAGAGAAAGAGCAGGCCGAGCGTTCGTTCCTCGCACTCTGGTTCCCCTTTCTGCCGACGGATCGGTTACGCCGCGTCGCATCGCCTGAAACTGTGCGTAATCTGCCGCTTGTCGTCACTGAACGCACCGCCAATGCGCTACGAGTGACAGCAGTGGATGCAGCTGCAGCCACGCTCGGCATCTTTCCCGGCATGGCGCTGACTGATGCACGCGCACGGGTGGAGATGCTTGATGTGGCACCTGCCATGCCGGAGCGCGATGCAGCCCTCGTCAATCACCTTGCTCATTGGTGCGAGCGTTACACGCCGCTTGTGGCGTTCGACCCGCCGCATGGTTTGATGCTTGATATTACGGGTTGTGCCCACCTCTTCGGTGGGCTTGCAGCCATGCGTATTGATGTGACGAAGCGCATGGAACGAGCAGGCTTGTGCGTACAGGCAGCGATTGCCGATAATGCTTTTGCCGCACGGCTTCTGGCGCGCGGAACCAAAGGCGGTGTGTTTGACCTGGCACAAGCCGATGCGCTTTTGCCTCGCCTGCCGCTTTCTTCCCTTGAACTGGCAGAGGCCAGTGAGACAGGTCTCAAACGTGCAGGCCTCAAGCGCCTTGGCGACGTCATGCAGCTTCCGCGCTCTGCCCTTACGGCCCGTTTCGGTCCTGATCTTGCGGCCAAGCTTGACCGACTGGCACGGCAGACGCGCGCGCCGATTTCGCCACTGCGTATGATGTCGCTTGCCACTGTCGAGCACAGGCTTTCGGAGCCGATCACCGTCATGGAGCTTATTGAGCAGATATTACAGGAACTGGCACAGGAACTGTTCGCGAGGCTTGAAAAAGACGGTAAGGGCGCAGTCCTCATTGAAGCATCTTTTTTTCGGGTGGATGGTCAGGTTCGCCATATTCGGATTGAAACGGGTCAGCCTTTGCGCGACATCCGGATTTTCTGGCGTCTTGCGCGCGAGCGGCTGAATGCGCTGACAGATCCGCTCGACGCGGGTTTCGGCTTCGACATGATCCGGCTTGCCGCCCTTCGCAGCATCACACTCGCGCAGCATCAGACCGGACTTGATCAGCACGAAGAAGACGATGCCGGCTTCAGCCAGCTCATTGATCGATTGTCAGCACGGCTGGGTCCACAGCGCGTTCTGGTCACATTTCCACGAGATACCCATATGCCAGAGCGTGCCTTTGGCCTGCGGGCTGCTCTTCATTCGACGCGTCAAAATGAGGCAAGTTATCAAAGTGCTGCCGTCCTGCCAGGCGATCCGCCTGCACGACCTATAAAGCTGTTTCATCCACCACAGCTGATTGAGACAACAGCCGAAGTACCCGACAGTCCACCCTCGTTCTTCATATGGCGTCGGGTCCGTCATCATGTGCGTCTTGCCGAAGGACCTGAGCGGATAGAACAGGAATGGTGGCTCTCTATCGGTCAGACAGCCCAGGACTTGCGCGATTATTATCGGGTTGAAGACGAAGACGGCCAGCGATTCTGGATTTTTCGCGAGGGGCTTTATGTGGGCGATAATCTGCCACGCTGGTTCCTGCATGGGTTATTCGCATGATAAACCGCTATTATGAAATGGCTGCGGCCTCCAATTTTTCATTCCTCAGTGGTGCATCGCATCCGCAGGAACTGGTGGAGCAAGCCTATGCACTTGGGCTATCCGGCATAGGAATAGCCGATCGTAACACGCTGGCCGGGGTGGTACGGGCGCACGCTGCCTGGAAGAGTTTTCGCGACACGTGCAGCTTCCGGCTTTTCATCGGTTGCCGACTGACCTTCATTGACGGAACGCCGGAGATGGTGGTTTATCCGCGTGATCGTTCAGCCTATGGTCAGCTTTGTCGGTTGCTCACAGAGGGCAAGACACGCGCTGCAATCAAGGGCGAATGCCATCTTCTTTGGGCAGACTTACAGTTTCGGGCACGACAATTCCAGATCGCTGTGTTTCATCCCGAAAATCCGGGACCTGAGTTTTCAACCCGGTTGGCAGGCATCGCTACCGCAGCACCCGGCTGCGTCTGGCTGGCGCTTGCCATGCCGCATCAGGGGCAGGACGGACGACGCGCAGAACAGATTGCCCGTATTGCAACCGAAACCGGTGTGCCTCTTCTCGCCACCAATGACGTGCTTTATCATCATCCCGACCGCCGCGCTTTACAGGATGTGTTGACCGCCACACGCCATCACACATCCGTTTTTGCCGCTGGTCGGCTGCTTGAGAAAAATGCCGAGCGCCACCTGAAACCAACCCATGAGATGGTGCGGCTGTTTCGAAACTATCCGCAAGCAATCGATGCCACGTCCGACTTCACTGCCTCCATCACCTTCCAGCTCGATGAACTGAGTTATGATTATCCTGATGAGCCAGTGCCACCAGGCAAGACACCGCAACAGCATCTGCATGATCTCGCATGGGCAGGCGCTGCCCGGCATTATGGTGCGGATACGATACCGGAAAAGGTCAAAGGGCTGATCAACAAGGAACTAGCGCTGATCGAACAGCTCAACTATGCGGCCTATTTTCTAACCGTCAATGACATTGTGCAATATGCGCGCTCCAAGAAAATTTTGTGTCAGGGGCGCGGCTCAGCAGCCAATTCCGTGGTCTGCTTCTGTTTAGGCGTTACCGGCGTGGACCCGACTGAAGTGGATCTTCTGTTTGAGCGTTTCATTTCGGCCGAACGCAAGGAACCGCCGGATATCGACGTCGATTTCGAGCATGAGCGGCGCGAAGAGGTCATGCAATATGTTTACAGGCGCTATTCGACTGATCGTGCGGCCATTGTAGCGACTGTTATCAGTTATCGTTCGCGCAGCGCCATTCGCGATGTCGGCAAAGCACTGGGACTGACCGAAGACGTCACAGGCGCGCTTGCCAATACAGTCTGGGGCATATCGGGCGGTGGGATCGACAAACAGCATATCCGACAGGCGGGGCTTGACCCCGACAATCCGATCATAAGGCGCGCGGTAGAACTGGCGCTGGAGCTGATCGGCTTTCCGCGCCACCTTTCGCAACATGTCGGTGGCTTTGTACTCACCCGAGACCGGCTGGATGAGACTGTGCCAATTGGTCCTGCGGCGATGGACAAACGTTCTTTCATCGAATGGGACAAGGACGACATCGACGAAGTGGGCTTGATGAAGGTCGATGTGCTGTCACTTGGCATGCTTACCTGTATTCGCAAAGCCTTCGATCTCATTCACACGCATAAGCCTCAGCATTATGATGGCAAGAAGCTGACGCTCGCCACACTGCCGCGCGAGGACAAAGCCGTCTACGACATGCTTTGCAAAGGCGATTCGCTCGGCGTGTTTCAGGTGGAAAGCCGCGCACAGATGAACATGCTGCCACGCCTGCGCCCACGAACATTCTACGATCTGGTGATTGAAGTTGCCATCGTGCGCCCAGGCCCTATTCAGGGTGATATGGTGCATCCCTATCTGCGGCGGCGGAACGGTTTGGAGCCGGTGATATACCCCTCTCCGTCACCAGAGCATGGGAAGCCCAACGAACTACGCAATATTCTGGAGAAAACCAAAGGCGTGCCGCTGTTTCAAGAGCAGGCCATGCGTATTGCCATAGAGGCCGCAAAGTTCACGCCCGATGAAGCCAATCAGTTGCGCCGTGCCATGGCAACCTTCCGCAAGATGGGCACCATCCATACCATGCAGGAGAAGATGATCGACGGCATGGTGAACCGTGGCTACGACCGGACGTTTTCCGAGAACTGCTTCAACCAGATCAAGGGATTTGGCGAATATGGTTTTCCCGAAAGCCATGCGGCGAGCTTTGCGCACCTCGTCTATATTTCCGCATGGCTTAAATGCCATCATCCAGAGGTGTTCGCGGCAGCTCTTCTGAATTCCCAGCCCATGGGGTTTTATGCGCCTGCCCAGATCGTGCGCGATGCGCGCGAGCATGGTGTGACGGTGTTGCCTGTTGATGTGAATTTAAGCCAGTGGGACAATATTCTGGAGGATACGCTCGATATTCGACCAGCGCTTCGGCTCGGCTTTCGCCAAATCGATGGACTATCCGAAAATGCTGCAAAACTTCTGATTGCCGGTCGGCATGAGTCTTACCGTACCATTGAGGACATGCATCGACGCCTGCGGATTGACAGGCGCGCCTTCACGCTGCTTGCCGATGCCGATGCTTTCGGCTCACTCGACATTGACCGGCGCGCAGCCCTCTGGGCCGTACGTCGTCTGCCCAATGATGAAACACTGCCACTGTTCCGTGCCGCCGAAACAAGTGAACTGGCGGAAGAGCCAAAAGCCCACCTGCCAGCGATGGCAGCGTCCGAACATGTGATTGCCGACTACGAGACGACGCGACTTTCACTCAAGGGACATCCGCTACAATATCTGCGCGAAGGTCTGGCTGCGACAGGAGTCTCGACCTGTCACGCCGTGCAAGAGGGAGGCAATGGCCATCGCATGAAAGTGGCCGGTATTGTCACCGTACGCCAGCGTCCCGGCAGCGCCAAGGGCGTGGTGTTTCTCACCATCGAAGACGAAACAGGCATTGCCAATATCGTCGTCTGGCCAAAAATCATGAAGGCTTTTCGCCGTGAGGTGATGGGCGCTCGTCTCATCCGCATTGAAGGCCATGTCCAGCGCAGCCCTGAAGGCGTCGTGCATCTGGTGGCCGCAAAGCTCGAAGACCATTCAAACGCACTGATCGACTTAAGCGGTCGCGACCCGCAACGGCTCATTGCGCCATCACAGGCTGCGCATCACCCGAGAAACGTAAGAATTATGCCGAAATCCCGCGATTTTCACTAGAGCATTTCTGGATTAAGTTGAAGCATGATAAATTCTCTAACTATTTGTTTTTACGCACATCTTGTTTCGAAAACCGGCTCCCACTTTTCGGGACGTGCTCTAAAATAGCTAATTCCATGTGCCTACAAAGAACACCGCACAATAATGCAGTGCTGCGCCAACCACGACGAAGCCGTGCCAGATGGCATTCTGAAACCGCAGGCGTTCCCACACATGAAAGATCACCCCCAGAGAATAAACCATGCCGCCTGCCGCAATCAGCCAAAACACGGCCGAAGGCAATGATTGCACCATGGTGTCATAGACCATGACACCACTCCAGCCCAATGCCAGATAAAGCAGGATCGACAACCGATCAAAGCGACCCGGCATGAACAGCTTGAGCATGATGCCAACAAAAGCCACGCTCCACACAAAGAGCAAAAGTGGTATGGCGCGATCACCCATATGGACAGCAAAGGGCGTATAAGTTCCAGCGATCAGCAGATAGATCGCCGAGTGATCGAAGCGACGCAGGAACCATTTGGTGGGTGAAACCGGCCAGATATTATAGACCGCGGAAATTCCGAGTGCTGCAAGCAAGCTCGCGAGATAGACGCCGGACGAGATTAACGTGGCTGCAGACATGTTCGGCAGGAAATAAATGAGCATTGCAATGGCACCCGCAAAAGCAAGCGCCACACCCAGCACATGGACCACACCATCTGCCCAAAGCTCGGCCCGATCATACTTCCATTTAATTGGATAAGGCAGTTTTACATCCATCACACACGCTCACGTCTTCTAAGGCATCTCTCCCAAAAGTGGGCATCAGTTTTGGGAGACACCGCAACACTCTTTTGTTAAAGCATTTCCAGCAAAAGTTGGAACCGGTTTTGCGTTCGGAAATGCGTAAAAACAAATAGTTACAGCGGTTCCAACGAGTCAATAATAACTGGAACCGCTGTAAGACAGCAAACTGCCATCGCTTTGCAGCGTCAAGATTACAGTTTGTCGGATGGGGCTATTGCGCGGAAGGCGTATAGGAAGCCTGAATTGGTGCGACACCTGGCAACGGAGCAACAGCTGCATCTGGCAGAGTTGCCGTTTCGGATGACGCAGCGGCAGCATCGCGGGTCGGACCGGTACGCTTCCAGCTGCCATCAAGCCCGGTTTCCTGCAACAATCCCTTGCGCTTAGCATCGTAATAGTAGCCGCGTGCATAGAAACGAACGGCCTGACCTTCATCACCACCGGCAACCTTATACGCACCCGAGAGGTAACGAACCGCGTATTTCAGATTTGTTTCGGCGTCGAGAAGGCCCTTGGCATTGCCCTTATAACCCATGCCGCGCGCAGTTGGATGGCTGATCTGCATCAGTCCCCAATATGGTCCATTGCGCGCGCCCGGATTGAAGCGGCTTTCGCGATGCACAACGCGGCGCACCAGACGCTCCGGTACATCATAGGCAACAGAATATTTGGTAATCAGCGCATCAAGTTCTGCCGGCGCGTGATCGGGTGTCTCAAACGCCATGTTAGCAGCCATGGAAGCTGGAGAGGCTTCCGCCTGCGCACCAGCATAGGCCATCATTGGCTCGGACTGGCCGCGAATGCCCGGAATAGGGACATTGGTCGGGAGAACCGGGTTTTCCAGCGATGCAACTGTCTGCATTCCATCAGCAGGAGTGGCCGCATCCGCAACTGTGGTTGCGCCTGCGGCTGGAGTTGCCGTGTCGCCCGTTGCAGATGCGGTAGCCGTTGAATTTTCAGCCGGCGAAATCAGTGCGGTCTTTGCAGGCTTTCCGTCACTTGTCGTGTTACAGGCGCTGAGAGCAACTGCACAACCAAGGAGAAGAGCGCCTTTAAGAAAGGTCAGAGAAAGCGGTTTTGATTGAGCTTTTATACGCATGAGTGACCGATCCTATGAATCGAAATCTTGTTCGATACGTTTTTCGAGTTCAACCAGATCTGCTGGTAGAGGCATGCCTGTGGCTTTGAGCGCATTGAGCTTTTCGCGAACTGTCTCGCGAATCTCATGAACGTCCTGCGGCTGGTTAACCATCTGCTCAAACAGCAGAGCAATTTCCGCCTTGATGTCCTCGAATGCCATAAGACCCTCTTGGCTTGAGCGGGTCCGTTTTGCGACCCGGTTCAGTCAATATTCTTTCAATCGATAACCGTCATCTACCACGCAAAATACGTGAAGCGAAAGCCCAGAACGTCACGGACGTGTCAAAATGAATATTTCAATCGGTAACAGAACGCTCTTAAACCTTACAAAATACGCGGCAGCATCGTATCTATCGCATTGAATTCATGCGCGAAAATTCCAAAGTCATCCAGGCCGAGACCACCATCGGGATCGAACAGATAAATGCTCATCCAGACGAGCGCACATGTCAGCAAAATCGCCAATATCGTCAAAAGCAGAAGGCGGCGACCGAGGGCGGCTTTGTGGCCGGCTCCGTCCTGTGGTGTCTTGTTCATGTTCAATCGTCGTTTGTGGCGTTCAAATCTTCGGGCGGTGTACCATGTTCTGACGGTGCTGCAAGGTATCCGTGCTGCACGAGCGATTTACGCAAAATATGGATGATGGCCTCGGTCTGGTTCAGACCGGGATGCTTTTCGTTGATAAAGCGCTCAAGGGCGTCATGTATGTCAACGGGAAGATAGGTGCTCATCATTCCTCCTTCGAAAGGTTCTCGATACGCCAATCATTTCTGGCTGTTTCTGGCCGTTTCAGGACAGGATTTCGTCAAACAACTTTCACCGAAATCGTGCCGACACCATCCACATTTCCCTGCAGAATGTCTCCCCGCTTCACGGCACCCACACCGGCCGGTGTGCCGGTATATATCAGATCACCCGGTTGCAAGACAAAGAGAGACGAAAGATACGCGATGGTTTCGGGCACTTTCCAGATCATCTGGTTGAGATCACCTGCCTGACGCTGCTCGCCATTGATTTTCAGCGTAATTGCGGCTGATTGCGGATGACCGACTTCAGACACCGGCACGATGGCCGAGCAAGGTGCTGAATGTTCGAAGGCTTTCGCCACTTCCCACGGGCGACCGGCCTTTTTAGCTACAGCTTGCAAATCGCGCCGCGTCATATCAATACCGACCGCATAGCCATAGACATGATCAAGTGCCGTCTCGACCAAGATATCGCTGCCGCCTTTCTTGAGCGCCACAACCAGCTCGATCTCGTGATGCACGTCTTCGGTCTTTGGCGGATAGGGGAAATCGCCACCATCAATCACAAGGTTATCTGGGTTTTTCTGGAAGAAAAAAGGCGGGTTACGGGTTGGATCGCCGCCCATTTCGATGGCGTGATCGGCATAATTCTGGCCGACGCAATATATGCGATGCACGGGAAAACGTTCTTCAGTGCCCTTCACAGGCACAAAAGTCTGCGGTGAGGGCGCGAAAACATAATTGGTCATGAATGGCTGATCCCGTGAGAATTCTGATGCATTTCCAGCACAAGTACCTGAGCTTATTTGCGTGGGATAATGCGTAAAAGAGTTAGTGCAGTTCCAAAGATTCTATCTTAACTGGAGCCGCCTGCCTGCATCATGCAGGCAGGAATCGGCTGCTGCAAGTCTCGATAATACAAATTTCCGTCACGTCTTATGTCGAAGCGACCACGTATTCCGCATCGCGTGAAGTCGAAACCACGAGTTCGGCATTTGGAATATCATTGGAAAGCGCCCGCTCCCGGGCTGCACCTTCAGTATGCCCGTAATCGAGCCACCGCTGGATAAGACGACGCTCCAGTTCCGCAAAAGGCACGTCCAGAAAAATAGTCATATCGAAAAACGGCGCAAGGCGCGTCCACGGCTCCTGGTTTAGAAGCAGATAATTACCCTCAACCAGCAGAACCTGATGCTCGCCCCTAACGATTGATGCGCCAGCACGCGCCAGATCCAGCGTGCGGTCAAAAGCTGGAATGACGATGTCTTCAGAGGCTTTTTTCAAGCGCTCCAGAAGTACTGCAAAGCCTGCGCAATCAAAGGTCGGCGGCGAGCCTTTGCAGCTGCGCAACCCACGCTCATCTAGGATTGCATTATCGAGATGAAACCCGTCCATGGGCACGACCACGGCAGGTCCAACACCGTCTTTATTGATCGCGTCCCGCAGAAAATCCGACAGGGTTGACTTGCCCGCGCCGGGAGGTCCAGCGATCGCGACAATCAGACGATCTTGCTTGTTTGAAAGCCGTGCAAGAATTTCCGCAGGCAGACTTTCAGCTGGACAACGTGTCATAGGATGGAGCCTCAATCGAAAATTAGAAGAGTTTCTGTAAAACAGCACACAGTTTGTTATTTTCAAACAATAAGTTTGATCTATCTTGTCTTGCAATGACCGCAAAGACTGATCACTTGCTAATTCAAATTATTGAATCGAATGGGAAAATTATGACTGTCAAAACAGTTGCCACCACGCCCTTTCAGGATCAGCAGCCCGGCACCTCCGGACTGCGCAAGAAAGTCCCGGTTTTCCAGCAGCCCAATTATGCTGAAAACTTCATCCAGTCAGTTTTCGATGTGCTGGAAGGTTTCAAAGGTAAAACCCTTGTGGTCGGCGGCGATGGACGCTTTTACAATCGCGAAGTGATCCAGAAAGTCATGAAATGCGCTGCTGCGAACGGCTTTGGTCGCATCATGGTCGGTCAGGGTGGTATTCTTTCGACCCCCGCCGCATCCAATATGATCCGCAAATACAAGGCTTTCGGCGGTTTGATTCTCTCTGCGAGCCATAACCCCGGCGGGCCCAACGAAGATTTCGGTATCAAATACAATATCGGGAATGGTGGCCCGGCACCGGAAAAGATCACCGAGGCGATATTCGCCCGCTCCAAGGTGATCGATCAGTATAAAATCGCTGAAGTTGCAGATATCGATATCGACACGATTGGCACGGCCAAAATTGGCGAGACTGAAATCGTCATCTTCGATCCGGTTACGGATTATGCCGAACTGATGGAGAGCCTGTTCGACTTTGACGCAATCCGCGCCATGATCAAGGGCGGCTTTGGCATCAAATTCGATGCCATGCATGCCGTCACCGGCCCTTACGCCAAAGAAATTTTCGAACGTCGCCTCGATGCACCAGAAGGCAGCGTGATGAATTTCATGCCGCTGCCGGATTTTGGTGGCCATCATCCGGACCCCAACCTCGTCTATGCCAAAGAGCTTTACGACCTGCTGATGTCGGATAATGCGCCCGATTTCGGTGCAGCATCGGATGGCGATGGCGACCGCAACCTCATTATCGGTCGTGGCGTCTTCGTGACCCCATCCGATTCGCTCGCCATGCTTGCAGCCAACGCGCATCTGGCGCCGGGTTACAAAGATGGCATCAAGGGCATTGCGCGCTCTATGCCGACGAGTGCCGCTGCTGACCGTGTGGCGGAAAAGCTCGGCATCGGCATGTATGAAACACCAACTGGCTGGAAATTCTTCGGCAATCTGCTTGATCATGGCAAGGTCACGATCTGCGGCGAAGAAAGCTCCGGCACCGGCTCAGATCATGTGCGCGAGAAGGACGGGCTATGGGCCGTTCTCCTCTGGCTCAACATTCTGGCAGTGCGCAAGGAAAGCGTAAAAGCCATCGTGGCAGAGCATTGGGCGCGTTTCGGACGCAACTACTATACGCGCCATGATTACGAAGCCGTTGATTCCGACATAGCAAAGAAGCTTGTTTCTGATCTACGCGGTAAGCTTGCAAGACTGGCTGGCACGAGCGTCAATGGCCTCAAGATCGAGAAGACCGACGATTTCGCCTATCATGATCCGATCGATCATTCGGTAAGCGAACATCAGGGCATCCGCATCTATTTCGAAGGCGGGTCGCGCGTCGTTTTGCGTTTGTCAGGCACCGGCACATCGGGAGCCACTATCCGCATTTATATCGAGCGCTACGAAGCAGATCAGGCCAAGCACAATCTGGATACGCAGGAAACTTTGGCTACTCTGATTGACGCCGCCGAACAAATCACTGAAGTGAAAAAACGCAGTGGACGAACCGAGCCGAGCGTAGTTACCTAAAGCCAGTTTCCACTCTTGGGAGACGAACTATAATAAAAAGGGCCCGAAAGGGCCCTTTTCTAGTTTAGTCAAAAACAATCGCCGGAGCGGTCTTTCCAGCTCCCTTGCCCGCCTTCATGTTTTCCCAAACTTTGCGAGCGATTTCGCGATAGATCACCGCATGTTCGCTCTCCGGCTCCACGACTGTAATTGGCGTGCCATTATCGGAATGGGCGCGTACATCCATGTGAAGCGGCACTTCGCCCAGAAAAGGCACGTTCAGCCGTTCAGCTTCCTTGCGTGCACCACCATGGCCGAAAATATCGTAACGCGTGCCGGTATCAGGCGCGATGAAATAGCTCATATTCTCCACAATGCCCAAAAGCGGTACATCCACCTTACGGAACATGTTAAGGCCCTTGCGCGCATCGATCAAAGCCAGATCCTGTGGCGTAGACACGATGACTGCGCCCGCGAGCGGAACCTGCTGCGCCATGGTGAGCTGTGCGTCGCCAGTGCCGGGAGGCATATCGACGACGAGTACATCCAGTTCGCCCCACGCCACTTCACGCAACATCTGCGTCAGCGCCGAAATGACCATCGGCCCACGCCAGATCATGGGCGTGTCTTCTTCCACCATGAAGCCCATGGACATGACCTTAAGGCCATAATTTTCCATCGGCTTCAGCGTACGGCCTTCAATCGTTTCGGGTCGCCCCGAAAGACCGAGCAGGCGCGGCATGGAGGGCCCATAAATATCTGCATCAAGAATGCCGACCTTAAGCCCATTGGCCAACATGCCGAGTGCGAGATTGACCGCCGTCGTAGATTTACCAACGCCGCCCTTGCCTGATGCAACAGCGATGATCGCCCCAACACCGGGAACGCCGGGTTTGCCAGCAGGACGTGGCGGGGAAGCATGACTATGGGCGGCGGCAGGAGCTGGAGCCGGTCGTGGCTGAGGTTTCGGTGGTGGTGGAGCATCATCGCTGGTCCGACCACCTTTCTTTTCCGCAGTCAGTGTCACCAGCGCACCGGACACGCCCGGGATTTCCTTCACTGTTTTTTCAGCGGCAAGCCGCATCGGCTCAAGCGCATTTGCACGATCCGCCGGGACTGTGATGGAAAAGAAGACCTTGCCGTCGGCAATAAAAATATCCGACACCAGACCGAGCGACACGACATCGCTTTCAAAATCTGGACCTGTTACGGCCTTTAGCCGTTCCAGAACCTGTTCACGCGTTACGCCTGACATTATTCAAACCTCGTCTGCAGCAAGCCCTCGTCTGCAACACGCATTGAGCTTGCCCGCTTCGCATGTCTTGAGATAATCCAGTTTTAGCCAAAAGGCCAATAGATCCGATGAAAGAGTTTCCAGCAGGCAGGTGACATCATGGCTAAAGCCGTCCATTCAATGATACGCGTTCTCAATGAGGAAAGATCCGTTTCCTTCTACGATCAGGCCTTCGGGTTGAAGATCGCGGAGCGTATCGATTTTGAAACTTTCACGCTGATCTATCTGCGCAATGAGGAAACTGATTTTGAGGTCGAGCTGACCGTCAACAAAGGCCGTACTGAACCTTACAATCTTGGCGATGGTTATGGACATCTCGCCGTTGTCGTCGATGATCTTGATGCCGAATACACACGCTTCATGGAGCTAGGGCTCAAAGTCGGCAAGCTCGTAGACTTCAAGAATGGCGATGTCCAGGTCGCGCGCTTCTTTTTCGTGGAAGACCCGGACGGTTACAAGATCGAGGTCATTCAGCGCGGCGGGCGATATGTGTAATTAGGCAGTAAGGCAGTATTGCCGTTAGAACCTTACACAACCAAACATGCTGACCTATTCCCTTAAAGCGCTGCTATTTGACGCTTGGCAAAGACGACCATGATGAATTAGTTAAAGCTCTGCACAAAGGAGAAGCTGAGAGTTGAAGGCCGGTGCTACACATTTGCGGGTGATGCTGGCAGTACGCTTGCTAAGCGTACTGGCGCTGATGCTCGTTGCTTTCGCACACAAGCCGATCAATATCGCATCTGCTGAAGAGTTGCTGCTTGCAGAATATGTTCTGCCCGATGGCACTTATCCGGTGCTCTGCATCACTGATCATGCGGTTGATAAAAGCGGCCATGCCCGCGATCAGCATCTGCACAACAGCAATGTCTGCGAAGCCTGCCGAATTTCATCTGCATACCTGTGCCCGCAACCTGCTCCATCGACAGGGGCAGCACCGCAAATGGCTTTGGCGCTTACAGTTGTGCCATCCCAGCCTGTGCTCTGGCGTGACATCTATCCGCCATCGGCGCCGCCACAAGCGCCCCCCTTCGCCTGAAACCAGTCTTTCAACGCGTGCTTAAAGCTAAGCTGCGCCCGAACACATGACTATTCAGGTTTATCACAATGAAAAATTTTCGTTCTTTCGCACCTGCCGTTTCTATTATTGCTCTTTTTGCTTCCGCAGGGATAGCAACTGCCCATTCATCGCTTGAAAAGAGCGAAGCTAAAGCAGGTGGCTTCTATAAGGCGGTCGTTCGTATTCCACATGGTTGCGAGGGCAAGGCTACAACGGCGGTAAAGGTCGAGCTGCCAGAAGGTTTTATCTCTGCACAGCCGCAGCCAAAAGCGGGCTGGAAAGTTGAAACCGCCAAAGGCGATTACGCTGAGAGCTATAAGGTCCACGGCAAGGATGTGACCTCCGGCGTCAAGCAGGTGACATGGAGCGAAGGCGATCTGCCGAGCGATTTTTACGATGAGTTCGTCGTGGTTGGCCAGCTTGCAAAATTCGACAAGGACACAACACTCTCCTTCCCCGTAACGCAGTTCTGCGGAACCGATGATTCCGTTGCCTGGACCGAGATTGCCAAAGAAGGTCAGAACCCGCACGATCTGGAGCATCCTGCTCCGCAGCTTCAAGTGCTGGCAGCGACCGACTCCGATGAACATGTCGGCCACGGTGGGCATGGTTCGCATAACGACCAGGCAAATCATGGCGATCACGCCATGGCCCCAATCAAGGTCGGAGATCTAACAATCACCGCCCCTTCGATCCGCGCCATGGTTCCAGGTGCGAAAGTCGCTGGTGGTTTCCTGACCATTGCAAATGAAGGCAAGGCCGCGGACAAGCTGGTTAGCGTCAGCACCACAGGCGTCAAGCGCGTTGAAATCCATGAAATGAGCATGGAAAATCAAGTCATGAAGATGCGCAAGCTCGACGGCGGGCTGGATATTCCAGCGGGAGAATCCGTGGAGCTGAAATCGGGCGGATATCATCTGATGTTCATCCAGCCGGAAACGCCTTACAAGGAAGGTGACAAGGTTTCCGCGACGCTGGAATTCGAAAAGGCTGGCAAGATTGATCTCGAATTTCCAGTGACCCCGCAAAGCGGTAAATCCGACGACCATTCAAATCATTAAAGCATGTCTCCCAAAAGTGGAAACCGGTTTTGGGATAAAGAAATGCGTTAAGATAAACGATTAACGCGCGACACGCTTTAGAGCGCGTTTCGATCTGATTGGATCAGATCGGCGCTCTAATTATCTGTTTTAACGCGCATCTTTGTCCGAAAACCGTTTCACACTTTTCGGGATGCGCTTTAATATTGAGAGCAAAGGGCGATGACGCGCTTCTCTCCGTGCTTTATGCGCCCGTTTGCCGCAACCGCTACCCCGTTGTAGCGGTTGCGTTCTTCGCTTATTGCTGTAAACATGAATGTAATAGTCTAGAATAATTCTACACTATTGAAATAATTCACCTTTTTAAAAGCTGAGTAATTGACTCCAGATCAATTTGCAGCTTTTATGCGCGAGAGTTATTTTGTGCAACCTTTGATGTCTGGGCCTTGAACCCTTTCGATTGGAGGACCCGATGATCGGTCTCAGTGAATGCCGGTCCGCAAATGTGGATGGATTGCCATGGCAACTTCATCTTTTGCCGACCGGATATTGCAATGCGCGAGGGGAAACAGAACGCCTCGCGAAGCATAAGCAGCAAAGCTGCACATTTGTTCGGCCCTCTGAATGGAGGCGAACATGAATATGCGTATCTCGGAGCTGAACGGCACCAATAGCGTGGGCTATTATGATCGCCTGCCGGAAAAGCTGGTGCTTGAAGGCTATCGCCGCTGGACTGCCGGTTTTGAAACCGGATCGATCATTCCCTGGGAAATGACCTGGGGCCTCTATTCGGAAGTGCTTGGGACCTCTGAAGCAAAGCGTGCAATCGCCGAGCTTTCCCAGTTTATTCGTGTGCTGCGCCATTGTGCAAGCTGTCAGCTGCGCGCATTTCCATTCGACTCGCACCATGTGTGCCGAGAGGAATGTCTGACGCTGGGCCTGATTTCAGGTATCCAAAATCAGGATGGCTTGCTGCTCGATACCTGCCTTGAGGCAATCGCCTGTAAACGGCGTTGCGACGATGTGGCAGATGCGGCCCGCAATTTTGCCGACACATTGGCCGATTTCGGACAGACTTTGTTGCCAATACCGATCCATGCCATCGACATTGCTTTGAACATTACCCGTCGCGCGACCTTTCACTAATTTCAGGAACGCTGCGTAGGAAACCACTTTGATTGAGACCGCTCATTGCGGCGCGAGGAGAACAAAATGCAAGCCAGAACCGAACGACGCCTCGGCTTTGTTGCAGCCATTGCTTTGACGACAGCAGCCTTTGCCATGCCGGCAATATCCACCCAGATGGCGCAAGATATGACCGCCCCGAAATCACAGACACTCCACGCTTCAGTGGATAGCATGAAGATTGAGCTTTCACGCCTCGTCGCTTTTGCCGACACAGCAGCCAAGACAGGTCGTTACGAATAATCGTCGCGAACGAAGCATCCGAATAACCGGGCAATACGACCTCCAGTCAGCCCGGAAAACTTTAGAGCGTGTGCATTTCCTGAATGCACACGCTCTTTTCTCTTTGCGCGTCTTATCCGAAAACCGCTTCAAATTTTTCCGGATGCGCTCTAATTCTTTTGCGAGATGAAACACCGATCATCCAACGATGATCGGTGCCTTTCCCTGAACACGATTATATAGATCAATGATGTCCTGATTCATCAGGCGGATACAGCCCGACGACATCGACTGGCCAATCGACCACCATTCAGGTGATCCGTGGATGCGATAACCCGTGTCGCGACCATTCTGGAAGATATAAAGCGCACGCGCGCCGAGCGGGTTTTGCGGACCCGGCTCCTGACCGTTGCGATACTTTTCAAGGTCTGGCCTGCGCTGGATCATTTCCGGCGGAGGCGTCCAGCGCGGCCATTGCTTCTTGTACTGAACATTGGCGCGGCCCTGCCATTCAAAGCCCGCCTTACCGATGCCAACGCCATAACGGAGCGCTTCACCACCAGGGAGCACGTAGTATAGGAAGTGGTCCTTGGTGCTGACCACAATCGTTCCCGGCGCTTCGCCTGTCGGATCCGGCACTATCTGGCGACGGAATTCTTTCGGCACTTTGGCATAAGGAATCGCTGGAAGCGCATATTGCCCTTCCTGCACCGCCGCATACATCACGTCAGGTGTAGTGATCGCCTTGTCCACGCTGATTTGCGGACGCATCGGTGTAATGCCGCCGGTGGACATCGGATCGACGTTCATCTGGAATGCAGACATGTCCATCGTTTGTGAACAGCCCGTAACGCCACCCAGCAAGACAGCACCCGTACCGAGCAGAAAATGACGACGGCTTAATTTCTCATTCAACTTAGACATACAAATCGCCCAACTCGAAACAATCGGCAAAATGCCTTCTTATCGTTTCGACAATTTGCGTCCTTATGGTTGAGGAAGCGTTAATCCACTCGCGTAAACGTTAAGAAAAATGGTTGCCGCCAATTGTTGATTAATAAAAAAGGCCGGGCATGAGCCCGGCCTTTTTGATCAAATTCTGCCGATCGATCAATAATCTTTTTCGTAGAAAATACCGCCGCTGGAATCGCCTTCCGATCCCAAAGCACCCTTGACCTTGAGGTTTCTGGAAATGTCGAGATTGACGGTGCCCTTGGTCGAACCGCCGGAACCAGCTTCCACGCCAAGATAGATATTATCGCGAATATAACGACCGGCGCGTACAGCGGTTTCGCCCTTGCTGTCGGTTACGACATCAATATCGTCCAGGCCCGTTCCCTGGCGCAGTTTGCCCATCAGCGAGTTGTTGGAACCGCCAGCAAGTTCGGCCGCTGCGGCTGCGAGCTGCGCAATCTGGAAGGCCGACAATTCGCCAATCGAGCGCTTAAAGATGAGATGAGCAAGTACTTCATCCTGCGGCAGTTCCGGCGAGGAGGAGAAGACGATATTGAGATTATCGACCGTGCCAGTGACTGTCACAATGGCCGTAATATCATCACCTTCGCTGCGCGCAACGAAATTAAGCTGCGGATTAAGATCACCCACCAGCGTTACGTGACCTTCATCAAAGGTAATGCGCTGACCAAGAATACCGATGCGGCCACGGATCAGGTCGAACGAACCCACCGGTTTGATATCCGTCACAGGTCCGGTCAAACGAACGCGTCCACCCAATTCCGTATCGAGGCCGCGACCCCGCACAAAGATCTGGTTTGGCGCGTTCACAGTGACATCGAGACGTGGCACTGTTGGACGTGCTGTCGGTGTTGGCACCCTGCTGCGGCGCGTCTCTACCTTGGCACGATCGAGCGTTGCCTGAACATTCTTTGGCGTATTTATATGGCGAACAGGAACGTAAGCCGCTCCGCCGCCGAGATTTTCTGGAACCGTAATCTCGGCACGATCAACATCAATACGGCCTGAAATCAGCGGATCGCGCATCAGCGGGCCGGTGATCGAGATGCCGCCATTGACGGTCGCGACTACCAGCTTGCCGTCCGCGTAGCGAGCACGGTCAAGCTTGATGTCGATATTGGCAGGGAAATTGGCCGCTGCATTGGTCGAGATCGTGCCGGTCGCAGAAATTGCGCCACCGCTGCCAAAAGCTGCATTGACCTGACGGAGTGTAATGGTCTCACCCTCCATCGCCCCCATGACATTGATGTTGTTGAGGCGAACATTAGTTTCAGGATCAATGAACTGTGCGCCAGACGTCGAGAACATACCGCGCAGCTGCGGCTTATCAAAGCCACCCGAAACACTTGCTGTGAGCGACAGCGTACCACTTGCCTGCGCACCGCGATCCGCGAGGAAGCGATTGGCGAGCGCCAGAGGCAAGCTGCCCGAAACATTCACACCGAGCCCCTGTCCCGAGAACGGCACCTTGCCGTTTGCGGTAACATTGAGGCCCTGCGGGCCATCAACTGTCAGCGAGGAAATATCGACGGCCTTAGCGGCGTAATTTCCTGCAGCCTGAAGGCTCAAAGGTGCTAGGCCATTATCGCGCAGAGGTTTTGCCGCCAAACCTGTGCCACGCAGATTAAAGCTTGCGGCTGGATTGGTGAGAGGGCCTGTAATGCGCGCCGTGCCTGTTACATTGCCGGCAAGGTCCTGTCCCTTAACGGCACCATTAAGAGCAGTCAGCGGCAGATTGGCGAGATTGATATCGACCGCCATGTCGCCCTGCCCAAGCGGTACTCCGCCCTTCGCAGTGACATCGATGCCGCCTCCGCCCGTGACATGGGCATCAACATTCAGACGATTGTTGTCGGAGCTGCCCTTTGCATCCGCATTAAGTGCTGCGATGCCTTGATTTTTCAGCTCAGCTGCAGTCAAGCCGCGCGCAGCAATATCGAAAGCCGCATTTGGCTTTTCACGCGTACCTGTGACGCGTGCCGTACCGTTGATCGTACCGCCGAGGCCAAGCTCAGGTTTGAATGTATTGGCAAGTGCAAGCGGCAGATTGGAAAGAGCAACCGAAAGATCAAGACGCTCTCCGATTGCACCATTGACCTTGACCTGACCGTCACCCGTATTGACGATGATATCGCCAAACGAGATGTCGCTTCCCTTCATGGCAATGGTTGCAGGTGCCGCAAGCGTTGCTGACAATGCGCCTTGCTTCACGTCGGCCGATGTCAGCCCCAGTTCAAACCCGCCGTCCTTGGGTTCAAGTGAGCCGGCAGCATTCGCAACCGTACCAATTTTGAGTTTGGTGCTGGCCGTAAAATCAGTCTTTGTGCCGGTTGCATTGGCCTTGGCATCGAAATTATCGATCCCAAAAGTGCCGACCAGAATGTCGCGGGCACCCGCGGCACCATCCACAACCGGAACACCGAACAGGTCCTGTGCTGTGAGCGCGATGTCAGCAGACGCAATGTGATTGCCGTTGATCTTCAGACCACTGGCCTTGGCATTGACGGTCGCATTCTGGCGCTCGCCATTTGCATCTAGCGTGATGTCGGCATTCGCAGCGCCTGTTGCATCGGCAAGGAAAAGGGCGGCAGCCGTCGAAATATCCGGCGCATCCACATTTAACTGACCAGCCAGCAGTCCCTTGGCGTTCTGTGTGAAATTGCCCGAAAGATGCGCGCCACCTGCGTTGAAGACGAGGTTCGTCAGACGCTTCTCGTCATTGACAATATCGATCAGCGACCCGATATCGACGCGTTCTCCATTAAGGAATGCACCGCCTGCAAGCTTGCCTGAAAGCGATGCACCCGTAGTTGCATTGCCATCCAGAAGCGCGTTGAAATCAAGAGCCCCTTCGGAAAGCTTGCGGTCCGCAAGCGCCCCTTGTGGAGCATCGGCGCGTAGTGCCAGTGCAATCAGCTTGTCCTCGCCGCGCGCGCTGCCTTTGATCGTCATGCGACCGGAGGCTTTGTCAGACAGAAGCTTGAGATCAGACAGCGCGACGCCAAAATCGAAATCGGCTTTGTCGGATGCGAAAGAGCCATTAGCGGTAATTTCGCTCAGCTCGTTGCCGATGCGAAAATTGCGCGCAGAAAACCCTTGTGCGCTTCTTGCGATTCCACCGCTCAGCTGAACATTGCCGTCAAGAATATTGTCGACCGCTTCCGTGCCGGTGCGCATATTCTGTGCGTTGCCATCCAGCATAAAGTCAAACGCACCGCTGATCGGGCTAAGATTGCCTGATGCCTTCACATCAATGCTGCCCGCCAGATCGCGATCGGCCAGCGCACCATAAGGCGCGAGGCTTGCGACCTTAGCGAGAATATCGCCGTTGAAAACAAAATCATTGATCTTACCCTGAAGCTCTAAGCTGAGGCCGTTGCCTTCGATGCTTGCTTTGTCAAGATCGACAGCAGTACCGGCACGCCAGCCACCTGCGATCGCCAGATCAATTTTGTCGCCAAGCGCCTCAGCAATTTTTGCGTCTGTCGCATCGATACCGCTCACGCCGCCCTTAACATCAAAGGTTACACGGCGATTGGCGGCATCGTTGAGGTTTTCAGCAGCGCCACCCATGTCGAGCGCGATGCTCGACGCGGAAACAGTCGCATTCTTGAAGCCAGCAATCGCAAGCTTTCCGGTCCAGTCATTGGTCGGACGGTCGCCGTAAGCAATCTGAAGCGTTGCATTGTTGATGGTTGTCTCACCACCCTTGACCGGCAAGAGCACCTGCCCCTTGCTATCATCCTGAATATTCGCATCAACGCGCAGCTTGTTCAGAAAGCCATCGCTGCCCGATTCCGCAGAGGCTTTCACCTTCAATGCAGCCGTCGTCAACGCCAGATCGTCAAGGCGGAAACCACCACCATCTTTCAGAAAACCGTTCGCAGACAAGGCAGTTTCAGCACCAAAGAAGTCGCGAAATGCCGGAGGAACCAAAACAGCGATCGGACCATCCACACGAGTTGCAAAGACGCGGCCATCGGCCTGACGCGTCAATGTGAAGCCACCTGTCAGCGTGCGATTGCGATTGGTATCAAGTGCCAGGTCAATCTTGAGATCGTCAAGCGTTCCCTTACCCGTCAAAGTGAGATCAACCGGCGGGCGTCCATCGATATTGAGCAGATTGGCGACGATGCCATTGGCAGGCTCTGCGACTTTGAGATCAAGATCAAGCTTCTGATCGGCATTGGCATAAGCCGCTCTGAGCGCAAAATTGCCGCCCGGCCCATCAAGACGCTTGATATCAAAGGCTGAATTCAACGATCCGTCGGCGAGCGACAGATTGCCGTTGAGTGATACTTCCGACTGAAGCCCAAAAATATCCTGCCCAAAATGCAAGCGCGCCACATCGAGACTATCGATATTGACCGAGAGCGGTAGCTCCGGCAGGCTGAAGCTTGACGATTCCGGCGATGGCAGGCTGTTGTCCGGCAATGGCTTGCGGATGATATCGATACGCTCGGCCACCAACGACTGGATGCTCAGGCGACCAGTGAAGAGTGCCGTACGGCTCCAGTTGAGCTTGGCATTCTCGATACGCAGCCACACGCCTTCACGGTCGGCAATGGTTATAGCGCCAACACTTGCTTCAGACGACAGCAGGCCACTCAAGCCCGAAAACTGGATACGACGGTTCGGTGCGGAAAGTTTGCTCTCCACAAAAGAAATAAAATACGACTTCTCTTCTTCCGCCTGCTCCTGCGCGACCACAGGAATGGCAAAGAGAATGAAGGCTAAGAGTGCGAGAAATCTGGTCAAAACGCCTGTCCTATGCCTACGTAGAACGCATAGCTCGGATCGCCCGAGCGGCGGTTAAGTGGAAGTGCGACGTCAAGACGGATAGGTCCAAGCCCTGTCAGGTAGCGCAGACCCAAGCCCGCGCCGATACGCATTTCTTCCGAAAAATCTGGATAGGATTGCTCGCCCACATAGCCCGCATCGACAAAGCCGACCACACCGATGGAATCGGTTACGCGTGTGCGTACTTCGCCCGATGCCTCGACCAGAGAGCGACCACCGATAACGTCGCCAGTCGATGTTTCAACACCAACGCCACGATAGGAATAGCCACGGATGGAACCGCCGCCGCCTGCAAGGAAGAGCTGATTCGGTGGGAGATCTTCAATCTCCGCACCGACGATAGAACCAACTTTCACGCGGCCTGCAAGAATCACGCGGTTTGTTGCGCCAAAACCGTAATAGGCACGGCCTTCCGCGGTGAAACGGGTCGCAAAATTGCCCCGCTGGAATTCGTAGAACGGTTGAACATTGCCTTCGAGATAAACGCCGGAGCTTGGATCAGGCTTGTTGTTACGGCCATCATAAAGGAGATTGCCTTCAAGCCCGCCGGTCGTGAATTCGCGTGTTCCGAAATAATCGTCATCGAAGCGGCCATGGCTCGCCTTGGCATAAAGCGCACCTGAAAGCTCATCGCTGAAAATCTGCGTAAAACCGGTTTTCGCGTTGATCGAGGTTTCGGTATAAGCGTCGAGCACTTCGCGCTTGGCATCAAGTGCGGCCACGAAATCCGTATCCGGTGTGAAAACGCCCGGCTTCGTGAAGCTTGTGCCAACCATATAGGTGAAGTTGGCCGGATCGAACGAGTTGTCCTGCGAGCCACCGACACCGCTGACCTTGGCATCAAAGCGCAGACGCTCGCCTTTGCCAAACAGGTTGCGATGCATCCAATATCCAGTCACACCAAAACCATCGAGCGTCGAATATTCAGCACCAAAGCCAAAGCGGCGTGGTTTGCGCTCCTGAACATTGAGCGTCATCGGCAGACTGCCATCCGGTTCAATCTGCTCGGCTTCCTCAAAATTCATTGCACGGAAGACTTCCATGCGTCCAAGACGCTTCTTCGCCTTCTCAATATCGTGTGGATCATATTCCTGCCCCGGTTTCAATCCTGTCATCCAGGCGATGAATTGCGGGTCCATACGCGCAGTACCCACCACGCTTACAGGGCCATAATGTGCCTTGCGACCAGGATCGAGTGATACGTCGGCTGCAAGCGTGTTTCCATCGTGATCGGCGACGATATCTTCGCCTGTCACCTTGGCTTTCGCATAGCCTTGCTGACGCCACGCTTCAACCGCAAGACGTTCAGCTTTCAGGATTGTACCGGAACGTGCAACTTTGCCCGGTGCGAAACCTGCTTCTTCAGGCGATTGCACCTTGTCTTTCTTATCGACAGGTGGTGGCGCGATATTGGAAATTGCCGTACGCGAGAACAAAAACTGCGGACCGGGATCGACTGAAATATCGATTCTGGCATTGTCGGGAATATCCGCATCTACGGGAATGTCGTTGGCTTCGCGTCCATCAACCTTGATGGAAATCGTGCCGCCATAGCGCCCTTCGCCATAAAGCGACGACAGGATACGGCGGTAATCACCGCGTGCCTTGGCAAGCAGTCCAGCGGAACCTGAGGCGGGCTTATCCTCGTCTGAAACCAGACCGGATGCGCCTTCAATAACAGATTTCAAATCCGCATCGCTGCCATCGGCATTCTTTCGACTGCCTGTCGCTTCTACATTCACTGAATAGTGTTTCGGATCAGAGATGACCGCATCGGCATCTTCCGTCTTCTCTTTACCCCAAAGACGGACGCCAAAAATTTCGAACGCCAATGCAGGCGACACCGTCATTGAAGCAAATTGCACCGCGAGCGCGAGCACAATGAGACTTCTTCCCTGTATCGTCCTGTTACTCCAAGTCATACACGTTACTGTCCGGTTTCTATTTCACGACCGCTTGGGTAGCGCTTCGTCCTCCCCCAATCCCAGGACGATTCAGGGATTAACATAGAGTAGTGGGAAGGCCAAGCTTCAACCCAAATGCGTTATGACATTTCAAGCCCGGATGAGATTTAATCTAAGAAAAACCGAATATACGCGACGGTCCGATTAGAATCTCAAAGCGCTTCCAAAGCTCAAAGGTCAACTATTCCCTATTTTGAATAGATTGAGTCAATGGAGAGTTAATGGAGAGCGTTAATATTGAGACTGCTAGAATGCGTTTCGATCTGACCGGACCAAATCGGCTCGCTAATCATTTTTCTACGCGCATCTTATCCGAAAACCGCTTCACACTTTTCGGATAAGATGCGCTCTAAAGTTGGAACCGCTCAGATAACAAAATGATTGCGGCCCGCTGGAGGGAGGGGAGTCCAGCGAGCCGCGGATCAGGTCATCAGGAGGGGAAGATAACGACCTGATATTTAAAAGGCCGCTGTTATTTTTAACGCCCGGCGTGCATTGGCCTCATGTTTCCAAAATGCATGCCACCGCCGCCGAAACCACCGAAGTGATCTGGGCCAGACGTGAAACGTGGTCCTACACCCCGACCAGGCCCCCAGTTTCCACGTCCGCCGTTCGGCCATCCTCTGCCGCCCCATTGCGGGCCATGCCCCCAACGTGGGTTCCAGCCATTGCGTCCACCACCACGATTGGACTGGCAGTTGCGACCGATACAACCATTGATGTAATTCGGGCCACCGCGCCAGCCGGGACCACCACCCCAGCCTGGTCCCCAATAGCCACCGCCCGATGCCCAACCTAAACCGAGACCGAGTCCGAAGCCGGGAGCCCAACCATTATCGTATCCGTCATTACTGACGATTACGGTCGTGTTGGATGGGGCAGCGTAAGCGCCATTATACGAACCAAAGCGGACATAACGCGCCGAGACGAAACCAACACTGCTGCCATTATAAATCTGGCACCAGCCGTTGCGGCAGGAACCGGCATTAACCGTAATACCTGCAGGAAGTGTTGCAAGCCGTCCGTAATTTGCACCTGGGCCGGAGCGAACATTGACTGAAGCGGATATATAAGCCGTAGCCGCAGAAGCAATTGCGGGAGTGAAGAGTGCTGAGGCTACAATTGCCATACCAACAAGGTGGTTTTTTACGAGCATATTCTTAAATAAAGACATCACAAATTCTCCAAAACACAGAGCAAATAGAGACGAATTAATTATCAAACGCGATGCATACTATAACAATATTGCTCACAGTGCAAACAACATACATAAGAATGGTAAATCTATTACTTATATTAGAGCAATCTATAATTAGTTATCTGCGATATATATGTTGCGTTTACAATAAATTGATTAAAATTTTACATTTATTTACTTATATAATTCGAACTGCCGATTGGGTCGCTCTTCAGATATTTTGGGGCAAACTTTGCGCACTCGCGAAAACCAGCCGCCGTATCCTATCTGCGTCCGAAGGCAACACGGGATTATAGACGATCATCCCAAGGTCCGGACGTCCGTCGACGGCGAATCCCGAATATTCAAGTTCCAAACGCCCAAGCTTTGGATGCAAAAGTCGCTTGGTTCCTTCGCTGTAAATACCGATGTCATTGTCACGCCAAAGAGCTGCAAATTCCGCGCTTTGTTGACACAGTTCCTCGACCAGTTCAGTAACCTCCGATGCCGCTCCAGCACGTGTCGCATCGGCGCGAAATGCCCCCACTACAAAGCGGGCCACCTCGCCCCAGCCATCCTGTTTGGCCCTGATGTCGGAATTGCAAAAGATCCGTTTGAGAATATTGCGATCTTCCGGCGGCAGAGTGCTGTAATCTGCCAGCACAATTGCGGCGGCCCGGTTCCATGCCACAACATCCCATGTGGCTGTCTTGATGATCGCAGGGCTGGTTACCATTGCGTCGATCAGACGTTGCAGCCGAGGAGTGATTTCTGATGGCCGTTTGTAAAACACTTCGGGAGGATGACCGAAGGCAAGCATGAAAAGATGTTCGCGCTCCGGTTCAGTCATCATCAGTCCGGCCGCAATCCGATTTAGGACATCCGTCGAGGGTGAGCCACCCCGCCCCTGCTCAAGCCAAGTGTACCATGTTGGGCTGATATTGGCGCGCTGCGCTACCTCCTCACGCCTTAACCCGGGCGTGCGGCGGCGACCTGCAGCAAAGCCCAAGGCGGTCGGATCAAGCCGCGCACGACGGTCTTTGAGATATGAGCCAAGCAGGGAATTGGTCTTTTCCGACATGGTTTGCCTGTTAGTTATTATACTATGATAATGTCACTACTTTAATAGGATGATTAAGCATCGCAGATTGTCGCCAGAACAACAAGGAGACCATCTTCATGCGAATTTTTCTTACAGGCGCGACGGGCTTTATCGGTTCGCATATCATCCCTGAACTTATCTGGGAGGGCCATGACGTGCTCGGCCTCACCCGCTCCGATGCTGGCGCTGAAAAGCTCGTAGCGGCCGGAGCAGAAGCACATCGCGGTGATATCGAAGACCTCGAAAGCCTGCGTCGAGGTGCTGCTCAATGCGATGCCGTCATACACACCGCGTTCGACCATAACTTCGCGAACTTTCAGGCCAACTGCGCGAAGGATCATCGCGTGATCGAAGCCCTTGGCTCTGCGCTTGAAGGGACTGAGCGCCCGCTCGTCATAACCTCAGCCACTGCCATGGGAGCGGCAGTTCCTGGTGAACCTGCTGTCGAAAGTCACTTCAATCCCCATCATCCCAACCCACGTGTGGCTTCAGAACTAGCGGGATATGAGCAGTTGCAACGCGGCGTCAATGTATCCGTTATGCGGCTTTCGCAAATCCACGACACACGCAAGCAAGGCCTTGTGAGCGAACTCATCCCGCTTGCGGTCGGGTCCGGGGTCTCAGCCTATATCGGCGAAGGCGCCAATCAGTGGTCGGCAGCCCATATTGATGACACTGCGCACCTCTACCGGCTTGCAGTGGAGCGGGCGGAACCGGGCGCGCGTTATCATGCCACAGCCGAGCAAGGCATTGCGTTCCGCGCGATTGCTGAGGCCGTCGGCGCAGCGCTCAATCTACCGGTGGTATCACTTAATGGGCAGGAAGCGGCTGAACACTTTGGCTGGCTTACAGCATTTGTCAGCAAAGATATGTCGGCGTCAAACACATTGACACGCGAGCGGCTCGGCTGGAATTCACTCGGACCCGGATTGCTGGAAGATCTGGAGCAATTGGAGCGATGAAATAAGAAGAGTTATATGCTTCCAAAATGAAAGCGCCCCGGAGGGAACCGGGGCGCCACGCGGCTTTTAAGGGGGAGAGGGAGGAAAAAAGCCGCGGAACCGGGCCGTCAGGCCTGGTATCAGATGATCAGAAGGCCGGCCAAAACCGGCCTTTTGAAATGCGTTTATGGCAGATTACGCGCATCGTCCGGCGTCATATACATCGGCATCATGTTGGTATCGAGGTGATGCATGACCCAGATAGAACCAGCAAGCACGATGGCCAGAATGATGACCGTGAAGATCAGCGCGAGGATGTTCCAGCCATTTTCCGACTTCGGGTCAAGGTGCAGGAAGTAAACCAAATGCACCACGATCTGAACAGCAGCCATACCGATGACGATTGCTGCAGTCGTTGCTGGCGTAAAGTAACCGTTCATTGCCAGCATAAACGGAACGATGGTGAGAATGATCGCAAGAGCCAAACCAATCAGGTAGGACTTCAGGCTGCCATGTGCGGCTTGATCGTGTGTTTCGTGTCCAGAGCTCATCACAATACACCCAGCAGATAGACAAGGGTAAAGACGCCAATCCAGATGATGTCCAGGAAGTGCCAGAAGAGGCTCAAGCACATCACGCGCGTCCGATTCTTTTCAGTCAGGCCGTCACGCAGAAGCTGGGCCGAAAGCACCAGAATCCAGACCAGACCTGAAGTAATGTGGAGACCGTGCGTTCCGACCAGCGCAAAGAATGCCGAAAGGAATGCCGAGCGACCCGGTCCTGCACCTTCAACGATCAGGTGATGGAATTCATAGATTTCCATGACCAAGAACGCTGCACCTAGCAGGAAGGTAACGCCCAGCCAGAACAGAACACCTGCACGGTTATTCCTGTACATCGACAGCGTCGCCAGACCATAGGTCAGGGACGACGCCAGCAGCAGCATGGTTTCAGTCAACACAAACTGCAGGTCGAAGAGTTCACGGCCGGTTGGGCCGCCCGCGAACTGATGCGCCAGAACGGCATAGGTTGCAAACAATCCCGAGAAGAGAACGCAGTCGCTCATCAGATAGATCCAGAAGCCGACCAGCGTGGTCGACCCTGCATCATGATGATCTTCGTGAGCGGGATGCTCGTTTCCGCCCTTGAAAGGGCCGGTAGTCGTAACGGTCGCGCTCATGGATCAGGCCTCCTGAGCATTCAGTTGCCGAGTATGTGCGTCTTCGACGCGCTGTACTTCATCGGCCGAGACATAGAAGTCTCTGTCATTGTTGAAGGAGTGGGCGATAGCAACTGCGAAGACCGCGATAAACGATGCAATTGCCAGCCACCAGATATGCCACACCATTGCAAAGCCAAATGGAATGCACAGGATACCGATGATGAAGCCTGTTCCGGTGTTCTTCGGCATATGAATGCGAGCGAACTTTTCGGTACGACGAACATAACCGTTCTGTTTCATATCCCACCAGCTGTCGTGATCACGCACGTGCGGAACTTCAGCGAAGTTGTAGAATGGTGGAGGCGAAGAAATCGACCACTCGAGCGTACGTCCAGTACCCCAGGAGTCGCCATCAACGACGCGCAGTTTTTCACGATCGCGAATAGAGATCATGATCTGGAGAACCTGGAAGACGATACCAAGCAGGATGATTGCAACGCCGATAGCGGCAATGATCAGGTAGATGTGCCATGCCGGATTTTCGGTGTGGTTCAGACGACGGGTCATACCCATCAAGCCGAGCACGTAGAGTGGCATGAACGCCATGATGAAGCCAACGAGCCAGCACCAGAACGCCTTCTTGCCGAGACCTTCATGCAGCTTGAAGCCGAAAGCCTTTGGCCACCAGTAGATGAGACCGGCAAAGCAACCGAACAGAACGCCCGAGATGATCACATTATGGAAGTGGGCGATCAGGAATACGGAATTGTGCAGCACGAAATCTGCAGGCGGAACAGCAAGCAGAACGCCCGTCATACCACCAACAACGAAGGTACACATGAAGCCGATGGTCCACATGACCGGCGTTTCCATGCGGACGCGCCCCTTATACATAGTGAAGAGCCAGTTGAAGACTTTTGCACCTGTGGGGATCGAGATGATCATGGTCGCAACGCCGAAGAAAGCGTTTACGCTTGCACCGCCACCCATGGTGAAGAAGTGGTGAACCCAGACGAGGAACGACAGAATGGTGATGGCAACGGTCGCATAAACCATCGACGCATAGCCAAACAGGCGCTTGCCCGAGAAGGTCGCAATGATTTCGGAGAAAACACCGAAGCAAGGCAGAACCAGAATATAGACTTCCGGGTGTCCCCAGATCCAGATGAGGTTGACATACATCATCGGATTACCGCCACCATCATTGGTGAAGAAGTGGAAATTCAGATAACGGTCAAGTGACAGCAGAGCGAGTGTCACAGTCAGGATCGGGAACGCAGCCACGATCAAGACGTTCGAGCAGAGTGCGGTCCAGGTGAAAACCGGAACCTGCATCATACCCATGCCGGGAGCACGCATCTTAATGATGGTGGTGATTAGGTTCACGCCCGAAAGCAGCGTACCCATACCGGAAATCTGCAGGGCCCAGATGTAATAATCCACCCCGACATCTGGACTGAACTCCTTGCCGGAAAGTGGCGGGTAAGCCAGCCAGCCAGTTTTCGCGAATTCACCGATACCGAGAGAAAGATTGATCAGGATCGCACCAGCAACCGTCAGCCAGAAGCTCAACGAGTTGAGGTATGGGAATGCCACGTCACGCGCACCGATCTGAAGCGGTACGGCAAAGTTCATCAGACCAACAATGAAAGGCATTGCCACGAAGAAGATCATGATCACGCCGTGAGCGGTGAATATCTGATCGTAATGGTGCGGCGGTAGGAAGCCTTCATTGGCGCCAGAAGCCAAAGCCTGCTGGGCACGCATCATCACAGCGTCCGAGAAGCCGCGGAACAGCATCACGAAGGCCAGGATGATGTACATGATGCCGATGCGCTTGTGATCGACAGAGGTCAGCCAGTCGTTCCACAGAACGCCCCACTTTTTATAGTAGGTAATGGCTGCGAGAATAGCGAGCGCCCCACCAGCTATCGCGGTCAGTGTGACCATGATGATAGGCTCGTGATAGGGGATCGCTTCGAGCGTAAGTTTTCCGAACATTTCTATTCTTACTTCGATTGGAGTGCGATCAGCAGCTTAGCCCCGGATAGAACATCGGGGCTAAGCTGCATCGGCAAATCAGTTTTCAAGCTGCGTAAGACGCTGCGGCTGGATGGCGCAAATGATGTCATTTGCCCACAGGCTGAAATCGACCGGCGATGACTTGCGTAGATTTGCGCGAGCGGCTTGAGCCATCTGGGCCTGATGCATCTGATCATCAAGGCAGACGGACTTGCCGTCCCAGCAACGGTTCACGATGTTATGAAACAGTGCCTTGTCATTATAGGCAAAGTGCTGAACCGGAGACTTCTCGCTCGGCTGAACGAGCGAAGCATAACGCTCACGCGACAGTTCCTGACCCGACGCCTTGGCATCGGCGATCCATTTGTCAAAGCCTGCCTGATCAACAGAATGAGCCTTGAAACGCATCTGGGCAAAGCCCTGACCGCTATAATTGGCGGAAATGCCGTCAAACACACCTTCATGATCGGCAATCAGGTGCAGCTTGGTCTGCATGCTTGGCATGGAATAGACCTGACTACCGAGCTGCGGAATGAAGAAGGAGTTCATGATATTGCTGGAGGTTAGCTTGAAATTGACCGGCACACCGACTGGCATTGCCATTTCATTGACCGATGCAACACCCTGATCCGGGTAGATGAACAGCCACTTCCAGTCGAGCGCAACAACTTCGACATTGATAGGCTTCACATTGGATTCCAGCGGACGATAAGGATCAAGCTTGTGCGTGGCGATCCATGTCACTGTACCAAGAACCACAATGATGGCGCATGGAATAAGCCAGACAGCAGCTTCAATCTTCGTCGAGTGATGCCAATCTGGCTTGTACTCTGCCTTGTCGTTGGTGGCACGATACTTCCAGGCGAAGTAAAGGGTCATAAAGATGACCGGCAGCACGACGAGAAGCATCAATCCAGTCGCAAAAAGCATGAGATCGCGTTCTGCCACACCGATCTCTCCCTTCGGAGAGAGCAGGACCTGGTTCTCGCAGCCGGCGAGGAACGCCGTGAGGGCCAAGACGGCGAACGAAACGATCGTCCGGGGGGTGCCGTGTTTCATTTGTCTTTCCATCCTGCGCGCAGAGCTTTTGCTCTGGTGCATTCGTCATTTCCTAGATTTCGGTAAGTTCTGAAAATTTCAAACGTACCGTTATAACGAATAATTCCGTTTGTCACGCGTCAGACCAAAAATGTATTGGATCGAAATGTCGCGGCTGCATATGCAATGTGAGTCATAATCGCCCCACCCGGAATCAAATTGGATAAAACCAATTCCCGTCGGTGGCTCCCTACAAGTTCATCTCTGAATTTTCAAGACGATATTCAATGTTAAACTGAAAGTGATTAAATCTTACTCGAAAATCAAATATATAGAATTCATGAAGATTAAATAATACTAATAGAGTTTATTCAAATTTGCGAAGGTTAATAAGTTCAACATATAACAGCTTCGACATTGCCTATAACATAGCGATGCAAATAACTCTATGCATTTCGCTTCGCATTGGACTCTAGAGGGCTCTTCAATCTGATTGAATCAGATCAGCGCTTTAACGTTTTATTTTAACGCGCATCTTTTCCGAAACTGTTTCACACTTTTCGGGGTGTGCTCAGATCGATTCCAGTTCGTGTTTTGATGTTATAGGTTACACTTGCAGGAATATGATCTAACGGAACGCTTATGATTTTTGGTAATTGGCCGATTGAAGAAACTGAAGGAGCGATGCTTGCTTATGCAATTACTGCAGGCTCCCACAGCTTTCGAAAAGGCACTCTGCTCACACGCGATCAGATCAAGATACTAGGACAGCAACGCATCACGCATGTTTTTGCCGCGCGCCTTGAGGAATACGACATTGGCGAAGATGAAGCGGCTCTTGCTATCGGAAAACTGCTGATTTCAGACAATATAGAGCCGGGCAAACCTGTTACTGGTCGTATAAATCTCTTCGCCCGTCACGACGGACTGTTCCACGCAGATGCGACAGCCATCGACAAAATCAACCTGCTCGATTCACGCATTTCGGTCGCAACCTTGCGCAACGATTGCCGCGTTAACGGCGGCCAGATGGTGGCTACGGTTAAAATCATTCCCTTTGCCGTCCCGGCAATGCTGATCGAGAGCCTCCACATCTTACAAGGCGGGCAGAACGTTCTTGATGTCAGATCATTCAAGGCGACGAAGATTGGGATGATACAATCTCAATTGCCCACCATACGTGACACCGTTCTCGACAAAACAACGGAGTTGATTGCCAAACGCGTGGAGCGCAATCACGGCTCAGTCATAAAGGAGTGTCGTGTTGCTCATGAACAAGATGCAATAGCAAAGGCAATCGACGAACTTCTTTCGTCCTGCGATGTGGTCCTGATCTTCAGCGCCGCTTCAATCGCAGACGCAGCTGATATTGTTCCGCGCTCAATCGTGGCGTCTGGCGGAGAGATTTTGCGCATAGGAATGCCGGTTGATCCGGGCAACCTTCTCGTTCTGGCACAGTGCCGCACCAAACCTATCGTCGTCGCCCCCGGATCAGCGCGCAGTGCTCGCGAGAACAGCCTCGACTGGGTTCTGGATCGCCTGATGGCAAACATGGATCTTACTGCAAATGATCTTGGGAAAATGGGCGTTGGAGGGCTTCTGCTTTAAAGCTGCCTCCGAAAAGCGTGAAATAGCTTTCTGAAAACGCTTAAGCGTCGTAGTCGAACACAAGAATGCCTTCGATGCCATTTTCGGCAAGTTCGACAAGCCTTGTTCCAACAATCACGTGGTCAGGGTGAGGAAGATAGGCATTGCGCGCTGCTGTATCCGCAAAATCGACGACAAAGCCATGCCGGAAACCCTTCTCCAGAGCTTCAGGACTGACATTCCCGCCTGTGCTGACGGCAACAATGCCATCAATCTTATCCCGCAGCGCGATAACCTGATTAAGCGCATCCTCAATATCACCAGACCCGATATCAGACCTGAACCGAATAAGAACGATGTGGCGTATCATTCGTTACCTCCCCATGAAATATCGCGCCACATTAGGACGCATCGCGGAAACTGTGAAACGATTTTCAGGAAGATATGTATGAAATCAAAAGCCATGGGCATGAGGAAGTTTTCATTCCCGATTTCGAACGGCTCCGGTTAAGAGTGAATCGTTGGGGCTGCGTCTCACTCTTTTTCGTTAGGTAGTTTCGAACGAAAGCCGCACCACTCCCCCTGAAAGGGCAAATGCGGTCAAAGTCCAGTGTGTCGTTTCCAAAACGAAAAAGGCCGGGCTGAACCCGACCTTCCGCTTTCATTCTGGTTGCGCCAGTACATCCGTGGTCGCATTGCCGAATGAATTCCCGATACATAGAGAGATTTAGCACCCGTCCATTTCAAGATTGTGACAATCACAAACATTCCGCCTGATTGCCTAAGGTATTTGCAGCCAAAACCAAACAGGCTGATAGTTCAGCTCTTAACAAATTGCTCGCCCTTGGAGCGGGGTTCGCTCTCAATCAATGAGATCAACGCTCCAATTGTTCGCTTTTGCGCGCATCTTTTCCGAAAACCGTTTCACAGTTTTACGGATGCGCTTAAATCAAACTGCTTCCGATCACGCTGCCATTGGCGTGTGCGTCGGTTCCTGATGGTTGTATTCCCAAACCTCGATCAAACATTGCCGCATCAGATCAAGATCCACCGGACCAATCCGGCTTAGTACGAGATCCAGCTCATCAGGCTCCACACCTCTGTTGAGAAGCTCAACGATTGCCTCGGTCAGAACTCTTTTGTCGTCAAATCTATAGCGCTGCATAAAACCTGCTCCGCTAATTGCCCCATTATGATACAGACAGACTAAACCAGTATGGTTAACCGAAGCTTACCTTTTGATAACCATTCCGGAAAAATCGGCCCCCGCTTGTTGGTTCATTTTCGTATTGATTAGTGATACCAAACCTAAAAAAGCCCCTATTAAATAAAATCAAAATATATTCTTATAACAACAATATTGCGCCTTATTCTTACTACATAGATTGAGGAATCCAAGCAAAAAACAATTTCGCCCTTCATTTAATCATGTGCTTTTAAATGAAAACCGTGAACTTCTTCAAAAGTCATGCATCATGGTCTTTAAACCGCATGCGCTTGCCCAGCCTCCTGATCCTAATCGGAGCAGGTTTTCTGGGCGGCTATCTTGTTACGATTCAATATAAGGGTAATGTCCATACAATCATCGCAGGACAAGCCTATCGCTCCAATCAGCCAAATCCGTCTCGTATCACTCAGCTGCAAGCACTTTATGGCATCAAGACGATCATAAACCTGCGCGGCGCTGAGCCTGGCGCAAAATGGTATGATGAAGAGGTTGCAACTTCCAAGGCCCTCGGCATTCAACACACTGATTACGCGATGTCGTCCAGCCGACAATTGACGGCCGAGCGAACACGCGAACTCATCACGCTCATGCAAAAAGCTGAAAAGCCGATCCTTATTCATTGCAAAGCGGGATCCGACAGAACCGGCCTCGCCGCAGCGCTCTATGTAGCGGCCGTCGCCAAAGGAAGCGAGCGCAAGGCCGAAGGCCAGATGTCAATCGTTTACGGTCATTTCGGCGTTCCATTCAGTCCGACTTATGCAATGGAGCAGAGCTTTGAATCTATCGAAGCTGAACTTGGCTTTCCCGGTTCCTGAAAATCGAACTAAAATTGGGAAGCGCACTGCGAGCCCAAAACAAAAACGCCGGGGATGAACCCCGGCGTTTTCTGTTATTTCAGACAGAGATCAGTCGAGACCGACGATCTTGCCATCCGACCACTTGAACACGTCGAAGCTTGGCGAAGACAGATCGCCCGTTTCGCCGTAAGTCAGCTTGCCGATAACCGTTTCGATTGGCTGACCGTCACGAAGAGCCTTCGCAACTGCTGCTGAATCGTCAGTCGTACCGGCGCGTTCAATACCGCTCGCAAGAACCTGAACAGCGGCATATGCATTCATTGTGAATGCTTCGACCGGAATGTTCTTGGCTGTCAGCGCATCAACAGCTTCCTTCGAAGCCGGGTTTTTGGTCGCATCAACGGCGTTGGTGAAGAGCGTGCCTTCAGCATTGGTGCCACCGATGGCCCAATATTCGGTATTGGACAGGCCTTCGCCGCCGAGGATCAAAGCTTTGAGGCCCGCATCATGCAGCTGACGGGACAGAAGACCGCCTTCACCATGATAGCCTCCGAAGTAAACGATTTCGGTTCCGGCGGCTTTCAGCTTGGAGACGAGCGCGCTGAAGTCCTTGTCGCCTGGGGTAACCGAATCATATTGAACTTCGGTGATACCGCCTTTGTTGATTGCAGCCTTGAAGGAATCTGCGAGACCCTTGCCGTAAGCGCCCTTGTCATGAACGATTGCGACCTTCTTGTCTTTGAAGTTCTTCAGGAAATAGTCGGCCATGACATCAGCCTGCTGGTCATCGCGGCCGCAAGTGCGGAACACGTTTTCCAGACCACGTGCGGTCAGATCCGGGCCCGTTGCGGTTGGCGTAACCATCAGAACGCCGTTTTCCGAGAAAACGTCGGAAACAGGAATTGCCACGCCGGTCGTGACCGGACCCACAACGAACTTGATGCCGTCGCCAACGATCTGGTTGGCAGCCGAAACGCCCTGCTTTGGTTCACCGGCGTCGTCAGCAAACTTCAGAACGATTTTTTCGCCCTTAATCCCACCCTTCGCATTGATGACTTCAACGGCGGTTTCCGCGCCCTTCTTGACCTGATCGCCATAAGCAGCAACCGGACCGGTAAGCGGCGCAACGACGCCAATCGTGATATCTGCATAAGCGGCACCGGCGAAGCCGAGTGTAGCGGCGAAAGCCACGCTGGAAAGCAGTTTCAGATTCATTCTTTTTCTCCTTTGGTGAGGTCTCGTTTTTTCCCGATGACCTCAGACAACCCATGCCGGTCAAATCTCAGCGCGCTTGCGCTGCCGATTTACCGGGCCCTCCCTTTTTTTCATCGTACGATCTCAAAGGGTCAATCCAAAAGCACGCCGCACCATCACCCTTTTCAGGCGCCAGAGCCATAATATTATCCGAAATCGCACCTGCTCTTTCGGAATCATGCTCCAGAATGGGAGCGAGCTTTCATGATGTAATAAGAATGCATTTCCGGCTTCCGATTGCAAGGGGCCAAGTGCCCGCAACTACAACGAAAATCGGCCTCCCAATAAATGCCTACCCTCCTCTTTTCCATGATGGTGAAAGCTTCGCAAAAAAGGCCGCGATCCCCTCGGCGGCCTCTGGCGTTTCCCATGTATCGGCAAGGCGGGTGAGCGTCATTTCGATCACTGCTTCATCAATCGGCGCGCCGAGTGAATGCACCAGCCGTTTTGAGGCCGCGACCGCTGCCGGGGCCGTCGAGAAATAGGGTTTTATCTCAGCTTCAATCGCTGCATCGAGACTCTCGAATTCGACCACCTCGTGCAGCAAGCCCATATGCCTTGCTGCTTCTGCATCAAACAGCCGTGCCGAGGTGAATGTGCGCAGCGCATGCGCCTGACCGATGCGAGCCACCACATAGGGGCTGATGGTTGCAGGAATAAGTCCTAGTTTGGTTTCCGTCAGCCCGAAGCGTGCGCCGGTCAAACCAATCGCGGCATCGCACACGCTGATAAGGCCAACACCGCCGCCATAGGCTTGCCCGTTGACGCGCCCGATCAATGGCTTTGGCAGGTCGCGCAAGGCTTTCAGCATCAGCGCCAGCTTGCGCGCCGCCTCAATACGGTCCGCGCGCGTTGCATTCACCTGTGCCTGCATCCAGCCAAGATCGCCGCCCGCACAAAAACTTGCGCCACTGCCCGTCAGTACCACGATACGCACAGCATCATCATTTGCCAGTCGAAGCGTTGCGTTTAGCAGCTCATCGATCATCAGATCGGAAAGCGCATTATGCTGCTCAGGACGGTTCAGCGTCAGTGTCGCGACGCCGCGCTCATCGACAGCAATGCGGATCGTCTCAAAGTCTGTCATGCCGCCCTGTCCTGCCGTAGCGCCTGTGCGAACAACGCGGCTGATCGGAGCCTGTCGATATCAAGGCCGGTTTCAAAACCAAGTCCATGCAACATCTCGGCGACCAATAGCGTATCGACGTTGCCCTTGGCACCTGGTGCAAATGGACAGCCGCCCAAGCCTCCGACCGAAGCGTCGAACACGCGCAAGCCGTTCTCCAGACTGACGCGAATATTATCAAGCGCCCGCCCATTGGTGTCATGGTAATGACCGGCAAGACTGTGTGCAGGAGCGATGTTCAAAACTGCATCAAGCATTGGTGTAACCGTTTCCGGTGTTCCTCGCCCGATTGTGTCGCCGAGGCTCACTTCATGACAGCCAAGCGAAAAGAGCTGTTCCGTGACATCAGCCACTGCCTGCGGGGCTGTTGGACCATCATAGGGGCATTCCACCACGCAGCTTACATAGCCGCGGATAGCCAGACCGTCATTGATGGCAGCTCCAATGACCGGTGCAAGCCGCTCGATGCTTTCCGCAATCGTGCAGTTGATATTGGCCTTGGAGAAACCTTCGGAAGCCGAAATAAAAACGGCAATTTCATCGACACCAGCAGCGGCTGCCGCTTCATAGCCCCTCATATTCGGCACCAGTGCCGAATAACGAACGCTGTCGGCACGGCGGATACCAGCCATGACGTCCGAAGCATCTGCCAGTTGTGGCACCCATTTGGGGCTGACGAAACTCGTTGCCTCTATACGGGAAAATCCGCAATCGGAAAGCCGGTCGATCAGTGCGATCTTGTCACGAGTCGGCACAAAACGTTTTTCATTTTGCAGGCCGTCACGCGCTGCCATTTCGACGATTTCCACGTGCTCAGCCATGTTCTTCCTCCAGTTCGATTAACAACGCACCCTCGTTGACCTGATCGCCCGCAGCAACGCTTACAGACGCGACCTTGCCATCACGCGGCGCTGTCAGTGAAAGCTCCATCTTCATGGCTTCCATCGTGACCATCCTTTCGCCTTTGGCGACGTTGGCTCCTTCGACAACCGAAACCAGCCTTATCAATCCGGGCATCGGCGATAGAATACGGCTTTCGCCTGAAGCTTCCTCTTGCCCACTGACAGACTGCACATGATGAAATATGGTGTCGTAGCCTTCAAACTGCACGGTTACATCGTCACCGATACGCAGAACAGACGCCGCAGCAACGCGGCCATCAATAGCAAACCGAACCAGACCATTGTCGTACGAGCAGACTTCGAGACCGCCAAAGACGAAGTCGAAATGCCTACTGCCTTTGATGGTGAAGCGCACCAACTGGCGCTCGCCGTGATGATCGAGCAGAACCGAATGCGATGCATCACCCCACAAACGAAAGCCCGGCAGGCGCGCCCAGGGATCGCTTTCTTGCGGTGCATTGAGAAGATCGAGCGCACCGAGTACAGCCAGTGCGAAAGCAATCTCGGAAGGCTTCTCGTCCCTGAACAGAACGGCCGTCTCACCTGCAATCAAGCCAGTATCGACATCGCCTTTACGGAAAGCCTCAAGCTTGCAAAGATCGGACAGGAACTGCCGATTGGTGACAAGTCCGGCGATACGAGTTTTGCCCAGCGCTATATCGAGCCGGTTCAGCGCCTCGTCGCGCGTTGCTCCATGGGTGATGATCTTTGCGATCATCGGATCGTAGAACGGCGTGATCGTATCACCCGTACGCACACCTGAATCGACACGTGCATTTTCCGGCGGTGCAAACAGTGCAAGCTTGCCTGTTGCGGGCAGAAAATCGCGCGCCGGATCTTCCGCATAAATCCGTGCCTCGAAAGCCCAGCCATTGATCGTAAGCTCGTCCTGACGTTTCGGCAAAGCTTCGCCTGATGCCACACGCAACTGCCATTCGACCAGATCAAGTCCGGTAATTGCTTCCGTCACAGGATGCTCAACCTGTAGCCGCGTATTCATTTCCATGAAGAAGAAGCGGTCGGCGCGAAGTCCTTCCGACACATCGGCGATGAATTCCACCGTACCCGCACCACTATAGCCAATAGCTTGTGCGGCCTTGACCGCAGCCTCGCCCATCGCAGCGCGCATCTCCTCCGTCATACAGGGGGCAGGTGCTTCCTCGATCACCTTTTGGTGGCGGCGTTGCAGCGAACAATCGCGCTCAAACAGATGCACGGCATTGCCAAAACCATCGCCAAAGACCTGTACTTCGATATGGCGCGGCTTGGTCATGTATTTTTCGACCAACACCGCATCATCACCGAACGAAGCTTGCGCCTCGCGCCGAGCGCTTTCAAGTGCAGTTGCGAAATCCGCGCCCTGATCGACACGCCTCATACCCTTGCCGCCGCCACCAGCCCGCGCCTTGATGAGCACCGGATAGGTGATTGCATCAGCCTTATTTTTAAGAAAAGCGCCGTCCTGATTGTCACCGTGATAGCCGGGCACGACAGGCACACTTGCTTTTTCCATCAGCGCCTTGGCGGCGTCTTTTAAGCCCATGGCGCGGATGGCTTTGGCCGAAGGGCCGATAAAGACAAGCCCCGCGGCCTCGACTGCGTCCACAAAGCCTGCGTTTTCAGACAAGAAACCATAACCCGGATGGATGGCTTCTGCTCCGGTATCCATGGCAGCTTTTATGATCGCTTGGATATTGAGATAGCTTTGCGCGGACGGTGCCGGGCCGACATGCACCGCCTCATCGGCCATTTCGACATGCAGCGCATTCGTGTCTGCATCGGAATAAATTGCGACAGTGATAATGCCCATTTTGCGTGCGGTGCGGATAACCCGGCAGGCAATTTCTCCGCGATTGGCAATCAGTATCTTTTTGAACATCTGATCGCCCTCACATTCTAAACAGGCCGAAACGCGTCAGCTCAACCGGCGCATTCAGCGTTGCAGAGAGTGAAAGACCGAGCACTTCGCGGCTCTTGCGCGGATCGACAATACCGTCATCCCAAAGCCTTGCCGACGCATAAAGCGGGTGGCTTTGGCGCTCGAACATTTCCAGTGTTGGGCGCTTGAACTCCGCTTCTTCCTCTGCCGACCAGCTACCGCCGGTTCGTTCAATCCCATCACGCTTGACCGTTGCCAGCACGCCTGCCGCCTGTTCGCCGCCCATCACCGCGACGCGGCTGTTCGGCCATGTCCACAAAAAGCGCGGCGAATAAGCCCGCCCCGCCATGCCGTAATTGCCCGCGCCATAGGAGGCGCCAATCAGCATGGTGATTTTGGGCACATTGGCGGTCGCAACTGCCGTCACCAGCTTGGCACCGTTCTTGGCTATGCCTTCGGCCTCATATTTTCGCCCGACCATGAAGCCGGTGATGTTTTGCAGAAAAACCAGCGGAATATTACGCTGGCAGCAAAGCTCGATGAAATGCGCGCCCTTGAGTGCTGCTTCAGAAAACAGCACACCATTATTGGCGATAATGCCGACCGGCATACCGTAGACGCTGGCAAAACCGCACACAAGCGTGGTGCCGTAGCGCGCCTTGAACTCATCGAAATCGGAACCGTCGACCAGACGTGCGATCACCTCGCGCACATCATAGGGAATGCGCGTATCGGCGGAAACGACACCCAGGATTTCTTCCGGGTCATAAAGCGGGGGAGCGCCGTCGCCTCTTGGAATGAACCCGCGCTTTTCGCGGTTGAGATTAGCAGCAATCGCACGCGCAATTTGCAGTGCATGCGCATCGTCATTGGCCAGATGATCGGCAACGCCGGAAAGCCTTGTATGCGTGTCACCACCGCCGAGATCTTCCGCGCTCACCACCTCTCCGGTTGCAGCTTTGACCAACGGTGGACCCGCCAGAAAGATGGTGCCCTGATTGCGCACGATCACTGTCTCGTCGCTCATGGCAGGCACGTACGCGCCGCCTGCCGTGCAAGAACCCATGACCACGGCGATTTGCGGAATGCCCGCCGCCGACATTTGCGCCTGATTATAAAAGATGCGCCCGAAATGATCGCGATCCGGGAATACCTCATCTTGATTAGGTAAGTTCGCACCGCCTGAATCGACCAGATAGATGCATGGAAGGCGGTTTTCGCCAGCGATCTCCTGCGCCCGCAGATGCTTTTTCACGGTGATAGGATAATAGGTGCCGCCCTTCACCGTCGCATCATTGCAGACGATCATGCATTCGCGGCGAGATACACGCCCGATGCCGGTGATAATGCCGCCTGAAGGCGCTGCACCCTCATACATGCCGTGAGCTGCTGTCAGCCCTACTTCCAGAAAAGGCGAACCAGGATCAAGCAATTGCGCGACGCGGTCACGTGGCAGAATTTTCCCCCGCGAAACATGGCGTTCACGCGCTTTCTCGCCGCCACCATCGATGGCAAGTTGAGAGGCTTCCGCTACGACATCGATCGCCGCCAGCATCGCCTTGCGATTGGCTTCAAAAGTGGTGCTGCGGGTCGAGATTTCTGATTTCAGAACCGGCATCAGCGGGTCTCCTGAAAGAGTTCCCGCCCGATCAGCATCCGCCGGATTTCCGACGTACCCGCACCAATTTCATAAAGCTTCGCGTCACGTAAGAGACGCCCGGTCGGATAATCACTGATATACCCATTGCCGCCCAGTGCCTGTATTGCCTGCAACGCCACCTGCGTGGCGTTTTCAGCTGCATAGAGAATGCAGCCAGCCGCGTCCTTACGCGTCGTCTCGCCACGATCACAGGCCGCTGCCACCGCATAAACATAGGCGCGTGAGGCATTGAACAGCACATACATATCGGCAAGTTTGCCTTGCATAAGCTGAAACTCGCCAATCGGTTGGTCGAACTGCTTGCGCTCATGCACATAAGGCACGACGACATCCAGACAAGCCGCCATGATACCAAGCGGACCACCCGCCAACACCACGCGCTCATAATCCAGGCCGGACATCAGCACATTGACGCCCTTGCCCACCTGCCCAAGCAGATTTTCAGCCGGAACTTCGCAATCCTCAAACACCAGTTCGCAGGTGTTGGATCCGCGCATGCCAAGCTTGTCGAGTTTTTGCGCTGTCGAAAAACCCTTAAAACCTTTCTCAACGAGAAATGCGCTAATGCCGCGCGAACCTGCCGCCAGATCGGTCTTGGCATACACCACCAGCACATCGGCATCAGGACCATTGGTAATCCACATTTTGTTGCCGTTGAGAACGTAACTTTCGCCGCGCTTTTCAGCGTGCAGCTTCATCGAAACAACGTCAGAACCAGCCCCCGGTTCGGACATGGCGAGCGCACCGACATGCTCACCGGAAATGAGTTTTGGCAGATATTTTGCGCGTTGTTCGGGAGAGCCGTTACGCTTGATCTGATTGACACAGAGATTGGAATGCGCGCCATAGCTCAGGCCAATCGACGCCGACGCGCGGCTGATTTCTTCCATGGCAATGCAATGAGCGAGATAGCCCATACCAGCACCGCCATAGTCTTCAGGAGCAGTGATCCCAAGCACACCAAGCTCACCCAGTTCACGCCACAGATGCATGGGAAATGCGTTGTTGCGGTCGGTGTCGGCAGCAAGCGGCGCAATGCGGCTTTCCGCAAAACGGCGCACAGTATCCCGAAGGGCTTCGATCTCCTCGTCAAGACCGAAGTTCATGCCCGATGCAAACATACTCGTCCTCCACAAGTTCTGCCCGGCTGCTGTTTTTAAGAACAGCTATGTTCCGGTCAGAGTGTCCCGTGGCGATCAAATAGGCAATGGGTTTGCGCGGCGTTCTGTGGCTATTTATTACCCTATAACGAAATTATCTTTCGCTGTCTAATCCTGCTCAAGATCGACAAGATTGCGATAAAGTTCCAGTGCTTCCGGGTTCGCCAGCGCTTCCCTGTTTTTCACGTCGCGTCCGTGCACAATGTCACGCACGGCAAGTTCAACGATTTTTCCAGACTTAGTACGCGGAATATCTTTGACCGCCACGATCTTCGCTGGCACATGGCGCGGCGTAGCACCTGTGCGGACTTTCGTCTTGATGCGTGCTTTCAGATCATCGTCAAGCGCAACACCCTCAATCAACCGCACGAACAGCACCACGCGCACGTCATGATCCCAATCCTGCCCGATGCAGAGCGCTTCCACGATCTCCGGCATCTGCTCTACCTGATTGTAAATCTCCGCCGTGCCGATCCGCACACCGCCTGGATTGAGCGTCGCATCCGAACGGCCATGAATGATGATGCCATCATGCGCGGTCCATTCAGCGAAATCGCCATGACACCAGATATTGTCGAAACGCTCGAAATAAGCCGCCTTATATTTCTCGCCGCCCGGGTCATTCCAGAATTGGAATGGCATAGAGGGGAAGGCTTTGGTGCAGACCAGTTCGCCTTTTTGCTCACGTACCGGCTTACCATCGTCGTCCCACACATCGACAGCCATGCCGAGACCCGCGCCTTGAATCTCGCCTTGCCACACTGGCTCGGTCGGCACACCGAGTACGAAGCAGGAAACGATATCCGTACCGCCTGAGATTGACGCCAGATGCACATCCTTCTTGATCCCCTCATAGACGAAGGCAAAGCCTTCCGGCGACAAGGGCGAGCCGGTGGAGGAGATTGTCCGCAGTGCGGAAAGATCATGCGTCTCGCTGGGCTTCAATCCCGCCTTCGCTACAGCATCGATGAACTTGGCCGACGTGCCGAAATAGGTCATGCCTTCGGCTGCCGCATAGTCAAACAATGCGTTCCCATCAGGATAGAAGGGCGAGCCGTCATAGAGCAACAATGTTGCGCCGGTGGCGATGCCTGACGCCAGCCAGTTCCACATCATCCAACCGCAAGTAGTGAAATAGAAGAAGCGGTCACCATCCCGTATATCAGCATGAAGCCGCAGCTCTTTCAGGTGCTGCAACAACACGCCACCTGCACGATGCACGATGCATTTTGGAATTCCGGTCGTACCCGAAGAAAACAGGATGTAAAGCGGATGATCGAATGGCTGGCGGGTGAATTCGACCTCTTTTGCCATGATTGATGCAAGTGCATCATCAAGCGCAATGCCCCTCTCGGCTCGGCTTGCAACAGCTTCTGCCTCACCAAGATAGGTCACGATGACGGATCGTTTTAATCCCGGCAACTTCGCCGTCACTTCTGCAATCTTGTCGGATACGTCTATGCGCTTGCCATTGTACCAGTAACCATCGCAAGCGAAAAACAGTTTTGGCTCAATCTGACCGAAGCGGTCCAGCACACCCTGAACGCCAAAATCCGGCGAGCAGGATGACCAGACAGCACCAATCGACGAGGTCGCCAGCATGAGAGCCACGGCTTCCGGCATATTGGGCATCATACCCGCGATACGATCACCGGGCTTTACCCCTTCTGCCAGCATAAATTGCTGGATCTTAGAGACGAGTGCATGAAGGTCATCCCATGTCAGGCGGCGCTCGACCTTGTTCTCCCCACGAAAGACGATTGCTTCAGTCTCGCCTTTCTTGTGCAGGAGGTTTTCTGCGAAATTGAGCATGGCTTGAGGGAAAAATTGCGCCGTACGCATATGGCCTTCGTCGATAAGAGCTATCTCGCCACGTTCACCAATTACATCGCAGAAATCCCAGAGCGACGTCCAGAAACCGGCACGATCTTCTACGGACCAGCAATGCAATGCCTGATAATCGGCAATTTTCCGACCTGTCCTCTCCTCTGCCTGCACGCGAAACTTCTCGAGCGCGCTTGCCGCGATGCGCCTAGCATCGGGTTGCCACAGCGGATGGATGTCAACGGAAATAGCCTCTTTAATCATCATTCCTCCCAGAATCATGTGAAGCTGAAAACCGTCTTCCGGTCAGCTCCAACACGAATTTCTAAAAGAGACTTGCCGCCTCGTCCATGCCTTTGCTGAGAAACATATTTTCTTGATGCAATGCGATGTTCTTTACAAAGGTCAGGCGGTTCCCTCTGGAAGCGGCAACTTCGTAGATTCATCTTCTTGGTTTACCCACGCATTAATGCGCATAACGAGCCAGCGATTGATTGGGTTTTCAAAAAGGTGCCAAGCGACAACTGCTGCCAGAAGGCTTGCCGAAACACCACCACCGATCAGCAATATTGCCCCCATTGTGGTCTCTCCCCAATGTTGCGGAATGGCATTGAAAAAGACGAGCCCTACGAGAGGATGCAGAATGAAAATGCCGAAGCTGTATCGGGACAGCGTTACCAGTGGACGAAGCCGCAGCGGCGTATAGATATTCTCTATGGCGGCAAGATAAAGCACGTAAAGGCAAAAATAGAGAAAGGCCAAACGCAACGGACCCTCCAGCGTGGCCGGCTCGCCTGCAACGCTTTCTGGATGATAAAATAGAAAGATCATCAGACAAGCAGCGAGCGCAATCTTAATTAAGATTGCTGGAACTTTATGGTGCGTTTGCCGTGCAAGCCACATTCCAAAGAGGAACGACGGCAGAGCGCGTAAAACGCCAATATCAGCAAACTGAATACGAGTGATCGACAATACATTCAGCTTCTGCGCCAAATATTCCCCGCCCATCACAGCAACGATGATGACGATGAGGATCAAGCCTCCAAGACGGTGGCACAGAATGTCGAACAGCGGAAAACAGAGATACATCAAGAAGAGCGCGCTCAGCGACCAGCTGACGTAATTATAAGAAAGTGTTCTTCCGAGCCCCCAATCGTGAATAAGCAGCAATTGCGTGAGCCCATCCGACAGGCTCATATTGGGTTCAGCAGTAGGATGAAGCAGGCCGGTGGCAGTGAGGACAGACAGAAGCGCAAAGCACGCAAAGGTTATTGCGTTTAGCGGATAAATTCGCGCCAGACGCTTTCCGACAAAGCCAATATAATGGCGCCTATTCCATATATAATTATCTCGACGTGCAAGAAACAATCCAGAAACAATAAAAAAGACATCGGTAAAATAAGAGAATGTTAATATAAGCTCTTGCAGGTGATCGCTCTTCACGGGAAGCCGGAAGGAAAAATGAAAGATTGCGATTCCCAAGCACAGAAGAAACCGCAAACCGTCGAATTCAGCAATCCTCTTCATTCAACGTATCACTGACAATTGTTTCAATGAAACTTCAGTAGCAATATTGAGTGCAAAGTCGAGCGAAACTTAATATTGGTAAATATAAAACCAAATCAGGTTTTTCTGAATGTTTTTGTAAATCTAACATCACTGGGGATTTTGGTGGAGCCAAGCGGGATCGAACCGCTGACCTCTTGCATGCCATGCAAGCGCTCTCCCAGCTGAGCTATGGCCCCATCCGGCCTCTTTCGAGGTGGGCCAGACAGGAATTACTGTCTGGTGTGGCGGCTTATTAAATGGCTCGCTACAGAAGATCAAGAGCTAAATCACAACTCTTTTGGTATCTGCCAAAAATAATTTGCCGATTATGCTCAAGCTGCCTTCAAGATAGGCCAAAGCCGCAAAAAGAAATATTAAAACGCAACAAGGCGGCCCAATGAGCCGCCTTGTTGAAACTGATCCGTGAAGACCGGATTAGACTTCTTCGTCGTCACCGCCGACGCCGCCACCCAGAATACCGGATACGTCGTCGTCTTCGTCTTCCTCTTCTTCGAGGAATGTATCGTCATCATCGTCGCCAAGATCGACGTCGTCGTCGATTTCCGGCAGATCTTCGCCGCCCTTGGCTTCGTCGTCCGCATCCTCGAGAGAAACGAATTCTGGCTTTTCCAGTGCGGTATCCAGCTCTTCGGCTTCTTCTTCCTGTTCGGCCGCACGGCTTTCCGCTACAGTCGCTTCAAAATACGACCGTGGGTACGAAATGCCGGTGTAAGGCGAAACAATCGGGTCGCGATTGAGATCGTAAAACTTCTTGCCCGTTTCCGGATCGATGCGCTTGGTACCAAGTTCAGATTTTGCCACGTTTAGCCTCGTGAGTTTTTATCCCTGTCGTGCCTGTGGCACTCCACGCCTCTTGTTGTCCCCGTCGCGCCTGCGACGTTTTAGGCCGCTTGTTCATCCGGGTCACAAATTCATTCAAACCGCGTCTGCTACGCTTACATGCTTTAAGCTCGCCATTATACTCCAAACCTTCAGTTGGTGAGGAGAAGGCGTGAAGCGCGCCTTACGGTGTTGTTCGGTGCATAAACGCAATTTGCAGCTTTTGTCAAAGCTAAAGACTCATTCTGCTCTCTTACAATGCCTCAAATCACGCATTGGCGGATGACCCCGCCCTGTTCCTGTGCTAGGAAGCTGCCGCTTTGATCAATCCCGCGTGAATAACGCCCAAATGAGACAGTGAAAAATCCATGTCCCATTCTGCATCCCCGAAACCTGCAATCGCCCGCCATTCTGAGGCACTTAAGGGTGAAATCCGCATTCCGGGTGACAAATCTATTTCCCACCGCTCCTTCATGTTCGGTGGTCTCGCATCAGGTGAAACCCGCATTACAGGTCTGCTGGAAGGCGAGGACGTCATCAATACAGGCCGTGCCATGCAGGCCATGGGCGCCAAGATCCGCAAAGATGGTAATGTCTGGGTCATCAACGGTGTCGGCAATGGCTGCCTGTTGCAACCAGAAGCGCCGCTCGATTTCGGTAACGCCGGAACCGGTGCCCGTCTCACCATGGGCCTCGTCGGCACTTACGATATGACGACGACCTTTATCGGTGACGCATCGCTGACCTCGCGCCCTATGGGCCGTGTGCTTAATCCGCTGCGTGAAATGGGCGTTCAGGTAAAGGCTTCCGAAGGCGATCGCCTGCCGCTGACATTGACAGGCCCAAAGACAGCCAATCCGATCAGCTATCGCGTGCCTATGGCTTCTGCGCAGGTGAAATCTGCAGTTCTGCTTGCCGGCCTCAATACGCCAGGTGTCACCACCGTCATTGAACCGGTCATGACGCGCGATCACACTGAAAAGATGTTGCAGGGCTTTGGTGCCGACCTTTCGGTCGAAACCGACAACGAGGGTGTTCGCCATATCCGCATCACCGGACAAGGCAAGCTTATCGGCCAGACCATCGACGTGCCGGGCGATCCTTCATCAACAGCCTTCCCACTTGTGGCGGCGCTGCTTGTTGAAGGTTCGGATGTCACCATTCGCAACGTGCTGATGAACCCGACCCGCACTGGCCTTATCCTCACTTTACAGGAAATGGGCGCAGACATCGAAATCATCGACCCGCGTCTTGCGGGCGGTGAAGATGTTGCCGATCTGCGCGTGAAATCCTCAAAGCTCAAGGGCGTTACTGTTCCTCCGGAACGTGCGCCTTCGATGATCGATGAATATCCGGTTCTGGCGATTGCGGCTTCTTTTGCTGAAGGCGAAACCGTGATGGACGGGCTGGATGAGCTGCGCGTGAAAGAATCAGATCGTCTTGCAGCCGTCGCACGCGGTCTCGAAGCCAATGGCGTCGACTGCACGGAAGGCGAAATGTCACTCACGGTTCGCGGTCGTCCAGACGGCAAGGGCCTGGGCGGCGGTACAGTTGCCACACACCTTGATCACCGCATCGCAATGAGCTTCCTCGTCATGGGGCTGGCTTCAGAAAAGCCCGTCACTGTGGATGACAGTACAATGATTGCAACCTCGTTCCCTGAATTCATGACCATGATGCCGGACATTGGTGCGAAAATCGAAGTAAGCGAGCAGCAATGACAAGCTTCGTCGTTGCCATCGACGGACCAGCAGCTTCGGGCAAGGGAACTCTTGCCCGACGCATTGCCATTCATTACGGTATTCCTCATCTCGATACCGGGTTAACCTATCGTGCAGTTGCGAAAGCGCTGCTCGATAAGGACTTACCGCTCGATAATGAGGCGATTGCGGCGGAAGTCGCCCTTCATCTCGATCTGCACGAGATGGACAAGAACGTGCTTTCTGCCCATGCCATTGGCGAGGCGGCCTCCAAAGTGGCTGTCATGCCTGCGGTACGACGCGCACTTGTTGAAGCGCAGCGTAATTTTGCAGCCGCATTGCCATCAAGCGTGCTTGACGGACGCGATATCGGAACGGTCGTCTGTCCACAGGCCGAAATCAAGCTCTTTGTGACTGCCTCGCCGGAAGTGCGTGCACAGCGCCGCTTTGAAGAGATTGTCGCAAAAGGTGGCACGGCCGATTTCGATAAAATTCTGGCCGATCTCAAGACGCGCGACGAGCGCGACATGAACCGCACGGATTCGCCGTTGCGGCCTGCGGAAGACGCGCACTTGCTAGATACGAGCGAAATGAGTATAGAAGCGGCATTTCTTGCGGCGAAAAAGCTGATTGATCACGCTTTCGCGCAGCACAAGGCATAATATCGGGATAGTCGCGAGACTTTCTGGTATAATTATGCCCTAGAAATGCTGGATAATTCGGGGTTTGTTCCTATATAGGTCTCACCCGCATTTATAACCTGACTTCGCGTTCCACGCGCCGGTTGTCCCAAAGGGACGGAACCGAAGGACAGGCCTAACGCAACGCTAACCCCCGGCGCCGCATCCGATGTTGTTTCATACCGGATGCATCAGGAGTATTTATGTCTGAATTCAATCCCTCTCTCGCAGACTTCGAGTCGCTGCTGGCCGAATCCTTTGCCAACAATGACCTTGCAGAAGGTTATGTTGTAAAGGGTCGCATCGTTGCCATCGAAAAAGATATGGCAATCATCGATGCAGGCCTCAAGGTCGAAGGTCGCGTACCGCTGAAGGAATTCGGCGCGAAGGGCAAAGACGGCTCGATGAAGCCGGGCGACGAAGTTGAAGTTTACGTTGAGCGCATCGAAAACGCACTCGGCGAAGCTGTTCTGTCGCGCGAAAAAGCACGTCGTGAAGAAAGCTGGGGCAAGCTCGAGCAGAAGTTCGCCAATGGCGAGCGCGTCGATGGCGTTATCTTCAATCAGGTCAAGGGTGGTTTCACCGTCGATCTCGATGGCGCAGTTGCATTCCTTCCACGTTCGCAGGTCGACATTCGTCCGATCCGCGACGTTACCCCGCTCATGCACGTCCCACAGCCTTTCGAAATTCTCAAGATGGACAAGCGTCGCGGCAACATCGTTGTCTCGCGTCGTACCGTTCTTGAAGAAAGCCGTGCGGAACAGCGTTCGGAAATCGTTCAGAACCTTGAAGAAGGTCAGGTTGTTGAAGGCGTTGTCAAGAACATCACCGATTACGGTGCGTTCGTTGACCTCGGCGGCATCGACGGCCTCCTGCACGTTACTGACATGGCATGGCGCCGCGTCAACCATCCTTCGGAAATCCTCACCATCGGCCAGACGGTCAAGGTGCAGATTATCCGTATCAACCAGGAAACTCATCGTATCTCGCTCGGCATGAAGCAGCTCGAGAACGATCCTTGGGATGGCATCGGCGCGAAGTACCCGATCGGCAAAAAGATCACCGGTACTGTCACGAACATTACCGACTACGGTGCATTCGTCGAAATCGAGCCAGGCATCGAAGGCCTGATCCACGTTTCCGAAATGTCGTGGACCAAGAAGAATGTCCATCCGGGCAAAATTCTTTCGACCACTCAGGAAGTCGAAGTCGTTGTTCTCGAAGTGGATCCGGTCAAGCGCCGCATCTCCCTCGGTCTCAAGCAGACCCTCGACAACCCATGGACCACGTTCGCTCAGAAGTACCCACAGGGCACGATCGTTGAAGGCGAAGTCAAGAACAAGACCGAATTCGGCCTGTTTATTGGTCTCGACGGCGACGTTGACGGCATGGTTCACCTCTCCGACCTCGACTGGAACCGTCCAGGCGAACAGGTTATCGAAGAGTACAACAAGGGTGAAGTCGTTAAGGCTGTCGTTCTCGATGTTGACATCGAGAAGGAACGCATCTCGCTCGGCATCAAGCAGCTTTCCGGCGACAAGGTCGGCGAAGCAGCAGCTTCGGGTGAACTGCGCAAGAACGCCGTTGTAACCTGTGAAGTCACAGCAGTTACCGATGGCGGTCTTGAAGTTCGTCTCGTCGACCACGACCTCGACAGCTTCATCAAGCGCTCTGATCTGTCTCGTGACCGCGATGAACAGCGTCCAGAACGCTTCACCGTTGGTCAGAAGGTTGACGCTCGCGTCATCGCCTTCGACAAGAAGACCCGCAAGCTGCAGGTCTCGATCAAGGCACTCGAAATCGCTGAAGAAAAAGAAGCCGTTGCTCAGTACGGTTCGTCCGACTCAGGCGCTTCGCTCGGCGATATTCTTGCTGCAGCCATGAAGAAGTCGGAAACCAACTAATAGGTTCTGATCTTCTGCCAAAAATGAGAAAGCCCGCCATTCGGCGGGCTTTTTCTTTTCTGCATATGCATATCCATAAGAGCTTCGGCGCTTAGTTCTCAGACGAGTTTTGAGCTGATAAGAGTGAGATTCAACGCTCTAAACTCCTTTTAATTGAAGCACGATCTTATCGACCCTCGTTTCACTCTGCTCGGAATTATGCTTTAAAATTCCATCCTCACACGACGCCAAGCAGATGGATGAGACCCAAGCTGATTGCCCCCAGAACCAGCAGCGAAAGAATGGCCGTAAGCGTTACGCGTCCGCCCGCTGAGGCAACGGAGCGTATATCGACACCCAATCCCAGTGCAGCCATGGAAATAATCGTCAAGGCTGTCGATGCGAATTGAATGCCTGGCAGAATGGTGTTCGGGATGAGATGCAGCGAGCGCAGCGCCATCATACCGAGAAATCCAATGATGAACCAAGGCACGAGTTGCAGGAAGCCGGGCTTTACCTCTGCGTCCTTGTTACCGGCCAGAACCGATAGCGTCAGAATGACCGGACCCAGCATCAGCACGCGCACCAGCTTGACCAATGTTCCAAGCTGCACGCTGATGGTGGCTATCGGCGCAGTGGCTGCGAGAACCTGCGGCACGGCATAAACCGTTAAACCCGCGAGAATGCCATATTGTGTATGTGACAGGCCCAGCAGTGGCACCAGCAGCGGCAGGCACAGCACGACGACAACACCGAGAATGGCAGTAAACGCGATTGAGGCCGCGACATCTTCGCTGTCTGCCCCAATGACTGGTGCTGTGGCCGCGATGGCCGAGTTGCCGCAGATTGAATTGCCACAAGCAACCAGAACGGCCATGCGATGAGGCAATTTAAACAGCCGCCCGATGCCATAGCTGAAGGTAATCGCCATCATCACAACGCAGGCAATGCCGAGTATTAAGCCTGGTCCGGCATCAATCACAGCACTTGCACTGATGGAAGCACCGAGCAAGACAACGGCAATCTCCAGCAGCATCTTTGCCGAAAAGCTGATGCCTTTGGCAAATTGCTTGCCGGGGCGAAAAATGCTTCTGACTGCAGTCCCGATCAGGATCGCCAATACCAGCGCTTCGAGCCAAGCTTTGCCCGTATAGTGCTCCTCGACCTTTTCAAGCCCGACAGCAACTGCTGAGACGGCGAGGCTAAGTGCTAGGCCGGGGAGAATGTTCTTGAATTTATTCGATGGTGCGGCTGTCATCTGGTTTGGCATTCACATCTTGAGAAATATTTTCCAATCAGATGCCGCATTTCTTCTGTTCATTCCATCGCATTATATGTCACAATTCATTCGATAAAATCGAACGATTGACGCTATGACACTGGAACAATTGCGTATTTTCATTGAAGTCGCCGAGCGTGAGCATCTCACCCGTGCTTCCGAAGCGCTTCATCTGACGCCATCGGCGGTGAGTTCAGCGATCCGAACGCTGGAAGACCGCTATGGTGCGATGCTTTTCAATCGCATTGGGCGTCGGATTGAGCTGACCGGTGATGGGCGTATGTTTCTCGATGAAGCCCGCGCGACACTTGCGCGAGCACAATCGGCGGAGCGTATGCTTTCGGAGCTTGGCGGCGGCAAACGCGGCTCGCTTGCCATACATGCGAGCCAGACCATCGCCAGCTACTGGCTACCGCCCTATCTCGCACGGTTTCATGCCGCCTCACCCCTCATCGATGTTCGGCTAACGCTTGGCAATACAGAAAGTGTGACTGAAGCTACCGAAGCAGGGCTTGCCGATATCGGGCTGGTTGAAGGCGCTGTTCAGGCACCCACACTTTCATTGCGCAAGGTCGGCACAGATCAGCTCATTGTCGTCACACGACCTGATCACGAATGGTGCGATGCCGGTAAGCTCGCATGGGACACGCTGTTTCATGGAAAGTGGATACTGCGCGAACTTGGCTCAGGCACCCGCAGCGTATTCGAGGATGCAATGCGCGTCGCAGGCTACAATCCTTCACGTCTTAACATCGCACTGGAATTGCCATCCAACGAGGCCATCTGCTCTGCCGTATTGTCTGGCAACTATGTCACCGCGATTTCTGAACTGGTGGCAGCGCCACATCTTGCCGCGGGCACGCTGGTAAAAGTCAACTTCGTGTTGCCACAGAGACAGTTCCTCATGCTTTCGCACAATGATCGCTATCAGACCAAGGCGCTCAAATCTTTCGCCGACATGCTGATGAAAGAACCAGACATGTCGCGCACAGAACAACTCCCCGACCGATAAGCGCTGTAGGCTTCCAGCACGGGGATGTCCCCCGCACATCTCGACCCCATTATGCGGATCGGGACTGATCCGCACTGTCGATCTGGAGGAGGTAGACATGAGCAGGAATAGAGGCGTCGTGTATATGCGCCCGGGTAAAGTCGAAGTTCGTGACATTGATGATCCGGTATTGAGCGCACCTGATGGTCGCAAACTTGATCACGCCGTCATCCTGAAAGTCATCACAACCAATATTTGCGGCTCCGACCAACACATGGTGCGTGGTCGTACCACTGCCATGCCCGGCCTTGTGCTCGGTCACGAAATCACAGGCGAAGTGATTGAAAAAGGCAGCGATGTCGAAATGCTTGAAGTGGGCGACATCGTTTCGGTACCATTTAACGTCGCCTGTGGGCGCTGCCGCTGCTGCAAATCGCAGGACACAGGTGTCTGCCTCACAGTCAACCCCTCGCGCGCCGGTGGCGCTTATGGCTATGTCGATATGGGCGGCTGGATTGGCGGGCAAGCGCGCTATGTCATGGTGCCTTATGCAGACTTCAACCTGCTGAAATTTCCAGATCGTGAACAGGCCATCGAGAAAATTCGCGACCTGACCATGCTTTCCGACATTCTGCCCACCGGCTTCCATGGTGCAGTGAAGGCTGGCGTTGGGGTAGGCTCGATCGTCTATGTGGCAGGTGCCGGTCCTGTTGGGCTTGCTGCAGCAGCATCCGCCCGCATCCTGGGCGCTGCAGTCGTCATGGTTGGAGACTTCAATAAGGAACGTCTTGAGCACGCACGGAAAGTGGGCTTCGAGCCGATTGATCTGTCCGCCAGCGATCGCCTCGGCGATATGATTGCCGAAGTAACCGGCAGCAATGAAGTGGATAGCGCCATTGATGCGGTAGGCTTTGAAGCACGTGGTCACAGTGGCGGTGAGCAGCCGGCAATCGTGCTCAACCAGATGATGGAAATCACGCGCCCTGCCGGTTCCATCGGCATTCCAGGTCTTTATGTGACGGAAGATCCGGGTGCTGTCGACAAGGCAGCCCAGCAGGGAAGTCTTTCCTTACGCTTTGGTCTTGGCTGGGCAAAGGCGCAGTCTTTCCATACAGGACAGACGCCAGTGGTTAAATATAATCGCCAACTGATGCAGGCCATTTTGCACGGACGTCTGAACATTGCCGAAATCGTCAATGCGCAGGTGATTTCGTTGGATGACGCACCACAAGGCTATGAAAGCTTCGATCAGGGCGTGGCGAAGAAATTCGTCCTCGACCCGCACGGGATGCTGACAAAGGCCGCTTAAAATACTGATGCCGGGAGTTTTGGCTCCCGGCAATCAACGTTAGCGAATTGATTTTACCAGTTCAGGCTGGGTGAAGCAGGTCGGGGCCATTCCATTCTTGGATTGCCACAGACCGATTGAGCGGCGGGTTTTAAAGCCAGGCAGGCCATCAGCCTTGCCAACATCATATCCCTGTGCCTGCATGCGCTTTTGCATGGCCTGAATGTCAGAACGGTACATGGTGCCGACATTGCCCCATTGTGTTTGGAAATCGCCCGCGCCATAGGCAATGCGATCACCAACATGACCGATGAATAGCGCATAAAGATCGCTCATATTGTAATCTTTAATCACGTAGAAATTAGGCGTCACGATGAAGGCTGGGCCATAGCGACCAGCGGGCATAAGCAAAAAGCCTTCGCCCTTCATTTCATTGGCAGGAAATGCCTTGCCGTTAGCACGACTGATGCCGAGCTTTGCCCACTCGCCAAACGTCTTGCCCTGATCAGGCCCTTCCAGCGAACAAGAAACACTCTGAGGCACATTGACCTCGTAGCCCCAATCGCGCCCGCTCTGCCAGCCATGGATTTTGAGATAATTGGCAATCGATGCCAGCGTATCCGGGACTGAGTTCCAGATATCGCGCTTGCCATCGCCATCAAAATCAACGGCGTGTTTGAGATAAGAAGTCGGCATGAATTGCGGCTGACCGAGTGCGCCGGCCCATGAACTTTTCATCGAACCATTGGCAATGTAACCGCGCGAGGTGATCTCAAGTGCTGCGATCAGCTCCTTGCGGAACATGTCCTTGCGCGTTGCCATGAATGCTTTGGTGCCGAGCACTTCAAACGCATTGTATGGAATCTTGACCGTACCGAAGCCCGACTCACGTCCCCAAATGGCGACAACGATGCGCCCCGGCACGCCATATTGCTGCTCAATTTTTTTAAGCAGACTTGCATTCTGGCCAAGACGCGCCTTGCCACCACTGGTGACGGAACCAAGCGTCTTGACGTTGAAATATTTGCCAGGGGCACCGAATTCGGCCTGCTTCTGTTCTTTGGGCGTCGTTGGCTTTTCGCCGGGAATCACCAGATCAGGCAGCTTCCAGTTGATGGTAACGCCTGCAAAAGCTTGTTCGAAAATTGCACGTGAAACGCCGGCAGCTTTGGCTTCAGGCCAGAAATCTTTTTCTATCCAGTTGCGATACTGGCTTTCAATTTGCGCTTTGGACGGTGCTGCAATCGATGGAGTAATGGCAGAAGCCGCGAACAGGCCGAGAGCAAGTTTCAAGCTTCGGGTCCATCTTCCTGCCATCACGCCTGTCTCCAAATTTCAGAATGTTTATAGTGCGGTTCGCGCTCGCAGAGCTGCTGCAAGCGTTCCTTCGTCCAGATAATCAAGCTCACCACCCACTGGCACACCATGCGCAAGTCGTGTGACACGCACATCGAAATCGGTTAGCTGATCGGTAATGTAATGGGCGGTCGTCTGCCCTTCCACCGTCGCGTTAACAGCAAGAATCACTTCCTTGATTTCGCCAGATGCTACGCGTTCAACCAGCCCTTTGATGTTGAGATCATCCGGACCAATGCCATCAAGCGGCGACAGCCGCCCGCCAAGCACATGATAGCGAACATTCATCGTGCCAGCCCGTTCCAGGGCCCAAAGATCGGACACGTCTTCCACGACGATCAGCATGGATGGATCGCGGCGATCATCAGTACAAATGGTGCAAGGATCGGATGTATCGACATTGCCGCAGCATGAGCAGATGCGCACTTTTTCGGCAGCATCCTGCATCGCCCCGCCCAGCGGGATCAGCAGCGCTTCTTTCTTCTTGATCAGGTGCAGCGCCGCGCGGCGTGCCGAACGCGGGCCAAGCCCCGGCACACGGGCCAGAAGCTGGATAAGACGTTCGATTTCAGGACCGGCTATACGTTTGGACATGCTGCTTTGGGACGTAGGGCTGCTTCGGGGAGTAGAGGAATAAGGATGTAGGCAACGGCAGCAGAGGAGCAATCATGCTCTCTGCTGCCTTACTCTATCAAAACGGCAACTTGAAGCCCGGAGGGATCGGCAACCCAGCGGTCAGTGACTGCGTCTTTTCGGCCATTTCGGCTTCGAGCTTCGCCTTGGCATCGTTGTGGGCCGCAATGATCAGATCTTCGAGGATTTCCACCTCTTCTTCCTTGGCAAGCGACGGATCGATCTTGAGAGCCGATAGTGTGCCTTTGCCTGAAAGCGTGATCGTGACCAGACCACCACCCGAAGATGCGGTTGCTTCAAGATTGGCAATCTCGTCTTGCATGGCCTTCATCTTGGCCTGCAATTCTTTCGCCTGCTTCATCATGCCCATCATGTCACGCATGGGTTCACTCCATAGTCTTTTAAAATTCAGTCGTCGTCAGAAGGCGCGCCAGGCACGTCTTCAATCGTATCCAGATCAATATCGTCATCGTCACTCTGTTCTGCAACGGCAATACGGACATCCGTAATCTTTGCGCCAGGAAAAGCAGCCAAAATGGCGGCAACATCCGGGTCTGCCCGCGCATCGGTGACAAGATTGTCGCGACGCTCGGTTTCAGCTTCCGCAACCGTCTGTCCTGAAACATCACGCGCTACGGTCACAATCCAGCGAATGCCGGTCCAGTTAAGCAGGCGCTGCGAGATATCGCTCGGCAATGATTTCGGTGCATCATCCGTCAGGCCGATTTCAAGCCGCCCGGCGGCGATGGATGACAATCGCACGCAGTTCTTGACCAGAATCTTGAACTGCATGTCACGATACTTGTCAGCCAGAGCAACGATATCAGCAAGGCTGTTGATCGGCACCAAAGGCTGAAGCGTATTATCGACGAATTGCTGGGGCGCAGGAGGCTGTACTGGCTGCGGCTGTGTTTCCACAAGGCGCATCGCAGTCGCAGGTCCACCCGATACGGGCATCATGGACGACGCAATTGCATCCGCATTTACCCGTGCCTCGGACTGAGAGCCACCATTAGGCTTTGCTCCACCCGATGGCTGCGGACGCGATGCCGAAACCGAACCGTTCTCCAGTCCCTTCAGCGCTTCATCGAGCGTTGGCAAATCGGCAGCATGCGCCAGACGGATCAACAGCATTTCAGCTGCCTGAATAGGACGGGTTGCGGTGTCGACTTCCGCAATGCCCTTGAGCAGCATCTGCCATGTGCGCGAAAGCACACGGACCGAAAGCTTTTGCGAAAAATCGCGGCCACGCACACGCTCATCTTCCGACAGCGAAACATCTTCCGCAACGTCAGGCGTGAAGCGCAGGCGCGTCACCAGATGATTGAAGTCTGCGAGATCAGTCAGCACGACCGACGGATCAGCACCGACGTCATATTGCGCACGAAATTCGGTCAGAGCGCCAGCCACATCGCCACACATTAGCATCTCGAAGAGATCGATAATGCGCGCACGGTCGGCAAGCCCCAGCATGGAACGCACTGCCTCTGCCGAAACATGACCAGCGCCATGGGCAATCGCCTGATCGAAGATGGAGAGCGAATCGCGGGCCGAGCCTTCGCCCGCGCGCGCAATCATCGCAAGCGATGTATCGTCGACCTGGATCTGTTCGGCTTCCGCAATCCGCCGCAGATGTGCGGCCAAAGTGCCCGATTCGATGCGGCGCAGATCAAAACGCTGACAACGCGACAGGACCGTGATCGGAACTTTTCGGATTTCGGTGGTAGCAAAGATGAACTTCACATGCGGCGGCGGTTCTTCAAGCGTCTTCAAAAGGCCGTTGAAGGCCTGATTGGACAGCATGTGCACTTCGTCAATGATGTAGACTTTGTAGCGTGCCGAAACAGGGCGATAACGCACCTGCTCTATAATCTCGCGGATATCATCGATACCCGTATGGGAGGCCGCATCCATTTCGATCACATCGACATGGCGGCCTTCCATGATAGCCTGACAATGTTCGCCAAGCACTGACAGATCGATTGTCGGCTGGTCAATAGAATCAGTCTTGTAATTGAGTGCACGCGCCAGAATGCGCGCCGTCGTGGTCTTGCCCACACCGCGCACACCGGTCAACATCCAGGCCTGCGCAATGCGGCCAGTCTCGAACGCATTTTTCAGCGTGCGAACCATCGGCTCCTGACCGATAAGATCATTAAAATTCTGAGGACGATATTTGCGGGCGAGAACGCGGTAGGCGCCATCGGCGGCCAAGTCTGCGGATTTCGTGTCCATTGCGACCCTTCCGTTCCCTGTTCGCTTTTTTCCAATCTCGAAACTCTAAACAGTTTGGATCGGAGACGAAAGTGCCTTCGACAGTGGTTTACTGCCAATCAACAGCCATCATCGTCGTGAAAGAAAAGGTGGGAGGCTGGCACGGCGACCCGTGCCTGGCTCGTTAGGGCTGCTTCCTTCCGGACCTGACCCGGTTGGCGAGTGGCTCGTCCACCACCAACCTCCCACGCTGCATATCGTCAATTGCGAAGCAAAAAGCAAGCGAAGGGTCAAAAAAAATGATAAGAAATCAGTTATGGAACAGTTTGAACTCGATAAACGGCTTGATGCCGATACTTTTTCAGTCGCCAAGCTCGGCTTGTGCGAACTGCGTCTCATGAATGACAAGCGCTGGCCATGGCTGATCCTCGTGCCGCGCCGCGCAAAACTGGCTGAAATTCACGATATGACGCCGCTCGATCAGACCATGCTGACTTTTGAAGCCGCCATTGTTTCACAAGCGCTCAAGAAGGCAACTGACTGCCACAAGATCAACACCGGCGCTTTGGGCAACATTGTTCGTCAGCTCCATATGCATGTGATTGCGCGCAATGAAGGCGATGCTGGTTGGCCCGGCCCTGTCTGGGGTCATGGCACCCGCGAAACCTATGGCGACACAGATGCGCACACGCTGATCGAAAAAATCCGAACTGCCCTCTAATTCCTCCCTGAAACATTCTCCCGAGATCATCATGGCTTTCCGCCTTTACGACCTGCCGGAAATTGAACCGAGCCGTCTCGTCGGCTTCGCTGGCAACCGCATCGACCGTCTTTCCGAAAAGCGACAGGATGATTCGGCTTTCACCGCACTGGAACTGCCCGAAACGCGGATAATGATTCTGGGCGGAAGCCGACTGCTTCTCAATTACACAAAAGACAGCGCTCCTCGCGCGCTATTTACACTGAAAGAAGCTCAAGCTTTTTTGCCCGATCTGCATGAACCGGTGCTGCTGGGTTTACAGGACGGTGCACCGATGGTTGCACTCACGGCTCCACTTGATCCCGACCAGCTTGAGGCTCCCTATAAGGCGCAGGATTATCGCAGCATTTATATGGAAGGTCTTGTGCCCGCCGATATCATCGGTGCGCTGGCACAGGCTGCAGCCCTAACTGCATGGCATAGCAATCACCGATTTTGCGGACGTTGCGGCACAAAAAGCGAAATGCGCGCCGGTGGTGCAAAACGCGTCTGCCCAAATTGTGGAGCCGAACATTTTCCACGAACCGATCCGGTCGCGATCATGCTGCCCATTCGCGGTGAAAAATGCATTCTGGCACGCAGCGCGCACTTCGCTGCCGGGTCCTATTCTTGCCTTGCAGGTTTTATCGAGCATGGCGAGACGATTGAAGCCGCCGTTCGCCGCGAAAGTTTTGAGGAAATGGGGTTGGCGATCGGGCGCGTTGGCTATCACGCCAGCCAACCATGGCCATTTCCTTATTCACTGATGATCGGTTGCCATGCCGAAGTGCTGTCAGACGATTTCGCAATCGACCGCGCGGAGCTCGAAGATGGCCGCTGGTTCGAAAAAGCTGAAGTGCGTGAGATGCTTGCTGACACACATGAAAATGGGCTGCGTGTCCCGGCAACCGGAGCTATTGCAACCCATCTGATCAGAGCCTGGGCCGAGAACTAGAGCGGCTCAACCGCTTTAGTTCTTTGTTTGCGCATTTTCCCTCCGAAAAAGCGGTTCCCCGTTTTGCGGGAGATGCTGGAATTATTCAGCTGCCAGCAGCTGCGTACCGCGAATGTCGCTCCCCTTATAGACACCAAGTACGCGCACTTCTTTGGAGAAGAATTCAAGTTCTTCCAAAGCGAGCTGCACATTGCGGTCTTCCGGATGACCTTCGATATCCGCGTAGAATTGTGTCGCGATAAACCGGCCGCCCAGCTGATAACTTTCAAGCTTGGTCATGTTAACGCCATTGGTCGCAAAGCCACCCATTGCCTTATATAGCGCGGCGGGCACGTTACGCACACGGAAGACAAACGTGGTGATGATACGTTCGTCTTTTTCCGGGCGCGGTTCCCATTTCTTTGTCTTCGAGAGAACAACGAAGCGGGTCACGTTGTCTTCCGCGTCCTCAACATTTTCCTCTATGATATCAAGACCATAAAGTTCAGCCGCGAGACTAGGTGCAAGAGCTGCCATCGAACGATCCTGCAAATCAGCCACAAGGCGAGCCGCGCCTGCGGTATCGCCTGCGATCACCGGCTTCCAGCCATTACTCCGAATGATGTTGCGGCACTGACCAAGCGCATGGATATGGCTGTGAACCGTCTTGATCTCATCGCGCTTCACACCGGGAAGAACCATGAGCTGGAAATGGATCGGCAAGAAATATTCGCCAACAATGTGCATATCGGCAAGCGGCAGCAGGTAGTGAATATCTGCAACGCGACCCGCAAGCGTGTTCTCGATCGGAATCATCGCAAGATCAGCAGCACCGCTTTCTACAGCGTTAAACGCATCTTCAAAAGTCGGACACGGTAAAGGCTCCATATCGGGAAACATGTTGCGGCAAGCCGTGTCGGAATTGGCGCCCGCTTCACCCTGAAAGGAAATCCGGTTGGTCTTCATCGTGTTCGTACTTTCTCAAATGTCCTCGAAGAGCTGAGGGCTTTCTTGGTTATAAACCCTTTGCGATAATTTCACGTGCCCGGTCAAGATCAGCCTGCGTATCAACGCCCAGCGGAACTGTTTTGACGATCTCTGCGTCAATGCGCATTCCATCTTCAAGTGCACGCAGCTGTTCGAGCTTTTCGCGCTTTTCAAGCGGCGACGGTCCAATCTTCACAAAGCGCTCAAGTGCTGCACGGCGATAAGCATAAAGCCCAATATGATGGTAGAGCGGGCCGTCGCCATAAGGAGCTGTCGCGCGGGTAAAATAAAGCGCACGCAGACGCTCACCGCCGGGCTGTGGTGAACCGACAATCTTCACCACATTCGGATTGATCTTTTCTTCGTCCAGTGTGATTTCGACGCCAAGTGTCGCAATATCTGCAGGCCCATATTCCAAAGGGCGGAGCGCACGACGGATGGTTTCCGGATCGATCGTCGGCAGATCGCCCTGCACATTGATGATCGCCTCAACTTCACCCTGCGGATCAACTTTCTGAAGAGCCTCATAAATGCGATCAGAACCCGATTCATGATCGCCGCGCGTCATAATGACCTCATGACCATGCGCCCGAACAGCTGCAAAAATCTCTTCACTGTCAGTCGCGACCACGGTGCGTCCAAGCGATGCCGCCGCCGCACGATCTGCCACATGCACGATCATCGGCTTGCCGCAAATATCGGCCAGCGGCTTGTTCGGCAGGCGTGTTGAAGCCATCCGCGCCGGTATAAGTGTCAGTGTTTTCAAAGTCTGAAGCATGATCGCCTCTTGGTGTTTAATTTGGCCGTAAAAGGTCTGTTGAAGCCTTCTGGCAATCTTTATCTGCACGGCAAATGCAGCAAAAGTGTCAAAAAGTCACGGGTCTGGAACCCCTTATAGGTGTTGCATCACCCCTGTAAAAGACCTAGTTTCCGCCCGACGCCGGGGAGAGACTTGCCAGCCTTTTAACACAGGTTTTGCATGCCGGCTTTGGAGGGCGTTGAGTAGAGGGAGCGCTGACCGGCGATGAATTCAACCCGGACTAATAAGTTTATCATGGCTTTTCTGGCAACGGTTTTCGTTGTTATGACGACGGGCATTCTGTCCGACACGCTGTTTCATGCGCCAGCCCCTGAGAAGCCAGGTTTCATAATCGAAGCGGCAGAGGCTTCGACTGGTGGGGAAGCTGCACCAGCCAAGGAAGAAGTGTCGATTGCTACACTGATGCAATCCGCTGATCCGGCACGCGGCGAAACCGTCTTCAAGCGTTGCGCAGCATGCCATACAGGCGAAAAGGGTGGCGCCAACAAGGTCGGACCACATCTTTGGGATGTTCTGGACCGTCCGGCTGCCTCTGTTGAAGGCTTTGGCTATTCGGCTGCAATGAAGGAATTCGGCGCAGGCGGGAACAAGTGGGATTATGAACATCTCAACAAGTTCCTCACTTCGCCAAAGGGCTTCATCAAAGGCACGGCTATGGGCTTTGCTGGGGACAAGAAAGACAATGAACGCGCCGATCTGATCGCTTATCTGCGCACATTATCTGACAACCCAGCGCCGCTTCCAACCGCTGACGCGGCTCCTGCTGAAGGCACGGAAGCCAAGCCAGAAGGTGCAGCCCCTGCAGGCGAAGCAGAAAAACCTGCGGAAGCTCCAGCTGGAGAACAGAAGCCTGCCGAACAGGCCCCTGCTCCGGCACAGCCTGCCCCAGCGAACTAAGCTGATTAAATTTCAAGAAAAAGCCGGGTTTCGACCCGGCTTTTTTATTGCCGGCATGTTTTTTCAACTTGTGCCTTTCTTCCTCCGCAAAAACCCATAAAAATCAATTCGACAATATCCGAAGCAGAAACGGAGATGCTGGATGAGAGGTTTTTGGGCGGGAGCGTTCGCGGTCACCATGCTGGCGAGCACGGTATCGTTTAGTTACGCAACGGATGCCGCGCCAGAATGGCGATATGCATCAAGCCTTATCGGCGAGCCCAAATATCCGGCTGATTTCAAGCATTATGATTATGTGAACCCTGATGCACCCAAAGGGGGCGTCCTCAATCAGGTTGCAGTCGGTACGTTCGACAGCCTCAATCCATTCGTGGTTCAGGGTGTTGCCGCCGCAGGCCTCGCCGATTTCGGCGGCGGGATGCTCTACGATACATTGATGACCGATGCGCTTGATCAGGGCTCAACGCAATATCCGTTGATCGCTGAAGCTTTGCAGTATCCTGATGATTTTTCATGGGTGAAATTCAAGCTCAATCCCAATGCCAAATGGCATGATGGAGAACCGATTACCGTCGATGACGTGATCTGGTCGTTTGATATTCTCAAGAAGCAGTCGCCGCTCTATAACAAATATTATGGCGATGTGGAGAAAGCCGAAAAGACCGGCGACCATGAGGTAAAGTTCACCTTCTCGCAGTCAGGCAACCGCGAACTGCCACAGATCGTGGGGCAGCTCGCAATCCTACCCAAGCATTGGTGGGAAGGCAAGGATGCGCAAGGCAAGCAGCGTGACATCAGCCGTCCGACGCTGGAAATTCCACTCGGATCGGCCGCCTACAAGATCAAGAGCATGGTGCCGGGCCGCTCCATCGTGTGGGGACGTGTTGCCGATTACTGGGGCAAGGACCTTGGCGTCAATGTTGGGCGCAACAACTTTGATGAAGTGCGCTACGAATATTACTTCAATGAAGATGCGACGTGGGAGGCCTTCAAAAAAGGTGGCCAGTACGATTATCGTAATGAGAATCGCGCTCAGCGCTGGGCGGAGCAGTATAACTTCCCAGCCGTGCAGCGTGGCGATGTCGTCAAGAAATCCTTTCCGTTCAATGCTGTTGGCCGAATGCAGGGCTATTTCCTGAATACACGCAAGGAGAAATTCAAAGACCCGCAAGTGCGTCAGGCACTGACCTATGCGTTCGACTTTGAAACCATGAACCGCCTGCTGTTCTTCAATCAGTACACGCGCATCAACAGCTATTTCGCGGGCAACGAACTACAGCTGAGCGGTGCACCGACGCCAGAAGAAAAAGCAATTCTTGAAACTGTGAAGGATTCGCTTCCGCCCGAAGCGCTGACTGAAGAATTCAAGCTGCCAGTCTACGATACTCCACAGGCAACGCGCGATAATCTGCGCAAAGCGCTTCAGCTTTTTGGTGAGGCAGGCTGGAAACTGCAAGGTAACAAGCTCGTTGATGCCAATGGTCAGCAGTTCACGATCGAATTTCTTGGTAAAGATCCAACCGACGAGCGCATCTATAACCCGTTTGCCGCAAGCCTACGCAAGATCGGTATCAATGCGACTGTGCGTATTGTCGATACAGCTCAATACCAGGCCCGCGTCAATGATTTCGATTATGACGTAATCACTTCGATCACGGCACAGACTGCCTCTCCTGGCAACGAGCAGCGCGATATGTGGGGCTCGAAAGCCGCCGACTTCAAAGGCAGCCGCAATTATGCGGGTATCAAGAACCCGGCCATCGACAAGCTGATCGACCGCATCATCTATGCCAAGGATCGTGATGAGCTGGTGGCGGCGAGCCACGCGCTCGACCGCACATTGCTGTGGAACTATTACGTCATTCCACAATGGTATTCAGACCACATCAACGTCGCCTATTGGAACAAATTCGGCATGCCGGAACAGCAACCCGACTATCTTGGGATTGACCCATTCTCGTGGTGGATCGACCCGACGAAAGAAGCCAAGCTTAAAAACAATTCCGACTAGAGTGGCCTCAATTAAGATTGAATGGTTGAAACCGTTCTATCTATTTGTTTTTACGCATTATCCTACGCAAAACCGCTTCGCACTTTTGCTGAAAATGCTTTAAGGACGCCTTTCCAATGTCGGGCTTTCATCTCAATCGCCGCCATTTCCTTGGACTTTCAGGCAGTGCCGCTCTCGCAGCCTGCTTTCCGGAAATTGCTGTTGCAAAGCTCCCCACAGACAAGCCCTTGCATGGTCTATCTGCCTTCGGCGAACTGAAGTATCCGCCCGATTTCGCCCATTTCGACTATGTGAACCCCGATGCGCCAAAGGGTGGTACCTTTACGCTGGCGCCATCCACATGGGTGTGGAACCAGAACACGGAGACTTTCAATACGCTAAACACGCTGACGTTCAAGGGGGATGCGCCGCCGCGCATGGAGCTGACCTTCGACACATTGATGGTGTCAGCACTTGATGAGCCCGACGCTGTTTATGGCCTGATCGCTGAAAATGTAACACTATCCAAAGACCATCAGACCTGCCTCTTCAAGCTGCGCAAAGAAGCTCGTTTTCACGATGGTTCGCCAATTGAAGCGAAGGATGTTGTGTTCACTTACGAGACGCTTAAGGAAAAGGGACATCCGCAATTAAGGCAGATTCTTGCAGCGCTCGAAGCTGTAAAAGAAATCAGTGAACGCGAAGTGCAGATGCATTTTTCGGCTGAAAGTGGCCCCAATGCCATTCTCGACGCAGTTACACTGCCAATTCTCTCCAAAGACTGGTTCAAGGAGCGAAATTTCGATGCGACAGGCCTGGAACCGATCCTTGGATCAGGTGCTTATCGCGTCGGGAAAGTCTCTGCCGGGCAAGCGATTGAATATGACCGGGTTGATGATTATTGGGCCAAGGATTTACCAGTGCAGCGCGGCTCCAGCAACTTTGGCCGCATCCGCATTGAGTTCTACCGTGATAGACAGCCAGAATTCGAAGCCTTCAAGAAAGGCAATATCGATTTTCGATCTGAAAACGTAGCAAAGAACTGGGCCACAGCTTACGATTTCCCTGCCATTCAGCAGAATAAGATCATCAAGCGCACATTTCCAAGGGAAAAGCGCCCACTCATGCAGGCGTGGGCGATCAACCAGCGCCGCGAGCGTTTCAGCGACCCACGTGTGCGTGAAGCGATCAATCTGTGCTTCGATTTCGAGTGGACCAATGCAAACCTGTTCTATGATACCTACCAACGGTCGCAATCTAACTTCAACGGTTCCGACTTTCAGGCCGTGGGCATGCCGACTGCTGATGAACTGAAGGTACTTGAACGATTTCGGGGCAAAATTCCCGAAGCGGCCTTTGGCGAAGTCCCTGTCATGCCTGTTTCAGATGGTACAGGCCGCGACCGCAAGCAGTTTTCCCGCGCTATCGAGTTGATGGAAGCTGCAGGCTTTGAGCGAAACAAAGGCCAGTTTCACGGCAAAAACGGTGAAAAATTCACGCTCGAAATTCTAAGCAATTCCGAATCTCTCAATCGGGTCTACAATCCTCTTGTCCAGAAAATGCGCGCCATTGGCATCGATGCCAGTGTACGATTGGTGGATCCGAGCCAATACCAGGCCCGCATGCAGGATTTCGACTTCGATCTCGTCGGCATTGCGATGCAGTTTGGCGCAACGCCCACCAAAGAATCACTGGCTGGCATGTTCGGATCAGAATCAGCCAAAACACCCGGAAGTTATAATCTTCCCGGCACATCTGACCCCATTATCGACGCATTGATCGAGGATGTGGGCAAAGCATCCACGCGTGACGAACTGGTCGCAACAATCAGGGTGCTTGATCGGTACTTGCGTATCAGGCTTGAGTGGATTCCAAATTGGACGGTGGCGAATCACCTGGTAGCTTATTGGGATCGTTTTGGTTTCAAGGAGCCAAAGCCTGATTACGGCTTTCCAGTCGAGACGCTTTGGTGGATTAAAGCATGAGCCCGAAAAGTGGAAACCGGTTTTCGGGATCATGCTCATAATAAACAAGAAGGCAAAAACTGTTGGCAAGCCATAAGAACAAAATGAACATCCGGAGCATTGAAGGCTGATGGGCGCTTATATTTTACGCCGCCTTCTCCTGATGATCCCGACCATCTTGGGCATTATGGCCATATCTTTTGCCGTCGTTCAGTTTGCCCCCGGTGGGCCAGTTGAACGCGTCATTGCTCAGCTTTCCGGTCAGGGTGGCGATGCGTTAGACCGCCTTTCCGGCGGTGGCGGCGACTTCGGCCAGAGTGGCATGGATAGCGGCTCCGTCAACTCCAAATATCGCGGTGCGCAGGGCCTCGACCCGCAATTCATCGCTGATCTTGAAAAGCAATTCGGTTTCGACAAACCACCGCTTGAACGCTTCGGTCTGATGCTCTGGAACTATATGCGCTTCGATTTCGGGCATAGCTATTTCCGCGATATCAGCGTGATCGACCTCATCAAGGAAAAGATGCCAGTGTCGATTTCGCTCGGTCTGTGGCTCACATTCCTGTCCTATCTGATTTCGATCCCGCTTGGCATTCGTAAAGCGATCAAGGAAGGAACGCGTTTCGATACCTGGACCAGTGCGATCATCATCGTCGGCTATGCAATTCCGAGCTTCCTCTTTGCGATCCTGCTGATCGTGCTTTTTGCGGGCGGCTCGTTCTTTGACTGGTTCCCGCTACGCGGCCTGACCTCACCTGATTTCGCGCAAATGTCATTCTGGGGCAAAATCGGCGATTACCTTTGGCATATGGTGCTGCCTGTGACTGCTTTGGTGCTCTCGGCCTTCGCCACCACCACGCTTCTGACCAAGAATTCATTTCTGGAAGAAATCCGCAAGCAATATGTCACGACTGCACGTGCCAAGGGCCTGACCGAAAATCAGGTGCTTTACGGCCATGTTTTCCGCAATGCAATGCTGATCGTGATTGCCGGTTTTCCGGGCGCTTTCATCTCGGCCTTCTTTACTGGCTCGCTGCTGATTGAAACCATCTTCTCGCTCGATGGATTGGGCCTGCTTGGTTATCAATCGATTATCAATCGCGATTATCCGGTCGTGTTTGCCAATCTGTTCATTTTCTCGCTGATCGGGCTTCTCGTCGGACTCCTATCCGATCTCATGTACACATGGATCGATCCGCGCATCGACTTTGACCGGAGGGATGTGTGATGACAGATACCATTCTCACCCCGGCCACAAAACCTGTGAAGCGCCCATTCCTTTCGCCGCTCAACCGCCGCCGTTGGCAGAATTTCAAAGCCAATAAACGCGGTTACTGGTCACTGTGGATTTTCCTGTTTCTGCTTGTTGCAGCGCTCTGCTCCGAGTTTATCGCCAATGACCGCCCCATTCTCGTTTCCTATAAGGGCGAATTGCTGGCGCCGGTTTTTGTCGACTATCCGGAAGAGAAATTTGGCGGCTTTTATGCCGTGACCGATTATCGTGATCCCGTCATTCAGGACGAAATCAACCAGAATGGCTGGGCCATCTGGCCGCCGGTCCGCTATTCCTACAACACCGTCAATAACGATATTCCGGAAGCAGCTCCCTCAAAGCCTTTCTGGCTTTATACCGAGGAGCAGCGCTGCCAGCGTTATCCGCAAGGGGTGAATGATCCCAATTGCATTGTCGGCAATTTCAACTGGCTCGGCACTGATGATCAGGCACGTGATGTCTTTGCGCGTGCGCTTTACGGCTTCCGCATTTCTGTGATGTTCGGCCTGATCCTGACGTTCTTCTCGGCAATCATTGGTGTGACGGCAGGTGCAGTGCAGGGTTATTTCGGCGGCTGGGTTGATCTCATCTTCCAGCGCGTCATTGAAATCTGGTCATCGATTCCGGTGCTTTATTTGCTGCTAATTATAGCTGCGATCTTACCGCCGGGGTTCTGGGTGTTGCTCGGCATCATGTTGCTGTTTTCATGGGTCGCTTTCGTTGGCGTGGTGCGTGCGGAATTCCTGCGCGCCAGAAACTTCGAATATGTGAATGCGGCGCGCGCCCTTGGTGTGAAGAACGGCACAATCATGTGGCGACACCTTTTGCCCAATGCCATGGTTGCAACACTGACCTTCTTACCGTTCATTCTCAATGGCTCCATCACCACACTCACTTCGCTTGACTTCCTTGGGTTCGGATTGCCTCCGGGCTCTGCTTCGCTTGGAGAGTTGCTCGCGCAGGGCAAGAACAACCTTCAGGCGCCGTGGCTTGGTATTACCGGCTTTGTGGTGATCTCATTGATGCTGTCGCTTTTGATCTTTATTGGCGAAGCAACACGCGATGCATTCGATCCACGAAAGGCATTTCAATGAGTGGGCCAACGACCGGATCAATGAATAAAAAGATGCTTCTTTCCGTCCGTGATCTTTCGGTGGCCTTCCGTCAGAACGGCGAGGAGCGAATTTCCGTCGACCACGTTTCCTTCGATATTGCAGAGGGTGAAACCGTGGCACTTGTCGGTGAATCCGGTTCCGGCAAGTCAGTTTCTGCGCTGTCTATTCTCAAGCTCCTGCCTTATCCGGCAGCAAGTCATCCATCCGGTGAAATTCTTTTCAACGGCAAGGATTTGATGACGGCATCAGAGCCTGAATTGCGCCGCGTGCGCGGCAATGATGTCACCATGATTTTTCAGGAGCCGATGACCTCGCTCAATCCGCTGCATTCAGTGGAACGGCAGATCAGCGAAATCCTCAAAATGCATCAGGGTATGGGTGATCAGGCCGCACGTGCACGAACGCTGGAGCTTTTGCACGAGGTTGGCATTCGTGAACCGGAAAAGCGCCTGAGCGCCTTCCCCCACCAACTTTCAGGCGGTCAGCGTCAACGCGTGATGATCGCCATGGCACTTGCCAATAAGCCAAAGCTGCTGATAGCCGATGAACCTACAACCGCGCTCGATGTGACGGTGCAGGCGCAGATATTACAACTTCTCGCAGAGCTTAAAAGCGCTCAGGGCATGTCGATGCTCTTCATCACCCATGATCTTGGTATCGTGCGCAAAATCGCCGATCGGGTTTGTGTGATGAGCAAAGGTAAGATCGTCGAAACCGGTCCGACCAGGGAAATCTTCGACAATCCGCAGCATGAATATACAAAACATCTTCTCGCGGCAGAACCAAAGGGCGAGCCTCCGCTGGCTGATCTCAGCGCAAAGAAGGTGATGGAAGGCAAGGACGTCCGCGTCTGGTTCCCGATAAAGAAAGGGTTCCTGCGCAAGACCGTTGATCATGTGAAGGCAGTGGACGGCATCAATATCGAATTGCGTGCCGGTCAGACGCTCGGCGTTGTCGGAGAATCAGGGTCCGGCAAGACAACACTTGGTCTCGCTCTTTCACGCATGATTTCGTCGCAGGGTGAAATCCGCTTTGAGGGACGCGATATTGCGAAATACAGCTTTAAGGACATGCGCCCGTTGCGTCGCGAAATGCAGATTGTGTTTCAGGACCCATTCGGCTCGCTGAGCCCACGCATGACCATTGCCGATATCATCGCCGAAGGGCTTCTGGTGCATGAGCCGAAGCTGTCGGCCGACGCACGTGATGAACGTGTGGTGGCGGCACTCAAGGAAGTGAACCTCGATCCCGACAGCCGCTTCCGCTATCCGCACGAGTTCTCGGGCGGTCAGCGCCAGCGTGTCGCGATTGCGCGGGCGATGGTTCTCAACCCGAAATTCGTCATGCTGGACGAGCCGACCTCAGCGCTCGACATGAGTGTTCAGGCTCAGGTGGTCGATCTTTTACGCGCATTGCAGAAAAAGCATGACCTGGCTTATCTTTTCATAAGCCACGACTTGAAAGTGGTGCGGGCGCTGGCCAATGATGTGCTGGTGATGCGCAATGGCAAGGCAGTCGAATATGGAACGTCAAAGGAAGTCTTTGCCAATCCAAAAACCGACTATACCAAGGCGTTGATGGCGGCGGCCTTCCACATGGAGGCTACCGAGGGAGAAATAAGACAATGACGACAGCGGACAAAAAAATCTTTCTGTCTTTGACCAACTGGGATCCGGCTATTTGGGTCGACAGCTTTAAGACACACGCGCCTGAGCGCAATGTCGTGACTGAACGTGGCGAAACCGATCCAAGCGTCGAGTATGCGCTCGTCTGGAAGCAGAAGCCCGGCTCGCTGGCCAATCTTCCAAATCTCAAAGTGATTTTCTCGCTCGGTGCTGGCGTTGATCATGTCTTTCACGATCCGCACATTCCAGACGTGCCGCTCGTGCGTGTTATCTCAGATGATCTCACCATGCGCATGACCGAATATGTGGTCTGGCAGGTGCTTGATCACCATCGTCTTGGCGCAAATTACCGCAAACAGCAGAAGAACCGGGTCTGGCATGAAGACCCGCGCCAGCCAGCGGCCCATGAAGTGACTGTCGGTATCATGGGGCTGGGGGTTCTCGGTCGCGATGCAGCAGCCAAGCTCAAGACGCTCGGCTTCAATGTCACCGGCTGGAGCCGTCGCCCCCAGGAAATCGAGGGCGTTCAGAGCTTCAACGGCAAGGAAGGCTTCGTACGCTTTCTCAAAACGGCCGATATTTTCGTCTGTCTTCTGCCTTTGACACCTGACACCAAAGGCATTCTGTCGATGACCATGTTTGCGCAATTGAAAAGCGACGGCCCACTGGGCGCGCCTGTGCTGATCAACGCAGGTCGTGGCGGCTTGCAGAACGAAGCGGATATTCTGGCAGCACTGGATCGCGGTCTGCTTTCGGCTGTAACGCTTGACGTTTTCAATCAGGAACCGCTGCCAGTTGATAGCCCGCTCTGGACACATCCGAAAGTGACGATCACCCCGCATTCGGCTGCAAGCTCGTCAGCATCTGCCATTGTTCCCCAGATCATCCGTCAGATTGAAGCTTTCGAGCGTGACGGAACTTTGGAAAATGTGGTGGATCGCACCACGCAATATTAAGTTAAGTCCTAATTGAAATCTTTCCGTCCTCGCCGACCATCACGTGATGGCCGGCGAGTTTCTTTTGGGCCTCCCGATCATACTCGACGGCAATCGGCACGTCATGTCCCATCTCGCGCGCAACGATGAGACCAAGAAGCAGAATGGCATCTGGTTCGTGCAGAACAATCGCCGCCGGGGCCAGGCCAGCATGAACCAGTTCCAGCAACACGGCTGCCGCAGAAGACGACCCGATGGTGCCCGGCAGGCATAAGACATAACCCGAAATGCTCTGACCATGTTCAGGATGACGAACATCGGCGATACGGCCGGTTTTGGGATCAACACCGCCCCAGAAACTGATAGGGGCTGAGAGGACCAAAGCCTGAGCTTGAGCAGCCTTTCCGGCGACGAGGACGGACGATGTGAAAGTGATTTCACTCACGCTGCCTGCCTCGCAAAAATCGGGCGGCCAGCGACAGCACTCTCAACGCATTCCTCAAGCGACCCATACAGCACGCCATAGCCCGTATTTCCCGGCGCATAATGGGCAAATTTACCCGAATTGGTCATCAGAACGGCATTATCCTTAGTTGGCAAAATAGGTGTGACAACAACGCAAGTATCAGCGACAATCACAACGCCTGCTTTTTCAAGCAGTTGTCTGCGCCCATTCTTTTCCAGTTCCACAAGAGCATGTCGTCCGGTGCAGGCATAAAGCGGCACGGCCAGCTTGCGGGCAGCAATGGCATTTTCAAGACGGTCGAACTCAGCAATCGACAAATGCGGACTGCCAATAGCAACCGCATCAATCGCATCCACATGGTCGACCGTCGACAAACGTTTGCGCGTGGCCTCAATCATTTCCTGCGTCACATGGATGATGCGTTCAGGCCTCTGATGCTGAAGGGCGGTTTCAAGATCGGGTGCTTCCGGCGTTACACCGGCAACATGGAAAAGCCCGACTGAACCCACCGAGGCTGCGGCAGCACCAAAAGCTTTCAGTGCATCTTCATCCGGGTGCACACGGGCTCCAGCCACCACGCCAATATTTGTGCCCATACTGCGCCCAAACAGGTTGCCTAGAATCGGCCATGCGACCTCAGAACCAAGAAACGCAGGATTGATTGCCGAAATATCGAGAACGACCGTCGCGCGACGATTCTCAGTTCGATGCAGCCCGTAATCCGGCGCACGACCAGCGATAGCACAAGCTATATCGAGGAAATCGCCATAACGGTTGGTCCGTGCGCCCAGCACGGAATTACAAAAAACAACGGCATTCGATTCGCCCCAGGCAACATCGGTTCCTTTTTCCGGGCGATGACCCGCCTGATAAGGCGCACAAGTCCAAGTCGGCTCGCAACCAAGCTTGATATAGGCGCGCATCATGCGCTTGGCCATTTCCGCCTCATGCTGCGGCAGGAGATTGTGCGAGCAACCGGTGAGATCGATGGAACCAACATTCAGCGTTGCGCGCACTTTGGTTTTCGCACCACCATCAACCAGCCTTTCGGCAAACAGCGTACCGCTGTCCCCATGATAGAGCGCACCATCAATATGAGCTGAAGCAATTGGGATAAGACGCGGTGCGCCCATCAGTCGTGCTGTATCAGCCACAATACGCATAGCCATCGCGGCACCTTCGCCCTCAGCACCGGACGCTATCGACTGCTCTTCATGCGTTAATGTCAGTGCCACGTGTGATCTCCTTGCGCATGGTGATCGATGTCGTGCGCGTAAAGCCAGTATGAGCCGTCTCCGCTACCTTGCGATAGCCTAATTTCTCAAAGACCGCATGGTTGCGCGTAAGCTCAATGCGGGTCTGCAGCTCCATCACGGGTTTGCCACACGTTACTGCATGCTGCTCAACCTTTTCCACGAGGTTGCGCCCAGTCCCCTGACCTTCAAAGCCACGGGCGACTGCGAGCTTGCCAAGATAGAAGTGATCATCTTTTTCCTTGATGAACACACAGCCTGCCAGTTCTTCACCAATGAAAGCTGCAAATCCCGTTTCGTCTTTCGCCTTCTCCTGCAGATTATCTGCCGTCAGATGGCGTGCGGAAGATGGTGGATCAATAATACCATCCATATAGGCAAAACTCTCCTGAATGAGCCGGAGAAGATCTTTCCAGCGATCAAAATCCGAACCGATGAGGCAAATGCGGAGAGCCGTCATTTGGGTTTACGTGCCTTATAGCGAATGATTTCGAACCGCACATTCAATGCATTGTAGAGCAGAAGCCGACCAACAAGAGGCTCACCAATACCGGTCACCAGCTTGATCACTTCCATGGCCTGCAAACTGCCAATCACCCCCGGTAAAACGCCTAAAACGCCAGCTTCTGCACAAGTCGGCACTGAGCCCGGTGGCGGCATGTCTGGAAACAGATCGCGATAAGATGGATTGGGATTGCCGTCAGCACCACTGGCATAAGGCATAAGCACCGTGACTGTTCCATCAAAGCGATCCATAGCGCCCGTCACCAGAGGGCGCCCAGCCAAGGCTGCAGCGTCAGCCAGCGCATAACGGGTAGCAAAATTGTCAGAGCCATCGACAACAACGTCGTAATCGCTGATGAGAGCTTGTGCGTTCTCGGCATTGAGCCGCAACGAATAGCCTTTGACCTTCACATGCGGATTAATGCGAGCAATAGAGACCTTCGCACTCTCGACCTTCGTTTGACCGACGCTTTCCGTATCGTGGATCACCTGCCTTTGCAGGTTCGACAATGAAACCGTATCGTCATCGACGAGGCCGAGCGTGCCTATACCGGCAGCGGCCAGATATTGCAGCACAGGCGCGCCAAGTCCGCCTGCGCCCACAACAAGGACGCGAGCAGCTTTCAGCATTTGCTGACCTGGGCCACCGATTTCCGGCAGCACAATATGGCGCGCATAGCGCTCCAGTTCTTCGGATGAAAAGGGCTTTGATGGTGCATTCATGATGCTTGAACATAGGCCCGCTCAAATGACCTGTCAGCGATTATTTTTAGATTCTTGTCAGTTCGCCCGCCGCCACGTTGAAAAACTGCGCGTCGCCTTCTAGCGCTTCGAACAGCGACCGGTCGGTGCCAGTCATGAAGGCCTGCCCACCAAGATCATCCAGAATTCCGAACAGAGCGGCACGGCGCCCGATATCGAGGTGAGCCGCAATTTCATCAAGCAGCAGAATCGGCGCCATGCCCGAAAGCTCGCCCGTCAACCTTGCATGCGCCAGAATGAGGCCGATCAGCAACGCCTTCTGCTCGCCGGTAGAGCAAAGTGCTGCAGGCATGGATTTGGGCCGATGCTGAACAATGAGATCAGTACGATGCGGGCCATCCAAAGTGCGTCCGGCAGCGCGATCCCGAGCACGCCCGTCGCGCAATGTGCGCCGAAAATCCTCTTCAAGATCAAGGGCTGCTTCCAAACTAATCCGTTGTTCAAGCGATCCTTCGAGAAAGCAATCCGCTTTGGGAAATGGACCGTCACTGGGAAGCCGCTCAATCATCGCAGCAATCATACGCATTGCTTCAGCGCGCGCAGCAGCGATCGCGATGCCAAGTTCGGCCATTTGGCTTTCAATCGCTTCCAGCCACTGATTATCGCTGTTTCCGTCGCTCAACAGACGATTGCGAGAACGCATCGCCTTTTCATAATCAAGCACGCGCTTGCCGTGACTGGTATCGATTGCCAACACCATGCGATCGAGAAACCGTCGCCGATCCGATGCGCCGCCGGTAAACAGCCCGTCCATCGACGGAACAACCCAGAGAACGCGCGCATAATCAAGGAGTTCATCGCCTGATGCGGCAATACCATTGATACGGACCTTGCGGCCACCTTCGCCGCCACCTGCAGTACCTGTGCCGATTTCGACATCGCCATAAATCATACAATCGAGTGATGCGTGGATGGCAAAGCCATCATGCTTAATTTCGGGCCCATTCGTTCGCGCGACATCATCATAGGATGCGCGCCGCAATCCCCTGCCCGGAGACAGGAAGGACAAAGCCTCAATGAGATTGGTTTTGCCTGAACCGTTTTCGCCAGTCAGCACAACATGGCCGGAGCCAAGCGGCAACGTGAGTTCCGAATAATTACGGAAATCAGAAAGTTTAAGCCGCCGGACCGAGACTCGATCCGGACGGCTTAGATTTGGTTCAGAGATGCTCACGATCTGTTTTCTTTAAGGTCCTAAACACGCATCGGCATCAGGACATAAAGCACATCTTCGTCACCCGTATCGCGCACGAGTGTCGGCGAACCGGCATCGGCCAGCATGAAGACTGCTTCGGAACCGGAAAGCTGGCTTGTGATGTCGAGCAGGTACTTTGAGTTGAAGCCGATATCGATCGGATCAGCATCGTAATCGGCAGCCAGTTCGTCAGTAGCACTACCCGAATCGGGATTGTTGACCGTCAGTGTCAGCTGGCCATCGGCAATAGAAAGCTTAACCGCACGGCCACGTTCGCTCGAAATGGTGGAAACGCGATCAACAGAAGCCGCAAAATCCTGACGGCTGATCGTGAGCCTCTTGTCATTGCCCGAAGGAATCACGCGCTGATAATCCGGGAATGTGCCGTCGATCAACTTGGAAGTTAGAACGACGGAACCAACTGTAAAGCGAATCTTCGCATCTGACAGTTCAACCGACACAACAGTGTCCGGCACATCAACGAGCTTCTGCAGTTCAGCAACAGTTTTGCGCGGAATGATGATGCCTGGCATTCCTTCCGTGCCCGACGGTGCTTCCAGCTCAGCGCGAGCAAGACGATGACCATCGGTTGCAACTGCGCGCAGCTTCAGTGCACCGTCGCTTTCAATGGCATGGAAATAGATACCGTTGAGATAATAGCGGGTTTCTTCCGTCGAGATCGCAAACTGTGTGCGGTCGATGAGGCGCTTTAAAGCCTGCGCATCGATGCGGAAGGAATGCGAGAACGAACCGGCTGTCAGTTCCGGGAAATCAGACTGTGGCAGGCACTGCAAGCGGAACGATGACTTGCCCGAAATGACGGACATCGAGCCGCCATCGGGGTTGGTCGACAGCATGACTTCTGCGCCATCAGGCAGCTTGCGCACGATATCGTAGAGAAGATGCGCTGGAACCGTTGTTGCTCCGGCCTGTTCGACCATGGCAGCGGTTGCTTCGTTCACTTCAAGATCAAGGTCCGTTGCCTTGAGCGCGAGGCTTGCGCCTTCGGCTTGCAAAAGCACATTGGACAGAATCGGAATCGTGTTGCGACGCTCCACGACACGGTGGACGTGGTTGAGTGACTTGAGAAGGTTTGATCGCTCTAGGGTAACACGCATATTGAAACGCACTCGCTCTCTAGGACAGGGCAACCGCGTAACGGGCAGATGCCCCCATCAATAAGGCGCCTTAGCGCCAGAAGGTTTGCTAAAGTGGCAGATTTTTGAGCCGAAAAGCAAGCCCACGCCGCATCGCAAAACGACACGGCGCAGGCTTTTTAACGAATTTCTACAGATCAAGCAGCCTGATCGTTGATGAGGCGCTTCAGCAGCTCGAGTTCCTGCGCCAGCTTGCCATCGGCACCGACCAGATCTTCGATCTTACGCACAGCATGAAGCACAGTGGTGTGATCGCGCCCACCAAAACGACGACCGATTTCCGGCAGCGAACGCGGAGTCAGCATCTTGGCCAGATACATGGCAACCTGACGCGGCTTCACAATGGTGCGTGTGCGGCGATTCGAAAGCAGATCCTGCTTCGACACATTGTAATGACGTGCCACGATACGCTGAATTTCTTCAATGCGAATACGCTTAGGTTCGCCAACGCGGGTCAGATGGCCGAGGAGTTCATCGACACGGTCGATGGACAGGTTTGGCTCGAATGACTGGCGGAACAGAAGCTGGTTGAAAGCGCCTTCCAGCTCGCGACCCGACCCGGTGACGGTGCGAGCAACATGCGCGAGAATTTCATCGTCAATGTTGAGGCTTGAATCTTCAAGCTGTGCGGTCGTGAGGCGACGACGCAGCATTTCAACACGCATTTCGTAATCAGGTGCTGCAACTTCAAGAGCAACGCCACCCTGAAGGCGCGAGCGAACGCGGACATCAAGTGATTCCAGCTCCGATGGCGGGCGGTCTGCTGCAACAACAACTTGCTTGGCGCTATCGAGCAGCGTGTTGAGAAGATGACAGAACTCATGCTGGATCGACTTGCCCTGCAGAAACTGCATGTCGTCGATGACGAGCAGGTCGATGTCACGCAGCTGTTCCTTGAAAGAAAGCGCATTGTTGTCGCGAATCGCAGTCGCAAAACGCCACATGAAATATTCGGCAGTCAGGTAAACGACGCGGGCCTTTTCCTGACGCTGCAGGGCAGCCGCCGCAATCGCCTGCAAAAGGTGAGTCTTACCAAGACCGACAGATGCATGGATGAAAAGCGGGTTGAAGCGCACGGCACTTGAGCCTGCTTCTGCAATGGTGCGGGCAGCAGCAAGAGCCACGCGGTTGGATGCACCATCGATGAAAGAATCAAACGTGTAACGCGGATCGAGCGGGGAGCCGAGAACCGAACCGGAAGCCGATTCTGCCACGACAGCGGAGCCACGCTTTTCAGCGCTTGGCTGACCAACTGGGAAAACGACCTTTTCACGCATGGCGGAAGGTGACTTGGCGTCAATGGCTTCGTTGGTTTCAGCAGGTGCTGCAGTGCGAACGACACGGCTCACTCCGCGCACAACCACTTCAACTTTGAGAATCTGCGGGTGTTCTTCCTGCCATAGTTCGGTCAGCAGTTCAGAATAATGATTGTTAATCCATGAGCGAAGGAAAGCTGTCGGAACCGACAGGCGAACCACGCTTTTGGACAGATCGTCGAGCTTCAGACGGCCAAACCAGCTTGAATAGATCTCGCTGCCGACGCGGGCTTTCAGCTTTGCTGTCAGACGTTCGAAAACGTCATCACCGACGACATTACCAGCGCTCACCATGAGGCTGTTTTCTTTTCCAGTAGCAGAAGATCCATGGATACGGTTCGCATGCGCATCATCACCCATCGTTGCCGTCGACTTACCAGTCATCATTGCCATCGTCTCGCCTGCCTTCACATTCTTACGCGCCATTTTTGCGGCGCTTGTCGTTATTTCCTGCATTAGGTCCGCCGGACCTTATGATCCAGTCGCCTCGCGGGTACTCACTTCACACTGGCCCTTAACTCAGAGGGCCAAACACAAACTCAAACAGTCCACACTTCAAACAGCTGTCGTGGATCGGTGCCCGGATGCTCCTTTCCGGCTACGCGTTACGACTCATACAATTCTTACTCAAGGCTGATTGCCCGGAACGGGTCTTGCGACAACCATTCAATTAACGAAGATGCGCCTAAAACAGCATTCCGGTTAATGAATGGTAAGCAATAGCCATGAGAGACAAACTTAATAGGAACAGGGCCTTAAAGACCAGAACTCAGCACCCGCGGACAAGACTGCCCACGTCAATTGAAGACTCAATGTGATGCTAACTCCGGGCCGTGGGCCCACCCCTCTGATGTCCTGACTTTAGCGAAGCCTCGCGGCAAAGAGCAAGCCTAAGATCTGCAGTTTTTTCTTCAATTAAGACTTGCATGGTCGATGCCGTGGGCCAGAGAATCGGGCGTCAAAGAAATAACACCTTTGGATTCAATGCGTTTCCCGAACCGATTTTTTAGGTGGCCACGATATGTTCTCCGACAAAATAAATTTTAAAAAAATGGCTTGACTCAGACGGTCTTCCGAGTCCCTTGCGAGCCCTGTGGATAACTGTGGATAAAGATTTGCAAGTTTTTGAAAATAAAGAGAAATTTCCGTCATTCATTTTTCCGAGAGCTTGGAAATTATTGAAATAATATAAAATATCTCTAAAAAACATGCCCCTAGTTTAATGGGTGCTGTTCTTTAAAAAAGTTCCAAAAAAGAAAACCCGGCTAACAATGAGCCGGGTTTCTAAAACCTAGTTTTAATTTTAGGTTATATTAGGCGTTCAATGCCTTAACGCGTGCAGCAAGGCGCGAAACCTTACGAGCAGCGGTATTCTTGTGAACGACGCCCTTTGAAGCAGCGCGCATCAGTTCAGGCTCAGCAGCCTTGAAAGCAACCGATGCTGCTTCCTTGTCGCCGCTCAAGAGCGCATCTTCAACCTTGCGGAGGAAGGTACGAACGCGCGAGCGACGCGACTTGTTGATTTCGGTGCGGGCAGTGATCTTGCGCACTGCCTTCTTGGCCGAAGGAGTATTGGCCATAAATGCCTCTCTTTTTCTGTCAGCAGCCCACTGGATATAACCGTCGGGCACAAAACCTCTAGGGCAGCCATAGTGCCTAGGGCCGCCGATCCGTGGCGGGCTTATAGATCAGCTTTGCTCCCGCGTCAACGAGGATTCTGACGAGCAACTAAGCCAAAAGGCCGGATACGCGGCCTTCCGGCTTAAATTCGAGCCTCAAATAAAGCCCACCCGGCTAAACTGCCGCGGTCTGATTGCCTCTTATGATCAGACGATCAGCGATTCTTGAAGGATGGCGTGCGCTTATCGATGAAAGCGGACATGCCTTCTTTCTGGTCCTCAGTGGCAAAAAGCGAATGAAACAGCCGGCGCTCAAAACGCAGTCCTTCATCAAGTGTGGTCTCATAGGAACGGTTGACCGATTCCTTCACCATCTGAACTGAAGGCTGCGAGAAGGAGGCAATGCGCTCGGCAGCTTTCAATGCTTCCTCGATCAGTTCTTCAGGCGCCACAAGGCGCGAGACAAGACCACAACGCTCGGCTTCTTCCGCATCCATCATGCGACCGGTCAGACACATATCCATGGCTTTGGATTTACCGACATAGCGCGCAAGGCGCTGTGAGCCGCCCATGCCCGGCATAACGCCAAGCGTGATTTCCGGCTGTCCGAATTTGGCATTAGTGGCTGCAATAATGAAATCGCACATCATAGCGAGCTCGCAACCGCCGCCCAGTGCATAGCCCGACACGGCTGCAATGATCGGCTTGCGCACACGATCCACTTTGCACCAATCGGCAAACATGTCCTGCAAATAGGCGTCAACGAAGTTGATCGGCTGCATTTCCTTGATATCGGCGCCGGCCGCAAAAGCTTTTTCCGAACCGGTGAGCACGATCGCTCCGATTTTACCATCGGTGTCGAAAGCAGCCAGGGCTTCGGTCAGCTCTTTAAGAACTGTACTGTTGAGCGCATTGAGCGCCTGCGGTCTATTAAGGCGAACAAGACCAACGCCACCGCGCGTCTCAACAACGATCGTTTCATAGGCCATGGAATAGTTCTCCTCCTTCATCAGATCAGAATTTGCTGGACAAGGTGTACTGCCGGTTTCCGTTTGGCAAGATCAGCCAAATATCAACTTTGACATGATGCGCAGAAAAAGGTCGATCGACCCGCCTGCACTGCGCGCTCAATCATGCCTGTGCAGCCCGGAGCACGACAAGGTTGCGCCTCGCGCCCATAGACCGAGAATGAGTGCTGAAAATAACCAAGGGCACCATCGGCCTGAATATAGTCTTTCAAACTCGATCCACCAGCGGCGATGGCTTCTGCAATTACGGTGCGGATATCCTCGGCAAGGCGATCAAGCGTCTTCTTGTCTTTCGCAAGAGAACCTGCCGCACGCATGGGCGAAAGCCGCGAACGCCACAAAGCCTCGCAAACATATATATTGCCAAGCCCTGCGATCAGTCGCTGATCGAGCAGTGCCGCCTTTAATGGCGTCTTGCGACCTTCAAAGAGTGTGCCCAGTAATTCGCCGGAAAGCCGGTTGCCTGTCGGCTCAATGCCAAGCCCTTTGAGCAAAGGATGATCATCAAGCGCGCCTTTTTCAGCAAAGAGCATGAAACCAAAGCGCCTGGGGTCATTATAGATGATGCGCGCTTTTGAGCCATCCTGGCGCAACATATGAAAGACGACATGGTCATGTTTGGCGATTTTGGATCGCTCATGGTGAAAACCGCCGGGCATGCCCTCTGCATCATCCGCTTCAATGCGAAACGAACCGGACATGCCAAGATGGCTGATAATAGACAGCCCGTCATCCAGATGCATGGTCAGATATTTCGCACGGCGTCCCAGCGCCTCGATACGATGGCCTGATATGCGCTCTATGAATTGATCGGGAAAAGGAAACCGCAGATCGGGTCTGTTTTGCTCCACCCGCTCGACATTTGCGCCTTCCATGAAGGGCTGCAACCCACGGCGAACCGTCTCGACCTCTGGCAATTCCGGCATTGATACTCTTCCCAGCAAATAGTTCAGCCAGACTCATATAAGCCCCAGCAACTGCATTTGCCATCCGTTAACCCAAACCGGATCGAAGTCGCGCTCAAGCCTCTCTGGAGCGATATTAACGCTTTATTTTCCTTGTTTCTTAAACTCATCACAATTGGCGGGCATTAAAAGGAACCCCAACGAGACTTCAGCTCAGGGTAAGTAACATGCCGGCTTTGATGACGCGCTTTTTCAAGAACAGATCGGGTGCAGCGATGATCGAATGCACGCTCATCGGTGCGCTTGCCATTATTGCTGTCATCAGTGGCATGGCGCTCTTCGCCGGAAAACCCGCTTCTGCTTTCGATTACAACGCAGCCGCACAGGTTCAGTTCGTCGAACGAAACTAGAGTAGTTCTGGATTAAGTTGAATCATTGGAAATGCTCTATTTTTTTGAGCACATCTTATTCCGAAAACCGGTTCCCACTTTTCGGGATGTGCTCCAAGTTGTTTGGCCTTCATACAGAATTGAAAAGCCACCCGGTTCCCGCCGGATGGCTATTTGCTTATTAAAGTATCTAGCGCATCGTACTTTGTGGCCCCAACAGGGCGCATGGCGCTCTAAAAGTTTTCACCGCCGAGGAATGTCATGACCGTTAAGATCGTTACCGCAAAATCAGCAGACAGCCGCCCCATCTGGTTCATCGGAAAGAACAAGGTCGATCAGGCGGCTCTGACACCTGATGCTCAGTCCTGGGCCGGGGCGAATGATTTCAACGGGGAAGCCGGACGCGTTCTTGTGCTACCGGGCAAGGACGGATCAATCGCTGGCGCTCTGTTTGGTACAGGCGATGACGAACAGGGCGGTCAATCGCTGCTTCTAGCTGGTAAGCTTGCCCGCAGTCTGCCAGAGGGTGATTGGCATATTGAAGGCAATCCTGATCATGCCGAACTGACAGCACTCGCATTTCTCATGGGCGGCTATAGTTTCACGCGCTACCGCAAGGGCAATGGCAAGACGATCCGTCTGGCAGTTCCCGAAGGCGTGGATGCCGCTGAAACACAGCGTATCGCCGATGCTGTAACGCTTGCCCGTGATCTCATCAACACGCCGACCAATGACATGGGGCCTGATGCTCTGGAACAAGCGGCACGCGATCTTGCTTCCAAAAATGGTGCAACGATTAGCACAGTGGAAGGCGATGCTCTCCTGAAACATAATTTGCCCATGATCCATGCAGTAGGTCGTGCCGGCAGCATCGCACCGCGCCTGATTGATCTCAAATGGGGCAAAGACAGCGATCCAAAGATCACGCTCGTCGGCAAAGGCGTGTGTTTTGATACCGGTGGCCTCGATATCAAACCTGCAAGCGGCATGTTGCTTATGAAGAAAGATATGGGCGGTGCCGCCAATGTGCTGGGCCTTGCCTCCATCATCATGGACGCGAAGCTCCCTGTTCGATTGCGTGTCCTGATACCAGCTGTCGAGAACGCAATCGCGGGTAATGCATTCCGCCCAAGTGATGTTCTGCAAAGCCGCAAGGGATTGACGGTTGAAATCGGCAATACCGATGCCGAAGGTCGACTGGTTCTGGCAGACGCACTGGCACTGGCCGATGAAGAAGAACCTGAACTCATTATCGATATGGCAACGCTCACAGGTGCCGCGCGCGTAGCGCTCGGTCCGGATTTACCGCCTTTCTATACGCATGACGACACCCTTGCAGCAAGCATTGCAGAGAGGGCTGCTAAAACAGCAGATCCACTCTGGCGTATGCCACTCTGGCAGCCATATGCGCAGAAGCTTTCGTCGCGCGTAGCAGACATCAATAATGTCACCACCGATGGCTTTGCAGGCTCTGTGACGGCTGCATTGTTCCTGAGCCGCTTTGTCGAGAAGGCGAAAAGTTGGGCACACTTCGACATCTACGGCTGGGTGCCGGTAGAAAAACCTGCCTCTCCGATTGGTGGTGAAGCACAGGCAATCCGCGCCCTCTACCAGCTTCTCAAAGAGAAATATCCTGCCCAGAAATTGGCCCGATGACTGGCCCAACGATGGCCAAAGGAAATCGCTTGCCTGCAAAGCAAAAACAGCATTGAATGATACGGGTCCGAAACGATATTGAACGCATCGCGAAAAGCGTGAAGCGGTTTTGGGACAAGATGCGCGTATTGAAAGCGGCTTGTGATTTATGCCCGTTGAACTGAAACCTTTGCAGGCACTAACATTGCTGCGAACCTTGTCGCTGGAGCAGGTGCGGGACGAGATGCCCGATCTGACCACGCGTCAGGTGGCTATTCTTTTGACCATTTATCTGGAGCCCCCGCCGCATACCGTGCGAGGGCTCGCAGCCAAACTGAATGTCACCAAGCCGGTGATTACGCGTGCTCTCGATACGATGGGAACGCTCAATCTTGTATCCCGGCATCGTGATGAAAAAGATCGTCGAAATGTGCTAGTAAAGAGAACAGTTACTGGCGCACTTTATGTCGAAAGATTGGGCGATCTGGTGATCGCTAAGGCCAGGGAGTTACCACTGTGAGCATGCTCGACCGTCGCTTAAACGCCTATCGTCCCGATCTCGCTGATGAACGGTTGAGCGGGAAGGTTGAAGCGAGCCGTTTTACTGCTGGCACTTTGATGCAGGTCTCTGCGTCCGTCGTCGATCTTCGTTCTGAACCACGACCGGACAGCGGCCCACAAACCCAGATCATTTTCGGCGATATGGTACGCGTGTTCGAAGAGCAGGATGGCTGGAGCTGGGCGCAGGCCGAGCGCGACGGCTATACAGGCTACGTATCCTCAGCCTCGCTGGAAAAACCAGGCGCGGATGCGACGCATATGGTCATCGTGCCGCGCACTTTCATCTACCCCGGTTCTGATCTTCGTTTCCCGCATACCAAGGCTCTTTCGCTTGGCTCGCGCGTTCGCATTGTCGGTTCCGCTGAGACACGCGGCACACAATATGCACTGCTTGAGAATGGCGAAGCCCTGATTGCAGGCCACCTTGCGTCCCTTGATCAGCATGCGCCTGACTATGTAGCCGTTGCTGAGACCCTGCTGCACACGCCCTATCTATGGGGCGGAACATCGGGCTTTGGTATTGATTGCTCCGGTATCGTTCAGCTTTCCATGTGGGTTTCGGGCCGCAAAGTCTTGCGCGATTCGGATATGCAGCAGAACACCCTCGGCGAGATCATCGAACCGGATGCTGACTATTCCAATCTCAAGCGCGGTGATCTGGTGTTCTGGAAAGGTCATGTCGCGATCTGCGCATCGCCTGACATGCTGATCCATGCCAGCGGCCACACTATGACAGTGACCATGGAGCCACTGAACGATGCAATCAAGCGTATCGCCTATCTCTATGACCTGCCAACTCTGATCAGAAGGCCATAAGCGTGAGACGATGACGGGCAAAGGAACAATATGGATCGCTGGGCTGATTTTCGGCCTCGGCGCCTTTTTCCCTTCCGCCGTCTCCTTTGAAAGAATTGCTCGCATGACCATTACCGCTTCGCCAGCCAGCTTTGCCAGCGTCAATGGCATTGAGATGTATTACCGCGTCGTGGGTAAAGGACCGCCAATTCTTCTCATCCATGGCGGCTTATCAGACCAGCATGTCTGGGACGCGCAGCTGCCAATTCTTGCACGTGATCACACGGTGATTGTCGCAGATAGCCGTGGTCAAGGACGCTCAACGCGCACGACCGATCCACTCACCTATGAGCTTATGGCCGACGATTATGTAGCACTGCTGGATTATCTCACCATCGGCAAGGTCGATCTTGTCGGCTGGAGCGATGGTGGCATTATCGGCATTGATATTGCCATGCGTTATCCCGAGCGGCTTAAAAGCCTGTTTGCGCAAGCTGCCAATGTCACGCCAGAAGGCTCGACCGGCTACATGCTGGCGCGCGCTGAAGGCAAGCCGCTTCCCGAACTGCGCCACTATGAAAGCATCGACAAGGAAATCCATGCCTTATGGGCGAATGAGCCGAACTATACAGCTGAAGACCTGTCGAAGATAACGGTGCGAACCGCCATTGTAATCGGTGATCACGATACAGCGGTCACGCGAGAGCATACCGAGTTTATTGCGGATCATATTCCCGGTGCACGGCTGGTTATCCTGCCCGACTCCGGTCACGGCGTCCCGGCCGAAAATCCCCGGCTCTACGCACATACAGTGCTGAAATTCATTGCCGGCGATAGTCTTGACGGTTCGGTTACGGCCAGCAAATAGCTTCAAACACGATTAGGCAGGACACGATCCGGTGGGCGATGACCATCGACGAAAGCCCGGATATTGATAATCACCTTGTCGCCCATATCCACACGGCCTTCGATCGTGGCCGACCCCATATGCGGCAGCAAAACGACCTTGCCTTTTTCAGCAAGCGAAAGAAGCTGCGGATTGACGGCCGGTTCATGCTCGAACACATCGAGCCCCGCGCCCGCAATCTTGCCCTGTTCGATCAGCTCGACCAGCGCATTCTCATCGATAATCTGACCACGCGCCGTATTGACCAGATAGGCTGTCGGCTGCATGAGCGCTATTCTGCGGGCTGAAAGCAGGTGAAATGTTGCCGGTGTCGATGGGCAATTGACCGAAATGATGTCCATGCGAGCTAGCATCTGGTCGAGACTGTCCCAATAGGTCGCCTCCAGCTCTTCCTCGACCTGCGCGCTGACACGCTTGCGGTTGTGATAATGGATCGAGAGGCCAAAAGCCTTAGCGCGCCGTGCGACGGCAGTACCAATGCGGCCCATGCCGACGATACCGAGGCGTTTGCCCCAGATGCGGCGTCCCAGCATCCATGTCGGCGACCAGCCCGGCCATTCTCCATCGCGCTCGTTCAGTACATTCGCGCCCTCAACGAGCCTCCGAGGCACCATCAGTAGCAGCGCTAAAGTCATATCGGCAGTGTCTTCAGTCAGCACGTTGGGTGTGTTGGTGACGGTAATGCCTCGTTTTGCAGCTGCAGCCACGTCAATATTATCAACGCCATTGCCGAAATTAGCGATCAGTTTGAGATTTGGTCCCGCCTGCTCAATCGCCGCCGCATCGATCACATCAGTGATGCAGGGTACGAGAACATCAGCCTCTTTCATCGCAGCGATGATTTCAGGCTGTGACATGCGATGGTCGTCTATATTTAAACGTGCGTCGAACAATTCCCGCATTCGGGTTTCAACCGGGTCCGGCAGTTTTCGGGTAAGAACCACCAGTGGCTTCTTTTTGTTCGACATCTCCACCCCATTTTTTGAGCAAAGCTCTAAAAGTCGCTTTCAAGCATTTTCAGGCGCAAAACGCGGTTCACAATTCCTGAAAATCCTTTAACCAATATCCCGCGTTGAGACCTCCTTAACCAAGAAGGTGCAATATGGGATATTGCTTCGGCTGCACATCTCTAGCAAGGCGGCGCGGCAAAGACAAAGAAAAACAGAATCGTAAAATGGCAACAGAGCAGTCTCAGCATTCCTCACAGGCATGCAAAAGCCAAAACTCTTGTACCCGTTTTTCGATCACAAGCGGGAAACCCGTGTAGTTATTCGTTTTCAGAGTTTCAGTCGGTCCCTCCCCCTTGCCCTGAAACTGCTCGACATGACAGGACGGCGAGAGGTCAGAATTGTACCGAGTACTTTCGCAACGCTTTTTTATGGCAGTGCTTGGCAGCATCGTAATGCTGCTGGTCATTGGACCGCTTGGCGCATCGCACCAACATGCCGCAATGGCTCAAGCGACATCAGGCACGACACTGGGCGCAAGTGGCCTGCCCGTGCCACGCTTTGTGAGTCTCAAGCCTGCGCGCGTCAACTTGCGCGTGGGGCCGGGCCGTGACTATGCCGTGTCCTGGCTCTTTATGAAGTCGGGTCTGCCTGTCGAAATCATTCAGGAATACGACAACTGGCGCCGCATTCGCGATGCTGATGGCACCGAAGGCTGGGTTTATCAGTCACTTCTGTCGGGCAAGCGCACAGCAATCACCGCACCATGGCTCAAGAATAATGAAGGTTCGATGATCACCATGCATCGCGACCCAACCGAAACCTCGGGGCTTGCGGCAGAAATCGAACCCAATGTGATCGGCACAGTTCGCCAATGCAATGGCCAGTGGTGTCGAATGGACATGCAGGGCACTCGCGGCTGGATCAAGCAATCCGATCTCTGGGGCGTTTACCCCGACGAAGTTTTCGACTGATCCACGAAAGCAAACGTCGACGCTTGACGAGTAAGTGCCAGTGACGGTACTTCTCTCAAACAAATTAAGAAGGAGTTTTATGCGCAGAAGTTCATCGCTGCCGTTTTAACGGATTTGAACCCCGCCGTTGCGGTGGGATATTTGTGCATACCAAAACTCTGGAATAATCATGAAAAATATGTCGGTTACGATCCGTGCCTATGAGGCTGCGGACAAAGAAACCTTATCGTCAATCTGGTATTGCGCTTCTCTTGAAGCTCATGCATTTCTGGGATCAGACCTGCTTCGCGATCAGCAAAAGCTGATCGAAGACGTCTATCTCGAAAAGGCCGAGACTTGGGTTGCTATCATAGATAACAAGCCTGTCGGCTTTATCGGCCTACTGGACAGTTTCATCGGTGGCTTGTTCGTCAATCCAGCCGCTCAAGGCCATGGTATAGGGCGTAGGTTGATTGCCTACGCTTTGGCGATGAAGGGCGAACTTTCGCTCGAAGTTTATGTCAATAATGAAAGAGCATACCGCTTCTATAAGCAACTCGGCTTTCAGGAAATCAGCCGTCGTGCTGAAGACGATAACGGTTTTCCCTTTGCCAATATCGAGATGCAATTGAAGGATTAAAAAAAGCGGGGCGATCACTCGCCCCGCTCCGGCATTTCAGATTAACCCAACTATTACCAGGCCGGGATTACCGAGCCCTTGAAGGTTTCAGCGATAAACTGCTTCACTTCCGGGCTATGATAGGTGCTGATCAGCGTCTTTACCCATTCGGCATCCTTGTCAGCCGTACGGACGACCAGCACATTCACGTAAGGTGCTTTTTCACCTTCGCGGATAAGTGCGTCACCTGCCGGGTTCAGGCCAGCTTCCAAAGCGTAGTTGGTGTTGATGACAGCAGCGTCCACATCTTCAAGCGAGCGAGGCAACTGTGCGGCATCCAGTTCCACAAACTTCAAGTTCTTCGGATTTTCCGTTACATCAATGGACGTAACCTTCAGGCCCTTGGCAGCATCAAGCTTGATGAGTCCATTATCGGCGAGCACCAGAAGTGCACGGCCACCATTGGTCGGATCGTTTGGAATAGCAATGGTGGAACCGTCTGCCAGCTCGGAAACATTCTTCAGTTTCTTGGAATACATGCCCATCGGGAAGTTGACCGTCGGCGCTACCGTTTCAATCGGAAAGCCGCGATCTGCTACCTGATTATCGAGATAAGGCTGATGCTGGAACGAATTTGCCTCAAGCGAACCATCAGCCAAAGCCATGTTGGGAATCACATAATCAGAAAATTCCTGAATATCGATCTCGACGCCCTTGGCGGCTGCGACTTCCTTGACCTTTTCCATGATCTGCGCGTGCGGACCGGGTGTCACTCCAATGCGAATCTTCTCAGCGAAAGCACTCCCGGTTGAGAATAGCGCGAATGCGGTGGCCGCAATGATCAACTTACGCATAGATGTCTCCAGTCAAATCGTTTTCGACGCATTTATGCTTGGTTGGGAGGTCAGCGTTAAATGCGCCTGTGAAAGGTGATGGGGCGGATGAATCACTTTAGACCACGATGCGCAACAAAAAAGCGGTCCAGAAGACCGCTTTCTCAAAATCGATATCGGAACGCTTAGCGCGTTTTACGGCGCAGGCGGACGATAATATCCACATTGACGATTTCCATACCTTCAGGTGCTTCGGGCATATTGGAAACCGTTGGCTGGCCGCGCTCACCATGCGGAATATCGAAAACCACATTCTCCCCTTCGAGGAAGAAATGCTGGTGATCGGAAATATTGGTATCGAAATAGGTTTTCGACCCCTCAACCGCGATAATGCGCAGCATACCGGCTTCGGTAAACTGATGCAGCGTGTTGTAGACGGTCGCAAGCGAAACCGGTACATCGGCGAGCACCGCTTCTTCATGAAGGTCTTCAGCGGACAGGTGGCGATCGCCCTGAGCATAGATCAGGTTGGCGAGCGAAACACGCTGACGCGTCGGGCGCAAACCAGCGCCGCGAAGTCGTTCTTCCATTGAAACCATCGAGTGGTGGGCATGATAATTCTGCATATTCACCCTTGGATCCGTCACAAGCTTGTAGCAATTTCGTCAAACATTGAACGGGCTGTTGCCCATTGCCTACTGACATTGATATATGCCGTTGCGAATTAAGTATCAATAGGCATGGTAATTCCCTGCTTTTTTGGGAAAACCCTCTGCAATATTTTACTGCCGGAAACAGACTGTGTTAGGGATGTTCCGGAAACGACGACAACCCGGTCGGTCCTGACAACAGGAATGACCACATCAGAATGATCCTCAAGGGAGGCGTAATGGCAGAACAGAAATCGAGCTACGGGTATGAAGAGCTCCTCAGCTGCGCACGCGGCGAGTTGTTCGGTCCCGGCAATGCACAGCTCCCCCTGCCACCAATGCTGATGGTGCATCGCATCACCGAAATTTCCGAAACCGGCGGGGAGTTCGACAAGGGCTTTATCCGTGCCGAATACGATGTAAGCCCCGACGACTGGTATTTCCCATGCCATTTTCAGGGCAATCCAATCATGCCGGGCTGCCTTGGCCTCGATGGCATGTGGCAGCTGACAGGCTTCTTCCTCGGTTGGCTCGGTGAGCCGGGCCGCGGCATGGCGCTGTCCACCGGTGAAGTGAAGTTCAAGGGCATGGTTCGCCCTCACACCAAGCTTCTGCAATATGGCATCGATTTCAAGCGCGTCATGCGTGGCCGTCTGGTGCTGGGAACGGCTGACGGCTGGCTGAAAGCCGATGGCGAAACAATCTACAAAGCCAGCGACCTACGAGTCGGCTTGTCAAAAGATGGCGACGCCCAAAGCGCCTGATCATCTACAATTCACGGGCGCGACTGCAAAAAATATCGAGTTTTCATGCAGCCGCGCTCAAAACATGCGAAGATCGCACCTATGTAACCGGGTACAACGGTCAGCCTTCACCGGTTGATCTCACGGAACAGGTGTAAAGGAGAACGCGATGCGGCGTGTGGTCGTAACGGGTATGGGGATTGTATCCTCAATTGGAAATAACACCGAAGAGGTCACGGCCTCGCTGCGCGATGCCAAGTCCGGCATCTCACGCGCTGAGGAATATGCCGAACTCGGTTTCCGTTGCCAAGTTCACGGCACCCCCAAGATCGATGTCGAGGCTCTCGTCGACCGCCGCGCCATGCGTTTTCATGGTCGTGGCACGGCATGGAATCATATCGCCATGGATCAGGCGATTGCCGATGCGGGGCTTTCGGAAGACGAAGTCTCCAATGATCGTACCGGTATCATCATGGGTTCGGGCGGTCCTTCTACACGCACGATTGTCGATAGTGCCGACATCACCCGTGAAAAAGGTCCGAAGCGCGTTGGACCGTTTGCCGTGCCGAAAGCCATGAGCTCGACAGCATCGGCAACGCTTGCAACCTTCTTCAAGATCAAGGGCGTGAATTATTCGATTTCGTCTGCTTGTGCGACGTCGAATCATTGTATCGGCAATGCCTATGAAATGATCCAGTATGGTAAGCAGGACCGCGTTTTCGCGGGCGGCTGTGAAGACCTCGACTGGACCCTTTCAGTGCTGTTTGATGCCATGGGTGCGATGTCGTCCAAATATAACGACACGCCTGACAAAGCTTCGCGCGCTTATGACAAGAACCGCGATGGCTTCGTTATCGCCGGCGGTGCTGGCGTTCTCGTGCTGGAAGATCTGGAAACTGCGCTTGCGCGTGGTGCCAAGATTTATGGCGAGATCGTCGGTTACGGCGCAACTTCTGACGGCTACGACATGGTTGCCCCATCGGGCGAAGGTGCCGTGCGCTGCATGAAGATGGCGCTCTCGACCGTCAAAGGCAAGATCGACTATATCAATCCACATGCGACCTCGACACCCGCAGGTGATGCACCGGAAATCGATGCGATTCGCCAGATTTTCGGCTCAGGCGATGCCTGTCCGCCAATTGCGGCTACCAAATCGCTGACCGGTCACTCGCTGGGTGCCACAGGCGTGCAGGAAGCCATCTACTCGCTTTTGATGATGCAGAACAATTTCATCTGCGAAAGCGCTCATATCGAAGAACTGGATCCTGCATTCGCGGACATGCCTATCGTTCGCAAACGCATCGATAATGCTCAGCTCAATACCGTGCTCTCCAACTCGTTTGGATTTGGTGGCACCAATGCAACGCTGGTCTTCCAGCGCTATCAGAGCTGACGGAGAGGGACAATATGGAAGGTCTGATGCAAGGAAAACGCGGCCTCATTATGGGGGTCGCGAATAACCACTCGCTGGCTTGGGGAATTTCAAAGCAACTCGCGGCACAGGGCGCAGAACTCGCATTCACCTATCAGGGTGATGCACTCGGCAAGCGCGTGAAGCCGCTGGCCGAACAGGTTGGTTCGGATTTCGTCCTGCCTTGCGATGTTGAAGATATCACATCGGTCGATACCGTTTTCGCTGAAATCGAGAAGAAGTGGGGAAAGCTCGACTTCATCGTTCACGCCATCGGCTTCTCCGATAAGACCGAACTGAAGGGCCGCTATGCAGACGTCACCACGCGCGAAAATTTCAGCCGTACAATGGTGATTTCCGCCTACTCCTTCACGGAAATGGCGCAGCGCGCAGAAAAGCTCATGAAGGACGGTGGTTCGATCCTGACGCTGACCTATGGCGGTTCCACCCGCACGATCCCGAACTACAATGTCATGGGTGTTGCCAAGGCAGCCCTCGAAGCAATGGTTCGTTATCTGGCTGCCGATTACGGTCCGCAAGGGATTCGCGTAAACGCGATCTCGGCTGGTCCGGTTCGCACGCTGGCCGGTGCTGGTATTGGTGATGCACGCGCAATCTTCAGCTATCAGCGCCGCAATTCACCGCTGCGCCGCACCGTCGATATTGACGATGTCGGCAAATCGGCACTCTATTTGCTGTCTGATCTTTCGAGCGGTGTCACCGGTGAAATCCATTATGTGGATTCCGGCTACAACATCGTTTCGATGCCAACGCTGGAAGAGCTGAAAAGCTCAGACGCTGAACGCGGTGAATAAGCCAAACAATTAAAGAAAAGGCCGCCTCATCGGCGGCCTTTTTTCATTTCATTTCTTAGCATCGAATATTTTGAAGCCCTTGGCATCTTCAAGAACGGTCACATTCTTGAACAGGCTCTTGAGCGTCACCTCGTAGGGCAACTGACGGTTTGCGACCATCAATAGACGACCACCGATCTTGAGTCGCGAAGCAGCTGCAGCGATAAATGTCTGCCCAAGCGACATGTCGGTTGCACGACCTTCATGGAAGGGCGGGTTCATGATCACGGTATCATAAATACCCGCCATTTTTTCGCTCGTCGCATCAAACCAATTGAACGAGAGCGGCACGGATGCGCCAAGACATTCCAGATTACCGCGTGCGGCTTCCAGCGCCTCGTAATCAGCCTCAAAAAGATCAATACTCTTGATGCGGTCGGCATATTTGAGGCTCTGTGCCGCGAGATAGCCCCAACCTGCGCCAAGATCGGCAACGTTACCGAAAACGATCTTCTCCATATGTGGGACCAGCAGTGCCGATCCCTTATCGATCGCGCCATGCGAGAACATGCCGGGTTCGGTGCGGAATACATCATCGATCACACTTTCCGGCGGACGCAGGGCCGCAATGAAATCGTCGCTGAGATCAGCAGGCCGTTGAAGCCAGAATGAGACTGCGTGGTTCTTGGAAAGCCTGTCACTGATTTCTGCGATATTGCCGACCCATTTGCGGAAACTATCGACGCCGAGCTTTTTGTCGCCGGAGACGACGATCCAGCCGCCCGGCTCAACACGCGCCAGAAGCTCCGAAAACCACGCTTCGTTGCGTCCGCGGTGCTTTCCGAGCAGGAGCAACCCACCGGAATAACGCGTGCCTGCGGCAAGCCTTGGCTCAACCTGAAAGCCTTCCTTTTTCAGCGCCAGCCAATCAGGTCGCCAAGGTTGCAGGCAGGTCAAAGCCCGCTTCCATTCGTCCTCAAGCAGACGGTCTGCAGCGATACCGCAGCCAAGATAGGTTTGCCCTTCCTCGGGAAGGTCCAGAATCCCCTGATCGAAGGGAAGAAAGAGTGTTTTTTGTGCCGGTGTCATCATGGCTCATCCATGGTCTTGAATTGATTCACGTGCAACAAAAAAGCGCGCCTTTTAAGCGCGCTTTTATAGTTTGATAGAGACAGCGTTTCGCTTACCGCATGATCTTATCCAAAAAGTCTGTAACTTTTTGGGATCAAGCGTTATTCAGCGTCAGCTTCTGCCTTCTTTTCTGCAACAACTTCCTTGCCGGTTTCCTGATCGACAACCTTCATCGACAGGCGAACCTTGCCACGTTCGTCAAAGCCCATGAGCTTGACCCAGACTTTCTGGCCTTCCTTAACCACGTCAGTGGTCTTGGCAACGCGGTCGGAAGCGAGTTGCGAGATGTGAACCAGACCGTCACGTGGGCCGAAGAAGTTTACGAACGCGCCGAAGTCAGCGGTCTTAACAACCGTACCTTCGTAGATTTCGCCAACTTCTGGCTCAGCAACAATCGAATGAATCCACTTCTTGGCGGCTTCGATTTCCTTGCCGTTCGACGAAGCGATCTTGACCGTACCATCGTCTTCGATGTTGATCTTCGCGCCAGTCTTTTCGACGATTTCACGAATAACCTTACCGCCCGAACCGATAACATCACGGATCTTGTCGGTAGGAATGTTCATGACCTCGATGCGTGGAGCGAATTCGCCGAGTTCTTCACGCGACGTCGAAAGAGCCTTGCTCATTTCGCCGAGGATGTGAACGCGACCGCCCTTAGCCTGTTCCAGAGCGACCTTCATGATCTCTTCGGTGATACCGTCGATCTTGATGTCCATTTGAAGCGCAGTGATACCGTTTTCAGTACCAGCTACCTTGAAGTCCATATCGCCAAGGTGATCTTCATCACCCAGGATGTCGGAAAGAACCGCGAAACGCTCGCCTTCCTTGATCAGACCCATAGCAATACCAGCCACCGGGCGGGTGATTGGAACGCCTGCATCCATCAGCGCCAGCGACGTGCCGCAAACAGTTGCCATCGACGAAGAACCGTTGGATTCCGTGATCTCGGAAACGGTACGGATCGTGTAAGGGAACTGTTCAGCTGCTGGCAGCATTGGGTGGATCGCACGCCATGCAAGCTTGCCGTGGCCAACTTCACGACGACCCGGCGAACCCATACGGCCGGTTTCACCAACCGAGTATGGCGGGAAGTTGTAATGTAGCATGAAGGATTCTTTGTACGTACCGGTCAGAGAATCGATCATCTGTTCGTCTTCGCCGGTGCCGAGCGTGGCAACAACGATTGCCTGCGTTTCACCGCGGGTAAACAGCGCCGAGCCGTGGGTACGTGGCAGAAGGCCGACTTCTGAAACGATTGCACGAACAGTCGACAGATCGCGACCATCGATGCGGTTGCCTGTGTCGAGAATGTTCCAACGAACAATCTTCGCCTGCAGGTGCTTGAAAACGGTCGCAAACTTCTCAGCCGAGAATTCTGGCTCTTCAACACCCTCTGGGAAGAAGTGAGCCTTCGCTTTGGCCTTAGCAGCGTCAACAGCGACGTACCGGGCCTGCTTTTCGGTGATCTTGTATGCATCCCGCAGATCGTTTTCGACGACTGCGAGCATCTTGGCTTCCAGTTCCGACAGATCTTCCGGCTGAAAATCACGTGGTTCCTTGGCAGCAACTTCAGCGAGCTTGATGATCGCGTCGATAACTGGCTGGAAGCCCTTCTGACCGAAAACAACGGCGCCGAGCATAACTTCTTCAGAAAGCTCCTGAGCTTCCGATTCAACCATCAGAACAGCATCAGCAGTACCGGCAACAACCAGATCGAGCTTGGATTCTGGCATTTCGTCGATATTCGGGTTCAGTACGTATTCGCCGTTGATATAACCAACGCGAGCGCCGCCGATCGGACCCATGAAAGGAACGCCGGAAATGGTCAATGCAGCAGAAGCTGCAACCATCGACAGAACATCGGGATTGTTTTCAAGGTCGTGCTGAATGACGGTCAGAACAACCTGTGTGTCGTTCTTGTAGCCATCAACGAAAAGCGGACGGATCGGACGATCGATCAGGCGCGAAACGAGGGTTTCGTTTTCACTTGGACGACCTTCACGCTTGAAGAAGCCACCTGGGATTTTACCAGCTGCGTAGGTCTTTTCCTGATAGTTGACGGTCAGCGGGAAGAAATCCTGACCTGGCTTTGGTTCCTTGGCAGAAACAACAGTCGCTAGAACGACGGTTTCGCCATAAGTTGCGAGAACTGCACCGTCAGCCTGACGCGCAATCTTGCCGGTTTCCAGAATGAGCGGACGACCGCCCCATTCGATTTCAACTTTATGTGTGTTGAACATATCTAGTCCTTATGTGGAGACGCCGCGCAAAAGCGCTGGGACATCATCCGGGTTGGCGGACATGCCACGGGCAAGACAACGGGAAGTTCAGCTTTGATAGTATGATCCCGAAAACCGGTTCCCACTTTTCGGGATCATACTTTTCCCGGGTATTCTCTGATCCGAAAAGTCTGCAACTTTTCGGGATCGTACCCGCCGAACTACCTGCAATCCTGCCCCATGACTGGTCCAGGTCATGAGCCTCATGGCTCGGTTGGCATGACGGAATGCACCCAGTGCGCCGTCTCATGCCAGATGGGCATTTGCCCTATAAACGCATTCTCTTTCAGGAAAGCGGCTATCCGCTCGTCCTTAGAACACAGTAATATCTGCGCATCGTTCTGGATACGCTCCAAATCAAACGGGCGACGTTTGAAGACGTCGCCCGATTTTACCGTTAGCGGCGCAGGCCGAGACGGCCGATCAGCGCCTGGTAACGTGCCTGGTCGATGCCCTTGACATAGTCAAGAAGACGACGACGCTGCGAAACCAGCTTCAGAAGGCCGCGACGCGAATGATTATCATTCTTGTGGCCCTTGAAATGATCCGTAAGGTTCGAAATACGCTCGGAAAGAACGGCAACCTGTACTTCAGGAGAACCGGTATCGCCTTCCTTGGTAGCGAATTCCTTGATAAGTGCTTGCTTGCGCTCAGCAGTAATCGACATCGTACACCCTTTCTTGATGAGAGGAAAAAGAGACGCCCAGGCCGGGATGTCGTCCAGCGCGGGCCATTTACACGATCTGACGTATTTTAATACGATCGCTGAGGGGCATATAGTGCAAAAATGGCAATAATGCCAGCGTCAAATATGCTCCGGCTGTTTAGCCCGCAGTAAACACGCGCTTCGGCTTGAACTGACCATGCTCGATATAGCCAATTGCAAGTAACTTGCCGTGTGCTGTTACACAGGCTTCATCGGCTTCCAAGGGTGCATCGCGGCCACGCAGGATAACCGGATTCCCAAGACGCACCCTCTGCGCCTGATCATCTGTCAGTGGAACCTGTGGCAGGCAATCAAGAGCAGCACCCGTATCGATGACAAGAGCGTCAAGAGCCGAAAAGTCACGGCGTGGTGCCGGCTGTTCGATAACCTCGGCCTCAGCATCGGCCTCGCCCTCTTCCTTCTTGGGCGGGAGCGGTGGCCAGACTTCTTCAAGCTCCGTCAGTGTCACCAGATCCTCTTCGGTGAAAGGAGCTACTTCGATGCGGCGCAGATCAGAAATGTGACCAAAGCAGCCAAGATCGCGGCCCATGTCGCGGGCAAGTGAGCGCACATAGGTGCCCTTCGAACATTCGACTTCAAACTCGGTGCGATCAGCATCCGGCGACCCCACCACTTCCAGACGATCAATCTCGACTTCACGGGCCGGGATTTCTACCGTCTCGCCTTCACGTGCCAGATCATAGGCGCGCTCACCCGCGATCTTAATGGCAGAGAACTGCGGCGGAACCTGCGAAATCACGCCGGTATAATTTGGCAACAAGGCCTGAATGTCGTCGCTGGATGGGCGATTGTCGGAATTCTTGGTGGCAACGCCTTCAAGATCGTCGGTGGAGCGCTCTTCACCCCAGGTCACCGTAAAACGGTAAACCTTGGTGCCGTCCATGACGTAAGGCACAGTCTTGGTGGCTTCACCAAGTGCAATGGGCAACATGCCGGAAGCAAGCGGATCGAGTGTACCGGCGTGACCGGCCTTTTCAGCATTGAAAAGCCACTTGATCTTCGAGACTGCTTCGGTCGATCCCATACCTTTCGGCTTGTCAAAAATGACCCAGCCAGAAACCGGACGGCCTTTTTTCTTGCCCCGTCTTGCCATGCTTTATTCGTCTCCATTGCGGGAAGCGTTATGATCCGCTTCGTCATTTTCTTCATCGTCACGCACTAGATCGCGCGCCACTTCCGGGGAACGGAGCAGAGCATCGATCTTTGAAAAATTGTCAAAGCTCGTATCAGGCCGGAAACGGAATTCAGGCATATATTTCATTTGTGCGAGGCTTGGAGCCACGCGACCACGAATGAATTTCGCATTTGAGGCCAATGCCTTAATTACAGCCTGAACGTCAGAACTGCCGAGTGGTGTGATGAAACAGGTCGCGATCTTGAGATCAGGAGACATGCGCACTTCCGATACGGAAATAACGGTCTTTGCGATCAGATCATCGCGAATTTCACCGCGCTGAAGCACCTGAGCCAATGCGTGACGCACCTGCTCGCCCACGCGCAGCTGTCGTTGAGAAAGGCCGCCCGAGCCTTTCGGATCTGGAGAACGTGCCATAAGTTTATCCTCGATAGACGACCAGATATCGACGCGCTGCCATCAAAGGCTGCTCGACAATGTGGTCATGAATTGAAAGCGCAATCTACCACAGTTCCGATGGGAGTCAGACCCTCAGAACCGGGCGCGAAATACCCGCCCGCATTGTCTGCGGACGGGTAGAAGTTTCGTTTGGCTGTCGTTTATTACAGCGTACGCGTAATGTGCTCGACGCGGAACGCTTCGATCGTATCGCCTGCACGCATATCATCGTAGTTTTCGAACGCCATACCGCATTCCTGACCCATCGGTACTTCCGACACTTCGTCCTTGAAGCGCTTGAGTGTCTTGAGCTTGCCTTCGTGGATAACCACGTTGTCACGGATCAGGCGTACACCTGCACCACGTTCGACCTTACCGTCAACGACGCGGCAACCGGCAACCTTGCCCACCTTGGTGATGTTGAAGACTTCGAGAATCTCCGCATTACCAATGAATGTTTCGCGGCGTTCTGGCGACAGAAGGCCGGACATTGCTGCCTTAACATCTTCAATCAGATCGTAGATGATGTTGTAGTAGCGGATTTCAGTACCCTGCTGATCGGCTGCATCACGTGCCTGCTTGTTGGCACGAACGTTGAAGCCGATGATCGCTGCATTGGAAGCTTCGGCCAGCGATACGTCGCTTTCCGTAATACCACCTGCACCCGAATGAACGATGCGCGCACGCACTTCGTCGGTACCCAGCTTTTCGAGAGCGGTAATAATCGCTTCAACGGAACCCTGCACGTCGCCCTTGATAACAAGCGGGAATTCCTTCGTGCCTGTCACCTGCAACTGGCTCATCATCTGTTCAAGCGAGCCGCGCTGGCCAGACTGACGTGCAACAGCCTTATCGCGAGCAAGGCGCTGACGATATTCGGCAATTTCACGGGCCTTGGATTCGTTGGCAACGACGGCAAAACGATCACCAGCCTGTGGTGTACCCTGAAGACCGAGGACTTCAACCGGCATTGCAGGACCAGCTTCTTTCACATGATCGCCATGGTCGTTGACCAGAGCGCGCACGCGGCCCCATTCGTTACCGGCAGCGATGATATCACCCGGACGCAATGTACCCTTCTGGACCAGAACGGTTGCAACCGAACCACGGCCACGATCAAGCTGGGCCTCGATGACCACGCCTTCTGCCGTACGGGTCGGATCAGCCTTGAGGTCAAGAATTTCAGCCTGCAACAGAACCGCTTCAAGCAGCTTGTCGAGGTTGATCTTGTTCTTGGCCGAAACCTCGACGTCGAGCACTTCACCACCCATCGATTCCACGAAGACGTCGTGCTGCAGCAACGAAGTACGAACCTTCTGAGGATCGGCAGCTGGCTTGTCGATCTTGTTGATGGCAACGATGATCGGAACACCGGCCGCTTTGGCGTGGTTGATCGATTCGATCGTCTGCGGCATGACGCTGTCGTCAGCTGCGACCACCAGAATGGCGATGTCGGTTGCCTGCGCACCACGAGCACGCATTGCGGTAAAGGCAGCATGACCCGGCGTATCGATGAAGGTGATTTTCTGGCCGTTCTGTTCGACCTGATAAGCACCAATATGCTGTGTGATGCCACCAGCTTCACCCGATACCACATTGGCCTGACGGATCGCATCGAGAAGCGAGGTCTTACCGTGGTCGACGTGACCCATGATGGTAACAACAGGAGGACGCGACACGAGTGCTGCCTGATCATCCACCACGTTGAAGATACCTTCTTCAACGTCGGATTCAGCAACGCGCTTAACTGTGTGGCCGAATTCTTCAGCAATCAGCTGCGCCATATCGGCATCGATCACATCTCCCGGCTTCATCATCTGGCCCTGTTTCATCAGGTACTTGATGATGTCGACGGAACGCTCAGCCATACGCTGTGCGAGTTCCTGAAGTGTAATCGTTTCAGGCACGGTCACTTCACGAGAAATCTTCTCGCGGGTTTCCTGCATCTGAGAACGCTTGAACTTTTCCTGACGGCGACGCATTGCCGACAGCGAACGCGAACGGCCTTCATCTTCCAGATTGCTGGAGATTGTCAGCTTGCCACGACGGCGATCATCTTCGGTCTTGGTGACCTTTGGCGTGCGCACTTCCGGCTTTGCGGGTGCACCGCGACGAGCGGCAGTCAGACCACCGCCACGACGATCATCGTCATCACCGCCGGCTCCGCCTGGCTTGCGCTGCTGGCTCTGTGGAAGCGGCTTGTTTGCAGTTGGGATAACATCAGCAATAGCAGGGGCTGCCGGACGCGCATTCTGCTGCGGACGGCCACCTTGTGGGGGACGACCCGAATGCTGCGGACGACCACCCTGCGGTGCAGGACGGGAATCGCCGCGCTGTTCCGAACGGCCTTCCGACTGTGGCATGCGCTTGTTTGCTTCCACCTCGGCACGCGCCTTGGCTTCTGCTTCTGCCTTCAGACGTGCTTCTTCCTCTGCCTGACGGCGAGCGGATTCTTCACGTTCCTTGGCGCGGCGTGCATCTTCTTCGGCGCGACGCTTGGCTTCTTCAGCTGCGCGAACACGATCTTCCGCATCACGAACCAACGCACCTTCGAGCGCGCGGCGACGTGCATCCATTTCCGAACGTGACAGCGTATTCAACACCATACCCGAGCGATCAGACTGGCGTGGGCGCTGTGACTGCTGGCCGGGGCGCTGCTGATTACGCGGCTGCTGCTGTGCAACATGCGGCCGAGGCGTCGTTACAGGCGCTGCAGGTCCTGCTGCCGCAGGAGCCTTTGGCTGCTGCGGTGCAGGCGTCGCTGCGGGTGCAGGTGCCTGTGGAGCCACCGCTGCGGGAGCTGCTGGTGCAGGTGTCGCTACAGGTGCGGACGTCGCTGCTGGTGCAGGCGTCTGTGGGGCCGCAGCTGCGGGAGTTGCCGGAGCAGGTGCAGCTACAGGCTTTGGTGCCGCTACTTCAACTTCAGGCTTCTCATCAGGCCGTGAGAACTTGCGCTTCTTAGTTTCAACGACGACAGCCTTCGTGCGGCCGTGGCTGAAATTCTGGCGCACGGTGCTCTGCTCAACGCCTGGCCGCTTGATGGTCAGCGTCTTCTTGGAGTTGACGCTCAGCGTCTTGTCGTCGTTTGTTTTATCGCTCATTACGTTTCCGTTTCCTTCGCAGCTTCAGCCGCTTTACTCGAGCAGTATCCAATCAGATCAGATCATTTTGAATAATGCTCCAGTCATCCACTTCAGTGCATGATCCGTTTCGGCAACCAAGCCGAGTTTCCAGTTCATGCTCCAGAGCGGATCCCGTCTTCTCGGGATTAAGAGAACCGCTCTACTAATTTATACCACAGCAGTGTCGGACTGCCGTTTCAATTTCATAAAGCGCGCTCATGCAATCCTTGAGGATCACGCGCTTTAAACCCTATTTCTTCACCTGTCGTGATCGGAAACTGGCAACCGCCTTTCCGCGACAGTTTTATTGGCGCAGCTTCAAACGGGAAACCGGTTCCCACTTTTCCTTAAACTGCGCTAGTGGCTTTCACCACGATAGCGATGCAATAAAAGCACCCTTTGCACCACACCGACGGATGCCTTTCCGTCGAGCACGGCTGCATGTATCACATTTCCACCCCCAAATGCCAAATCCATTTCTTCTCCTTTGAAAAGAGAGAAGGCCGGGATTTCGGGGCCATCCATATGCACCACCACGCGACGGGCCTGATCAAGCTTGCGAACCCCATCGGAGGCCGCTTCCTGAGCATGCAACACAAGTGCCGCAGCGCCCGAGCGGATCGCCTGATCCACCTTGGTCGATCCAGACACCACAGCGCCTGCCTTGCGCGCCAAAGCCAGACTGCCAAGTGCGGATTTCGTCAGCAGCTGGTCAACCAGCGCGCCTAGATCTGCCTGTGGCGTTACGCCTTCCTTCAACGCCCGCGCAAAAAGCTTGCGCTTGACGGCTTCATCGACCAGACGCCGCTCGGCCTTGACCCAACAGCCTCTGCCGGGCAGGTTTCGCTTAAGGTCCGGCACAACCGAGCCATCGGGACCTGCTACAAAACGGATCAGGTCATCAGCAGAACCGCTTTCGCGCGTGACGATACAGGTTCTGTCATTCATATCCTGCTCCACACACAACTCCAAGCTCGGCGCAACTCCAAGCCAGGTCGGGCTTTGCCATCGATCACCATCAACTCAATTACAAATCTGGCAGCGGCCTAGCAGAGCTTACGTCACTTCTCAACATGAAACTCTGAAACAGCAACTTTTGCGCCCGGATCGCTCCGGGCGCAAAAGCATTGTGTTCTGATACTTTACGAAGCGGCTTCTTCCTCGCCAGCTTCAGCATCTTCGTCGGTTTCAACCGAAACCAGTTCGTCTTCCGTGATCCAACCAGCCTTCAAACGCGCGGTAAGGATCATCTGTTCCGCGTCAACACGAGAAACATCGAATGGCGTCAGGATACCGGTATGAGTAACCGTTTCGCCGTCTTTGCGTTCACGCCAGCCAACAAGATCGTCAACGGCATAACCAGCGAAGTCTTCGATGTTCTTCACGCCATCTTCGCCAACCGCAACCAGCATTGCTGTGGTCAGGCCTGGAAGATCGCGAAGTTCGTCTTCGACACCAAGCGCCTTGCGACGGTCGTCCTGCTCGCCTTCGATGCGTTCCAGGAATTCGCGTGCACGTTCCTGAATTTCACCGGCGGTGTCTTCATCGAAACCGTCGATAGAAGCGATTTCGCCTGGCTCGACATAAGCAAGCTCTTCAACAGAGGCAAAGCCTTCGGAAGCCAGAACCTGACCAACCATCTCATCAACGTTGAGGGCTTCCATAAAGAGGTTCGAACGCTCGGCGAATTCCTTCTGGCGACGTTCGGATTCTTCGTCTTCCGTCAGGATGTCGATATCCCAGCCGGTCAGCTGCGAAGCAAGGCGCACGTTCTGACCGCGACGACCAATTGCCAGTGATAGTTGGTCATTCGGGACGACAACTTCAATACGTTCTGCATCTTCATCGAGAACAACCTTGGCAACTTCAGCAGGCTGAAGCGCGTTGACAATGAAGGAAGCCGCATCTGGCGACCATGGAATAATGTCGATCTTTTCGCCCTGCAGTTCGGCAACAACAGCCTGAACGCGGGAACCACGCATACCAACGCAGGCACCAACCGGATCGATCGATGCATCGCGGGATACAACGGCGATCTTGGCGCGCGAACCCGGATCACGGGCAACCGACTTGATTTCGATGATGCCGTCGTAGATTTCCGGCACTTCCATGGTGAAGAGCTTCGCCATGAAGGATGGATGGGTGCGTGACAGGAAGATCTGCGGACCACGCTGTTCACGACGCACGTCGTAAACATAGGCGCGGATGCGATCGCCATAGCGGAATGCTTCACGCGGGATCAGTTCGTCGCGACGGACGATGGCTTCGCCACGGCCGAGATCAACGATCACATTGCCGTATTCCACGCGCTTGACTGTACCGTTGGCGATTTCGCCAACACGATCTTTGAATTCGTCATACTGGCGGTCACGCTCGGCTTCGCGCACTTTCTGCACGATGACCTGCTTGGCTGACTGAGCAGCAATACGGCCGAAATCCATTGGCGGCAGCTGGTCGGCAATGAAATCACCAACCTGCGCATCGGGATTGCGATCACGTGCAGTGAACAGCGAAATCTGCGTGGAATAGTCTTCTACGGTTTCGACCACTTCGAGAAGGCGCTGAAGCTTGATCTCGCCCGACTTCGCATTGATGTCGGCGCGGATGTTGCTTTCTTGTCCATACCGCGAACGCGCTGCCTTCTGGATAGCATCGGCCATGGCCGCAAGAACGATCTCGCGGTCAATAGACTTCTCACGTGCGACCGCGTCAGCGATTTGCAGAAGTTCCAGCCTGTTTGCACTGACTGCCATAGGTCTCTCCTTGGTGACGCATCCGGTCTTCTTCGAGAACCGGACGCCTGAAACTCACTTTGAAACTTATTTCTTTTCCGTTTCGGATTCGGCTTCCGGTGGCGCAAACTCTTCAGCCTCACCATCAAGATCAGAACCGTGACCATCGCCCAGGTCATCTCCGGGAATGCGGCCTTCACGTAGAGCTTTGTCTTTGCGCAGCGCATCACGGATTAGATCATCGGTCAGAACCAGACGCGCATCCGAAATCAAATCGAATGGGATGCGGACGACAGGTTCGTTTCCGTAAGAAATCTGATCGCTTTCAATCACGACCGAATCTGCATCGCCGATCACAATACGACCACGAAACTTCTTGCGCCCTTCATGGACGATAGAGGTTTCAACCTTGGCAATATGTCCGGCCCAATCCGAAAAATCGGACTTGCGAACCATCGGGCGATCAATGCCCGGCGACGAAATTTCCAGATGATACTTGCCGCTAAGCGGATCTTCAACATCCAGAACCGGCGCGACTGTTCGGCTCAACAATTCACAATCTTCAACCGTCATGGTGCCATCAGGGCGCTCGGCCATGATCTGCAATGTCTGACCGTTAAGGCCGGACAGGCGCACACGCACAAGGCGAAAACCCAGCGTGTTAATCACCGGTTCCACGATGTTTGCTACTTTTGCATCGATACCCGTTTCGCGAATGATGCGATCATCTGCGCTTACGGCTTCAACTGCGTGTTCCTGTTCCGTCACCCGATAAACCTTTTTTACAGAGCCGTAAGTAACAAAAAAGAGCGGGACCGGGGGGACCCACTCTTGTTCAAACGACCAAGAATTTGAAACTTATATACCAGCGGATGCGAATTTTTTCAAGGCCGCAATTTGCTTCCGTTTCAAAGCCGAATGAATGTCAGATAGGCTGCACGGCGGCCTTCACGAAAAGCCTTGGCCTCGTAGCGCGTACCTGGCCAGCCCTCATAGGCGTCGTTCCAGTCGGATGGTCCTTCTGCCTGCCATTCAAAAGCGTCATGTCTGCCACAATGCTGGAGTGTCCAGTTAACGTAATGCTCGATATCGGAAGCAAAACGGAATCGTCCACCCGGCTTCAGCACACGCGCGAAACGATCAAGGTTTTCGTCGCTCACAAAGCGGCGCTTCCAGTGACGACGCTTATGCCATGGATCGGGATAGAAAAGGTCGATACCAACCAGCGAAGCATCCGGTAGCCAATCGAGGACGGCTGTCGCATCCTCATCGTAAAGACGCAGATTGCTGCGTGGCGCTTCATCAAGGGCGGCCAGCATTTTGGCCATGCCGTTGACGAAAGGCTCTACGCCGATGAAACCTGTGTCAGGATAACGGCCCGTCTCGTTATGGAGATGTTCGCCACCACCGAAGCCGATTTCCATGCGCACATTTTCGACTGGCACTTCAAACAGCGAGCGCAAATCCTGTAGCGTAGCTGTGTCGAGGTCAATTTTCAGGCGCGGCAGCAAATCCTCAAACAGATTACTCTGATGCGGACGAAGTGGCTTGCCATGACGGCGGCCGAAAAAGTTTCCGGCCGCGCGTACAGGATGGGATTCATCAGTCATTTATCGCGATTCCAGTCAGAACGGGGTTGCTGGACCTGCTCTAACTTTTTTATTGTGGCGCTTTTCCAGCAAAGTTGCTTCTCAGTTTGCTGGAAATACTCTCCAAACAATCAGGCTGAAAGAGCAGCCTTCAATGCCTTGGTGAGATCGGTTTTCTCCCAGGAGAAGGAACCGTCACGACCCGGCTTGCGGCCAAAGTGACCGTAAGACGAAGTCTTGGCATAGATAGGCTTGTTAAGATCAAGATGTTTGCGGATGCCGCTCGGCGAAAGATCCATGACCTTGCGCAATGCTTCTTCGACCGCCGATTCATCCACCTTGCCGGTGCCATGTAAATCGACATAGACCGAAAGTGGCTGGGCGACGCCGATAGCGTAGGAAAGCTGGATCGTGCAGCGGTCAGCAAGGTTGGCTGCAACGACATTTTTTGCAAGATAGCGCGCTGCGTAAGCGGCAGAGCGGTCAACCTTGGTCGTGTCTTTGCCCGAGAAAGCACCGCCACCATGCGGAGCGGCACCGCCATAGGTATCGACGATGATCTTGCGGCCCGTCAGGCCTGCATCACCATCCGGTCCGCCGATGACGAATTTGCCGGTTGGATTGATGTACCAGTTGCAGTTTGCCGCAATTGGCAAATCTCCAAGCGCTTCACGAATGTAAGGCTCGACAACCGAACGGACCTTCTTGGAATCCCAGCTTGCATCGAGGTGCTGTGTGGAAAGAACGATCTGGGTTACTTCCGCAGCCTTACCGTTCTCATAGCGCACAGTGACCTGGCTCTTGGCATCGGGTCCGAGCTTGCCTGGATCGCCTTCACCCTTATGACGGGCTTCTGCCAGCTTTTCGAGAATCTTGTGCGAGTAATAGATCGGAGCTGGCATCAGATCCGGTGTTTCACGGCAGGCATAGCCAAACATGATGCCCTGATCGCCAGCGCCTTCTTCACCCTGACGGTCGGCTGCATTATCCACGCCCTGCGCGATATCGGCGGATTGTGGGTGCAGAAGCACGTCGATTTTCGCCGTACGCCAGTTAAAACCGTCTTGTTCATAACCAATTTCGCGGATCGCCTTGCGGGCTGCAGAACGGAAACGGGAAGGATTGATTAGAGGATGGCCTGCCTTGTCGTGAGCGACAGAGCCGTCCTTATTCTTCTTCAGGAAAGTTTCAGGTACCCGCACTTCGCCGGCAATAACCACACGATTGGTGGTGGCAAGCGTTTCACACGCGACACGGACGGTCCAGGGGTCAACGCCGGTACGGCGCGCCTCCTTGTAAATCATGTCTACGATTTCATCGGAAATGCGGTCGCAAACCTTGTCCGGATGACCTTCGGACACCGATTCGCTGGTGAAGAGATAAGAACTGCGCGACACGGGTAACCCCTCTTGAAAATCCAACGGAGCGAATGTCCGTTATGGAAACACAGTAGCGCCCGGAGTGATAAACAGGTTCCGGGCACATCATTGTGTTAGCGAAGTTGGGATTGGACCGTCAATGGATATTCTTGTTGCGACACAGCGTTGCTGGAAAAAATCCTTCCGGCTTACGCTTTTGTGAACAAATGAAAGCGCATCGTTTGAGTTTTATTCAAACGATGCGCTTTCATTATTTTCTTGAAGTGTTTCTTACGCCCAAAACTGCCCCCACGTTTGGGAGCCGTGTTTGAGGCCTTATTCGCCTTCGGCGGCGAGCGACTTCACCAGATCGATGATCTTGCGGCGCACTTTCGGATCCGCAATTTTCGTGAATGCACGGGTAAGCTGCACACCTTCATTCGAGTTCAGAAAGTCAACAACGTAAGTCGCTTCATTGTCCTCGGCAAAGCCCGCCTGCGATGTGGGGTTTGAACCGGGCGCATCTTCAAAAAAGAAGGCCACAGGAACCGTGAGAATGGAAGAAATCGCCTGAAGACGGCTGGCGCCAACGCGATTGGTGCCTTTTTCGTATTTCTGGATCTGCTGAAATGTGATGCCGAGGCTTTCGCCTAATTTTTCCTGACTGAGACCCAGCATATTGCGACGAAGGCGAATGCGGCTGCCCACATGCACATCAATGGGGTTGGGTTTCTTCTTATTCTCAATCATACGGCTTTCACTCCTCGCAACCGCGAGCTTTCATTCATGGCCTGTTCATCCGAACAGGGATAAAATACATTGTGGGAGGTAGTCAGACTGGTTTTCGAAAGAAACCGTCACAGCGAGAGCATAACAGCTTAACAAAATTGCCGTGTCAATGAAAACGCCGTCGGAAAGACAACCTGAACCACACGCATACGGCGAGTAGGGTTAATAGGAGTGAAAGAGTCTGTTTGCTGCCCGGTGCGGTGCCCCAAAATGGGACACGCTCTTCAGGTAAATAGGCATCAATTACACCGACAGCATCGAGTGGCAATTCCTCGATGATTCGACCATAGGCATCAACGACGGCCGAAATTCCATTATTAGCTGCACGAACCAATGGCAGGCCCTGCTCGACGGATCGCACCTGCGCCTGTCGAAAATGCTGATAGGGACCCGGCGTATCGCCATACCATGCATCATTCGTGACGTTCACAATCGCCGTCACTTTGCGGCCCGTATAGGACAGTTCATCAGGGAAAATCGCTTCGTAACAGATCAATGGCAAGAAGGTTTGTCCTTCCATCACATTGATTGCGTGACGCGCCTTTGCCGCCGTAAAGCCGCCCGGCATTTCCACCACTTCCTGAAGCCCTAGACTGCGCAAGATACCTTCAAAGGGCAGATATTCACCGAAGGGCACAAGGTGCACCTTATCGGTATAATCAGTGATCCGTCCCTGACCATTGATCGTGAGGATCGAATTGTAATAACGCGGGTCGCGCCGCGGCACGAGTTCTTCACGCACCGCCCCTGTAAGCAACACCTGATCGTCGCCAATCACATCACCAATCAGCGCGAGTGCTTCAGGCGTCGATGACAGAATGTAAGGCACAGCCGTTTCCGGCCAGATAACCACATCAGGCTTCGGTTTTCCCTCTGCAGGTAGCAGTTGCGTCATGGCAATAAACTTATCGAAAATCGCACGACGTTCATTGTTGTCCCATTTCAGGCTCTGCGAAATGGACGGCTGCACAATCCGGACCGAAAGCGTTGTCCGATCCGCATCCAGAGCTGGTGCTTTCGACAGGGTCCATGCGCCAAAGCCGATATGGGCAGCAATCAGCAGAACGGCCAAGATAATACCGGTCTTTGCCAGACGCCCGCCGCTCAACAGCGCCGGTGCTGAAAAAGCTAGCGCCGCAAGCGCGCTCATCCCGACAAGGCCAATGATTTCCACCGATTGCATCATCATCGGCGTGGGCATTGCGGCATAGCCGAGTGCGTTCCATGGGAAGCCCGTGAAAGCGAATGTGCGCAGCCATTCGGCGAAACCAAAGCCCAGCGCTATCGCAAAAATTCGCCCGATACCGTCCGACCAGAACAACCGGGCGAGCATTGCAGCCAGCCCGTAAAATATCGCAAGAAATGCCGGAAGACCAAGAACCGCGAGCGGTATGGCCCAGGCAAACTGCTGCGCGTCAACCAGAAGTGCTGTGCCGATCCACCAGAGGCCAGATACGAAATAACCGAAGCCGAACCACCAGCCAATGAGCGCTGCCGGGAAAAAGCGACGGATAGGACCTTTGTCTTTATCGGGGATGGCACCATCAATGAGCCAGACCAGCAGCGGAAAGGCAATGAAGCCCGCGATGAAAATATCGAATGGTGGCTGGGTCAGCGTCGCCACGGCACCACTGACAAAAGCGGTCAGCGCACGACACCAACCGCTCATAGAAGAGATCTTCCCCGCAAGCCTCTCTATCATCAAGCCTCTTTGGACGTTTCCGTTGTTTCAGTCGTGACCTCGGACGCATCATCCGATTTCACCGGGCTCACGGAGCGCTGTTGTCTGCGGCGATCCGCTTCCGAAAGAGGCACGATCCGAACACGTTTTACGCGACGTGGATCAACTTCAAGCACATGGAATTCATAGCCCTGAACCGCCTGTACGACTTCGCCGCGCAATGGAATACGTCCCAGAACGGAGAAGATAAGGCCGCCTACCGTATCGACGTCATCGCCATGCTCACCCACTTCAAAGGAAGAGCCGATCTTCTGAGACAATTCATCAAGGTCCGCGCGGGCATCGACGACGAACACGCCATCTGCCTCTTCGGCGATCATGATTTCTTCGTCGTCATGTTCGTCTTCGATGTCACCGACAACCATTTCAACGATGTCTTCGAGCGACGCCAATCCATCTGTGCCACCATATTCATCAATGACCAATGCCATCTGAATATGGGACGCCTGCATGCGCGCCATCAGTCCACTCGCCATCATCGATGGCGGCACGAACAACACCTTGCGCATGAGATTAAGCTCGCCAATCGTCTTGGTGAGATCAATGCGCCCCATGTCGAACTTGGCGGCACTTGCCTCGGCGGTCTTGCGCGCCGTGGTACGACGGGTTGTCTTCTGACGTGCCTGCTTGGTGATATAATTGAGCACATCGCGGATATGGATCATGCCGCGCGGATCATCCAGCGTTTCGGCATAAACCGGCATACGCGAATGACCGGAACTTTCAAACAGCTCCAGCGCTTCCCAAAGCGGAGTGGAAATTTCAACCGCCACCACATCAGCACGCGGGATCATCACATCTTCGACACGGATTTCACGCAGACGCAGGATATTGTGCAGCATCGCCTTTTCTTCAGGCGAAAAAACTGAGTCCTGCTCACTTGCGGTGCTGGAAATCGCATCGGCCAGATCTTCACGCAAAGAAGATGATTGGCGCGAACGCATGAAGGGAAAAATGTTCGACAAAAGGGAACGCTTTTCGGTCGCCTGCGACCGCTGCGTACTTTGTCCTTCTGAATCTTGTGTGTCGCTTCGGCTATCGCCTGCGGACGAGGAATTGCTTTGGTCAGCCATGATCAATCTGTTTCAACGTTTAAATCGGATACAGCATAAGGGTCGGGGATGGCAAGAGCATGAAGGATTTCGCGTTCACGTCGCTCCATCTCCTCGGCCTCATCTTCGCTCTCATGATCGTAACCCAAAAGATGCAAAAAGCCATGCACCACCAGATGGGTAAGGTGATTTTCGAGCGGTTTGCCTTCTTCGAGCGCTTCGCGTTCGACCGTTTCCCGTGCGATGATGATGTCGCCAAGCATCGGGCCCGGCTGCTCGCCAGCCTTCACAGGATAAGCGGGAAAAGACAGAACATTGGTGGGCTTGTCCTTGCCGCGCCATTCAGCATTGATTGCCTGAATGGAAGCATCGTCGGTAAAAACCAGACTGAGTTCGCTCTCTGCGGGCTTGAGCCGAAGATTATCCCAGGCCACCTCAACTGAGCGCTTTACAAGCCCTTCCAGGGCCGTTTCATCCGGCCAATTGCCGGCTTCGATCATGATATCGATTTGGATCGCGTTGTCTGACACTTCTGCCGCGGTTTGCGATGAAGCAACCGCTCTATCCTTCCAGTTGTTAAAAGATACGTCCGCTTGAAAGCGGACGTAATATTTTTACATCGTCATTTGACTGCAAAATTACAAGATAAACTTTGAATCATTCCGCTCGTGTATGCTTTTTCGCGTCGCTGTCGTAGGCGCTGACGATTGCTGCGACCAGCGGATGACGCACCACATCTTTCTCGGTAAAGCGCACCTTGACCACCGAATCCACTCCATCCAGCACCCGCAGTGCCTCAACGAGGCCGGACTTCTGGCCGGGAGGAAGATCGATCTGGCTTGGATCGCCATTGACCATCATGCGCGAACCTTCGCCCAGACGCGTCAGGAACATTTTCATCTGCATGGAAGTCGTGTTCTGTGCTTCATCGAGAATGACCGCAGAATGCGCCAGTGTTCGGCCACGCATGAAAGCGAGCGGCGCAATTTCGATCACACCGGCCGTAATGGCGCGTTCGACCTTTTCGGCAGGCATCATATCGTAAAGCGCGTCATAAAGCGGACGAAGATAAGGATCGACCTTTTCTTTCATATCGCCGGGCAGAAAGCCCAGACGCTCGCCAGCTTCAACAGCCGGGCGTGAAAGGATAATGCGTTCTACAAGACCGCGCTCCAGAAGCATCGCAGCATGGGCGACGGCAAGATAGGTCTTACCTGTACCCGCAGGCCCAACCCCCAGAACCAGCTCTGACCGGTCAAGCGCGCGCATATAGGCGTCCTGCGTCGGCGTGCGGGCAAAGATTGTCTTCTTGCGCGTCGATATCTGCGCAGCCGACATTTTCCCCTTCGTTTCAAGCGTCGGTAATATCAGCTGATCATCCGCAGCAATGGCAATGCGCATGGCACCATCAACATCCGACGGGCTCAACTCATGGCCTTTTTGCAGATATTCATAAAGCTGATCCAGCGTGCGCCGGGCCTGTTCAGTGGCCGTTGCGTCTCCACGAATGGAAAGCTCGTTCCCCTTCGAACGCACATCAACGCCAAGCTTCTGCTCGATACGTGCCAGATTCTCATCGAACTGACCGTAAAGCGCACTGGCGAGACGGTTATTATCAAAGGTGAGGACGATATGGGCCATGTCTGAGGCCCCGGACGCGGCCCTTGCAGCCGGATTTGTAACCGAACCTGAAATTGTGTTTGTTTGCGTTTGAATGGTTGGCTTGGCAGACTTCAACTTTTCCGTAGCGCTCAACCGCATCTCCCTAAGGTTCACGCATTGCAATCACAGTACTGGCAGAACGTTCGGTATAAGGCTACTCACCGCGACTACTGCCTTGACTGTATCATGCGCTTACACGAGCTTTTGCGCAATAAGACTATTGGTACCTGTACCTGTAATTTTCACGTGAATGATGTCACCGACCTGATCGCCATTGTCGTCGACGATCGCTGGCAAAAGCCATGGCGAACGACCAACCATCTGATGATCGAAGCGACCCTTCTTTTCCAGAAGCACATCCATTTCGCGACCGACCAGCGAATTCTGAAATGCATATTGCTGCTCGGAAAGCAGCGCCTGAAGGCGTTGCAGACGCTCGTCCTTGACCGCTTCCTCAACATGATCGGGAAGATCGGCACCCGGGGTACCGGGACGCGGTGAATATTTGAACGAATAGGCCTGCGCGTAATGCACCTCACGTACAAGCCGCATCGTGTCTTCAAAATCCTGATCTGTTTCACCGGGGAAGCCTACGATGAAATCGCCTGAAAGCGCCATATCCGGACGCACTTCACGGATACGCTCGATAAGCCGGATATATTCATCCGCCTTGTGACGACGGTTCATGGCTTTGAGAATACGGTCCGAACCCGCTTGAACCGGAAGATGCAAATAAGGCATCAACTGTTTGAGATCGCGGTGCGCAGCAATCAGCGCATCATCCATGTCGCGCGGATGGCTGGTCGTATATCGCAGACGCGCCACACCGGGAATGCGGGCAAGGCGGAACAGCAGTTCGCCAAGACCCCATTCACGACCGTCATCGCCCACGCCATGCCATGCATTGACGTTCTGTCCAAGAAGGGTGAGTTCGCGCACGCCACTATCGGCAAGACGCTCAGCCTCGGCCACAATCTGTGCAACACTGCGTGAAACTTCCGAACCGCGCGTGTAAGGCACAACGCAGAAAGTGCAAAACTTGTCGCAACCTTCCTGAACCGTGAGGAACGCCGAAACGCCGCGCTTGCGTGTTTCCTCGCGCTTTGGCGCAGGCAAATGTTCAAACTTGTCTTCGATGGCATATTCGGTTTCGACAATTTTTTCGCCGTTGCGCACGCGCGCAAGCGCGCTGGGCAGGCGGTGATAGGTCTGCGGTCCGATAACCAGATCGACATTGGGCGCACGGCGCAGAATTTCCTGACCTTCTGCCTGCGCAACGCAACCGGCAACACCGATGGTCAATTGCTTGCCATTTGGTCCGCGTGCATCCTTCATCTTGCGCAGGCGACCCAGCGCTGAATAAAGCTTTTCCGATGCCTTTTCGCGAATATGACAGGTATTGAGCAGCACCAGATCGGCATCATCGGGCGTATCAGTCGTGACGTAGCCTTCCTGCGCAAGGCTATCGGCCATGCGCTGGCTGTCATAGACGTTCATCTGGCAACCATAGGTCTTCACAAAGACCTTACGCGTGTTGCTGCCATCCGGGTTTGTCTTGATATCAGTCATATTTTCGCTCATGCGCGGCTATCTAGCGTTTTTATCGCCACTTTGGAAGGCGACAAACTTACGCTCTTATACCAAGGCGCTGAGATGCTGACACATCACGCCTTGAAAAAATTCAAACGCTACTCGGGCTTGGCCCAATTCCATTGAGTTTCACTCTCTGGAATTGGGTATCAGTCTTCCGCGATCTCACGTCCAAGAAGCGAGCTCTGCAACAGCGCCCTCACCCGGCTTTCCATGGTACGGGCAAGCGCCTTGCGGTCCGTCTCGGCAGTCACCATTATTGGTTCGCCAAAGCGCACTTCGACGTCGATGGCACCCTCGCGCAGAATACCTTTGAGATGCGGCATTAACTGCACGTCGCCCGGCCAAGAAGCTATCGGACGATGATAACGCCCCATCGCCATGCCATGCACGCCTGTATAGGCAATAGCCACCGGCTGTACGATCACTTCCGGTACGCCTGCCTCACGGATCGCCGCATGGGCTGCCCCAAAAAGCGCTGTCTTAAACGGCAGTACGCGATTGCCATCCGATGTCGTACCTTCAGGAAACAGAACCATGGCATCACCGTCCGCAATCCGCTTGGCAATATCGGAGGTCTGTTCGCCGGTCTTGCCGCGTCGTTCTCGCTCAACAAAGACTGTGCGCTGTAAAACGGCAAAGAAGCCGAAAACCGGCCAGCTTCTGACTTCCGATTTTGCAATGAACGACACCTGCCCTGCGGCAGACAAAACAATAATATCGCTCCATGAGGTGTGATTGGAGACCAGCAGCAATGGTCTTCCTTCGGGCATATCGCCGACGATTGTGATGCGAAAGCCAAACAGACGCGCCACAATGCGATGGAAGAAATTGGGAAGACGACGCTTCCATGTGTTTTTGAGTTTCAGAAACACATATTGTACCGGAATAAGTGACAGGCTGAGTGCGACCATCGCCGCCACCACAAAGATGATGCGGATCGCACCAATCATTGCGGCCTCACCAGATCACGCCGCAAAATAAAAGCGGATGATCGTCCATTTGCTGTTTCATAATATGCCGGTCTTTCGCCGACCTTGTTGAAACCGATGCGACGATACAGAGCGAGAGCGGCCACATTGGCCTCATCGACTTCAAGAAACAGCGTATCGGCACGTTCCTGATAGAGATAGCGCAATACAGCATCCATCAGCGAGCGCCCCACCCCTTGTTTTCGCACCTCGTTGGAAACCGCGATGGTGAGAATTTCAGCCTCACCCGCAACCAGACGCGCCAGCACGAAACCGCAAGCCTTACCTGGTTTGCCTTCCGGCCGCGCCAAAAAACCGAACACCGTATCCTGCGCTATCAGCGAGCGAAAATCATCTGAACTCCAGCCATGGCGGAACGCAAGCGCGTGAATACGCTGGATTTCTCCGCTGTCCTGTGCACCGAGCGTCTCAATCGAAACAGGCCTGCGACCAAAGCGGCCCAGCACAAAGCTCATCATGACGCTATTCTCCGCTTGCCTTACGCGGCAACGCAAAACCGGTTTGCGGCTTCACGTCCGGTCCACGCATATAAAGCGGCTTCGGCGCTTCGCCCGGCTCGCGTAAAGCAGCGAGTTTTGCAAAAGTGCCGATTTGTCCGGTCGGCTCACCCCGCGCGACACTGAAGGTTCCGGCAAGCATTTCGTTCAATGTGGCTGCGGCAGAACCGGCCAGAACTGTTTGGGACGATTGTTGCTGGATAAGCGCCAGCGCTTCGTCGCGAGAAACCACCATGGGATTGCTCCGAGCGTTGCCGTCAGCGCCAAAGGCCTGCGCGTAAATCTCACCCCGATGCGCTTCGAGCAGCACCAGAACGGGTTGCCCCGGATGGCTTATCGCGACTTCGGAAGCAAGCACATCAAATGCACTGACACCAATCGCCGGACGGCCGAGAGCCAGTGCAAAACCACGCGCTGCCGACACGCCAATGCGCACACCGGTAAAAGAACCGGGGCCGACATTCACCGCCACCCGATCGAGTTCAGACATGGCGATTCCGGCTTGCGTCATGACCTGTTCGATATAGTCCATCAGGACTTCAGCATGTCCCTTGCCGATATCCTCACTGACTTCAGCAAGAACGGCACCACTGCCAGAATCATAAACTGCGGCAGCACACCAGGAAGAGGCGGTATCGAGGGCAAGTATCTTCATAAGCCATCGGGTAAATCAGAAATCGTCCCGCGACAAGCAAAACACATAAAACGGCTAAAATTTACAAGCTGATCAAGGAACCAAACCCCACTTGAAGCGTTTTTATGCTGGATGCGGGGCGGATATCATTTACCGTATCCGGAGACCGGCCTTTCATTGAGATCTGGCGGGGCCGGTTTCAGAAAAACAAATCTGTTTTCCTTCAGCGATGTCCCAAACGCTGATACACAGCCGGATCGTGCAAAGGATATGAGGATAAAATGTCCAAGAAGTCGATGCATGCAACCCGCAACGATCTTCCCTCCAATACCAAGACCACGATGATAGCGCTGCTAAACGAAAATCTGGCAGCGACCATCGACCTTGCCCTCATCACAAAGCAGGCGCACTGGAACCTTAAGGGGCCACAATTTATCGCCGTGCATGAATTGCTGGATACTTTCCGTAAAGACCTTGATGAGCATGTCGATACGATCGCAGAGCGTGCAGTGCAGCTCGGCGGCACCGCCTATGGTACCACGCAGGTTGTTGCCAAGGATTCGAAGCTCAAGGCCTATCCGACGGATATCTATGCCGTTCATGATCACCTCGCCGCACTGATCGAACGTTATGGCGACGTTGCCAATCTCGTGCGCCAGTCGATCAAGGATGCAGATGACGCTGGTGACGACACCACGGCAGACATTTTCACTGCCGCGTCGCGCAGCCTCGACAAATCGCTGTGGTTCCTTGAAGCACATGTTCAGGAAAAGAACTGATCTTGGTACTCTGACCAATCAAAAATGAAAAAGGCCGGGAAATTCCCGGCCTTTTTGTATTTGCAAAGGTCAGTTGGCCCATTCGCCACCGCGCATCACAGGCTCGCGGCTGCCATCGGCATTGACACCATCTACGTCGATCTTGTCGGAACCGATCATCCAGTCGATGTGGATAAGGCTTGAATTGCCTCCCTGCGCTGCGATCTGTTCAGGGTCAAGCTTCGCACCATCAATGAAACATTTCGAATAGCACTGGCCAAGCGCAATGTGGCTCGCAGCATTTTCATCGAACAGCGTGTTGTAGAACAACAGGCCGCTTTGCGAGATTGGCGAGGAATGCGGAACCAGAGCCACCTCCCCCAAACGACGTGCGCCTTCGTCGGTATCCAGCACTTTGTTGAGAACTTCCTCGCCACGGCTCGCCTTGGCTTCGACAATACGCCCGCCTTCAAAACGCACGGAAATATTGTCGATAAGCGTTCCCTGATGCGACAGCGGCTTGGTGCTCGACACATGACCATCGACGCGCAGCGCGTGCGGCGTGGTGAAGACTTCCTCGGTCGGAATATTCGGATTGCACGTAATGCCATTCTTGGCAGTCGACGCACCGCCATGCCATTCGTGGCCATCTGCCAGACCAACCGTCAAATCGGTGCCCGGTCCCTTGAAATGCAGAGCGCTATAGGCCTTGCCGTTGAGCAACCGGGTGCGGGTTCGCAATGCTGCGTTATGTGCCGCCCATGCACCGACCGGATCGTCCACATCAACGCGCGACGCAGCAAAGATTGCATCAGCAAGTTTACGGGTCGCAACGTCTTCGGCCTCATTGGGAAACATCAGCTTCGCCCATTCCGGGTTCGGATAGGAAATGATATTCCAGTTGATGTCGAAACCGGCAATCTTCTCAAGAGCAGGCTGATAGGCTTTGGAGTTGGCACGGTTGGCGCGCGAAACCTTTGAAGCGTCCTGCGAAGACAGCAGCATTGGATTGTCAGCTGCAATCGCAAGGCGTGCTGCACCATTGGCATAGGCCTTGGCCATGCCCTCATAGAGCCAGCTCGCTGCACGGTCGAAGCTCTCGTCACTCGCGTTTTCATAACGCGCCAGCGCAATCGCATCGTCAGAAAAGAACGGCGTTACAAGTCCCGCACCTGCCTTATAGGCATGTTTTGCTATCAGGCGCACAAGCGGCAGAGCAACGACGGGAGCTGTGATGACAAGGTCTTGCCCTTCACGCAATTGCAGCCCGACGCGTACAGCCACTTCAGCCAGACGTTCGAGTTTTACCGGATCGATGACGGGAGCGTTATTGTCATGTGCCATATGGCTGCAAGCCTCGTGTTTGAAAGAATCAGCAGCAGTTTATCAGATGACTTAATTTCACCACGCTTTTTCCTGCCACTGCGATATATTGTTTATGCGGTCGATAGAAAATTTTAAATCACTGAGAGCAACAGCTATGAAGAAAAGCGTGCTTATTATCCTTGGTCTGACGGGCCTTTTGGCCGGTTGTCAAACCATGACACCGGAACAGCGCCGCGCAGCAGATGAACAAACCTGCCGCAGCTATGGTTTCAAGCAAAAATCCGATGCATTTTCCAACTGCCTTTTGCAGCTTGATCTGGATCGTCGTGCAGATCGCCGCGCCTGGCAGAACCGTGCCGATTTCTACGATACGCCGATGGTGATCTATCAGCCGATTTATCGACCAGTGCCAGTTCAAGCCAAGTAATAGTCGAGCCCAGTAACAGGCAGATAGAGCATTAAAAAAAGCGCCCTCTAGAGGCGCTTTTTTATTCAAATCACTTTTGAAATCGGGGCTTCATAGAGGCGATTCAGGACGCTCCTGCGACAGAAGCATGGCGCCAATAGCATCCACATGCTTCTTATCAGCGGTATATCCCAGAGATACATTCTGCGCGGCAGGAGCCGTTTCATCAAATGTCGGCTGGTAGCTTGCCACCTGCGTCAGCACCGGCTTTTCAGCTGGCTTAACGGGCAATGCAGCCAAACGATCACCACGCGCCTGCGGTCCCACACCTTCATTCTGCTGAACTTCGGTTGTCTTGGATGCCTCAGCCAATGCAACCTGTACAGTCGGCTGAGCCTGTGGAACCGGCACATCCTGTTGATCGGTTACATTGTAGAATGGACCTTCCGGCATGGACGGCGACTGAGGTGTCGAAGCATATGCCAGATTATACGGGGTCTGCGGTACTGGATTTTCCAGCGCGCCATCGCGGCCACGCTTTTCATAGAAGGAATTGCCGCCAGCAACCAGCACGTAATGCATATTGCGATAAGGGAATTTAAGGCCAGCGGTGTGGAAGAACATTGAATTCTTCAGCGATGGATGGCGCTTGCCCTTGAGAACGGAGTCAGCTGCCGCCTGAACATCCGGCAGAGCCCTGGAATTCATCTTGCGGGATAGAACGCCCGGTGCAAACTGGTTCTTCTGACCGACAACGCCGCAGATCGTATCCGGATAACTGCCCGATGCGAGACGGTTCATAACGACAGTGCCGACAGCCATGAGGCCATCAGGGCTTGAACGGTTTGATTCAAAGAACATCGCACGTTCGAGGCATTCGCGGTCTCTGGCGGTATAGGTGAAAGTCTTGACACCATTGACCGTCTTGACGTGGCTGGCCGCCGCCGTCTTTTCCGTTTTGGTCTTGGCGGTGCCTCCGGTCGTCGTGCAACCTGTCACCACGAATGGAGCAACCAGAAGCCCTAGAATAACGGGCAGTTTCCACTTAGAAGCGCGCGTCAACGGCTCAGTCTCATCGTTAGGACCCTTAACTGATCCAACCTGGCCTCCGCCCCGCAAAAGGCGTTTGAAACCTGGCTGTGGTGCCACTGCATAAAACTATGCAGCAGATCTGAACTAACAGAGCAGCCGTTGTGTATCCAATCGAGACACTCGGCGCTCCAGCCAAATAGAACGAAAATCAAAAAATAAACGTTCTGCTGTCACTCATTGCATTCAAGGTTTTGGAATTTTTAGGCCAAAAAAAGGCGAACGGTCAAATTCCTAAAATGACAAAGCCACCAAAACGGTGGCCAATCGAACCCGAATCCAGAGTTTAATTTCCCCCACAAACCCCTTAAATTTATTAACAAATCCTTAACGTAATTTAGCAAATCTTATAAGTTATTGATTTAACGCGATTCAATTTGCTGAAATACAGGCCACATCGCTGCCTTATTTCGCTGATGTTTCAAGATTTTACGCAGCCACGTTTTTTAACTTTTCAGATGCTGTTTTTGGCGCCGATTTCACGGTTCCTTCAACTTTGTCACGATCGATGTAACATCGCGTGATACTGGTCATTTTGGCACGTTATGGATGTCCATTTCCGAATCGGAAGGGCTTTGACTGAGTCGCGCCGCTCGCTCCCTTAGAGCCGTTTCGATCTGATTTATCAGACCGCCGCCCTCCCCCTTTTATTTGAAGCATAATCTTATCGATCCCCGTTTCACGCTGGTTGGATTATGCTCTAGAGCGCATCCCGAAAAGTGTGAAACGTTTTTCGGACAAAGATGCGCGTTAAAACAGATAATTAGAGCGCCGATCTGATCCAATCAGATCGAAACGCGCTCTAATGCAAAACGGCCCGTCACATTTTCAGTAACGGGCCGCTTCTTTGACGTTCTACATGTCGGGACTTTATTACCCGAAGGAATAGCCTGCGCCCCGCACCGTGCGGATTGGATCGAGGGCACGACCGACATTGATCGCCTTGCGTAATCGACCAACATGCACATCAACCGTGCGGTCATCGACATAGATATCCGGGCCCCAGACACCATCCAGCAACTGGCTGCGAGAGAACACGCGGCCCGGTGACATCATGAAATATTCGAGCAAGCGAAACTCTGTCGGTCCGAGACGGACTTCCTTTTCCTTGCGGTAGACGCGGTGCTGCTGACGGTCGAGAACCAGGTCCCCAACCTTGAGCACGTGCGAGAGAACGCTCGGATTGGCACGGCGCAGCATGGCTTTAACCCGCGCAAGCAGTTCCGGCGTCGAGAAGGGCTTTACGACATAATCGTCAGCACCGACACTCAAACCCCGGACACGTTCGCTTTCTTCGCCACGCGCCGTCAGCATGATGATCGGCAGGCGCTCGGTTTCCGGCCATTGGCGCAGACGACGGCAAAGCTCGATCCCCGATACACCGGGAAGCATCCAGTCCAGAATAAGAAGGTCCGGTACGTTTTCGCGCAGCGTGATTTCGGCTTCATCGCCGCGCAGCATCGCATCAACCTGATAGCCTTCGGCTTCGAGATTGTAGCGCAAGAGCACACTCAGGGCTTCTTCGTCTTCAACCACAGCAATCTTGGGTGCCTGTGACATCCAGTATTTCCTATCCAAAATTTAGAGCGCGTTTCGATCTGATAGAAACAGATTTCGCTCTAACTCATTGTTTAACGCGGATCCTGGCCGAAACCGCTCGGCACTTTTCGGGATGCGCTTTTTTCTTCACCGCGCAACTTGTCCAAAAACCGCTTCGCACTTTTCGGGATGCGCTTTTTTCTTCACCGCGCAACTTGTCCAAAAACCGCTTCGCACTTTTCGGGATGCGCTTTTTTCTTCACCGCGCATCTTATCCAAAAACCGCTTCACACTTTTTGGGATGCGCTTTTTTCTTCACCGCGCATCTTATCCAAAAACCGCTTCACACTTTTTGGGATGCGCTTAGGCTTCGCGGAAGATACAAGCCCCCGATCGACCGCGTGCCGTCGCGTTATTCTTACTCATGCATACATTCTGGTCCGTAAATAGCGGCACCAGTGTTCTTAGGATTTACGCGCCTCATCCACGACAATGCCGTGGCTCAGGTCTTCTTTCGGGCGTTCCGCAGGCATTTGCAGGCCGGTCACAATGTAATAGACCGTCTCCGCAATGTTGGTTGCGTGATCGCCGATGCGCTCAATGTTCTTTGCGCAGAACAGAAGATGCGTGCAGGCTGAAATGTTGCGCGGATCTTCCATCATATAGGTGAGCAGCTCGCGGAACAGCGAGGTGTACATCGAGTCAATTTCGTCATCGCGGTCGCGAACGACATTGATCTGCTGCACCGAGCGCGTTGCATAAGCGTCGAGCACATCTTTGAGCTGGGTCAAAGCGAGTTCGGCCAAAGTTTCAAGCCCGCGATAGAGCTTGACCGGCTGGCGTGATTCCGAAACGGCGGCAACACGCTTTGCGATGTTTTTACCAAGATCGCCAACGCGTTCCAGATCGGCGGAGATGCGGATCGAGCCGATAATCTCGCGCAGATCGACAGCCATTGGCTGGCGCTTTGCAATGATCATGACTGCCTTGTCGTCAATCTCACGCTCGCTTGCATCAAGGATGAGATCATCGGAAATAACGCGCTGAGCAAGCGCATTGTCCGCGTTGACAATCGCTGCAACGGACTGCTCGACCATACGTTCCGCATGACCACCCATTTCGGCGATCTTATGGGTCAGGAACTGCAGTTCTTCGTCGTAAGCGGTGACGGTATGCTGAGACGCCATAATAGACCTCAATTAAATTGCGGGGAAGCCGAACAGCTGTCTTCTCAAATCAGCCGTCGCTCCTGCTCATCTTTACCACGCATTATCCTACGCAAAACCGCTTCACACTTTTGCTGGAAATGCTCCAATTATTTTAGCCAAAACGACCCGTGATATAGTCCTGCGTACGCTTCTCGGTCGGTGCAGTGAACATCACATCCGTGTCGCCCACTTCCACCAGATTGCCCAAGTGGAACATTGCGGTGCGCTGCGAAACACGAGCTGCCTGCTGCATGGAGTGTGTGACGATTACGATCGTGTAGTTCTGACGCAGCTCGTCGATAAGCTCTTCGACCTTGGCAGTCGCAATCGGATCAAGGGCTGAGCAAGGCTCATCCATCAGGATGACTTCCGGGCTGACCGCAATCGCACGTGCAATGCACAGACGCTGCTGCTGACCACCTGAAAGACCGGTTCCGGCATCGTGCAGGCGATCCTTCACTTCTTCAAAAAGGCTGGCCTTCTTGAGGCTGGTGACCACGATTTCTTCGAGATCGGTCTTGTTGCGTGCCAGACCGTGAATGCGTGGACCATAGGCCACGTTCTCAAAAATAGTCTTTGGGAACGGATTGGGTTTCTGGAACACCATGCCAACGCGAGCACGCAATTCAACAACGTCGATTTTCGGATCGTAGATATCTTCGTTGTCGAGCGTGATCTTGCCAGCGATACGGCAGCCTTCGATCGTATCGTTCATACGATTGAGCGAACGCAGGAATGTAGACTTGCCGCAGCCCGAAGGACCGATCAGCGCCGTCACCATCTTCTCCGGAACGTCCAGATCAACTTCGAACAGAGCCTGTTTCTCGCCATAAAACACGCAGACTTTGTCGCCGCGCATCTTTATGGAGGGGGCGTTGGCGTTCATCTTTTCTCCTACGGCTTTTTCGAGAGATCGTTCGGTCATGAGATTCATCATTTCTCTCCCGTTTACCAGCGGCGCTCAAAGCGGCGGCGCAGAATAATTGCTGCAATATTCATGACTGCCAGGAACAGGAGCAGGACGATAATAGCGCCTGATGTCCGTTCTACAAAGGCACGCTCAGCTTCATTCGCCCACATAAAGATCTGCACAGGCAGAGCCGTTGCAGGGTCCATCGGCGTTGCAGGCATATTGGCAACGAAAGCCACCATGCCGATCAGAAGCAATGGCGCTGTTTCACCAAGCGCCTGAGCAAGACCGATAATCGTTCCGGTCAGAATGCCGGGCGCTGCAAGCGGCAGCACATGGTGAAACACCATCTGCGTTTTAGATGCACCAAGCCCAAGAGCTGCTGCGCGGATCGACGGCGGCACGGCGCGAAGTGCGGAGCGTGTCGCAATGATAATGGTTGGAAGCGTCATCAATGTCAGCACCAGACCACCGACAATTGACGCTGAACGCGGCAGATTGAAGAAGTTGATGAAGACTGCAAGCCCAAGCAGACCGAACACAATCGACGGAACAGCTGCCAGATTGTTGATATTGACTTCGATAATATCCGTGAGGCGGTTCTTTTTGGCATATTCTTCAAGATAGATCGAAGCGGCCACGCCGATAGGCAGTGCGAGAACCAGCACGATCATCATCATGTAGAAGGAACCGACAAGCGCAACACCGAGACCAGAGGTTTCAGGACGACTGGAAGCGCCATTGGTAAACAAGCCCCAGTTGAAAGCCTGGCTCATGATGCCTTCATTGGTAAGCGTCTTGATCCACTCAAACTGACGGTCTGAAACCTTGCGGTTTGCTTCTGGAACCTCAAAATCGATCTGCCCCTTATAGGCGGAGTCAATATCAGCAGCAGCCAGAACTGGAACTGTCTGTGTGGTGCCAATCAATGATGGATTATCCATCACCATCTGGCGAAGCTGAACACGAACACCATCGGAGAAGAAACGCCCAACTTCACGCATTTCAGCGCGATCCGTGCTCGGCACACCCAGCTTTTCAGCCAAGGCGTTACGTACCAGAAGCGGATAGTTGGCCGTGATCAACACATTCGGATCGGTTGCAAGCTTATTGCCCGGATCGATAACCTGTGCGTCAAGCTTGACCGGCAGATAAATCGTCGTCTGTCCGAAAGCCGTATAGCCCTTGGAAAACACCGAGAACAAAAGCGCACAGAGAAAGAACACACCAATCGCAATGGCAACCACACCATAGAGACGGAAGCGACGTTCAGCAGCGTAGCGACGCTTGATTCCGATATCGCGGCGCTGGGGCTTTGTTACCGCAGTGCCAGCATTGAGAGTTGAATCGGTCATTATTCGTACTGCTCCCGGTACTTGCGAACGATGTAGAGCGCAAAGATATTCATGATCAGCGTCAGGACGAAGAGGGTGATACCCAGCGCAAAGGCAACGAGCGTCTGCGGGGAATCAAACTCAAGGTCGCCGGTGAGCTGACTGACGATTTTGACAGTGATCGTCGTCATCGCTTCAAAGGGATTGGCAGAAAGGCGCGCTGCAACACCGGCTGCAAGCACCACAATCATGGTTTCACCAATTGCACGCGAAGCCGTCATCAAAAGTGCGCCGACAATGCCCGGAAGTGCTGCTGGCAGAACAACCCGCTTGATTGTTTCCGAACGCGTTGCACCAAGACCAAGCGAGCCATCGCGGAGAGAACCGGGAACCGCTGTGATAATGTCATCAGACAGAGACGACACAAACGGGATCAGCATCACGCCCATGACAAGACCAGCAGTCAGAACGCTCTGCGCCATAATGAAGCCCTGACCGCCAGCAATGGCTGCAGAGAGATCTCGCAGGAACGGGCCAACCGTTATCAGTGCGAAGAAGCCGTAAACAATGGTCGGGATACCGGCAAGAAGCTCAAGCACGGGCTTTACCACTGTGCGAACACGCGGCGACGCATATTCTGCCATGTAGATTGCGGAGAACAGGCCAACTGGTACAGCAAACAACATCGCAACGAATGCAATATAAAGCGTACCAGCCAAAAGCGGGATGAGACCAAACTGACCGACTTCACCACCCGAACCTGCAGCTGCGAAGCGTGGGTCCCAGACAGTTCCGAAGAAGAAGTCCATCGGGGCGATCGACTGGAAGAAGCTCACCGTCTGGAACAGAACAGAGAACACGATGCCGATGGTCGTCAGAATAGCGATACCGGAAGCGGCAATCAGGCCCCACAATACGATGCGCTCGACATTGTTACGGGCACGCGTGCGGCGCTTGATGCCGGAAAGTCCAAAAATCAGACCAGCAACCGCGATAACGAGAGCGATTGCGCTGCCAACCGTATGGGAAACCTTACTCGCCTTTTCGAGGAAGAGCGCAACTGGAACCATATAGTCCTGGCCTTCAGTCGCAAGCGCTACGCCTTTTGAGCCGAGAACATCACGGGCTTCCTTATAGGTCTGCGGTAAACTATCGATTTCAGCAGGCGTCAGCTTTTCCAAGCCGCCTGCAAGGCTGCGAATCATGCCAAGCTGCAAGCTGCGCTCTGAAAACGAACCATCTTCGACAGCAGCCGGCATACGAGCAGTTGCCGTATGATCGAGATAAACCGATGTACCAACCGCCCAGACCGCGAGAAACAAAATTGCGGGCAATGCGGAAACGAGGAAAACCCACCAGCCATGATAGAGCGGGCGGGAATGCATTTTCTCTGTGGCTGCGCCTGAACTGACGACAGGCTGAGCCTTGTCAATCGCAACGGCGCGCTGTCGACCTATAAAGAATCCGATCAGTCCGATTGCGACGACACTGACGAGAACCAGAAAGAAGGACATTCAATTTCCCCGGTTGCCCCAAAAAATGTGAAGATAGCTGCTCAAGCACAGTTTGCAGTCAGCCAATTCCACGCGAATGCGCCTGTCTTATCCGACCAGCGCAAAAGAGGAAGAATGTGGGAAGGAGTCCTCCCCACATTCCACAGATCAAAGCTTACTTGACTTCCATCAGCTTGCCTTCGGTGAAGGCAGTGCGCTGTGCTTCACGTTCTGCATCCGGAGCCGGAACCAGACCGTATTCAGCAAGCGGGCCTTCCGGGCCGACCATCTGTTCGGACAGGAAGAAGTCAACATATTCCTTGAGGCCTGGAATGACGCCAAGGTGAGCCTTCTTCACGTAGAAGAACAGTGGACGCGAAACCGGATATTCGCCCGAAGCAACGGTTTCAGCCGATGGCTTGACGCCGCCTACGGTCGCTACCTTCAGCTTGTCAGCATTGTTTTCGAAGAAGTAGAGACCGAAAACGCCAACGCCCTGCTTGTTGGAGTCGATGCGAGCCAGCGTTTCGCTGTAATCGCCATCGATATCGACAGCCTTGCCGTCCTTACGAACAGCGATACAGGCAGCAGCCGAAGCCTTGTCATCGAGACCGGTCTTCTTGATTTCGTCGAGAGCGCCCGATTCCTTGCAGCCGTCAGCAAGAAGCTTTTCTTCGAAAACTTCACGCGTCCCATGCTTTTCGCCAGGGATGTAGGCAGTGATATCCCAATCTGGCAGGTCTGCATTGACCTGGTTCCACTTGGTGTTTGGATTGTCGACCAGCTTGCCGTCTACGACGAGCTTGGCAGCAAGAGCCTTGTAAACGTCAACTGGAGCCAGTTTCCAGTCTGGACCGTTCGCATCGGTTGCAAACACGATGCCGTCATAGCCAAAGCGGACTTCCTGAACTTCCTTAACGCCTGCATCAATGCAGGACTTGAGTTCGGTGCCCTTCATGGCGCGCGATGCATTGGCGATATCGATGGTGTTTTCACCGACGCCCTTGCAGAATTCCTTGATGCCTGCGCCAGAGCCGCCCGATTCAATAACCGGCGTCTTGAAGTTCGGATAGGTTTCGCCAAAGGTTTCTGCAACGATCTTGGCATAAGGCAGAACGGTCGAGGAACCGGAAACCTGAATCTGATCGCGCGCATTCGCAGCGGAAACCGACAATACTGCAGCAATTGCGAGCGCTGCGGTCGAGGAAATCATCTTGTTCATGAGCACCAGCCCCTGTTGTAAAAGACACATGACGTGAAAGCGTCACCAGCCGTCTACGCGCTCTATATAACAGTCATATGACAGTAGTGTTACAGCTTTGTATCAATCGACTTTGCCCGCCGTTTTGCAGGGTTTTCCTCGCTGCTTAAACACTCAAAGTTTCAAAAGCGGAAGCCGCGCGGCCATGGCCTTAATGCCGGCAACGTCTGCATTGGCGAAAGCAAATCGCAAAAATGCATCCTGCTCATCTCCAAAAAAGCTGCCGGGTAGTGTGACAACACCTATGGACTTGGTGAGCATCTCGGCAACCTTGGCAGACGACACGCCTTCATAAGGATGACGCACAAATGCGAAATAAGCGCCCACTGCCTCAATATGCCAACCAGCCACATTACTCATGGAGACACGCAAGGCTCCCGCGCGCCGTTCAATCTCCTTGCGGTTGTCGTCGCGCCAAGCCTTGAGCGGTTCAATCGCTTGGCTGACCGCAATCTGTGGTGCACGTGTTGCGCAGATTTGCAGATTATCCATCACTTTGGCAACATTGGCCACCATCTCGGAACCTGCGACAATTGCCCCAAGCCTGTGGCCCGGAATGCAAAAGGATTTAGAGAAGCTGTAGAGTTGGACCAGATGCGACGGCCAGTCAGCCTCTGCGAACAGTCCATGCGGAGCTCGATCAGCATTGCTTAGAAAATCGCGATAGGTTTCATCGAGCAGCAGCCACGTCCCGTTTTCACGACAAGCAGCATAAATCTCACCAAGCAATTGCGGCGGATAAATTGCACCGGTTGGATTATTGGGCGACACCAAAACAAGCGCGCGCACGCCTTTATGTAAGGCCGCCTTTATATCTTCAATTGCAGGCACAAACCCGTTTTCAGCGCGGCAGGCGACTGTTGCCGAGTGGATGCCCAGCATCTCCAACGATGATTGGTGGTTGAAATAAAAGGGATTAGTCGCAAGAACCGTATCGCCGCTTTGGGCGACGCACATAATCGCTGCAATGAAAGCCTGATTGCAGCCCGATGTTATATGAACGTTGTGAGCCTGGATCTGAGCCTCATAGAGGCCACCAACATGGGCTGCATAGGCCTCGCGCAAAACCGTCTCGCCTTCAATCGGACCATAGCCCGCAGAGGTGACTGATCCTGCGGCCACGCCGAGAAACCGCAGCATATCGGGATGCGGCGGATAACCAGGAACGGCCTGCGAGAGATCAATCAGAGGACCATGCGCACCATCATAATTCCGCGCCCACGCCTGCACTGCAGGAATTGGCGGTGCGGAAAGCTTACCGATAAGCGGATTGATGGAAGGCAAAGGCATTAAGAGCTTCCGTTGCTATGTTATCTTATTCACTGGGGCGCGATAGAACGTAAGCCGCAGAGCCGAGCATAAAGATCGTGACAGAGACGGCAAGCAAAGGCCCCGGGCGCGCACCCCACCAGAACATGCCATAGCCGAATGCCATGCCAAGACAGGCATATAGTTTTGCCTTAGGCGGGATTGCACCGCGCTCGCGCCATTTGACAATAAGCGGACCAAATCGCGGATCAGCGAGTAGGCGCGCCTCAAATTTCGGCGATGAACGCGCGAAAAACCACGCAGCCAAGATGATAAAGATTGTTGTCGGCATCACCGGCAGAATGGCACCAATGATACCAAGCACCAGCATGAGAAAGCCAAGGCATAGATATAGAATACGTTTTCCCGCCGATATGGCTGGAAGCGTTGTGTCGGTATCGTCCTTTGGCGTTTTATCCTGCATGATTTTCCGTTCTGAAGATGAGCGCTTATAGCAGGATTTTGGCTTTTGCGTGCATGCGATGCGCGGTCAAAACTGTGTCATCGCGCTACATTTCAACAAAAGTTACAGGCGGCGTTACAAACTTTACCACCTCAAAAACAGCCCATGGTTGTATTCCGCCCGAAAAAGGCCGGATTCCGTCAACTTGGCTGAAGCGGCTGAAAACTGGGCCCACAAATAAAAATTGTACCGGGACGGTACGACTGTGACCATCTGCAAAGCAGCTTTTCTTGCACTTCCCGCCACAAAACATGGTTGAGCAACGGGCAAGCACAGAATCCTAACGAATCGTAAACAGTTTTACAGCAACACTGGCATATCGATTAAAATATTCCTGATATTTTCTTGAGTCATAAAATAAACAACGCTTAGTATAGGATCATTTTCCGCTTAGTTCATTAAATCTATTATCTCATTATACTCTCAATAACATCACGCCATCGCCACATTTAGATTCCAGTTGGCGCAGGTCTTTCTCGTCGTAACTCAAAATTACCGGACAGACTTTGTGAAACGACTCTTGGAATCAGTATGAACTTCAAAATCCGTATGGCTATGCTCGCCGTTGCGACGACTGGTCTTTTCTCGATCACCGCAATGGAAGCTCAAGCTGCACGCTGTGGCGGTGCTTCCTGGTATGCACTCACCTCACGCACCGCATCGGGCGAACGCATGAACCCATCAGGGATGACAGCTGCCCACCGCACCTTGCCGCTTGGCAGCAAGGTCAAGGTCACCAATCAGAGAAACGGCAAGTCGCTCATTGTTCGTATCAATGATCGCGGTCCGTTCATTAAAGGGCGTGTGCTTGATCTTTCCAAGGGTGCAGCGCAGCGCCTTGGTTTTATCAGTGCCGGACACACAAACGTCTGCTTCACACCGCTTTAAAAAAGCTTCCTGAACAAAGTCGGCCTGTTCAGACGCCGCTTTCGAGCAGCATCCCTTTGACAGAAATTTCAGCGTAAGCTTATATTATATATACGTAATTTTTAAACCGTCGCCCTTAAAGCGGCGGTTTTTTTCCTCATCATATACAATTTATAGGTGCATATACCGCACAATGCCCGCATTAACCATTAATTAAGATGTTAGGCGAAGACGCGGCAGCCTCAATTGACTCCGGGCATGTTTCATATTTTAACTTTTCGTTAATAAATGCCCAGTGCGGGCTGTGAAAAGGGCCTTGAGTATGTTTTGCGTAGTTCGCTCGAGCATGAAGTTTATCGCTGCTGCCAGCATCGGCATTGTCGCTCTTATGGCGAGCGTCGGTGCACAGGCTGGAACCGGTGCCTATATGCAGACTGGCAAGCTTACTTCACAACCAATCGGTCATTACGAGTTCTGCAAGCGCGAAGCCGCTGAATGCAACATCGTCAGCCGCGACACCCGTGCACTCTCGCTCAACAACAGCAATTGGCAGCACATTCAAACCGTCAATCTTTCGGTCAATGAACGAATCAAGCCGATGACCGACATGGAAATCTACGGCGTTGAGGAATATTGGGCCTATCCAACCACTGTTGGCGATTGTGAAGATTATGTTCTTCTCAAGCAGCGTGAACTTGCCAAGGCTGGTGTTCCGATGACGGACCTGCTGATCACTGTCGTTCGCAAGCCAGACGGCGAAGGCCACGCAGTATTAACCGTTCGCACGGATCGCGGCGATTTCGTTCTCGACAACCTGACTGACGAAGTTCTGCGCTGGGACGAAACCGACTACACCTACTTGAAGCGTCAGGCCGCAAACAATACCGGCCGCTGGGTCACAATCGAATCCCAGGACAATTTGCTGGTTGGTGCAGTGAAATAACCACCAGCCTTCTTCAAGTCTTTTGAAGCCGGGCCCGTTTGTGTTATCCTTTTCGGGTCTAAAAAGGAGAGTTCGGTGCGGTTAGCCCGATCCCCGCTCAAAAGCGGGTCCTGGCCTTCATTGGTGTTTTAGAGCGTATCTTATCCGAAGCGGTTTCAAACTTTTCGGTATGCGAGCTAATCCGACCAATTCGTCGAGTCCCTTGACCTTCAACTCCGATGCAATGGTGTATTGGAGAATATAGGGTCTTGATTATGAAGCAGCAAATCTCCGTCATCACGCTTGGCATCCAGGAACTTGAGCGCTCTCGTCGTTTTTACGTCGAAGGCTTTGGCTGGACGCCAATATTCCAGAACCAAGAAATCATCTTCTATCAGATGAATGGCTTTGTTCTCGGCACCTTCCTGAAAACTTCGCTTGAAGCCGATATGAACTGCTTCGGCCTGATGCAGCCGGGCGCATTCTCGCTGGCGCATAATGTTGGTGACAAAACAGACGTCCGGCCGCTCATGGAAAAGCTGACGCGCGCTGGTGGAAAGATATTGCGACCCGCCGATGCGCCAGTGCATGGCGGCTTGCGCGGCTACATTGCTGATCCCGACGAGCATGCATGGGAAATCGCCTGGAACCCGGCCTGGAGTATTGATGAAAACGGACTCGTGACGTTCGGACTCTAACAAATGCCGGGGAGAGTAAGCCGCTCCCCGGCAATCACGCAAAATCCTATTCACCTCTCAGCCTGATCTGCGCTATGCTCTGATTCTGGCTTTATCCACGCCTCCCCCCTCCGATCGGGAAAGCATTTTTCATGCGGGAAATCTCACCACCGAACCAACTGGTCGAGCGAATGCATAAGGAGGGATTGCAATCAAAGCTCGCAGGAGGTTTTGATGAAATTGTCGGCTCCGATCTATCATCTGAAACGCCGCGCAAAGCTTATCGCGCGCAATGAGAACATACCGCTTCATTTGGCATTGGATCGCATCGCTGCACACGAAGGCTTTAAAAGCTGGAGTATGCTGACCCACAAACATAACGACGCCGTTTCAGCAGCCGAACTTTATGCGTGCCTGCAACCCGGTGATCTGGTTTTGGTTGGTGCCCGGCCCGGCCATGGCAAGACACTGCTCAGCCTTGAAATCCTCATTGAGGCCATGAAAAAAGGCCATCGCGGCCTGTTCTTCTCTCTGGACTATACGAGAAAAGACATCGGAAAACGATTTGAGATGCTCGGTATCAACGAACGTGACTTTCAAACACAGTTTGTGTTCGACACATCTGAAGCAATCAGCGCAGATTACATCATCGAGCAATCGCAGAATGCGCCGCGCGATACATGTGTCGTTGTCGACTATCTACAATTGTTGGATCAGAAGCGTGAAAAACCGGAACTGATGGTTCAGATAAGAGCGCTGAAAGCTTTTGCTGAAGAGAAAGGACTAACCATTCTCTGTATCTCGCAGATTGATCGTAGTTTTGATGCAGACGCCAAAGCCTGCCCGGATCTAAGCGACGTGCGTCTTCCAAATCCGCTTGATCTATCGCTGTTCAGCAAAGCCTGTTTTCTGAACAATGGCAGCATGACGCTTCAGACCCTGAATTGCTAGAGCGTGTCGTGTTTAATCGCGCCCATGGTGCTCGCTCTAGATTCTTTTAATTGTCGCATGTTCGCGAACGTTAAATGAATCCATTTAACTGCGACATGCTTTAGAGCAGAAAGAGCTTCTGTGACGTGGTCTTCACGCCACAGAAGACAGTCTCTCAGCGCCCATGCGATAAGAAATCGCGCCAGCAAGATGTATGCGGCTGATCTGGTCCACTCCATCGAGATCGGCCAATGTGCGGGCCACTTTCAAAATGCGGTGATAGGCACGCGCAGAAAAGCGCATCTGTTCGCTCGCGTCGCGCAGCAGCTTTACGCCCGCAGCATCCGGCTTGGCGACTTCTTCAATCAGATTTGCCGAACAGTAAGCGTTGGTCATGGATGCATCCAGCCCAAGAGCTGCATAGCGCACGCTTTGTGTCGCCCGTGCCCGCGCGACACGTTTGGCAACGCTTTCGCTTCGTTCAGACTGCGACGGCTGAATGAGATCAAGGGCTGAGACGGCAGGCATATCGACCCTGAGATCGATTCGGTCCAGCAACGGCCCGGAAATGCGTGCCTGATAGTCGCTTTGGCAACGCGGGCCACGTGCGCATGTGTGACCTGGCTCCCCCGCCATGCCACAACGACAGGGGTTCATCGCTGCAATCAGCTGAAAGCGCGCCGGATAGCTGGTACGATGATTGACGCGTGCAATCATGCATTCGCCAGTCTCCAGCGGTTGCCTGAGAGAATCGATCACCTGTGGCGAAAACTCCGGAAACTCATCGAGAAACAACACGCCATTATGCGCAAGTGATACTTCACCCGGCCTCGCCCGCAGCCCCCCACCAACCATTGCAGCCATAGACGCCGAATGATGTGGCGCGCGAAAAGGTCTGCGGTCAGACAGTTTTCCACCCGATAGCTCGCCTGCAATGGATGTGATCATTGAAACGTCGAGCAGTTCGCGCGGGCTGAGTTTTGGCAGAATGGATGGGAGTCGCTGTGCAAGCATGGATTTTCCCGATCCAGGCGGCCCGACGAGAAGCAGATTGTGATTTCCGGCGGCAGCAATCTCCAGCGCACGCTTGGCAGTCTCCTGCCCCTTGATATCGGCAAGATCGGGCAGCACTTCGCTTGAAACCCGCATCGAAGGATCAGGCGGCGTCAGCACCTGTGTTCCCCGAAAATGGTTGGCCAGCGCAATCAGGCTGCGTGGCGCAAGAATATCGACATTGGCCCCTGCCCATGCGGCTTCTGGACCACAGTCATACGGACAGATCAGGCCCTTATCTTCACGATTGGCGCCAATTGCAGCAGGCAATACGCCCGCAACAGCCGTTATGGAGCCATCAAGCGAAAGCTCTCCCAAAACCAGATAGGATTGTATGGCGTCGATCGGAATTGCACCGATAGCTGCCATCAACCCAACGGCAATCGGCAGATCATAATGCGAGCTTCTGCCATATTCCCATATTTGATATCCACTACAACTTTAAGTTAAATTCTTAAGAACGATGTATCCGCCGTAAGGCGGATTCCATTTCGAATTAGAAAGACTGAATGGCGATGGATCAATGCTAAAGCCGATTCAGTCTTTCTAATAAAATGATGTGACGGCCATGGGCCGTCTCAATTCGGCGTCAAGCCGAACTAGGACCCGGCGCAGCCGGGCTTTGAAAGCATGCATCAGCACGGCAACACTGTTATCCAGGCAATAACACCCGGCTAAATCGATTTCTAATCGTAGCTCTTACTAAGCATGAATAAATGATGGAACATGGCGTCCAGTTTGCGTGATCGAATCGGAGGGGGTATGACCGGGTATTGGCAAAAAAAGACGGGTATGGCCGAGTATTTGCGTCTTTACACGCGCGAAGACAAATGGCTCGCTTGGGAAGACCAACCTGCCGATCCTAACGATCCAAGTAGCAGGACAATTCCCGGAGCGAAGAACAAAGTCGGAGAGACGCTTCGCAATGCTTTCAATTCTACAAATGTCATATTTCTCCTAGGGTCGGGTGCATCGTTCTCTGCTGTGAATTCGAGCGGCGGGGGGCAAGCCCCTAGCATGGCAACACTCTGGAAGGCTGTCCGCGATAAAATTGACAAGGACACACTTAAGAACGGCCAAAGCTTCGACGACATTGCCGAAGAATTACTCGGCATGTCGCCACCTAAACCTGAAGAGACAAGTGCAGGCAATATCGAAAAGCTGCTCAGTCTCTGTAAAATGAAGCTGGAGTTGCTAAGCGTTAGGGCCACTGACGAACAATTTGAGCAGCTTGATTCCGAAGTCTCGGTTCTTACAGATTTCATTTCGAAGGCCGAAACCGCTATTCTGAGCGAGGTTGGTTTCGTGGATGAGAAAACATCCCTGCCCGCTCATTCGAATCTGCTGAGAAAGTTTTCAAAGCGAAGTGCTGAGAAACCGCGCGTAAAGCTGTTTACCACCAATTACGATCTTTGTCTGGAAGAAGCTGGGGCGCGGCTGGGCATTGTTTTTATTGACGGATTTTCGCACAGCGCCGAACAACGTTTCAATAGAGATTATTTTCAAACAGATATCGTACGAAGGTCATCGTCTGGGACAAAGTCCGATTACATCGACAGCGTTTTTCATTTGTACAAAATGCATGGCTCCGTCGACTGGAGGCGACGATCAGATGGTGCAGTTATTCGGCGAGCCAAAGGCGAAGGAAATGACCTAACTCCTGTTCTGATCTATCCGAGGTCTACAAAGTATCAAGAGGCTTTCGAAACTCCTTATCTGGATATGTTTGCCGCGTTTCAATCTGCATTAAGAGAGCCAGATACTACTATCTTCATCGCAGGCTTTGGTTTCGCAGACGATCATATAAGCTCACCGATCTGGTCAGCGGTAGAATCGAACCTTTCGCTGAAGTTAATACTCGTTGACCCTGGGTTTGTCGCAGAGCAGCAGTTGGATGACATTCAACCAGAACACGCTTTGAAAGCAGTAGGTTCGCAGCCGAATAAATATCAAGCGCGATTGATGCGCTTGGTCCAGCAGGGAGACACCAGACTAACTATACTGAACGGTCGCTTCGAAGATATGATCGACGCGATTCCTTCCGTATCCGGTGAAACCGACCGCCAGAGGCTTCTAATGCGCTTGGAAGAACTGGGTGGCCTGTAATGATTGCAACAAACGATTATGCGTTGATCGATCCCGATAAACGTGTCGGAACCGTAACCCGGGTGGGGGCCGCGTCTGTTGAACTGACGGTTCCGCTTGGTTTGGCCATTAGCGGACAGCGGGGACTCGCCAAAGGAACTACAGGTGACTTCCTTTTTATTGATTGCGATGCAGCCATAGTTTTCGGTCGTTTGACTGAAGTCATCGTTCCGGAGCGACAACGCTCAGCGTTAGAGCGTCAACTGGACCAGGAAATCGTTACCGATCCTCAAGGCCGCGCCCAGTTGTTGGCCACAATTGATAAAACGACGAAAGAGGTGTCTCGCGGCATTAATACCCAGCCGAGGATCGGAGACAGCGCTTATTTGGCCGAGGGGCAAGCGCTCGCGTCAGCAATCCAATGTGCTCTTTCGGGGGAGACAAAAGAAGGGAAAGGAGCAGAACGCCTCATCGAGTTGGGATGCCTTTCTGGACTAAATGACGCCCATATTATGATCCCGCCGGAAAAACTGTTTGGCAGGCATTGCGGCATATTTGGAGCAACAGGCGGTGGGAAAAGCTGGACGGTATCGCGGCTAGTCAACGAAGTGGTGCGCCTCAAAGGCAAATGTATTTTGTTCGACCCAACTGGTGAGTTTGAGGGGAAAATTACTGGTGCAAAAGAATACCGTTTCTCGAAGGGCGATGCAGAACACCCGCTTGTAAGATTTCCTTACAAACATCTTTCGGAAACTGATTTGTATGGTCTCTTGACGCCATCAACACAAATGCAAGGTCCAAATTTACGAAGCGCCATTAAGAATCTCAGACTAGCGGCGCTATTACAGCGTAATCCGCAAAGGTTTAGTGCAAAAAAGCAGGATAATGGCAACACAATATACTTAGAAGAGAACAATCATTTCATAGAAATAAGGGAAAGTGGAACGATCAGAAAAATTGGGCGAAGTCGGAACGTCATCAGCAAAGCCCTGATCAATTATTCTTCCGAGCTGGACTCGCAATTCTGCGATTTCGATATTCACCTACTTTCTGCCCAAGTGCGAGAGGAATGCGTCAAGCACAGTTCTCAGGACGCTAATGCTAATGGATTCTATGGCAAGGTAGATGATGCAGCACTAGGGTTCTGTAACTCGTTGAATGTCAGAATCGAGAACTATCTTTCATCATCAGAAATGAAGTGCATCTTCTCCAACGAAGGAGAAGATGTGTGCGAAATTATTAGAAAATTCATTCAAGATCCAAAACAGAACGCGCTTTTGTTATCGTTTGAACACGTTAGTTTCAAATATAATACTCGCGAGATATTGCTCAATACAATCGGTAGATACCTCCTCAATTTGTCGCGAGAAGAAGCGTTTAAAGAGTGTCCGCTTATTTGTTTCCTGGACGAGGCTCATCAATTTGTGGGCCGTTCAATAGGAGACGAAACTAATCGTGTGTCATTAGATGCATTTGGCTTGATTGCGAAAGAAGGTAGAAAATATGGTCTAACGGCTGCGATTGCTACGCAGCGACCGAGAGACGTTCCGACCGACGTTTTAAGCCAGTTAGGAACTCTGTTTGTACATCGCCTAACCAATGATCGCGACCGGGAGACAATTGAAAGAGCATGCGGCGATCTAGATCGTGATGCGGCGGCCTTCATTCCGTCGTTGGCGCAAGGCGAGGCAATCATTGTCGGCCCTGATCTTCCCGCACCATTACCAGTCATCATAACTCATCCTGAAAAGGCCCAGCAGCCGGAATCGAAGGGGCCGGATTACCAGAAATATTGGGGATAAGCCCTCTATCAGAAAGTGCCCGGTAAGTTCGAATTAGCTTTCGCGGAGGCGACGACGTACGTAACTCAATACTAGACGGCGACGAGCAGCTTATAGTAACTGTTGTTAGTATTACATTACTGACGTTGGCAAAAATGAGGGCAACTGGATGAGATTGCGGGCAGTAAGCGTCAAAGGTTTGTTCGGACGCTTTAATCACGAGTTCAGCCTTACTTCATCGGATCAAATCACTATTCTGACAGCGCCCAATGGGTACGGTAAGACAGCGCTCCTCAGTCTCATAATGTTCTTTTTTTCTAAACAGTTTGCAAAAATGCGACGCTACGAGTTTACGAGCGTTACATTCTGGTTTTCCGATAGCATATTTGTGGTGGTTACCAAGTCAAAGGAAACGCGAGACGGAGGGAACGTTGGGTCGAAAACATCTCTTGTCTTCACATGCCACGGACGGGGGCCCGTAGAGCCATTTAATTATTCGCGAGGCGACGAGCCGCTTTCTCGCGAACTATCTATTATCGACCGATACATCCCTTATCTCACTCGAGTGGGGCCTGATAGCTGGATCGATGACCGTGACGGTCGTAGCTATACTCTCGAAGAGGTTATCGACACCTTTGCAGATATGCTACCTAAGAGCTTGCAGCGGCTAACAGATATACCGGAATGGTTAAGCGATGTAATCCAATCGACCGAATGTCATATGATCGAAACACAGCGCTTACTGCGATTGGATGTGGATTACGATGGGAGGTATCCCTCCCGAAGGCCGAAGGCAAGTCGGTCTGTTGTAGAAGGTAATGCAGAAGACCTTGCTCAAAAAATCGGAGATGCAATCAAGATCTATGCAGCCCAATCGCAAAAGCTCGACCAAACGTTTCCCAAAAGAATGGTACAGCAGTTCGGTAAAGACGCCCCACCGGAGGACGTCATCCGAAACAAGCTGCGCGAGTTGGAGGAAAAGAGAATACAGCTTGTCTCCGCTGGTCTCTTGGATAAATCTGATGCGGACCAAATAACTGAGTTTGATCGAATTGGCGAAAAAGAAATACGAAATTTCCTCAGAGTTTATTCGGAAGATACACAGAAAAAACTAAGCGTATTTGATGATCTGTATGAAAAGATTAATATTTTTCAAAATATTATCGCTGAGCATCTTACTTTCAAAAAGCTGAAGATCGACCCTAAAAGCGGAATGAAAGTTGAGGATGACGCAGGAAGAATCGTACCGCTTAATTCATTATCATCGGGAGAGCAGCATGAACTCGTTATAATATACGACTTGCTATTTCGCGTGTCTGATAACTCGTTGATTTTAGTCGATGAACCTGAGTTATCTCTGCATGTCGCGTGGCAAAAAAAGTTCATAACCGATCTTCAGCAGATTCAGAAGGCGCGGCCATTGAATGTCGCGATTGCAACTCATTCACCACAGATCATCAACGAAAGGTGGGATCTCGTCACTGAGTTGGACGGGGGCCTTGAATGAGCGCCATTAAAAAGGAAATTTCGTCAGCGACATTGTTTGCTGAGATCAAGCTACAGCGGGCGGTGCACAAAGGCAGCTTCCTTCTCGTAGAGGGTGACACGGATGCGCGTCTCTATGGTCAATTCATTGACGGTGGGCGGTGCAATATTGTGAATTGCATCAACAAGGATAACGTCCAAAATACAATCCTTTTGCTCGACGAGAACCAATTTTGCGGTGCTATCGGTTTAGTTGACGGAGACTTCGCCGATATCTCCAACGACAATGTGCCATCGTCTAATATTGTTAGGACGCAGGGCAACGACACAGAGGTTATGATCGTCGATAGCCCCGCTCTTGATAAGGTGTTGCTGCATTACGGAAGTGAACAAAAGATCAGAGCAATCTGCGCGAACAGAAATACAACAATTAAGCACATCTTGGCTGCCGAAGCAGCGAAGATCGGTGTGATACGCTTGGCATCTAAGCGGCGTGAGTGGAACTTGAAATTCAATGGGATGCGTTACCAGTTTACGAATAACGCAGAATGTTCGGTTGATGGTGCGTCGGCTGCGAGACATATACTCGCACGTAGTGGTGCAAACGCGCCCACTATAGTCGAACTTCAAGACGAATGCGCAGCGATAACCGCGCTTGGACATGACAATTTATTGCTATCGAGCGGTCATGATTACGTGCGCATACTAGCCCGAGCACTCAAGCGTGACATTGGAACTAATAATACGTTTGAAACTGATAGCTCGGAACTGGAAAAAGTCCTGAGGATTGCCTACGAGCGAAGTTATTTTTCAGAAACAACAACGTCGGAAGCTATAAGGAATTGGGAGACTCAGAATGTCCCATACATTGTCCTGCTGGCTTAGAATAATAAAAAATCTTACGCGGATATTTGAGAAGCATCGCTCCATCGGGTGCGGCGCTAAACTATCAATAGCCGCCTTCATCTCCGAACGCACGCTCACAGGAGGGCCGAAGATATGTCGAAGATATTCCGCGTCCTGCGTCCACCAACACCCCAAACCTTGATCGCTTCACCTAGACAACCGTTTCCTCGGCGTCGCCTTTACTGAACTTGCTGTGGAAGTGTGACGCTAGCAGTGTGCGTTAAGGCGGTCGTAGAACCCCTCCATACAACAGCTGTTAGCAGACATAATACAAAACGGGGCTGACGAGTTGTTCTCGAATGTACGGGGCGGTCGCGAAAATCACGCAATTTGTTTGACGGCTGTCCCCGCCTAGTGGTCGCCCTGACTGCTGCTACCAAGTTTAGCGGCTCTGTGATTTCATTTGTCGGAAGCTTGAAGACTTAACTGCTATTGAGTAGCAATTACATATCAGGGGTTTATGTAGGTTATGGTCACGATAGGATGAATAGAGACGAGTATTTAAATGGCTGCGCGAAGTACCTTGGTCGGCTAAGTCATGAAATCAGAGCCCTCAACGCGGCCGGTCGCTTCGACATCAACTCGGTGACTGAAGATTTTTTGGTTCCGATTCTCAAGGAGCTGTTCGACTGCCCTGAGCTTCAGAACCAAAATGAGATTCAACAAAATTTCCCCTCCATCGACCTCGGCTGCAGGAAGTCTAAAATTTCATTCCAAGTTACTACCGACGCTTCGAGCGGAAAGATAATCAAAACCCTAGCCAAATTTAGAGAACACCAGTTGGAGCAGCTTTTCGAGCGGGTTTGCATTCTGACAATTACAGAGAAGCAGTCAAGTTACACCGCAAAGGCATTATCATATGAGATAGCTGCACTTTCGATCAAATTCGATCCCTCGCGGGACATTCTTGACCTCACCGACATCGTGTCCCGCCTAAACAGCCTTAATACACATAAGCTCAGTTGCATTCATGCATATCTCGCGTCGGAATTTACAAAGAGAGATCGGCACTTACAATTCCGTGCCGAGTTGGAAAGATTTCTAGAATTCTCGCAGAATAAAATAGAGATCGAGAAGAACTCAAAAAAATACATTCCGAGTATTTTTGTCGAAACTCATAAAACTAAAGAGGAAATGAGATTTTTCTCTCATCCGCTATTTTTTTACAGGAAAATATGTGATTCGCTAAATAAAATTCATTATGATGAATTAAACTCCCTACTGAAACTGGGAAGGGAGCCTGAGCTTTGTCTTGAAATTTCGGCGGAAGTACTAAGCGCCACTCCGCAGACATTCTCTGAATTGTGGCCGTGGCTGGGCGCAGTCGATGAAGCTGTCGAAATTGAACTGCGAAAAATTGGCCCCTTATCCTGGTACTATAAAGAATATGGGGGAAAATACGCATCCGAAAACGGAAACACCGATGGCTGGTCAATCGTTCGTTTTAGAGTTGAAAGTTTAACAACTGGCATCGTCTGGATTCTGCAGGATGTGCGCTCGATGATTGCTTTAATGAGGCATAAGGTTTTCCTGATAACGAGTATGGCTGGACAGGGAAAAACCAACTTTGTTTGCGACTTGGTCGACAGGCAGTTTCGCGCATTTGAGCTACCCTGCATCTTTATACCCGCGAGGGAGTTGAATAGCTATCAACCGCGCCAACGCCTGTTCGGTTTTATATCAAATAACAGATATGCACCAAATTTTTCATCAATCCATCAGTACCTAGATTTTTTTAATGGGCTAGCGAACGAGTTTGGAAAACCATTTCTCATTGTAATTGACGGAATTAACGAGGTGAACGCGTTAGACGAGTTTAACGACGAGCTTAAAGATTTCTGTAACGCTGTCTGTCAGTACGATTTTATCAAAATCACAATTACATGCCGAAGCGAATTTTTCGAGGAAAAATACGCGTCCCTCTTGAACGAACCATTTAGCGACGCAGTCCACAGGGTTATGGACTTACGCGCAAAAATGTCTGATGCTGGTAAGAGTAGACTTCTCCGATCATATCTTAAACACTTCCAGGTAACCGGGCATCTATCTGGTTTCGCGAGAGAGTTTCTGCAGAACGATCTCCTACTTCTTCGCATCTTTTCTGAGCGCCATGAAGCACAGGATGTCGGTTATATGTCCGACATTTATAAGGGCGACTTATTTGAGGAATTCCTAAAAAGAAAAATCGAGTTGTTCCCCGAACGGCTAAAGGCGAATGCGTTCCCTACGCTGCTGAAGATCGTTACCTCAATGCTTGAAGCCGACGATTTCTCAACGGTTTCTGTCCGAAACTTCTCCGATAATGAGAAGGAGGTAGTTCATCGTTTTGTCGCCGATGATGTAATCTTGAGACAGGAAATCATGCCATCCGGGTTGGCTAGTCTTGGAGACCTTGTTATCTCATTCACTTATGACGAATTGAGAGACTTCGTCATCGCATATAGCTTTGTCCAGAATATGGAAAGCGAGACGAGCCTCAGTGGCGATCTCTCTTCCCTTTCTGGCCGCCCAATCTTTGAGGGTGTGTATCGATACGTGTACTTACTCGCCAGAAAGCTTGGGGCGAAAGCTGCGCTCAAGGCTTGCGAGAACTCCAATGACTTTATTGAACACTACACATTGAACGTCCATCTGCTACCTCCTCAGGTCCAGAATACACAGGATGTTGAGCGGATGAATATGATTCTGAGAGAAACAACGTTTCCTAATCGGGTTCGAAGCGCAGCATCATTTTTGGTAAGACGAAACAATTTAGCCGAGCTTTTGAATATTAACATTCTAATCGAGCATCTGAATAATTTGGACACGAAGAATCATTGCGAATACATTAGGATACTTTTTACCCGTCGAAACGATTTCCCTTCAAATAATTGGCAAGAAAAGCTTAATCAGTTTGTTGAGGATATAAGCGCCGTTGGGCCGGACCGGGTTTCAAGAAACCGCACCTCAGAATGGTTGGCATTTTTTCTGCACGTTTCTTCCTCTGCCGGTTGGTACGAACGAGAGCGCACCGCTGCACTATTCGCGGACTTTTCAAACAACTCAATATTAAACGGCGCGATAGGCCTAGTTCGAACTGCTAGGGCACACCCCCTACGCGCGCTGATATTTGAAATACAGTCGTCAGCGAAGGATAACTGAGATGGACGGTAATAGATTTATTTTAGCGGCTAACGTCATTCCCGAATTCAGTGATTTTTTGACTGCCCTCAAGATCAAGAATACTGGCCTCGGAAGACAGTTGTTTAAGTCCGTCTACGACCACATTTTTATATCGTCTATCGATTTGAAAAAGGAATACAGTAGATATTACTGCGTAGAGTATACATCGATATATCAGTATTTAGAATGTGCGCACGATATATATCTTCATGAATCTGCTTTCGATAAGAAACATATACTTATGTTCAAAAATGACAACGGTCTGATGAATCAGGCTTATGATGACAACATCCTTGAAATCGTAGTCGAATGCATTCGGAAACTGGAGAGAGATCATGAAAATTAAGATGGATTTTGTTTCCAATAGTTCGTCAACGTCATTCGTATACATCTCGATGGAGATGATTTCAAAAGAGAGTTTTTTTGATGCAGTAGGCGTAGAGCTAGACAGCCCCGTCGCGCCATTGTTTGAGTCTATGTTTTACCAATTGAAATCAAGCATTGAGCGAGGACAAGCCCTGCAATCCGTTGACGATATAGATGCTCTTGAGGGCAAACACGACTTCACTCACGAGGTTTTGGATCGTATGCGCGACGCCATCCGACAAGGAAAAAACGTCACGACGGGGCATCTTAGCAGCGACGAATGCCTTGCTGAAACAGTCCTTTGCACCGAAATTTTCGAGATAGAATCGGAAAGGTTTTATATCAATGCGTACGACAACTACTGGTAACGCGAGCGTAAGGATCAATCGCTACCAAGACTTGGGATATTCCACATTTTCGAACACGCGCACCGGGTTTTTTGCACGTGTTCCAGAAGCGGGCAAACCCGAACCATTTTGGTCGCCACATGGACCAGAATTGATGGACATATCCATCACGAATTGGTGTGATAAGGGATGCGTATTTTGTTACAAGTCTTCAACGAAGCACGGTTCTCATATGGCTCTGAAGGACTACAAACGCGTCATCGATGAAGCTGCCGAAATGCATACGTTCCAAGTTGCATTGGGCGGTGGCAACCCTAACCAGCACCCAGACTTCGAAGAAATTCTTGAGTACACGAGAACGAATGGTATCATTCCCAATTACACGACGAATGGCCGAGGACTTACGGACAGTATATTATCAGCGACACAACGATACTGTGGAGCTGTAGCGGTATCGGCGTATCCTCCTTATCGGGAAACTGCCGAAACCCTAAAATTGCTCGCCGAGTGGCAGATCAAAACAAACGTCCATTTTATAATTGATAGCCAAAGTATCGACACTGCTATCGAATGGCTCAGCGCTCCTCCAAAATTTTTGGATAAAATTAATGCACTCGTTTTTCTCAACTATAAGCCATCGGGGCGTAAGATTTTTGAAGAAAAACTACTTCGAAACAGCCCGCGTGTCGAAGAATTTTTCAAGTTAGCAACGTCTCCAGCAGCTAAGTTAAAGGTCGGCTTTGATGCTTGTTGTGTTAGCGGGGTGTTTGCTAGGACAAATGCGAACACAGCACTGGTGGACGCTTGCGACGCAGGCCGTTTTTCGCTTTATGTCTCCGAAGACTTGAAAGTGTATCCTTGCTCATTCCAGAGCGGACTGGTCGAAGGGGATCAATTGGGCGGTGAAAACTCCCTCCTCGATATTTGGCACAACTCGACGAACGTCGGCTCATTTCGAAACTACTTCGCTTCCGACCGATGCGGTAGCTGCTCGCACAAAAGAAATTGTATGAACGGCTGCCCCATTTTCGAGCAACTGGTTGTTTGCGGGAACCGTTAAAAATGATGTAAATGGCAGGTATTGGATGGAAAATAAAATTTGTCCCCTCTAATGGTCAGTATAAGCGGCAACACCCCGCTATACTATTAGTATCGTGACGTACGATGGTAACATACTTCAGGTTGGAAGTTGTAAGACGCGGCGAGATTTTATATGGCCGTTTTATACAAACGACTATCTTGAATAGCAGACAATTTGCAAATCAGTATTGAATATACTTGTTCTAAACGCAAATCATCTTACACGGTCGTTTAATTTAAATACTGTTAATGCAATTACTGAAAATTTAGTGCAGAGGTCGGGTCCTTTAAATTTGGCGATATTGGTTAGGCGAACATGAATGAAGGCATCTCCGGGGAACCGGTCATTAGGCGATACACATCAATTTCGGGCGTGATTGACATCCTGCGTAGGGGCCAACTCTCGCTCCTAGACCCGCAGTACTGGGATGACAAGAACGACAGCTACTTTATGCGCCTCTATCAAGAGCACCATGGAATTAAGGGTCTTTACACAATGTGCGCCGCCATGTGCCCAGAAACCTACCACCACTGGCGAGTATTTGCCGGAGGTGGAACCGGAGGCGCGTGCATAGTCCTGAAGCGCAAGCTTATTGAGAATGACCTTGGTGAAATGAAAATGCCAAGAGGCGAGAAAGTTCGGTTCGGCGAAGTAGAGTACCTCCCTCTGCGAAGGGTGGAACAGCTTGGTATTAAAGACATTCAACGGTTACCATTCCTCAAGCGGGTCGGTTTCGTTGACGAGGACGAGTATAGGATAATCATTGAGTCCTCAAAAGATCAGCAAGGGGCTTATCAAATCGACTGCCCTCCGGAATGGATCGACCGAATCTACTTGAATCCGTGGTTGCCGGTATCCGTCGCTGATAGCGTGGTTGATACACTTCTAGATTTGCCGGGATGCAATAATCTGGACATCAGACACTCACGTCTGATCGACAGTACAACTTGGAAGAAGGCAGGTGACAGGGTTGCAGGCAAGAAAACGGGAAAGCTGCTCAAGCTATCGTCACGACCGCGAAAGTAGCGGTAAAAAAGCTGCAGCGGGCGCATCGGCTAGCGAGTGCACTGGTCGAACCACTCTGAGCTTCGTCAGTGATTTCTTTCAAACCTAGGATGGGTTGAAGAGCTGGCCTTAGGGATAATTCGCGGACGATTGTCAGCGAGTGGATGCAAGATCGCCAGTAAGCTGTCTTCAATCGATCACCGTATGAAAAACAACCGAAATGAATTTAATTTTTGAGTTTAATCTTAGTTAGTGGAGCTGAAAATCCTGACAGATTAATGTGGCCAGCTTTTCGGCATTATTAAACCGAACCCCTTGGATTTATCTCTATAGATAAAGGTTACGCCTCTTCGTTCCAATGCCGATTGAATTTTGCGTTGGGTTTCAATTTTGACGCCTGCATTTCTTTCAAAGCTTCCGATGGTACGCACGCTTACACCCGCCTCTGCAGCGAGTTCTTCTCGACTTAAGTCGAGTGCGAGTCTTGCGGCCCGCAAAAGTGCAATCGGTATATCCATCCTTTTCTTTTAATTCAGGGAGTATGCAACCGCTACACCCCCTAATTTGCCTTAAATCGGTATTTATTTGCCATATTTAGGAATTTAATTGCCTAATTCAGGCAATTCTGACATAAGCCGGATTATCGCTCACACAGACACCGAATCAGTGAGTTGAAGATTTGATGAAATAGGCGGATTGCCCATTTTTGTCCGTCGATGACGTCATTGTCTGAACTGGTTTCATATCGAATTTGGCCCATGTAACCCATGTGCCGGACAGGAGAACTTATGCCTGAAAACTCCCCAATCGGTCATGTTATTCTCATGGAAAATGAAGTTCCACGACGGCATCCAGGACGTGGATTGAATGCGGCTTTGCAGCTAAGTGAACTTCACAACCGCATTAACAAGCAAGAACGCAATCTTCAAAGTACGGAGCGTGTCGACGAATATTTTCGTTACGCAATCTGGAGCGAGGGAGAAAAAATCATCGGTTTCCTGGAAAATATGATTTCCGCAACTGATGAACGAACTTCCACTTCGACGCCAGGCATCCCAATATTATCGCGTAGCGTTGATCAGTTGGCGGAGGTTCTTTCTCAGGAACCCGAATGCAATAAATTCCAAGGGCCCCCTCTAACGCCGACTTATTTATCAGGCGGTTTTGCTTTCGATCTCATCGTTTACAATAAGCCACAAAGATGCTTGCGTTATATTCAAATCGCCTATGGGATTGGCAATGAACGAAGTGCGCAGATACAATGGGAAGAAGATAAAGCTAAGCTTGCAAGCTTTTTGCCGCGAATTGGAACACAATATTTCAGCGTTGAGATAGAACGGACAGAGTTCGTCACCATAGACCCGTTACTTAGTGACACGAAGTATTTAGAGGGCGTGTGGGCTCTTCATGATTTGGATCAACTAACCGGTAAATCGGGTACTGCACAACATGCGCTGGAAATTCAGAGACAGCAAAGGCACATGCTGAGCTTTTGGTTTGGTAACAGCCTTTCCAGTGATGAGACGGAACAACATAGAAAGATCGATTTGATCATCAATCGGCTGGCGCTTGAAGAACTGGCACGAGCGAAGCCTTTGCACTTCCAAACACTCGTTCCTGATCGAGCCCAGTAAGCGGGGCTTCTGAGCCATTCTCCGACTGTTGCATGTTCCACGCTGAACGGTTCAGCGTTTGCTCGCAGCATTAATCAAACACGTTGAACAAGAAACGCCACTCCACGGGCGCGTTGCTGCGCGCCCGAATGGCCCCTCATTTCTTCATTCTCCAGGACCTCATTATGGCTGTCATAATCAAAAATGGAAAATACAATCGCGAACAACTCGAAATCGAAATCAATATGCTGAAAGCCCTAGTCACGGATCTTGAACGCATATTCAACGGTGAGCATCCAGACGAGCGCCAACTTTCACATTCTCCAGCAATAACTAGCTGGAAGCTCAGCGCTCGCCGCGCAACTTGCTTAGAGGGGGTATTATTCGAACATCCTCGGCTCGGACAAATCGTGCCGAATGGCATTACCTCTGAGCTCTGGCTTCTCGATCTCGACAGAAACTATGCGCGAACTTTCAGCCGCTTTTATCGCCTCGGGCAAAAGGACATCGGCAATTGAGAAAAACGCACATGCTGCTGCACGTCATCAACTGAATTCGCAGTTTGAATTTTTCTGCGGGTCAGTCGAGGAACGTGAGCGCCTGTCATAGACAGGCTTGGCATGAAAACTGTCGGGAATTGCGGCCAAGGAGAAAACAGAATGAAACTATGGATCTGGTCTGACGTCCATCATGAACTGCAAGAGGTCGACTACCCGGCGCGTGGAAACGCGCCAGAATGCGATGTGATTATCATTGCGGGCGATCTCAATGCAGCGCCTGACGTTTACATCACCTTGGAATTCCTAATCAGGCATTATGAGAAGCCAATTATTTATGTACCAGGAAATCACGAGTTCTATCAGAACAAATGGCTTATAGGTGACCGCGACCGTTCGCTTGAAAGCGACAGGCAGACCATCAAGGCAATCGAAACCCTTTCTCTGCAATGGCCGCAGCGGTTTTATTGTCTCGATGCCGATACGGTAATTATCGACAATACGCGCTTCGTTGGCGCAAGCCTATGGGTCGATTTCGAGATGAAACTCGCCACGAAGTCTGATCTACGACAGCGAATGCTGATGGCGCGTCAGATGCTCAATGATTTTCATGCAATCTACATGCAAGATGACAAACGCTTCACGCCTGAGAATATGCTGGATCTGCATCGTTCAGATGCAGCTTACATTCGAAAAAAGTTGGCAGAACCGTTTTATGGCCCCACCGTGGTGCTGACCCATCATATGCCGCACCCTGATTGCACGCCGCCAGCTTATGCAGGTCAAGACGCAAATTTTCTGTTTGCCTGTGGACCAAATGCATTTGAAGATATCCTGCACTCAGAACAGGCCCCAGACTTGTGGATCTGTGGCCATACGCATCATGCTTTCGATGTTCAGATCGGCCAAAGCCGCATCGTCTGCAATCCGTACGGTTACAGGTGGGAACAAGGCAAAAACGGATTTACGTGGGATTTGGTGATCGAAACGAGGTAGCGATAGTCGGCAGTCGCTTTTCACCTTCCTTCAGAAGAGCGCGTAGCGCCTACCTTCCTCTACAATTGGTTCCAATCGCTGCTGCTGACAAAACAGATGAAGCGCTTTCCGAAATTCTTCGCCATCCGGTGAATTCAACTGGTGAGCAATCGCTCGAACATAGTTAGCGTCGTTACCACTATCGACCATGATGGGGTGACCAAACAGAACCTCTTCCGCTTGAATTTGGTCGAGATAATGCCGCAGAGATTTTACACTCTTGTGCCCTAACAGCTTTCTCGCGAATTCAAGTACATTATCTACTAGCCAAGCTCGGCCGTTAACAGCTCGTTCCCGTACGTAAATGTCTCTTATGACTTCTTGGCAAAATGCAGCCCTTAATCTATGAAAGGTACCGTCAGCCTCTAATTTTTTAAATATACTATTATAAAAATTACCCATTGCCTCCTGAGATAGAGCGCCGTTTTTATAAGATAGAAAAACGTTGGGCGGAACTTTCTTGTTTCTCTTGAGAAAGCGCGCTTCTATTAATTCTTGACGAGACGTGCATATATAATCAATTAGCTCCCCACAAAGCTCTAGCGGGATTGCGATGGTCGTCCAGCTGCCACCTTTGTTCACAACGTCGCAATAAATGAAGTTCCTTTGGTCATTGCGCATGCGTTGCAGGGTGTGAACTATCAGACGCCTGTTCTCAGGCTGCAAATGATTATCGATGACGGATCTATAATTATCGATTTTTTTGAAAGCGGGCTCATTCTTCAACCCCTTGAGCAAGTTTGGAACGAGTAATCCAGCAATCCCCACACCACGCGATCCACTGTGTCGCGCTAAGCAGCCGATGAGATAATAAGTATGAGCCCGATTGGGGTCTTTTTGTTGAAGTGCCATCGTTAAAATCTCTTCGGATTCCTCCGTCGAGGGCGTACCAGGCCTTCTTCTCGGTTCGATCTTTCCAGGTCTACTGAAGTTTATTTCGGCCTTTGCCAACGATTTCTTTGGTCGAGCTAGCAACTCTTCCCTAATCTCCGCGAGCGTGATTCCACGGAATTTTCTTAATTTTTGCCCACGTTTGTTCTGCCAAAACTCATAAAATCCCACTATGATCCGAAATTTATGTAAGCTGGTTTGTGACCCAACAACACCTGCTTTATTGTTGAAAGCAATGACCGTGCCAGTGCGTTGACCGCCACCGAGCAGAAAACTACGGAGATGCCCCTCGTCTGCATTAAATATGCCCACATTTTTCAGTGTTAAGTAATCGTACCACTGATTTAATATGTACGCTTCTTTCTCTGTCGTGCGCCAAGCATCACCAATTCGAACGGCATTCTCAAGCAAGTAAGCCTGTATAGGAATTACGACCCCTTCATTGTCATTCACTGAACATGGCAGCCTGCCAACTGGTATCCCGTCAATTTGGTAGTCAACCGGTGCCTTGCTTAAACGGGTCGCAGCGCTGTTGCGTTGTGTGCTCATGGAAATGGTAATCTCGACAATGCTTCATTTTCGGGGTCCACCCGCGACAGAGCATCACGGAGTTCCATCACATTCCATATCAGAGCGGTATTCTGATGGATCAATACTGAGTTAAAGTGTTTTAAAGCGCTATCGGGATTCGTGCGCGCCGTCTTCTTCAAATATGTATCGGCCTTCTTTTGTAAGTTCCAATATCGATTGACTAGATCACCGAACACACCGTCGCGTTTTGTTACGTTGTTGCTCTTCCATCGAAAAATACCTTTTTGATCGTCTTCCCACGCTGCTAGCATAGCTAAGCTCGTTGGCCAGAATTGCTGATCTCGAACACCATTTTTTTGCCAACAACTTAACACCCGAGACATTTCTTCGATTTTTCGTTCGAATGAAGCACGCGTCGTAGCCGTCTTTTCTGCTCCGTAAAGTCGCTTAGCTTGCATTATAACCATCCGACCGGTGAGTGGATATTAATTCCAAACGCTCTCTGACTATTTCCGACTGAATGACATTTGAATGAGCGAGCGCCAACTCTGCTTCTTGGACGTCACTTTCCCATCTAGGAGCCATGGTTGGTAAAGCTGCTCTAAGTGGACAAACCAAGCACCCAGTATCCTCCGCATAAGCAAAGTCAGGCCCCATGGCTTCACTGCTCGACACGCCAGTTAGCTCGCGCCGAAGCTCCAGACATCGGGACGCACACCTCTGAGAGGTAATTTCATTTGATCCAGATCCCCACCCACATAAACTATGCCCTTCTGGATGGACTTGCAGGGAAGTCGTTTTCGCAAGCGCTGTCAGCGCTTTATCGAATGACGGCGAACTCGTTTGTCCACCTGTGATCTGTAGTTCCGGTAAATACCTTTTCTTAAGTTCTTCGACCTGCGCAGTTATGCGTTTACCAAGCGCGCCATCAAGCTTATCCCCTTTTGCGACGCCGCTTAGTACCCATAGGACGAAAGCCGACCTGCTCGATTCGAGATCAGATTTTCGTTCTCCTGTTCTCTCACGCGCCGCTGCCGCGAGCTTCTCGTCGCGCATGCGAAGGCCCTCTGCCGCCTCCAACTCGATGTAACCCCGTGTTGTTTCAGGATTGAAATGTCGGTAATGATATGTAAGCGCCGTGAGATTTGGAAACGCGTACCGCCAGAAATAGGTTACACCGAAAAGTTTCCTGAACTGATGAGGACGAAATTTCCATGCAGTTCCGTCCTCGAGCAGAGGCGTTTGAAAATAATCGTCTACGACCGACATTAATCGGTTTGTGTTAAACGACACATTCCTTTTCGTGATTGGGCAGCGAAACTTATATAGAATCTGTGATTCTCTGTTTCCAAGAGCCCGTATTTTCAAAACTATTTCCACCGCTCTGACTACGGATTCAGGGATAGGAATGCGTTGAGTACGCTTCAGATTTTTGGAGATTCTGCAGTTAAGCCAAGGTTGCCCCGCTTCATCCCGAGAAACGCAGTCCATTCTACTCATTGTGATTTCATTATCACGACGCGCTGAAAAAGCGGCGGTGATTATTCTCGCGGCCATGGGCAGAATTTTAAATAGAAGCTGACGCAACGTGGCCTTGTTTTGTGTTTTTCCTTTGCGAAGATGATAGTACTCTGATATCTCTGGAAAACCTAAAGAGGATAGGCGTTTGTTACACTCAACAAGAAGATCCTTGTTCTTCAAATCCCCATCTTTATTTACCCCGTGACCGACAAGATCGATAAGCTTTAAGGTAACGTGGTCCAATAAGATCTTTAGTGAGGAATTTATAAGGAAGCTTACTTGATACGCTGGGGCGTCTGGTGTTCGACGCGGCTCGCGGAAATGCTTCTGGCAGTACTCTGAAATTTCGCGGGCTGTTTTGAAAGCTCTATGCCCGATGGGGTCATGAGAGAGATGACTTCTTAAACGCCAAAGCTGAAACCAAATCGCGTAGCGTTTGGCTGCTGCTGTACTAACAACATTCTCCTCGCTCAATAAAGGTAGCTCTCGGCTCCTCGAATAGCGGGTGTACGGTATTCCCTCGCTTTTAAAGTACTGTTCTAGATAGTTGCGTGCATTTGGTGTTAGGGACGCTCCGCTGCCAACTCCAAGTAGCTTTGCAATTTCACCTATAGCAGCATCCCCCCTGCGGTCCGTAGCTATTTCAATAGCATTACTTTTGACCGCTAATAGAAGTGAACGTACTCGACTTTCGAGCTTTAACAGCCCTTCACGTCCGCTTCGCTTAAATGAGCTATCGTATTCATTGAACCAAACTGGACTCAGAGAATTATTATTCAATACCCCTCTGTCGGTACGCCACCGAACAAAATCAATATAGTGATTGAATTCAACAGACAAAGTGTCTTTTGAGCTTACCCATCCCACGGGTTTTTGTTTTAAAGCTAATATAATGAATTTTTTTATTGTAATTAGATCTTTTTCAAAATCAAAATCGGTAAGGGATTTCATGTTCGGCCACGGAGTGATCGGTTGATTAAAATCCAAAATCATCAGGCTTTCAGAGTCTGTTTCACCCAATTTTATAGCCCATAGATTATCTAAAAGAGTACCTCCTTCAAGCCAGTATGGTCTCGGAAGTGCTCCAATAATCTCGTCATGGAGCGGAAGAAATTGCATCTGTCTGCGTGACTTGATTACCATAAGAGTGGCGTCCTTAACTGCCCAGCTAGAAGTTTTTTCTCAACGTCATTACAAACCTTCGAAAACTGGAGACGAAAGCGGCTCTGCTCTAAACGTTCACAATAGCCTTCAACTATTGCCATCCACGGTAGCCACTTCCGCACAAATCGCTGGGGGTTAGTATTGACCATGAGTAAGCACTGCTCGCGAAGAGCGCGTCGAGCTAGGTCCAAATTCGTCATAGATGAAATCGAAACTGAAAACTCCTGAGCGGCATCGGACAAGTTTTCTGCAGAACCGACTTTTATTTTTGACCGCCGCTGAAGAACGCGAGTAGATAAAGCGGCTAAACCGTTGGCGATACCCAGCTGCGCTCGACGAAAAAGTTCCGCCTGCGGAATTCCGAGAAACCTTGCCGCAGCGTCTATATCTTGAACGCTCACTGCTTCCCAAGCTTCAATGAAAGCTCTTATTTTACTTTCTAGAAGCGATCTGACGGCCCCTTCGCTCAGATACTGAAAAGTAGTTTTAGTGCTCAAATGGCCCATCAGTGCTCGGTCGACAGCGATATCTGGATCTCCGTCCTCGCCTTTCAAATTGCGGACGGCGGTACGAATGTGTCGACGCTGGATTCGCAGCCCACCAAACATCTCGTTCTTTTTTTGGCGCTCTAGGAAGGCAGGCCACCGCTCGCTCGACATGGAAACTAACGAAGTTTCTACCTTAGTGGCCCCTGGTTTGCGCCACACCCAAAGACGTTCCATTGCTGGTCCTGCTTCACTTCTCATGGAGTGAGTTAGCATCTTCCACATGTTTATAATCATCACACCGGAGGGGCGATCCGGCACGGTTTTAGTCGCCAGGTATAACTCTCTCTCTGAGAGATCTTCTCTTAAAGATCCTGGAACAACTCTACCGTTGCTCCTATTTTTAATGAGATGAAGACTACGAACTTTTATCTTTCCTCGCTGAGGACCACCTGAAAAGCAGTCAAAAGCAATGTCATCAACTGGCTGGCAGTTCGCTCCTAGGTCAATTAATATTATATGATAAGCCGCGTTAAGGCTTTTAATGGTAGCCTCATAATAAGGTTGCGCTTCGTCATACCTAATTACACTTCTCATAAAAAGATCAGCTTTGCGAGAAATGCATCTCTTCTCTATTGAGCTTCTCTTATATATTTTTAAAGCCATTCCTAGAATTTGACTTCTATTAAATTTTATTTCCCTTTGTACAATTTTATCTCTAATTTTTTGATCCGTATAATTTCTTAACACCGATTCAAAATCTGAAACATCCGGTATTGAGGGATCCCTCATTAACCGGCTGCCTTCTTCATAAAGATCGATATTTTCCTTTAGCTCCAACCAAAGGCACTTTCGTATTTCCTCTAGCATTTCTCGGTTGCAAATAGAGAATTTATTAGCTGCATCCGACAAACTTGCGCCCGACACATCGAGGCGACCTGCTTCAAACTTAACGGTGGCCAAGCATTTCGAAGCTGCGCCAAACTCCTCTCTGATCCGACGACCTTCGAGCTCAACTTCTGGAATTAAGCCCTGCGATGACAGCCATCTAAGTGCACAACGTAGACTCTCAAACTTTTTATTCCGACTTTCTGGCGTTCCATTTTCAATAAAAGAATGATCGCGGAGATCGAGTATCGATGCAGCCATCTCTTCTAAGATCGCCCCCCATTCTTTAATGCTCGGAGTCCAGCTCTCTCTATCGCGAAACCCGCCTAAAATCAGACCACAAGGTGTATCTGGCTCGACTGCTCCTTTTCGGGCAATCAGAATAAAAGCCTTGCGGGCTGCTTTAAAATAATTGTCTGATGTCGCTCCGGACCGAAAAGATGCAGATTTTCTCCACGCGGTCTCGAATCTTCTGCAAAAACCTTCCCCATACAAGGGAACCAGTGCTGTGAGATGATACGAATGGCGATGCCCTTCGATGCTAAACGAGTATTTTAAGGGAACGGCCCTCGCCATGTCGTTAAATGGAGCATCGATGCGCTCACTTTCAGGCTCCATCACCTGCATCTTACCGCGACATCGTTCCTTGCGAATATTTTCGTAATTAACCTCCAAATCTCTCATCCTTTTATTTCATAATTCCCATTATTAGTATTTAAATAAAGGAATTGGATGATTTGATAATTATTTTCCTTTAAATAAGGCTATATTTAAAGGAAAAATATTATTTAATCATTATTTACATTATTAATACTCCTTCATATTCTCTAGAATCACTATTAGATGATCCTATACATTACATCAACTGTCAATAGACGTGATATAATCTTAAGTTAGGTTGAACGAAACTGATTTGGATTCCTCTGACCGCGCAGATCATCATCGGCGAACGCACCAATCCTCCCCTTCTACGCTAGAGGGGAGCAACGCGCGAATATCGAACAATATGAATAAAGGGGTTAGTTAGGGAGCTGACCGGTTCGCGCTTTAACGCTGCGAGCCAGCAGAGCGATCTTTATCAGCAGAAGTTTTTTTTACAACTACACGGTGCACATTGTTGAGTGCTACAATGGATATCAATATTCAGATGCTTTACGGAATAATATCAAGCAATTTCCAATAGTTGCTCAACTGGATACAGTTCACGATATGGCAGAAGGATTCCTTCTTTCGGCAGATCAGCCGGAGCCAGATTGACCGTGACACGCTTGGTCGGCATGGAAAGGCCGGAAGCATGAAGTGCGGCCTGTACACGTTCCCGGCTTTCGGCAACCGCTTTGTCGGGCAGGCCGACAATCGAAAATATTAGCTTTCCCTATTGGTATTTTGGGTGATTAACTTCCTATAGTTTGATTAAGAAACAAACGGAGATTAGAATTATTACAATTCTATTAACTGCAACCCTTAGCGTTTGTCACCGACGTACTTTCTCTTGGGCTTGTAACGGCATACAGGAAAATTTGAACAGGATCGAAACTCACCGTAACGACCGGTCCTCATAATCAAAGCTCCCTGTTTACAGGACGGGCATCTCTCTTCTTGGACGGCCCTCCCATCGAGGGTGGTGATTGCCACGGCCCCTTCTTTCTGGAGTTCCCTTAAGAAGGTCGAGCAATTCCCTTGCACAGTAAACATAGCCACACCACATCGAGCACGGGTCAACGCTACATAAAACAGGCGTCGTTCTTCGCTTTCGGGATAATCATCTCCTGCTGGCATAGCTAATGTCAAAACCGGATCATCTGCCCGATTGTTTGGGAAACTCCGGCCCCGTGAAGTACTAACCATCTCAGGTAGGATGATATAATCAGCCTCGCTCCCCTTGGAACGATGAATTGTAAGAAACGACACGTCTAAGTAGCGTTCGAAGCGAGACTTACGCGTCGGCATATATTGCCGGTCGGCGTTGTAGCGGCCCAAGATATAGACTGATATCTTCCCGTTCGCGCTAGATTTTATGGTGCCGTTTCGAACCCTCTCAACTAGTTGCTCCAAATAACGGGTGATTGCATCGGCAAGCTTTTCTTTGCTGTCCACCTGCAAGGTCTGAAGTACCGGTCCCCCGGTGGGCTTAATAGATCGCACCACCTTATGAATTTGGGCCGGATTTTTGGAAACAAACCTGCTTGATATATCACATAGCTCTTGAGGGCAGCGAAATGTCTGCTCCAGCTTGAGCAGTTGCCCATGACCAAACCAGTCTTGAAATCCCGTCATTACTGATACGTCGGCTCCAGCGAACCGATTGATGGATTGCCAGTCATCGCCAACGGCAAAGAAAAATCGATTGGATTTTTGCACTAAAGCCCGGCACAGGCGCGCTCGTGCCCGTGAGGCATCTTGGAATTCATCTGCCATCACCAGTTCGTAATTTTCCTCGACCTGCCCCTTTTCAAGATACTCTGCTGCAAGATTGAGCATATCCTCAAAATCGATGCCGCCCCCTGCAACCAACGCTGCATCCCACGCGTTCAGGATGGGGGCAACAATATCCAGAAACATCCAATAGCGGAGTTTAAAGGTATCTCCGGACATCGCGTCCAATCGCTCCCGCAGGGCCGAAACCGTCAGACTATTACTTTTGGTATGGCTGATAAAAACACGAATAAGGCCTGTGAGTTCTTCGGAGGGCATCGGCTTCTGCCCTCCTTCAGGGATCCTGCGGTCTGGATTCGGATCAAGTTCGACGCCTCGTTTTGCCAATTCTGCCGCCAGATGTTCAAAACCACTGACGCATCTGATCTGATGAGAGGTTGTTTCAATGAATGACGTACCACGCTCAACATGCAGTTTGCGTTTCCATTCCACCCCGGACAAGTAATCCTTGAAGTGCGGCGGTGCATTTCCCTGCGCATCGAGCGCAAAATGCTCATGGTACAGCTCAATATCGGGATAGTAAAAATCTGGGCGGTATTGGCGGTGGGTAGCGTCAGCGGTGTCGAATTCGTAGACTCCCTCAAACACATAGCTTACACCATTATAGAAAAGCCAGTTTGCGATCATCGCCTCTTCTTGGCTGCGAACTCTCGTCCCATCCGCCGTAAGGATCAGCCCGTTACCCTGTTCGTCCCAAACGTCGACCGATCCAGATAAGCCAAACTTAGGCAAATCCTGAGCATATACGAAACGAAAGAGGTCCCACTGCTCTCGGAAGGCAACTGAACTATCCTTGAGCCGATCAATCAATTCGGCCAACTTGCGTAGACCACTAGCTGTATCGATAGCCCAATCCGGGATGTCCGGTTTTTTTCCTGTAGCCTTCCCTATGATCCGAAGGCCGAGGGCATGAAACGTTGAAGCCTCAACGGATATTCCATCCATACCAAGTCGTTCGAATGACTTAGCGGCTCGCTCCTTCAGTTCCTCTGCTGCCTGTTTGTTGAATGCCAGGAGGACAATGCGGTCTGACGGCGCATACCCTCTATGAATGGCGTACGCGGCTTTTGCCACCATGGTTGATGTCTTGCCTGACCCCGCCGATGCCACTACCAGCACGCGGTTATCGAAGCATATCACTGCGCGGGCTTGGTCTTCAGTCAGCGGCTTGCTTTCCACCCGACCGAACAGGTGCTTGCAGGCTTCCAGCTCATTCTCAGTGTGGAGCGCATTCATTGCTGCCCAAAAGGGACGGTGATCGATTTCCCAAAGGGTTAAAGACAACTCTAGTGTAGTCAGTGCTTGCTTTCCAAGCCTCTCTTGAACACCGAAATCCTTAATATACTTTCGGAAGGCACGATCATTGATCGTAGGACGAGCCTCTTCAATCGCGATCTGCACCTCATGCGTTAACCACCTGTGTTGATGTTCGGCCTCAGTCTCCCGCTCTCTTTTTTCCCGAAGCCATTCAGAAATTAGCTTTTGTTCCCCTTGAAGGAATTTCACCTTTTCACGGATGCGAACCTCATAAAGAATGTGATCCAATGCAGCAATCAGTGTCTTGCTTTGGGTATTTGGCAAGCCACCAACTTCCAGAGCGCCAAACTGACCTGAATTTAAGGTGATAGATGTCCAAAATAGGCCTGATCTCACCTGATAAGAATTTTCGTCCTCAATAGAGACGCTGTATGAGTGGCCATCTAATGTTAGCGACAGCTCAAGTTCGTGCTGGATTAAACTCCAGTCACGCGCTCCTGTGAAACGTCGCCCCCACCAAGACGGCTCCCATTTATTACTCATCTAAGATTTACACTTTTAATATGCAGCTAATTTTTATGGTCCCGCTCTATCGTATGCCTTGCAGTTCTAGTCGCGGAACCAACTCAGAAGTATAAGTTCATCGCTCAGAAATTTGAACCAGATTTCCCTGAATATTTAGCGCACAACACCACATATAACATCAACATCGTGGTCGGCGACCATTTCATATAGTTTAGGCGACCGTTTCATATAGTTTACAGTGATGTTTTATCCGCTGTAAGCCTATGAAAGGCAATTCATGATTCGCAACATGTGTTCAACTCTCAAAAGTGGGCAACCGCTCTATCAAACACTACGTCGCTTGTGGGGATCACTGTCTAGGCTGATGCGGGAGTCCCGTAGCTAGGAGCACCCCAATAAGGTTTAATTGTCAATGTTCATCCAAAGCAGCCCCCCTCTGGGGCAATATTGCATGGCGATTAACGCCGATGTGTTTTTTTGCAATTGAATGTCCTATAGGCAGCGACTAATCGCATAGGCTCGCTCCAATCGCCCTTACTCGGAGGATTTATGCCCTCAGTAACCAGTCTTGAACTACCATTGCCAAGAAACTGGCAAGATTTCGAAACCATCGTTCGCGACGCGATGGCACAAAGATGGAAAAGCTCTACGCTTCAAAAGAATGGTCGAACGGGTCAACCGCAACAAGGGGTCGACATCTTAGGGCCGGATGAAATCGGCAGGCCAATCGGTATCCAATGCAAGCGCGTTAAAAAGTTGGGTACCAGTGATGTTCTCGAGGAGATTGAAAAAGCCGATAAATTCGAAGGGCAGCTTGTCACCTTGTTTATTGCCACGACTGCGGAACATGATGCCAAACTACAGCAGCAGGTGCGCAACCTATCCGACCAGCGAGTTGCACAGGGCCGGTTTTCAGTCTCGCTTCTTTATTGGGATGAGATCGTCGCTGGTCTGATACTAAATCCTGAGGTCTTTAACGCTCACTATCCACAGATGAAGTTGGAGACTGCAAAACCTGGCCGAGAGCGACTGATTGCCGCCTTGGAACTTGGTTACTACGGTGCAGACCTCTGGGCGTCTATCGAGTTGATTCTCGGAGAATTCGGTTGGATTGCACAGGTCGATCCAGACAGTATCTTAGCCACTATCAGAATATTAGAGCGCCGAACTGCACAGCTGCTCCCGCCAACTGACGCCGATAAAATCGCCCCTATGCTGGCGGAAGTTCACGACGGATGCGTTCTCGCAAAGGAGAAGACACCTGATTGGCGTGCGATGGAAGTGAAAGCGAAGCGGTTTTCGTCGCGGATACAGGCTGCTACGTCGCTCTTGCCGCTGGCGGAATCGAATTTACTGGAACTAAGCCTTATGCTTGGCCGAATAAATCAATATTGTGACGATCTGCCTTCGTCTGAAACCATACAAACCGTTCGTGACAAGGTTAGTGGTGTCCTGCCGACCGCAAGCGCCGATGCTATTAAAAAGGGCTTTTCTAACGCTAAGAAGGCCTCCTCTGGTTACCAATGGTCACAGAAAATCTTCAGTCTTCTAAACCATGAGTTGCGATATAAAATGTAACATCGACGATTGAAGTCGGTATAGGCGCTTGGTGAAATAATATTAATTAGCCCATATATCGACATGCCCATCTTGCCCGGTGCAACCATGACCTGCACATCGACAGGCACAGCTTCTATGCCCTGAAACGCAACTGTTCCTACTCGCGCGACCATGAGCCCCCACTCGGTATTTTACACACCTCTAACGTGAGTTTGTGCTTGTATACAACCAAAGGATTTAAGCATTTCTCGTACGAGAGAGCAAGCTTCGCAGATGCTGGCCTACTGGCTAAATCGGTCGCCAGCATTGAGCTTTCTGACTTGATTGTTATGCATATATGAATGCATACTTCATATAAGAACTGTGGAGGAAAAAATGTCTAACGTTGCGCCAACGGTCGGAGTCTCTTCGACAATGCCGACCGATATGCCGCCAGAACATGCCAGGTTACCGGTATGGAACGCCGAAAACTGGTTCTATGAGGATTGGCCAGTCGGGCAGAAGATCAGATCGTTGCGACGCACAATATCGGAAGGCGACAGCCATCAGTTCAATCTGCTGGTTACCGATATTCACCCTTACGTTCAGGATGAAATGTTCGCGCGCAGCGAAGGAATATTCGGACGAAGGCTGATTGCAGGCGCATTTGTCTTTTCCGCGGGCCTTGGCCTGGTGGCCACCAACTGCGTAAATGCGTTTTCTTATGGCTATGACAAACTGCGTTTCATCAAACCGGTCTTCATAGGAGATACGATTTATGCAGTGCGCACGAATATGGAAAAAACGCCGCGCTACAAGGAACTTGGCCTAATCCGTGCAAGCTATGAGATCTTCAAAGGCGAGGGAGAACTCGTCCTTTATTGCGAACATCTGCAAACGGTAAAATATAAAAACCCGGCTGATTTTATCGGCAAGACGGAAAAATAGCGGAATCGCGTCCGCAACGGACGCGATTCTCTTTCAAACGAAGGCTTAAAGCCCGATTTTTTACTTACGCTTGGCTTCAACCGCGTCCCAGAACAGGGCCGCAATATTGGTGCCGTCGAAGCGTTCGATTTCCCGAATGCCGGTTGGCGAGGTTACATTGATCTCGGTCATATAATCGCCAATCACGTCGATACCAACGAGGATGAAGCCGCGCTCTTTCAGCGACGGGCCGATGCGCGCGCAGATTTCCTGCTCACGTGCAGTCAGCTTGCTCTGTTCTGCACGACCGCCAACATGCATGTTGGAACGCGCATCGGTTTCCGAAGGCACACGATTGATTGCGCCGACCGGCTCACCATCAATCAGAATGATACGCTTGTCACCTGAGCGCACATCTTTGAGATAACGCTGCGCGATGAACGGTTCTTTGAACAGCTGTCCGAACATTTCGAGCAACGAGGTCAGATTGCGATCGCCATCAGCCAGATGGAACACGCCCGCACCACCATTGCCGTAAAGTGGCTTTAAGATGATATCGCCAAACTCGCGGCGAAACTCTAGAACCTCCTGCGGGTCCTTGGTAATCAGCGTTTCGGGCATCAGGTCCGGAAATTCGGTGACGAAAATCTTTTCCGGGCTGTTGCGAACCCATGCCGGGTCGTTCACCACCAGCGTCTTTGGATGGATACGCTCCAGAAGATGCGTAGTGGTTATATAGTTCATGTCGAACGGCGGGTCCTGACGCAGCAGAACCACATCCATTTCTGAAAGATCGCGGCGCACCGGCTCACCCAGCGTGTAGTGATCGCCCTTGATGTCACGCAGTTCCAGTTTTTCAACGCGAGCTGAAACAATACCATCGCGCATCGAAAGCCGGTCTGGTGTGTAATGATACAGCTCATGGCCGCGCTTCTGCGCTTCAAGTGACAGAGCAAAAGTGGTGTCACCCGTAATATTGACCGTGCTGATATGGTCCATCTGGACCGCAACTTTTAGCGACATGATTTCCTCGCGATTCTCAGTTGCCGGAACTTAGCGCATCGGCCCTAAAATCGGAATCAATTTTAGGAAAGCACGATGCGTAGATAAAATGCGTTGAGAGCGCCGATCTGATCAAATCAGATCGAAACGCGCTCTAAAGCGAATTTTGCAGACGACATAGCCGTTTCCGATCATGCAGGTTTCATAGACGCTTCATGAACACGCGCAGATTTTTGCAACTGGATTGCTGCTTGTCTGTTGATTATGCTGTTAACGCCAGAGCTGGACCAAAGCCGGGAGAGAAAAGTGACCGCAGTCAAAACAACATTCTTTGCTGATCATGTCACCGAACTGGGTGAAGGCCCGGGTTATGATCCGCTTACCGGTCAGTGCTGGTGGTTCGATATTCTCGGTCAAAGGTTGATCGAGAGAGACGACAGCGGTGAAGTTCGCACGCATGATCTTGGCATGAAAGCCAGTGCGCTTGCGGTTATTGATCGTGAGCGGCAGTTGATTGTCAGCGAGCACGGACTTTTTGTGCGCGAGCGTGCCAATGGGCGTCTCACACTGCATCATCCGCTCGAAGCCGATAATGCCATCACCCGCTCCAACGATGCACGTGTGCACCCGTCCGGCTCCTTCTGGATCGGCACCATGGGCAAGAAGGCCGAGAAGGGTGCCGGCTCGATCTGGTGGTATCGTGAAGGCCATGTGAAAAAACTGTTCTCTGGTATCACGATCACCAACTCAATCTGCTTTTCGCGGGATGGCAAGATCACTTATTTTGCCGATACCGACCGCAATATCATATGGCGGGTCGATACCGACCCCGAAACCGGCCTGCCGGTCTCTGAAAAAAGCGTTTTCCATCATCGTGTCGAAGATGGTGGCGTTGATGGCTCGGTGGTCGATGCGGAAGGCACCTTGTGGAATGCATGCTGGGGCGGCAGCGCCCTTAACGCTTATTCGTCGCAGGGGCGGCTCTTACGTTCGATCAAGCTACCCGTTACCCAGCCAACCTGCCCGGCTTTCATCGGTGCAGACGCCTCTGTCTTGATTGTCACCAGCGCGCACGAAGGCATGAATGAAAATGCCCGCAATGCAGATCCGCATGCGGGCAAGGTCATATTGCTTGATCTGTCTGTCTCCGGTCGTCACGACCCGCCAGTAAGATTATAATCAGGCGACGCCTTCAACGATGACGATTTCGCCGTCCGCTACGGTTTGGCGGATGGCTTTTGCGGCCTGATATTCGGACGAATTGTAGCAGTCGAGCGCGTGCTGCATAGACTCAAATTCGATGATGACATTGCGGGCACGCCCCGGCCCTTCAACGGCCTCAGCCTTGCCGCCACGTGCAATAAACTTTGCACCATAGCGCTCAAAAGCAGGCTTGGCGGTAGAAACGTAATCTTTGTAACGCTCCGTATCGCGAGCATCCACACGGGCGATCCAATAGGCTTTGGTCATATCATCCTCCTCTTTCAGCCAACCGAGCGCATTTCTTCCAGAATGGCAAGGGCTGAAGCCTTGCGATCAGCGGCGCCGACAATTGGCCGCGCAACGACAAGGTGGCTTGCGCCAGCTTTGAGAGCATCTGCGGGCGTCATCACGCGCTTCTGGTCGCCCATCTCGCTGCCTGCCGGACGAATACCCGGCGTAACAACTGCCATATCGGGACCGATTGCCTGACGGATGGCATAAGCTTCAGCGGCAGAAGCCACAATGCCGCCCATGCCCGCCTCACGCGCCTGCTCTGCGCGCTTGAGCACCAGTGCTTCCGGCGTATCGGAATAACCTGCTTCCTTCAGATCAGCATCATCCATCGAGGTCAGCACCGTCACGCCAAGCAGGCAGAGATCTGAGCCTCTCGCTGCTTGAACAGCCGCGCGCATGGCTTTCGGATAGGCGTGCAGGGTGAGCATGGAAACGCCCATCTTCGCGACATTCTCCACGCCCTTGGCGATGGTGTTATCGATGTCGAGGAGCTTCATGTCGAGGAAAACTTTTTTCTTGGCCGCAATCAGGCTCTTTGCAAAATCGAGACCACCTGCAAACACCAGCTGATAGCCAATCTTGTAGAACGTGACAGCATCGCCCAGTTCTTCGACCACTTTTTCCGCTTCAGCAACGGTTGGCACGTCGAGGCCCACGATCAGCCGATCACGCAAATCTGTCGTCGTCATGCTATTCTCCGATATGATTTTTAGTTTATTCGCACAACAGGGCGCGGTACGAAAGATACCGCGCCCTGAAATTGTCAGATAGAAACTAAATTTAACGTCCTGGATTGACCGAGTGCTTGATAAGGCTGGCGCAAACAGCGCTCAGCATTTTGGCGTGGCGCTCGTTCTTGAGCGTGCCGTCATCATTGAAAGCGTCAGCTGCACCACCGACCGAGCACTGCTCGCTGACGATCTGCGTGCCCACATTCATCAGAACGGCGCGTAGATGATAAAGCCCACGCATACCAGCAAAAGCGCCGTTTGACGTCGAACAAAGGCCGACCGTCAAACCCGCATAAGGCCTGAACGGCTTGTCACCATCTCTGGAAATACGGCTGGCCCAATCAACCGTGTTTTTAAGCAGCGGCGGAATTGACGCATTATATTCCGGCGAACAGATCATCAGCCCGTCATGTGCTGCAAAGAGACGGCCAAGCTTCATGGCGTTGTCAGGAATGCCTTCTTCAGCTTCCAGATCCTCATTCATAATCGGAAGCTGAAAATCGGCCAGCGAGATATGTGTTACGCTTGCACCCTGAGCTACCAGTTCCCCGGCGGCTGCATCTGCCATATGGCCTGAGAACGCCCCCTTGCGGATAGAGCCCGCAAAAATCAGGATCTTTGCCGTCATCAGATTACTTAACTCCGTATGGGATCAAACGAGCGGGCTGCGATAGACCCAGAGCTGCGCAGGAGGGACATTGCGCACAACGAAATCATAATGCTGCACAATGTAATTGCCCTTGCCTGCCGGAACCGGCGGGCGCGGACCATAAGTAATCTGTATCAGAGGACGACCACGCGGCATACGGGACAACAGGCTTTCCATAAGCTGAATGCGGCTTTCCATCGGAAAGTTCAGCATGGGAACAGCGGAAACGATGCTGTCGAATTTCTGATCTTTCATATCGCCAAGCGCCAGATCGAGATCGAACACATCTCCCTGAATGATGTTCACATCGGGAAAAGCCCGGTCAAGATGCTCCACGAAATCCGGTGAATATTCGACCGAATAGAGATCGGCTGGCTTCACACCATGGGCTAGAATGGCTTTGGTGATCACACCTGTGCCCGGTCCGAGCTCTAGAACTGGCAGACCTGATTTCGTGTCGATGACGCTCGCCATGCGTCGCGCCGTGATGGAACTTGTCGGCAATATCGCTCCGACCGCCTTTGGTCCGTCTATCCAACCTTTGAAAAAACGGATTTCTTCATCGAACTTAGCGGCCAGTTTCCTGCCGAGCTGTCCTGCCATTCTTCACTGCTCCCATTGTCGTTATCAGACAAGTTTATGCCGCATTGGAGTATTTAGGCAAGGCGACATTAAGGAAAGCGTAAAAAAAGGGAGCCAAACGGCTCCCTTTTCTTCACTCACCTATACCTTCGAAAAACTCCTTCATCCGGGAGAAGAAGCCTGCCGATTTCGGACTGTTCTCCTTGGACGAGAGTTGTTCAAATTCCTCAAGTAATTCGCGCTGACGTTTGGACAGGTTTTGCGGTGTCTCAATATCGATCTGGATATAGAGATCGCCCACTGCCTGCTGGCGTAAAACCGGCATGCCTTTGCCCTTGAGGCGGAACTGCTTGGCGTTCTGGGTACCTTCAGGCACCTTCACACGCGTCTGGGTGCTATCAAGCGTGGAGACTTCAAAATCTCCGCCCAGCGCTGCTGTCGTCATCGAGATCGGCACTTTGCAGTAAAGATCAGCACCATCGCGCTGGAAAAACTCATGCGGTTTGACCGACAGGAAGATGTAAAGATCACCCGATGGACCACCGCGCGTTCCAGCTTCGCCTTCGCCTGCGAGACGAATACGGGTGCCATCTTCGATACCGGCCGGAATGTTGACCGAGAGCGAACGCTCCTGTGTCACTCGGCCCTGACCGTGACACTTGCCGCAAGGGTCCTTGATGATCTGGCCGCGACCGTTACAGGTTGGGCAAGTGCGCTCTACAGAGAAGAAGCCCTGCGCGGCACGTACACGGCCCGAACCCGAACACATGGTGCAAGTGGTCGGCTGTGACCCGGCCTTGGCGCCAGACCCTGAGCATTCGTCACAGGTGATGGATGTCGGCACGCGAATCTGTGCGGCCTTGCCGGAATAGGCTTCCTCAAGCGTGACTTCCATATTGTAGCGCAGATCGGCGCCGCGTTCGCGTCCACCATTGGAGCGACGACGACCGCCGCCCATCATCTCGCCAAAAATATCTTCGAAAATATCGGCAAAGCCACCGGCTCCACCGAAACCGCCGCCACCACCACCAAAGCCATTGCCCATGCCGCCATTTTCAAAGGCTGCGTGACCGAAACGGTCATAGGCTGCGCGCTTTTGCGGATCTTTCAGCGTTTCATAAGCTTCACCGATTTCCTTGAACTTGCGTTCTGCATCCGGATTGTTCGGATTGCGATCCGGATGGTATTCCATGGCGAGCTTGCGAAAGGCGGTTTTGAGCACCTTATCGTCTGCAGTTCGCTCCACACCCAGAGCTTCGTAATAATCGATCTTCATAGTTCGTTATCCCGACGGCTGGATCGCATCCTTTTTCCGGATTGCGTCTCCACGGTCCCATTTTGCGCAAAGCGGCCTCTATATGACCTGTCTGCTGGACTGTTTTTTATTTTTGTCCGTCCGGTGCAACCGTCCCGAAAGGCCGCAAAAGCCCGGGAATGACCCGGGCTTAAGCTTTACGGACAAGGCTTACGACTTTTTCTTGTCGTCGTCGATTTCTTCGTAATCGGCGTCAACGACATCGTCGTTGGAAGAAGCCTGCTCGCCACCTTCAGCGCCTGCATCTTCGGCAGCCTGAGCTGCTTCATACATAGCCTGACCAAGCTTCATGGAAGCTTCGGCAAGAACCTGCGTCTTCGCCTTGATATCTTCAGCATCGTCGCCTTCAAGCGAGGTCTTCAGCGCTGCGATTGCGCCTTCGATTGCCTGCTTGTCTTCAGCCGAAACCTTGTCACCATATTCCTTCAACGACTTTTCAGACGAATGAAGCAGGCTTTCACCCTGGTTCTTGGCTTCAACCGCATCGCGGCGCTGCTTGTCGGCTTCAGCATTTGCTTCAGCGTCCTTGACCATCTTTTCGATGTCAGCGTCCGAAAGACCACCCGATGCCTGAATGCGGATCTGGTGTTCCTTGCCGGTGCCCTTGTCCTTTGCAGACACATTCACAATACCGTTGGCATCGATGTCGAAGGTGACTTCGATCTGTGGAACGCCACGCGGTGCCGGCGGAATGCCAACGAGGTCGAACTGGCCGAGGATCTTGTTGTCAGCTGCCATTTCACGCTCGCCCTGGAAGACGCGGATCGTCACTGCCGACTGATTGTCTTCAGCCGTCGAGAAGGTCTGCGACTTCTTGGTCGGGATCGTCGTGTTGCGTTCGATCAAGCGGGTGAATACGCCACCGAGCGTTTCAATGCCGAGCGAAAGCGGGGTCACGTCGAGCAGCAGAACGTCCTTGACGTCGCCCTGCAGAACGCCGCCCTGAATGGCCGCACCCATGGCAACAACTTCGTCAGGGTTTACGCCCTTGTGTGGTTCCTTGCCGAAGAAAGCCTTAACGACTTCCTGGATCTTCGGCATACGGGTCATACCGCCAACCAGAACCACTTCGTCAATGTCGCCAGCCTTCAGGCCCGCATCGCGAAGAGCTGCCTTGCATGGCTCGACCGTGCGCTGAACGAGGTCGTCGACGAGGCTTTCAAACTTCGAACGCGAAAGCTTGATTGCAAGGTGCTTAGGACCGGTCTGGTCGGCCGTGATGAACGGCAGGTTGATTTCGGTCTGCTGAGCAGCGGAAAGCTCAATCTTGGCCTTTTCGGCAGCTTCCTTGAGGCGCTGCAGAGCAAGCTTGTCTTTCTTAAGATCGATGCCCTGTTCTTTCTTGAACTCGGCAACCAGATACTCGACCAGACGCATGTCGAAGTCTTCACCGCCGAGGAACGTGTCACCGTTGGTGGACTTTACTTCAAACACGCCGTCGCCGATTTCAAGAACCGAAACGTCGAACGTGCCGCCGCCAAGATCGTAAACAGCGATGGTCTTGCCTTCGCTCTTATCGAGACCGTAAGCAAGTGCTGCAGCCGTTGGCTCGTTGATGATACGCAGAACTTCAAGACCAGCGATCTTGCCGGCATCCTTGGTTGCCTGACGCTGAGCATCATTGAAGTATGCCGGAACCGTAATAACAGCCTGCGTCACGGTTTCGCCGAGATATGATTCAGCGGTTTCCTTCATCTTCTGAAGGATCATCGCGGAAACCTGCGATGGGGAATACTTCTTGCCGTGGGTTTCTACCCATGCGTCACCATTGTCACCCTTGACGATCTTGTAAGGAACGAGATCCTTGTCCTTGGTGACCATTGGGTCATCAAAGCGGCGACCAATCAGACGCTTGACGGCAAACAGGGTGCCTTCAGGATTAGTGACAGCCTGACGCTTCGCAGGCTGGCCAGCGAGGCGCTCGTCACTATCGCTGAAAGCGATGATCGAAGGCGTTGTGCGAGCACCTTCAGCATTTTCGATGACCTTCGCGCTTTTTCCGTCCATGACGGCAACGCAGGAGTTGGTCGTTCCCAGATCGATACCAATAACTTTAGCCATATTTCTCTCCATTCAGCAAACCGCCAGGACCTCTACCGAGCGTTCCATAAGCGGCTCCTATCGATTTCACAATGCTTGCTTCAAGGTTGCGGTACGGAAGATCACCATTGACCAACCGGGCCTGTCATCAAAGCCTCGTGCGTGGCGTATATAAGAAAGGCTGTTTTTCACTGCAAGTCACAAGCTGTGTGAGAGCGAAAGATTCCTGCCTGTCAAAATTTACGGTTCTCTTAGACGTTTACGAAACCGTTGCTTTTACCCGCCATATAAATCGCATCGATGAATTTCTGATTTGCCTTCGAGTTTTCCAAAGAAAACAGCATCACGCCTTCGCCCTTCGTGGCCCGCACGAAGTTTTCAGCCTGAAGCTGGTAGTGGTTTGTATCGGAGAACGACCATTCAGTCGCCTCCGTATGTCCTGCATTATAGAGCGTAATGCGGCCATGGCCATATTTGCCGGTGTTGAATGGCGCGTGAACCTCAATAAATCCCTTATCGCCGTGGAAAACCATGGTTTGGCGACCAGCGAGCTGGGTTGCAACATAGAAGCTCAAGTCAAAGCCATCGAATCGCGCAGATACATTCGCATAGCGATCAGTGCCGAACCTCGGATCGAACTCGACCGAAGCCTGAACCGAGAGCGGCTCTTTTTCCGTTACCATCCGCGTGACCACCGTCGGATACACGCCAATATCGGGCAGCGCACCGCCACCGAGTTCCGGCTGATTGCGCATATTGCCCGGATCGTCGTTGAAATAGCTGAATGCGCCCTGCACGTGGCGCAATCTCCCAATGGCACCTTCCGCGAGAAGATAGCGAAGCTTGATCCATTGCGGGTGGTAATAGACCATAAAAGCTTCTGCGATTATGACCTTGTGTTTGTCGCGTGCCGCAATCAGCTGATCAATATCGTCGGCTTTCAAAGCAATCGGCTTTTCACAAAGCACATGCTTGCCAGCCTGAGCCGCCTTCAATGTCCATTCGATATGCTGCGAAGTTGGCAACGGGATATAAACGCCATCCACTTCTTCACTTGCCAGCAGCTCTTCATAGGAACCGAAGGCGAGCGGCGCGCCAAAACGGTCAGCAACAGCGCGAGCGCGTGCATGATCGCGGCTGGCAATCGCATGAACCACACCATTATCGGAAGCACACAGCGCCGGAATGACCTGCGTGACGCCAATCTTGGCGGTGGAAAGAATACCCCAACGAAACATGCTATTCCCTTATCTATATCGGCTTCAACCTTGTTCGCCCCAGCACTGAACAATCAGTTCGGGCCAGTGTTCCAACGCGCGACGAGCCTTGATGTCATATGTTTCGCGGTTATCGATGGCACGATTGGGCCGAATACGAAACGAAAAAATATCATCAAACCCAAAAGGAGCGTGAATAGTGAGCCTGCCGTCATTTTCCAGACGGACACCCACGCAATGCGCGATAGCTGCATAACGCTCTATCGATTCGGATGCGCAACGAAGCGGCATATAGGGCTTATTGAAACGCTTTTCGAACCATAGATGTACGCGAGCCTGATTGCGTATTTCGACAGGCAAAGGGAAACCTGCAAAGACTGACGCACCCGCCTGAATGACCTTATCCTCAGCTTCCCACGAAATATCCCGATCATCGAAATATGCGACGTCGATATCTTTGATACCATAGCCATGGGCGCGTCCAGTCAAAGCGTTCCACACAGAATTATAGAGCGCTCCCGATACAAGCCACCAATCGGAAAGGTTGAGACTGCGCACACGATGTAGCGCATCCCAAAGCACGGGATCAGCTTGGATGAGCCTGCTGAAATGCTCCTTCTTTGCCTTTTCAGAAAGGCCTGAGTAACGAAGAGGGTCCAATCTCACGCCCCAAGAAAGCGGTGCTGCATCTCATAAGATCCGCGAAAGAAATCAATGAATGCGCGCAAGGCAGGCCGCATCTGGCGGCGGCTTGGATAATAGAGATAAAGCCCGGCAAAAGGCTGGCACCAGTCTTCAAGCACTCTGACAAGCCGAGCGTCTTTCAATGCCTCGCGGACATGGTCCTCAAATAGATAGGCAAGACCGGCACCGTTAAGAATAGCGTCGAGAATCAGTCTGTCATCGTTAAGGATGAGCGAGCCGTTGATGGCAATTTCCAGTTCCTCACCCGCTTTTTCAAACTCCCAGCGATATATGCGGCCACTGGCAAAGCGATGACGCACGCAACGATGCTGCATCAAATCGTTGGGATGCTTGGGAATAGGTGCAGTTGCTAGATAGGAAGGCGACGCGACGATTGCTGCCCGCAGATCACTGGTCAGACGTGCGCAGACCATATCCGCTTCAAGACTTTCACCGAGCCGCATGCCTGCATCAAAGCCCGCCGATACAATATCGGTAAAAGCGCTTTCGACTGTCAGATCAAGGGTAATATCCGGATAGGCTTCAGCGAACGCTCCAAGCCGCGGTGCAATGACAAACTGCGCCGCAATATGCGGCAGCGTGATTCTCAGCGTTCCTGCAGGGCGCTCACGCGCTTCTATCGCCGCCCCGAGAGCCTGATGAATTTCCTCAAGCGCGGGCGCAAGTCGCTCCAGCAATTGGCGTCCGGCATCGGTGGGCGCCACGCTGCGCGTGGTGCGCGACAAAAGCCGGATACCAAGGCTATCTTCGAGAGCTGCAACGGCATGGCTGACAGCCGATGGCGCAATCGACAATTCTCTCGCCGCACCACGAAAACTGCCATGGGCTGCAACAGCGGCCAGAACTGCAAGTTGGGAAAGCTGATTTCGATTCATTGTTCTAAAATATAGAATAACCCGTGAAAATAAATCGGTATTATCGAACACGGATTCTGGGCGTAGTTTCTGCCTCACCGGAAACCCCGCAATTGCATTCCCCTTACGCACCTCTTGCCTCTCGGGGTTTCCGCGCTTTGTTCTGCATACATGTGCAGACATTCGAATTTCAGAACTCGTCCCGAAAGGAATACCGATGAAAACGCGCAAGCTTGGCCAGGAACTGACTGTGTCCGCAATCGGCCTTGGCTGCATGGGCATGAGCTATGCCTATGGCGGACAAGAAGAACAGGATGCCATTCGTACACTGCACCGTGCTTTTGATCTGGGCATCACATTCTTCGATACGGCTGAAGTTTATGGCCCCTATGAGAATGAGAAGCTCTTGGGCAAGGCGCTCAAGCCTTTCCGCGATAAAGTAACCATTGCCACGAAATTCGGCTTCAAAATCGAAGACGGCAAGCCGGTTGGTGTGGACAGCCGCCCCGAAAATATCCGTGCCGTGGCCGAAGCTTCTTTGAAGCGCCTCGGTATTGAAACAATTGATCTCTTTTATCAGCATCGCGTCGATCCAAACGTTCCCATCGAGGATGTAATCGGCACGATGAAGGACCTGATCAATGAAGGCAAAATTCGCACGATCGGCCTTTCCGAAGCGGGCGGAAAGACGATCCGCCGTGCGCATGCAGTTCACCCGATTGCCGCTCTCCAGAACGAATATTCACTCTGGACGCGTGATCCTGAACAGGAGGTTTTGGCACTCTGTGCCGAGCTTGGTATAGGCTTCGTACCCTATAGCCCGCTTGGTCGCGGCATGTTGACGGGACAGGTGCGTTCGCAATCCGATCTGGCAGAGGATGATTTCCGCAAGACGCTTCCGCGCTTCCAGCCGGGCAATCTTGAAGCCAACAACAAACAGGTCGATCTGATTGCCGAGATTGCACGTGGAAAGCAGGTGACTCCGGCCCAGCTGGCACTCGCCTGGGTACTCAATCAGGGCGATTACATCGTTCCTATTCCCGGGGCTCGCAAGATTAACCATCTGGAAGACAATGCGGAAGCAACCAACGTGACATTGACCACCGAAGAGCTTGACCGGCTCAACACGCTTTTCGATTCTGAGAAAATTGCAGGCAAACGTTATACCGATGCCTCGCTCGCCATGACCGGGCTCTGATTGTTCGAACTAGAATTCTAATTGACCTCGAGAGGCGGAATCATCTCCGCCTCTCTTTACTGACCGACTTCAATGGCCTTCTCTCTGAGAACACACGCATATTCATGCGAACATCTCCGCAAAGTAGAAGACTCTAATAAAGCTTGTCTTTCTTGCTTCCGCATGCTCTTTGCCCGCCATGCAAACAGGAACCATAACGAAAGTGCTTGGCATATTTGCCATCGCCGCCGCTGTCATTGCTTGCTTCTCCCTTGCGGGAGTGGGCCTGATGTATGGAATCTACGGCGTCATCTTCATTGATGGTGTCGCAAGCATTTTTGTTCTCATGGTTTGTTCTGCGATATTCTGGTTCACCAAAGTTGACTGGCGAAAGCCGGAAGCTACGGCAATCATGATTTCTTTCATGTCGTTCGTCGGCATGTGTTTGGATAGCCGTGGCAATCCAATCTACAACCAACCGTTCGCCTGGCTTTTGGGAAGCCGCGGCAGCCACCTTCAAATCAAAGAAATCGTCACACATGGCGGCGGCAGTACCGGCGTGAATTATGAGTTTCAGATCATCAATCTTTATGGCGCGAACGAGCGCACAATCAGTGGCTGGTTCGTTATGCCACTCCGCTTCGTCGAATATCTGATCGTGCTTTCAATCGCCGCGACAATCATCACTGTCATAAGGAATCGTTCCGGGCGTAATTGGCTCCCAGACAATGCCCGCGAATAAAATGCGCCCGCGAATAAATGGGCCCTCAAACAAATGGGCCAAAGAACCGCAGGGCCTGCGAATAGTCGGAGGGGGACATAACGTCCGGCTTTTAAAGTAAATATGCTGAAGACAATTTGCAGTTTTTAGAATGTGCTCAAAGAGGGAAAATCATATGAAACGCTTCTCGCCTCGTGCGATCCTGTTCACACTTCTGGCAGTCATTTTGCCAGTAGCAGCCTTTGCGCAATCTGCTGAAGAGGCTGATCCGAATGCTGCGATTGACAAGATGAACGCCTATGTTTCGCTTCTTAACCGAACCATTCGCGCCTCGGAATCGCTTGACCGCTACGACAGCTGGGTCGACATGAAGAAGGGCCCAACCGGCAAGGAACGCAACGTTTACGGTCTTTACTCGCTCTATGATGTACGCAGCGAGATCGAAGCGGCTGAAGCAGCCACCACGGCAGAGCCTAAATTGCCTGCTCTCGATGAGGCAATGGTGAGCTATATTGCGATCTATCAGAAGCTTGCACCCGTGATCGAGAAGGCCAGCAAGTATTACGACCGCAAGGACTACAAGTCCGACAAATATGCCGGTGCCAAGGAATTCCACAAGCAGATCGCAGAATATGCGCCGGAATTCACCAAGGAGCGCAAGCGTGTCGATGCATTGCTGAGCGAAGAAAAGAGTAAGGTCGATCTGGCCGAGCTTGATGCGCTTGAAAAGGCAGAGGGCAAAAAAGCCAGCTGGCATGTCCGCAATGTCATGATCCGCGCCAATGCTCTCGTCGAGTTGCTGCCTGAAAATGAGAAGCCGATTGTCGATATGGAGGCTTTCGGCAAAGCCATGGTTTCCTATGCAACCGCTGTCCGTGAAATGGACGACTATGCGACAGAACATCCAAACTCATTCCACGTCTTTGAATCCCGCCCGGCAAGCCTGCTGGGCAAGCTGCGCGATTTCCAGGAAAAGCTGGAGAAAACAAAAGGTGACGCACGCAAAGGCGGCGCCGCTTCCGATCTGCAGTGGATCGTGAATGATTACAACACGATGGTCTCGACATCACAGAGCGCGACGATGTTCTCAAAGGACTAAGAGACTCTCGAAATTAAAAGCCGGGGCATCAACCCCGGCTTTTTTTTGGTGCCCTTTGAACGAATTACATTCGACGCAAAGCGCGGGGTGCAAGGGTAAGCAGACCTCCAAGCGTCATGATTGCGCCCACCCAGAGTGGGGCGTGCAGGCTATAACCGGACTGTAGCGCCAGACCACCCGCCCAAGGCCCAAGGCCCAGCCCGATATTGATAACGGATGCATGCATCGCATTGACCAGTGCACCCGGATGCGCAATCCGCATTACACGCGCTATGAAAGCCGGGTTGAGCGCAATGCCGGTCAGACCAATCATGACGATTGCAAGAACCGTTGCAAATTTGAATTCCGCAAAGAGCGCGAAAATCACCATTGCTGCGAGCATGACGAGAATGCCAGTAAAAATAGCCGCAATCGTATGACGGTCGGCAAAGCGACCAACGATGTAGTTGCCGATGATGTTTGCAGCGCCGTAAATGGCCAACAGGAACGGCAGCTGCGCTTCAGGAAAGCCCGCCAATTTCGCTGTGATCGGCGACAGATAACTATAGACCGAGAACGATGCGCCAATCACCAATGCGCTTGTGGCATAGGCTGCCCAGAGCCTTGGCTTACGCATTTCATTAAGTTCGGAGCGCAGATTTACCTCGTCTTGGTTCGGTTTCGCCTCAATTTTGAGCGCAATAACAAGGGCGCAGAAGAGGATGACAACAACAATCGTCCAGAAGCTTGCCCGCCAACCAAAACTGTTGGTGATCACGGTTGCCAGAGGTACGCCCAGAACCGTGCAGAGCATCAGTCCCGCAAAGACCAGCGAGGAAGCGCGGCCACGCAGTTCAGGCGCAACCAATTGTGCGGTGATTGCGAGCATCAGACCGAAACTTGTTGCCGCAGCCATGCCGGTCAGAACACGTGCGATAAGCATCACGTGGAAATTGCTGGTCGAGGCAGCAATGCTTTGTGCGGCCGCATAGAAAATAAGCAGGAAGAGCAGGCCACGCTTGTTCTCAATCTTCAGGGCCAGAAACAGCACAGTTACCAGCGGCCCACCAATCATCATTCCCAGCGCGTAAAGCGAGATGAGGTTGCCAATATCAGAAATGGAACGCCCGAAAGCTTGCTGAAGTGCGGGCATCATTCCTGAAATCATCAGCTCGGAAGTGGTCAATGCAAAGACGCCCAGCGTCAAACAATAGACCACCAGTGGAATCGCCCGCGCCTCACTTGGCGACGCAACAACTTCTTCCGCCACGAGGGCAGAATCACACACTTCGTTCATGGGACGAATCCTATTTATATAGTCAATACTACATAATTCATATCGCCTTGCTCCGGAGCGTCAAGCAAATTATATAGGGATGACTACAGAAAGGTAGAAAAATGGTTCCGCGCGGGCGTCCACGCAGCTTTGATCGCGATGCTGCGCTGGAAAAAGTCATGAAAGTCTTCTGGGCGAAGGGCTATGAATGCGCTCAGATCAACGATTTCACGTTGGCAATCGGCATCACGCCGCCGAGCTTCTACGCCGCGTTTGGCAACAAGGAGCAGGCGTTTCGCGAAGCGGTCGACTATTATCAGCGCACCATCGGTGCTGCTCCATTTGACGCTCTCGAAAAATCCACAACCATTCAGGACGGCCTGCGCAAATGGCTGGAACTCACCGCCGATAGTGCCTTTGCCTGCCCTGCAGGCGGCTGTATGATCAGCGTCAGCTCCATCCAGTGCAGACCGGAAAATGTGCCTGTTAAGGAGTTCCTTCAGGTCATCCGCCACTCCAATCATGAACGGCTTTCAGAGCGGCTGAAACGCGGCATTTTAGCAGGCGATCTGCCTGCCGAAACCGATATCGTGCAGATGACCGAATTCTATCATATGATCCAGCAGAGCATTTCGTTCGAAGCCCGCGACGGCAATTCGCGTGGCGCCGTTCAAAAGATTATCGATATGGCAATGCTCGCGATGCCTTTGCGTCAGGCCGTTCCTGCATGACCGGCATCATATCCGCGGTTCTTGTGCATGTGAGCGATGTGGAGGCTGCAATTGACTGGTATCGCAAGGCCTTTCCGCAAGCCGTCCTCACACACCTTGAGGCATTCGATTTCAGTTATCTGAAAATCGGCAATGTCGATCTGGAGATTGTTCCTGCAGATGAAAAGGTAGCATCAGGAACTGCAGGCAGTGTTGTTTACTGGCATGTTGATGATTTCGACGCATCAGTCGCGCATTTCATGGCCATTGGTGGAACACTTTATCGCGGGCCGCTCGCTATTCAGGACAGTCTGCGCATGTGCCAGATCAAAGACCCATGGGGCAATTGCATCGGCCTGCGTGGTTAAAAAAGCCCGGCGTGCAGCGCATCCCGAAAAGTGTGAAACGGTTTTCGGACAAAGATGCACGTTAAAATAAGTAGCCAGAGTGTAGATCTGATTGAATCAGATCTACACTCTGGCGCCGGGCTTTTCATTTGCATTTAGCCGCGAAGAACGCCGCCGGTCTGCTTGGTGACACTTGCAATCACCTGCTTCGACAAGGTTTCGAGATCCTCATCGGTCAGCGTGCGATCCTGCGGCTGCAACAGCACTTCAACTGCAATGGACTTCTTGCCTTCACCGAGTGATGCGCCTGTGAAGATATCGAAGACCTGAACGCCTGCGATCAGCTTCTTATCGGCAGATGAAACCGCCTTCACAACGCTACCAGCTTCCACATTCGCATCCACCACAAACGCAAAATCACGCTTGAGGCTCTGGAACTGCGACAGGCTCAAAGCTGGCTTGGTGCGGGTTGCCTTAGCTTTCGGCTCAGGAATCGCATCAATGTAGACTTCAAATCCGCAAAGGCTGCCCGATACATCAAGCGCTTCCAGCGTGTCCGGGTGGAACTCACCGAAGTAACCCAGCACAACTTTTGGACCGAGTTTCAGCGTGCCCGAACGGCCCGGATGGAACCATTCAGGCCCACCGGCTTCTATCTGGATACGGTCAACTGGTGCGCCAGCTGCTTCAAGTGCTGCCAATGCATCAGCCTTGGTATCGAACACGCCAACGGTTGCCGCATTGCCTGACCAGAAACGACCCGAACCTTCAACGCCAGCCGTGCCACGACGGATGCCGCCAGCCACACGACGCTGCTGTTCAGGCTTGTCGCCTTCATAGATGCCCGATACTTCGAACAAAGCCGTATCGCCAAAACCGCGATCCGCGTTGCGCTGTGCAGCACTCAGCAGACCCGGCAGCAGCGAAGGCCGCATGTCCGACATATCTGCTGCAATCGGGTTGGCAAGTTTCAGTTCCGGCTTGCCGCCACCAAAGGCTTTGGCCTGCGCGTCGGAAATGAAGGAATAGGTCACAGCTTCCATCATGCCGCGCGAAGCAAGTGTGCGACGCGCAAGACGCGTGCGGATTTGAAGCGTCGTCAGGATACGGCCATTAACCGCACCATGATTTGGCAACGGCTGCGGCGCGATCTGGTTGATGCCATGAATACGCATGATTTCTTCAACGAGGTCGGCCTTGCCTTCGACGTCGCCACGCCAGCTTGGCACGCTCGCCTTGATGACCTTGCCATCGCCTTCAACGCCAAAACCAAGACGCTTCAGGATATCGAACGAGGCATCATAAGGCACTTCGATGCCGGTCAGGCGTTTGACTTCTGTAACCGGGAAATCGATGACGCGTGTCTGATAAGGTTTGTAACCAACCACGTCGAGAACTGTCGGCTGACCGCCGCAGAGTTCGAGCACGAGTCTGGTTGCAATTTCCGCACCCGGGATCATCATTTCCGGATCGACGCCACGCTCAAAACGATAGCGCGCATCCGTGACGATACCGAGTTCGCGACCCGTTCGGGCAATCATGCGCGGGTCCCAGAGAGCCGATTCGATCAGCACATCGACGGTGTTTTCGTCACAACCTGAATGCTCGCCACCCATGATACCGGCAATCGATTCGGGACCGTTTTCATCGGCGATCACATACATGCCCGGCTTGAACTTATACTCTCGCTGGTCGAGGCCGAGAATGGCTTCGCCGTCTTTGGCCGCACGAACTGTCAGATTGCCCTTGACCTTAGCCGCATCGAAGACGTGCAGCGGGCGACCAAGATCAAACGTCACGTAATTGGTGATATCCACCAGTGCATTGATCGGGCGCAGGCCGATAGCCTTCAGGCGCTGCTGCATCCATTTCGGGCTTGGGCCGTTTTTCACGCCCTTGACCAGACGCAATGCAAAACCGGTGCAGAATGGGTTCTCGGTGTCCTGATCGAGAACAACCTTAACCGGCGTCTCGCCCTCGCCCTTCGCAGGTTCGGCATCAAGCTTCTTGAGCGTACCAAGGCCAGCGGCTGCAAGATCGCGCGCGATGCCGCGAATACCTGTGCAATCGGCACGGTTTGGCGTGAGGCCAATTTCGATGATTGGATCATCAAGGCCCATATAGGCGGCAAAGCTTGTGCCGACCGGAACATCATCAGGCAGATCGATAATGCCATCATGCTCTTCAGAAAGTTCAAGCTCGCGCTCGGAGCACATCATGCCGAAGCTTTCGACACCGCGAATTTTGCCGACTGACAGCGTGACATCAAGACCCGGCACGTAGTCGCCCGGACGACCCAGAACACCGACCAGACCGGTGCGGGCATTTGGTGCGCCGCAAACAACCTGAACCGGCTGGCCTTCGCCCGTATCAACCGAGAGAACGCGCAGCTTGTCGGCATCCGGATGCTGAACAGCCGTCAGAACTTTGGCGACCTTGAACGCCTTGAAAGCGGCGCGGTCATCGACCCCATCCACTTCCAGACCAATGTCGGTCAGCTTTTCGACGATTTGTTCCAGCGTCGCATCGGTTTCAAGGTGATCCTTGAGCCAGGAAAGTGTGAACTTCATTTGCTTATCCTTTCCTGTCTTTACGCGCTCAAACCGCCGAACAGCGTCGGAATGTCGAGGGGACGGAAACCGTAATGATTGATCCAGCGCACATCGGCATCGAAGAAGGCGCGCAGATCAGGCATGCCATATTTCAGCATGGCGATACGGTCGATACCCATGCCCCATGCGAAGCCCTGATAGACGTCCGGATCGTAGCCGGAAGCGCGCAGTACATTCGGATGTACCATGCCGCAGCCCAGAATTTCGAGCCAGTCATTGCCTTCACCGAACTTCACATGCGGGCCGGAACGGTCGCACTGAATATCGACTTCAACCGATGGTTCGGTGAAAGGGAAGAAGCTCGGACGCATACGCATTGTCACCGAAGGCACTTCGAAGAAAGATTTGCAGAACTCTTCCAGCACCCACTTCATATTAGCAACATTAGCCGACTTATCGACGACCAGACCTTCGACCTGATGAAACATCGGCGAATGGGTGGCGTCGGAATCCATGCGGTAGGTCTTGCCCGGAATGACGATGCGGATCGGCTCGTCACGACCTTCCTTGTCACGCAGCGCTGCGAACTTCTCCATCGTGTGGACCTGCACCGGAGAGGTATGCGTGCGCAGCAACTTGCGCTCACCCTTCTCGTCTGCATTGAAGAAGAACGTGTCGTGCATTTCGCGCGCCGGATGGCCTTCAGGGAAGTTCAGCGCCGTAAAATTGTAATAGTCGGTCTCGATATCTGGACCTTCGGCAATCGAGAAGCCCATATCCGCAAAAATTGCAGTGATTTCATCGATAACCTGCGAAATTGGGTGAATGCGGCCACGCGATGCAGCGCTTTCACGAACTGGCAACGTCACGTCGACCTTCTCGCGCTCAAGGCGAGCGGCAATCGCTTGGCGACGCAATTCGGTCTTACGCTCAGTCAGCGCTTCGGTGACGCGGTTCTTCAAACCATTGATCGCCGGGCCCTGTGCCTGACGCTCTTCAGGAGACATTGAACCCAGCGTTTTCAGCTTCTCAGAGATCGTGCCCTTTTTGCCCAATGCAGCAACGCGCACCGCTTCAATCGCCTGCTCATCAACAGCCTGGGCGATATCGCCAAGAATTGTTTGTTCGAGTTGTTCAAGATCGCTCATTGTCTAAATCCCTGTCGCGCCTAAGGCGCTCCACGCCTCTTGATTTAAGTCCCTGTCGTGCCTTCGGCACTCCACGCCTCGTGTTTAGCTTGCCGCTCCACGCCTCTTGATCGGTGATATTTGCGGAGGCCGCCAGATACGAAAGAAAAACCCGCGCCAGCCGAGCCAGCGCGGGTTCCCAAAATTATCAGTATGCTTCGGGAAAGGCGGCTGGCTTAGCGAACAGCGCCTTCAAAAGCATTTGGGGTCTCGGTGTTCTTGAGGTACTCGAGAGCCTTCTTTGCCGACGCAACCAGCGCACCGAACGCATCCGGTTCATGAATTGCGATGTCGGAAAGAACCTTACGGTCAACCTCGATACCTGCCTTAGCAAGACCGTCGATGAAACGACCGTAGGTCAGGCCCTGCTCACGAACAGCAGCGTTGATACGCTGAATCCAGAGAGCGCGGAACGTACGCTTACGGTTCTTGCGATCGCGGTAAGCATACTGCTTCGAACGATCAACAGCAGCCTTAGCGGTGCGGATTGTATTCTTACGACGGCCACGGAAACCGGAAGCCTGATCGAGAACTTTTTTGTGCTTGGCGTGGGAAGTTACGCCGCGTTTTACACGTGCCATGATATGATCTCCTTAAAGGACAGCGGCTTAGAGGCCGTTAGGCAGGAACTGTTTTACAATCTTCGCATCTGCTTCCGAGAGCACCATGGTGCCGCGTGCATCGCGAATGAACTTGTTCGAGCGCTTGATCATGCCATGGCGCTTGCCTGCAGCCGCAGCTACAACCTTGCCAGTGCCTGTAATTTTGAACCGCTTCTTAGCAGCCGATTTGGTCTTCATCTTGGGCATTTTGCTACTCCTTTGTTTAGTCCCCGTCGTGCTTGCAGCACTCCACGCCTCTTGTTTAAGCGACGTCCGTATCCGCAAAAGACCGGAACCCTTGTTTGACTCCCGGACCGACCAAGTCCAGAAAGCATACGAAACCGCCACGGCATGCCCTGCCGGGCGGTTCGAACGCGGCCTTATAGGCCTAAAGCCTGAAAAACGCAATGCCCGAACTGGACTGAATCAGCGTGAATCTGGACGAGTTGCCGCCAAATTATCAATAAAGGCGCAAAAGCACTGGCAATGTACCGACATCCTGAAGATATTCGATGAATTCAAAGAACGGATAGGCGACGAAAAACACAAGGCCGTCCGTAAAAGTGCGATAAATGCGGTCGGGCTTTACAATCAGTTCCTTGTCGTCCCGAAACAAGGACAGTTTTGGAAAGAATCGCGGAACACTTGCGCAATAAGCCTCATAGGGCTTTCCGAAATTCGCCTTGAGAAACTTCTCTTCGGTCCGGATGACGGTGGCAAATGCCAGATAGCACAGAACACCGAAGCCCAGCGCAATGATGATGCTTCCCGTTTGCGCGCCGATGCCAATGGCACCGATGGCACTGAAAACATAAAGTGGATTACGCGTGATGGAATAAGGGCCGCTTTGCACGATTTCCGCACTCTTGCGTCCGCCGATATAAAGCGTGCACCACATGCGACCAATAATGGCCGCAACGATGAGGCTGATGCCAAAGGCTTCAATATATTCATGCATATGGCCTGTCGATTGTGAGCGCACAAACAACAGCGCAACCACAAGAAGCCCAATAACAATGGCAATCGCAAGACGACGTCGTTGCTGATATTTGCCCAGTTCGCCAAGTGTTTTCATCTTGATCTCTGAAAAGTGGAATAATCCAGAAAAAGAAAAACCGCCCGAAGGCGGCTTTTCAAAGGCAGCAACTTACTGTTAGCGCGGAGCCAACACCATCATCATCTGGCGGCCTTCGAGCTTTGGCTCGGATTCCACCTTTGCGATTTCAACAGTGTCTTCCTTCACGCGCAACAGAAGCTTCATACCGAGCTCCTGGTGGGCCATTTCACGGCCACGGAAACGAAGCGTAACCTTGACCTTGTCGCCTTCTTCGAAGAAACGCTGTGCAGCCTTCATCTTCACTTCATAGTCATGAGTGTCGATGTTCGGTCGCATCTTGATTTCCTTGATTTCGACCGTTTTCTGCTTCTTGCGCGCTTCGGAGGCTTTTTTCTGATTCTGATACTTCAGCTTGCCAAGATCCACGATCTTGCAGACAGGTGGCTCGGCGTTCGGCACGATCTCAACGAGATCGAGACCGGCTTCCTCAGCCATTGCAATTGCTTCCTGCGTCGGGATGCTGCCGTGGTTGTGGCCTTCGGCATCGATGAGCTGGACCCGGGGAACCCGGATATCACGGTTGGAGCGCGGTCCGTCTTTCTGGACCGGCGTCGCTCTGAACGGTCGGCGAATGGTCGTTATCTCCTGATTATTAACGTCAACAGCGGTGTAATTTCGTAGCCCGCGACGGCATTCCCCCATCAAACCGCAGTTTAACGCGGAAATGTGGTCAAGCGAGCGGTAAAGTCAATAGCATCTTTGAAGAGGAAAATCACCCCCGGCTGAATAAACTCGCATTTCCAAGGGGGCGAGCGACATATCGGTCACATTTGTTAATATTTCAAGCAGGTGGTCCGAGTATTTCAAGAGGGTGGAAGGCGGACAGCTTTTACCGTAGTGACATAAATGGCAAATGAGAGTGACAACTCCTTACAGGCAATCAGGAGACGGAAATGAGCGGAACACAGCCGGATTTTATCGACGTGAACGGCGCCAATATTGCTGTCCGTTACAGATCGGGGCGCAATGCTCCCGGCGTCGTCTGGCTTGGTGGCTATCGTTCCGACATGCTCGGCACAAAGGCTGTCGTTCTCGATGAATGGGCCCAAAAGAGCGGACATTCGGCACTTCGACTCGATTATTCGGGCCATGGTGAGTCGGGTGGCAACTTCAACCAGGGAACGATTTCGCGCTGGCTCGACGAAAGCCTCGCAGTTTATGCGAAATATGCGCAAGGCCCGCAAATACTTGTCGGCTCGTCGATGGGCGGGTGGATAGCGCTGCGCATGGCGCAAGAGCTGAAAAAGGCTGGCAAGTCACCTGCTGGGATCGTTCTGATCGCGCCGGCACCGGATTTCACCGCCGAACTCGTCGAGCCGTCGCTGACCGAAGCACAAAAGCGTGATCTCATCGAACAAGGCTATTTCGAGGAACCTTCGGAATACTCGCCCAATCCATACATCTATACCCGCGCACTGATCGAAGATGGGCGCCAGAATCTGGTTCTGAAGGGAATCATCGAGACGGGCTGCCCGGTCCATATTCTGCAAGGCATGGTGGATGAGGCTGTTCCCTATCAACACGCCTTGAAGCTGGTCGAGTATCTGCCGGTCGATGATGTGACGCTGACGCTGGTTCGCGATGGCGATCACCGTCTGTCCCGCCCGCAGGACCTCGATCTGCTCGTCCGCACTGTATCGGGCTTAGTCGAACGCATATCTGGCCCCATATCCGGCGAGGAATAATCCATGCGCTTTTCGGTCTTTGCATCTTCAGCCGTCGCGGCAATCGTCGGCTTTGGCTCTACGCTGGCGCTCATCATTGCGGCAGCAAATGCACTTGGTGCAACGCAGGCGCAAACAGCGAGCTGGGTAACAGCTGTCTGTCTGGCAATTGCCGCCTCGTCCGCCTGGTTGAGTGTTCGTTACAAGATGCCGATTATCGGAGCCTGGTCAACGCCGGGCCTGGCACTGATTGGCGCGAGCGTAGGTTTCACCATGCCTGAAGCCGTTGGCGCTTTTATTGTGGCAGCCATTGCCCTGATCCTGACCGGGCTAATCCGGCAGCTCTCGACGCTGGTATCGCGTATTCCGACCTCTGTCGCATCGGGCATGCTGGCAGGCGTATTGCTGAGTTTCGTTATCGCAGCGGCAAAGACCGTCTCACTTGACCCGGCTTTCGTGCTGCCCTTGGTGGCTCTGTTTTTCGTGATCCGCCTGTTTAACCCGTCTCTCGCCGTTATCGCCGTGCTGGTAATCGGCATGACTTACGCGCTCTTGTCAGGTCGCGCACCACAACTGCCTGCGCCCGAAATTTCGACGCTGACACTGATCTGGCCCGAATTTCACATGGGCGCGATTATTGCCTTGGCGCTTCCACTCTATATCGTCACCATGGCATCGCAGAACCTGCCGGGCTTTGCAGTGTTGCGCGCTTCAGGCTATGAGCCTCCGACCAGCGCCTCCTTGCAGGTGACAGGTCTTTTCTCCCTGCTCTCAGCCCCTTTTGGCGCAGGCACCAGCAATCTTGCTGCCATTTCTGCAGCTCTGTGCACCGGCCCGGATGCCCATCCCGATCATGCGAAGCGCTGGCTGACCGGTCCCGTCTATGCAGCAATCTATGTCGTCTTCGCTCTGTTTGGCGCTTCGCTTGTCGCGATCTTCGCTGTGCTGCCCACAACACTCATTGCGCTGGTGGCGGGCCTTGCCCTGACAGGCCCGTTCATCAACGCCATGTCGCTCGCCCTCAAACATGAAGAAGAACGGCTTGCAGCGGTTATAACTTTTGCTGTGACAGCCTCAGGCATCGCTTTTTTCGGCGTCGGTTCAGCCTTCTGGGCGCTTTTGGCGGGACTTGGCGTGGCTGTCCTCGAACATTTACGCAAAAAAATTTCGAGATAATCACATTGGTTAGCTCCCGTTATGCGGGATTAGACCAAGGATATTCTTGAAATAACGCAATTGGTTCACCACCTCAAAATCAAGCCGAGAGATTAACAACCGGCTCAGAGTTGACGGAGATAACCATGACCAATTCCGCATTGATCCGCCCCGCATGGACGCCAGCGACAATCGCGCTGATGGTGCTGGGTTTCATTTTCTTCTGGCCGCTTGGTCTCGCCATGCTCGCTTATATCATCTGGGGCGACCGTCTCGGTGATTTCAAACGCAGTGTGAATGAAAAGACCGACTCGATGTTTGGCTCGTTCCGCAACTGCGGCAAGAGCGAAAGCTTCGGCTTTGGCGGCACAACCGGCAATGCAGCTTTTGACGACTGGCGTCGCGAAGAACTCGACCGCCTGGCAGAAGAACGCCGCAAGCTGGAAGAAGCGCGCGCTGATTTTGAAGCCTATGCGGCAGAACTGCGCCGTGCTCGCGACAAGGAAGAGTTCGACCGTTTCATGGCTGAACGCAAAGCCTCCGGAAAACGGACGCCAGCGACACGCAAAAAGAACGACAGCAACGAAGTCACAGACATTTGACCTTTGGAGCGCTCTGCGCCCCTTGGGACGCATAGCGGGCACCCTAAAGTGTTGAAACTACGCATCCGACCTTTCTAAAATCGTTGTCTATACACGACTACGACGCGGGCTTCGTCCGCGTCGTTTTGCTAAAAAATAGAAAATTTTCTGGCTTTTTCTGCGAATCACTTATTCTTAAGTGATGGGCTTTTCCTTATTTCGTTCATCGAAGGCTAAAAAGTCGGCGATAGTTAGAAACGAACGCATTCATGCGGTCGCGGGACGTGAATTGCCTTTGCGCGTGCTGGAAAACCCGCGCGCCAAACGTTTGACCCTGCGCATTGAGACTGGCGGCAAAGGTCTGCGTGTCACCATTCCACCCGGTCTGCCGGATCGTGAGATTCAGAGCTTTCTGATCCGCCATGAGGGCTGGATCGAAAGTCGCATTGCGAAACTGCCAGATCAGGCAGGCATCCGCGCAGGCGTCAAAATCCCCATTCGTGGCGTTCCGCATCTCATCACTCATCAGCCGGGACGCGGCACGGTGGATTTGCTGGAAGGCAATATTCTGCTCGTTCATGGCGACCCTACGCATCTTGCGCGGCGCGTCGCCGATTACCTCAAGCGTGAAGTCAAGCGCGACATCGAACAACTGGTTGCTCGTCACACAACAACCGTGGGCCGTAAAGCCAAAGCGATCCGGTTCAAGGATACCAAAAGCCGCTGGGGGTCATGTACCTCGGAAGGCGTGCTTTCGTTTTCATGGCGCATCGGCATGGCCCCGCCGCCCGTCATCAACTATCTCGTCGCTCATGAAGTGGCGCATCTGATCGAGATGAACCATGGGCCGAAATTCTGGAAACTCTGCCTTGATCTTTGCCCCGACACCGAGCGCTGCAAAGCATGGCTAAAGCGCAATGGCAGCGCATTACAGGCTATCGACTTTACATGACATCAGACATTCAAATTGCAGTATCGGCCGAAATACTGGCCGCAGCGCGTATGCTATGGGATTACCATTGCATCTATGATGAACTTCAGACCGCCGATGTCATTATCGGATTGGGTAGCTACGATACACGCGTCGCAAAACACGCCTCAGAGCTTTATATGCAAGGCCTTGCCACCTGGCTCATGTTTACAGGCCACAGCGGCAACTGGACCGAAGGCCTATATAAAAACTCCGAAGCGGAAGCATTTGCAGAAATTGCGATTGCCGAAGGTGTCCCGAGAGAAGCAATCATCATTGAGCCAAAGGCCACCAATATTGGCGAAAACATCTTGTTCTCGCGTGAGAAAATGGTGCCGGGTGCTATCAGCCCGATTTTCGTGACCAAGCCACAAACCCAGCGTCGGGTTCGCGCGACTGTTGATCGGCAATGGCCCGAAGCCAAGGCTTTCGTTACAGCCCCGCCGACATCCTTCGAAGATCAGCCGACACCGGGCCATAGTTTCGAAATGCTCATGCGTGAAATGACCGGCGATATCCGGCGTATTCTCGAATATCCGGCGCAGGGCTTCCAGATTGCACAAGCAGTTCCCCTTGAGGTCATGGAAGCGTATGATTATCTGATCGCGAAGGGCTATGAGGACGGTTCCAGTTTGGGTTGAATAAGGGGCGCCGTTCTATTTCTTTGTTTTTGCGCAGTTCCCGGATTAACTTGAGTCGTGCAGCAATATGTGCGACGGAAACGCCATGGTTTTTGATATAAAAATATGCGGTCTTAAAACGCCTGAAGCAGTCGAGGCTGCGCTCATTGGCGGGGCGACCCATATTGGCTTTATCTTCTTTCCAAAAAGCCCGCGCCATCTCACGCCTGCCGCTGCGGGCCGATTGCGCGAAGCAGCCCGAAACCGCGCCAAAGTTGTCGCGGTGACGGTCGACGCTGACGATGCCACGCTTGATGAAATCGTGCGTGAGCTTGAGCCTGACATGTTGCAACTGCACGGCCATGAAACGCCGCAACGTGTTGCGGACGTGAAAAAGCGTTACAGCCTGCCGGTCATCAAGGCATTTGCGGTGCGGGAAGCTCACGATCTTGATGCGATCGCACCTTACAAGGGCATTGCCGATCGCTTTCTTTTTGATGCCAAGCCACCGAAAGGCGCAGACCTTCCGGGCGGCAATGGTGTATCCTTTGACTGGGCATTGCTCGACGCGCTTGACGAAAGTGTCGATTACATGCTTTCCGGTGGACTGAACGCGGGCAACATTGCCGAGGCGCTGCAAAAGACACGCGCGCCGGGTATCGATGTATCGTCCGGAGTAGAGCGCACACCCGGCGAAAAGGATGTGCGTCTGATTGAAGAATTTTTCCAGGCCGTTGCGACTGCGGATGAAAGACCATCTGCGAAGCGCGCCTGAACATGACGGAGTGGCAAGCGTTGAATAAGCCGGTTGAACCCAATTCCTATAAGACAGGCCCGGATGAAGAAGGCATGTTCGGCATTTTTGGCGGACGCTTCGTCGCCGAAACGCTGATGCCGCTGATCCTTGAATTGCAGGAAGCCTATGAAACGGCAAAGACCGATCCTGAATTTCAGGCCGAGCTTTCCAATCTGTCGACTTATTATGCCGGTCGCCCTTCCAAGCTTTATTTTGCGGAAGGCCTGACCAAGCATCTGGGTGGCGCAAAGATTTACTTCAAGCGCGAGGACCTGAACCATACCGGCAGCCACAAGATCAACAATTGCCTCGGCCAGATCCTTCTTGCCAAGCGCATGGGCAAGACCCGCATCATCGCGGAAACTGGCGCTGGCCAGCACGGTGTTGCATCTGCAACGGTTGCTGCGCGCTTCGGCCTGCCTTGCGTTGTCTATATGGGCGCGACTGACGTTGAACGTCAGAAGCCAAACGTTTTCCGCATGAAGTTGCTGGGTGCTGAAGTAAAGCCGGTGACGGCTGGAAATGGCACGCTGAAAGACGCCATGAACGAAGCGCTTCGTGATTGGGTCACCAATGTTGACGACACATATTACCTGATCGGCACCGCAGCCGGTCCTGCTCCTTATCCAGAACTCGTTCGCGACTTCCAGTCGGTTATCGGCATTGAAGCGCGCAAGCAGATTCTTGAACAGGAAGGCCGTCTGCCGGATGTGATCGTGGCAGCTGTCGGCGGCGGCTCGAACGCAATCGGCCTGTTCCATCCGTTCCTTGACGATTCATCGGTCAGGATTGTCGGCGTTGAAGCGGGTGGTCGTGGTCTTGACGGCGTCGAGCATTGCGCATCGATGAGTGCCGGCAGCCCCGGCGTTCTGCATGGCAACCGTACCTATCTGCTGCAGAACGAAGATGGTCAGATTCTTGAAGGCCATTCGGTTTCCGCAGGTCTCGATTATCCGGGCGTCGGCCCTGAGCATTCATGGCTCAAAGACAGCGGCCGTGTTGAATATGTGCCAATCCTCGATGATGAAGCGCTCGAAGCTTTCCAGCTCTGCACTCGCGTTGAAGGCATTATTCCAGCACTGGAATCCGCACACGCCATCGCACAAGCTGTGAAAATGGCACCATCCATGGGGAAGGATCAGGTTATGATCGTCAACCTGTCAGGCCGTGGCGACAAGGATGTCCATACGGTCGGGCAGTTGCTCGGCATGGACATGTGAGGACTCCATGAGCTTAATCGTCGCCGACACCAACTCCTACAGACCGCGTGCCGCATGGTTCGACGGACTGACAGAGTGCGGCCCGGCGACGATCAAGCTTAACATTATTGAAGCCGACCCTTCCAATCCGCTTGCAGAAGCAGCAGTCGGCATCGCACGACGGCAGATTGCAGCCGTTGCAGACAAGCTTGAGCACACGCCACATCTTGGCGCGGGCTTTGCTATTCTGCATCAGGGCGAGGAAAGCCTTTGGCTGCTCCTGCACTGGTGGCTGGAAGGCGGCATCGCAACCCAGATTCTCTGGCAATCCGAACTCAACGAAGAAGTTGAATTCGAGCCTGCACAGCCATTACTGATGGCCTGTGTCTGGGAACTGGGTATCATCGACTTTGAACGGCGTGCATGGATGGAAACGGTTATGTCCGGGCAGTCCACCGCCGATTATCTTACGCGCATTTTGCCACGGGGCACGGTATGACCACACGCATCGACACCAAATTTGCATCGCTCAAGTCCGAAGGACGTCCGGCGCTGGTTACCTATTTCATGGGCGGCGATCCGGATTACGCAACATCGCTCAATGTGATGAAGGCGCTGCCCAAGGCTGGCTCCGATGTGATCGAACTTGGCATGCCCTTCTCCGATCCGATGGCAGATGGTCCGGCCATTCAGGCGGCTGGCCTGCGCTCGCTCGATGCCGGGCAGACATTGAAGAAAACGCTGCAACTGGCCGCTGACTTCCGCAAGGATGACAACACGACGCCAATCGTCCTGATGGGCTATTACAATCCGATCTATATTTATGGCGTTGAACGCTTCCTTGCTGATGCAAAAACATCCGGCATTGATGGCTTCATCATTGTCGATCTGCCGTCTGAAATGGACAAGGAACTCTGCATTCCGGCAACGCAAGCAGGCCTCAATTTCATCCGACTGACGACGCCAACCACTGACGACAAGCGCCTGCCAAAGGTGCTGCATAATTCGTCGGGCTTCGTCTATTACGTCTCGATGAACGGCATCACCGGTTCGGCGATTGCCGATACAACACGCGTAGCCGACGCCGTGCGCCACATCAAGAAGAGCACCCAACTGCCGATCTGCGTCGGCTTTGGTGTGAAGACGCCTGAACAGGCTGCAGCCATTGCTGAAGCTGCTGACGGCGTTGTTGTCGGCACTGCAATCGTCAATGCGGTTGCGGCAGAACTCGACGAAAATGGCAAGGTTAGCGGCGATCCTGTCGCTGCTGTTACCAAACTTGTCAGTGCATTGGCAGCAAGTGTTCGTGCAACACGCCTTGAAGCTGCCCAATAAATCGTCCATTTAAGCGCTAGTTAGTTTTGAAGAACAAGAAACGGAACCAAACGTCATGAATTGGATCACCAACTACGTTCGTCCAAAGATCAATTCGATGCTCGGACGTCGCGAGATGCCGGAAAATCTTTGGATCAAGGATCCATCGACCGGCGAAATGGTGTTTCACAAGGACCTTGAGAGCAATCAGTTTGTGATCCCCGGCTCAGGCCATCATATGCGCATCAAGGGCAAGGACCGTCTGCGTTTCTTCTTCGACAATGGCGAATACACTACTCTGGAAAGCCCAAAAGTTCCTGTCGACCCGCTGAAATTCCGCGACGAGAAGAAATATATCGATCGTCTCAAGGACTATCGTTCGCGTACCGGCATGGAAGACGCGATCATCAATGGTCTTGGAACGATTGAAGGCTTGCCGATTGTAGCAACCGTTCAGGATTTCGGCTTCATGGGTGGCTCGCTCGGCATGGGTGCCGGTGAAGCGATCATTCAGGGCTTCCAGAAAGCCATTGAACTAAAGCGTCCGCTGGTTCTGTTCGCAGCATCGGGTGGTGCGCGCATGCAGGAAGGCATTCTGTCGCTCATGCAGCTTCCACGCACGACCGTTGCTGTGGAAATGCTCAAGGAAGCAGGTCTGCCTTATATCGTTGTTCTCACCAACCCGACCACCGGTGGTGTCACCGCTTCATACGCTATGCTGGGCGATATCCACATTGCAGAACCCGGCGCATTGATTGGCTTTGCCGGTCCACGCGTGATCGAGCAGACCATTCGCGAAAAGCTCCCCGAGGGCTTCCAGAGCGCTGAATATCTGATGGAACATGGCATGGTCGATATGGTCATTTCGCGTCTTGAGCTGAAATCGACCATTGCAAGTCTGTTGAAAATCATGACCAGGCAGCCAGCCAATACCGACACACCTGTAACGGCTCCGACACCAAAGAAGCCGGAAGCTGACAGCAAGGCGGCTTAATCGTGACAGGAAAAGCGGATGCCGTTATTGAACGGCTGATGCAATTGCATCCAAAAGGCTTCGATCTTTCACTGGACCGCATTCGCGGTCTTCTGGAAAAGCTCGGCAATCCGCATCTGAACCTACCGCCGGTGATCCATATTGCCGGTACCAATGGTAAGGGATCGGCAACCGCCTTCTGCCGCGCGCTTCTGGAAGCGAGCGGCTTTGGCGTGCATGTCCACACCTCTCCGCATCTGGTCAACTGGCATGAGCGCTACCGTCTGGCCTCAAAGTCCGGCGGCAAATTCGTTTCCGACGACGTTCTGGCTGAAGCCATCGAGCGTGTAGAAGCAGCAAATGGCGGTCAATACATCACCGTTTTCGAGATCCTCACCGCCGTTGCTTTTGTCCTGTTTGCGGAGCATCCGGCCGATGTTGTGATCATGGAAGTAGGCCTTGGCGGTCGTTTTGATGCGACAAATGTCATACCAGAGCCCGCCGTATCGCTAATCATGCCGATTTCCATCGACCATCAGGCATTTCTCGGCGACCGGGTTGAGCTGATTGCTGCCGAAAAGGCAGGCATTATCAAGAAAGACTGCCCCGTGGTCATCGGGTTCCAGCCTTTCGATGCAGCACGCGAAGTTCTGATTTCAACGGCTGATCGTCTGGATTGTCCTTTGTCGATCTACGGGCAGGATTTCCTCGCATTCGAAGAACATGGTCGCATGGTCTTCCAGAACGAGGATGGATTGATCGACCTTCCATTGCCACGCCTGCCGGGTCGCCACCAGATTGCCAATGCGGCTGCAGCAATTGAAGCCGTGCAGATGGCCGGTTTCACCATTACCGACAAAGCCGCCGAGAAGGCGCTGATGGTGGTGGATTGGCCCGCACGCATGCAACGCCTCACCCATGGTGAATTGACCGATCTCGCACCGGCTGCATCGGAAATCTGGCTCGATGGTGGTCATAATCCGGGTGCAGGCGCGGTGATCGCGGAAGCCCTTGGCGATCTTGAGGAACGCTCCACGCGTCCTCTGTTCCTGATTACCGGCATGATCAACACGAAGGACCCTGTCGGTTATTTTGAAGCCTTCGCGGGTATGGCACGCCACGTCTTTACAGTGCCGATCCCTTCAAGTGATGCTGGAATCCCCAACAATGAACTGGCGATCAGCGCACAGAAGGCAGGGCTTTCGGCGGAACCTGTCCATTCGGTTGCCAATGCGCTAAAAATCCTGCGCGATAGCTGGCCACACGATGAAGCGCCGCCGCGTATTCTTATCGGCGGCTCGCTGTATCTCGCCGGTGAAGTCTTGCGCGACAATGGAACACCGCCTCAATAAGGCGGTGTTTTTTTATGCACTCCGGAATTAGCGTTTATTCTCGCGTTTCCAGCCCTCAAATTTGGTTGCCCACTCATCCTTCGTGCAAGGGTAGAGCCCGATAATTCCAGCGCCATTTTTGACTTCTTCGAGAACAAAGTCCTCAAAGACTTCCATTCCAACGCATTCATCAGCAATTTCTTCGCAAAGATGTGCCGGGATCACCATCACACCATCGGGATCACCCACAAGCACGTCGCCGGGAAACACTGCTGCATCTCCGCAGGAAATCGGTACGTTGATATCAACTGCTTCATGCAAGGTGAGGTTTGTCGGTGCCGATGCCTTGGCGCAATAAGCAGGCATTTCCAGTTCACCAATGCCCGTAACATCACGGAAGCCGCCGTCTGAAACAATACCCGCCGCACCGCGCAAGGCCAGCCGTGTTACCAGAATGGAACCGGCCGTCGCCGCGCGAGCCTCCTTGCGCGCATCCATAACCAGCACCCAGCCCGCTGGACAGGTTTCAATTGCGACGCGCTGTTTGTGATCGGGATTGCGGAAAACTGTGATGGGATTGCGGTCTTCGCGCGCAGGGATATAGCGCAACGTGAAAGCCTGACCCACCATGTTTTCCGGCTTGCGCGCCACCTGAAACGAACCCTGAATGAACTGATTACGCAAGCCGCGCTTGTAAAGTGCTGTGGCAACAGAGGCTGTAGAAACCTTTTTCAGTTTCGCACGGGTTTCTTCGGGGAGGATATAGTCTGACATCTTCGTGCCTCTTAATAAATGACCGGCTCGTCAACCGGACGACCAAAATCGGTTTTCAGGAAATCAAAGTCGCAGCCTTTGTCGGCTTGCTCGACATGCTTGGAAAAGACGAAGCCATAGCCGCGCTCATATTTTGGCTCAGGCGTCTGCCATGCTGCGCGACGAACCGCCAATTCATCTTCGGAAACCAGCATATTGAGGCTGCGGGCCGGAATATCGAGTTCGACCATATCGCCGGTTTTGAGCAAAGCCAGCGGCCCGCCGACGAAGGATTCCGGTGCCACATGAAGAACACAGGCACCAAAACTCGTGCCCGACATACGCGCATCTGAAATCCGCACCATATCCCGCAGGCCGAGTTTCAGCAGCGCTTTCGGCATCGGGATCATGCCCCATTCAGGCATCCCAGGGCCGCCTTGCGGGCCTGCATTACGCAACACAAGTACAGTTTCCGGCGTCAAAGCATAATCGGGATCGTCGATAATTTTTTTAAGTTCCGGATAGCTATCTGCGACAAGCGCAGGACCCGTATGGCGATGAAATTTCGGATCGCAGGCAGCAGGCTTGATCACAGCGCCGTCCGGGCAGAGATTACCCTTCAATACGGCAAGCGAGCCTTCATGATACACGGGGTTGGACAGAGGGCGAATAACGTCTTCGTTGAACACCTGCGCTTTTTCCAGCCCTTCCGTCAGCGGTTTTCCGGTGACATTGATGGCGGAGGGATCAAGCTTGTCACCGAGTTGTTTCATCAGTGCAAGGATACCACCTGCATAATAGAAATCCTCCATCAGATAGGTCGATCCCGATGGCCGGATATTGGCAATAACCGGCGTTGTACGCCCGATCCGATCCAGATCATCAAGCTCCAGCGACACACCAGCGCGGCGCGCCATGGCAATCAGGTGAATGATCGCATTGGTCGAACAGCCGGTTGCCATCGCGACAATGACGGAATTCTTGACAGCTGCGGGCGTGATGATCTGATCGGGTGTCAGGTCTTCCCAGACCATCTCGACGATGCGGCGACCACATTGGGTTGACATACGCTGGTGATTGGCATCAGGAGCAGGAATGGAGGATGCTCCGGGTAATGTCAGCCCCATCGCCTCGGCGATTACCGTCATGGTGGACGCTGTACCCATGGTCATGCAATGGCCATAACTACGCGCAATGCCGCCCTCTATACCCTGCCATTCTTCCTTGCCGATAGTGCCTGCACGGCGCTCGTCCCAAAACTTGAACATGTCTGTGCCTGATCCGAGCGTCTTGCCAGCGTAATTGCCACGCAGCATTGGACCAGCTGGCAGATAGATAAACGGATAGCCCGCACTGGTCGCACCCATGATGAGCGCCGGTGTGGTTTTGTCGCAACCGCCCATCAGCACCGCACCATCTATAGGATGCGAGCGTAAAAGCTCTTCCGTCTCCATCGCAAGCATGTTGCGGTAAAGCATGGTCGTTGGTTTGACATAGCTTTCCGACAATGAGAGTGCCGGAAGCTCAAGAGGAAAACCTCCCGCTTGCAGAATGCCGCGCTTCACCCACTCGACTCGGTCCTTGAAATGCGCGTGACAAGGTTGTGCATCCGACCAGGTATTGATGATCGCGATGATTGGCTTGCCTTCCCAATCCACCGGATCATAGCCCATCTGCATGGTTCTGGAGCGATGCCCTGATGAGCGCTGGTCATCTGGCAGCATCCAGCGCGCCGAACGCAGATCTTCATAGGCTTTTCTTGTCATTTCAATGCCTTCCCGAAAACTGCCCTGCACCCGCTGGTGCAAGAGCGCATGCTGAGAAAAAAGCCCCACCGGAGAGCGTTTCTCCGGGACTTAAGATTGTCATCGCGGCATCCACGCCGAGCGATGGCCGATTGATGGCATCCGGCAGATGGCTGACCGGCTCTGCGCAAAAGACAGCGCGATCTTGCGGATTGAACACATGGAGATGGCGCAAAGCACCCTCTCCTTTTAGCTTCAAACCCGTGCCTGTCTCAGGCCAGCGAATGAATGCGGTCCGGCTTTCCCAGCCCGTGAAGCAGCAATTCACCAAGAGCAATCGAGATAACGGCGGGGGCCCGCCCGGCGTGAAACTGTCTACAGGCACAGCACGACCTTCCGGCAAGCCACGTGCATCAAGTCTCGGCGCGCCCATTGAGGAAAACTCAAGCGTGGCTTTCGCCGTCTTGGTGAACCAAGGATGCAGGCCAATACCAAACGGCAACCGCGACGGACCATTGTTGCGGATGCTAAGAGATATGCGAAAGCCTTCAGGCAAAATGCATAGTTCCTGCTCCAGCCGATAAGTGTAGGGGTGATTCTCACCTGCAACTTCATCCACCAGAACCGCACGGTCTTTGGTTGACGACAGGACCTGTGCACTGTGCATCCGTGAAAAACCGTGAATGGCCATCCCTTCATCCGGCGCGTTGATAGGTAATTGAACAATCGCACCGTCAAAGGTGAAACGTCCGCCATCAATGCGGTTGGCAAAAGGTGCCATCACGAAGCATCCGGCCTTCAAACCAGTTTGCGGTGTGGTCAATGGCTCGACCAGATCGACCCATTCACCGTCAGGATGACGCCACTGCGCAGACAACAACGTTGCGCCATGGTGCGGGTCGATCCGCAAGCGATAATTATGGGCGTCGAGTTCAAGCACCACTCGCTCAATCCTCACGCGAGTAATCATGGGCGGTAAATGTGCCGCCTTGAAACCTACTCGATATGGGATCACCGGTTTCAGCCAGATCGCCAAAGCGGGCGGCATCGTCCTGCGGCACATAACCGATCAGCGCCGCATCGTCCTTTTCCCACCAGCGCGCAGCATTGGCAGAAACACCCCAGACGACCGCAACATCGGTTTTGGGTGCTTCAACCGCTGCAATCAAAAGCCGCACCAGATCGTCATGGGAGAGCCACGTCGAGAGATGTCGTGCCTCTGTCGGCTCTGGCACACAAGAGCCGATACGCAGATGCACGCTTTCAATCCCGTGCTTGTCGAACATCATGCGCCCAAGCAATTCGCCATAGGCTTTGGAAAGCCCGTAATAGCCATCCGGCTTATATGGCTCTTCCGTGCTCAACGTCTCGTCACGAGTATAAAAACCAATCGTGTGATTGGAACTTGCGAAAATAATCCGCTGTTTTTCCGCTCTCGCCGCCTCGAAAATATGCGTCACACCGATCAGATTGGCTGTCGCAACCAGATCATAGGGCTGCTCAACACTGATGCCGCCAAAGTGCAGGATCGCGTCGGTTCCACGCACCAGATCAGCGATTGCTGTCGCGTCAGTAAGATCAGCCTGAATAAACTCTGCCCCTTCAGGCAATTCATCGGGAAACGGCGCGATGTCGGAAAGCCGCAAGCGATAACCCGCTTGCGCCAGCCGTGGTGTCAGCACACGGCCCAGATTGCCGGATGCGCCGGTCAGGAGAAGTTTTTTCATCGGATCAAACTCCCTTCATTCTGGCGACTTTTGCGCCTGCTACATGTGCCTTTGCCAGATGCACTCCACCCGATTGCGGCGCATCGGGAGCGCCCAATCTATGCGAAGTAATTGCAATAAGCGTGAGATCAGGGCCGCAAAAGCATGGCATTGTCGGCGCAGGAACGGGAGCTGGAACACAATCAAGCAATGTGCCGTCACGATCAAAGCGGTTTAATACGCCCGCCGAGACCCCGGCGCTCCAATAGGTTCCTTCTGCGTCACAGGCCCCGCCGTCGGGCCGACCTGTTTCCTCATCAAGATCGCGAATGCGCTTGCGATTGTTGATCGAGCCGGTCGTGACATCAAAATCATATCGGTCGATCCAAGGCCCACGAGAATCCGTGTGAAACATGGTCGATCCGTCCGCAGTCCAGGCCAATCCATTGGAAATCTCAAAGCCTTCTGCCTTGAGTTCGGCTTTGCCATCAGCTTTCACGCGATAGAGTTTTGAGATCGGTTCGCGTTGCGGACGTGCATCCATGCTGCCAACCCAGAACGCGCCATCCGGCCCAACTTTGCCGTCATTAAGACGCGATGTTTCAGGCTCATCATAACCGTCCCAGATCGTCTGGCGCGCTTCGGTTTCAGGGTCAAACAAGATGATGTGACGCGCAAGAGAAATGACCAGTTTGCCGCTTTCAGCAAGCCCAAGGCACGGAACCTCTGCTTCAAAAGTCCATTCGCGCAACGGTCCCTTATCCAGATCAATCTCGTAGACTTTGCGTCCGTTGATATCACACGCGAACAGCGTTCCCCGGCGTTCATCCCAGACTGGGCTCTCCATCAGTTGTCCGCGTAAATCGGCTATACAGCGAAACGGTCCCATCATACGGCTTTCGTGCTGTGACGGATGACATCGGGATGGTCGAGAACGAAGTCCGACAATTCAAGCCCCAGCCCGGCGCCTTCGAACGGATAGATTACGCCCTTTTCAATCCGCGGCATCACTGTCACCAGATCGCGATACCACGAGGTGTAATAGGCCCGCACCGATTCCTGAAAAATCGCGTTGGGTGCATTCAAGGACAGATGAATTGAGGCCGCAAAAACCACGGGGCCGGTGCAGTCATGTGGCGCTATAGGCCGCTGAAAGGCTTCGGCCATAGTGGCGATTTTCTTCGCTTCCGAAAGCCCGCCACACCATGAAATATCGAGCATGACATAATCGGTAGCGTCGGTGCGCAGCACTTCAAGAAACTGCGCGCGCGTTGCCATGGTTTCGCTCGCACAGACAGGAATGCCAGACTGTTGCGCATAGACGGCAAGCGATTGCGGGTTCATCATCTTGATCGGATCTTCCGACCAGAATGGTCGAAAGGCTTTTAGTTCGCGGGCGATAGCAAGCGCCGAGGTCAAATCCCACATGGAATGAAACTCGACCATGATTTCCATTTTATCGCCAACCGCATCGCGGATCTGACGGAACGGAACCAGCGCCTTGTCGAGATCGGTAGCGTGAATGAAGTTACCGCCATTGGCCACAGCATAGGGATCGAAGGGCCAGATTTTCATCGCCGTAATGCCTTCCGACAGAAGACTTTCAGCCAAGGCCCCGGCATCACGATGAAATGCCAGCTGATCCTCATACGGACCTTCCTTCGCATCATCCTGATCACCGATATAACGACGCGCGCCGCTCTTGTTATAGGTATAACCGGCGCAGGTATTATAGGTACGGATCGACGGACGCGAAAGGCCACCCAGCAACTGATGGATCGGCTGATTGGTCAGTTTGCCAAAGATATCCCACAGCGCGATATCAATTGCGGAGGCCGCACGAATTTCAACGCCCGATGAACGGAAACCCACATAGGGTTCGAGCAGAAGCTTGGAAATGCGATCGATTTCCAGCGGGTTTTTCCCCACCAGTTGCGGCGCTATATCACTATGAATATAGGCTGCGACCGCATTGGCCCCGCGGAAAGTCTCGCCCAGCCCAACGATCCCTTCATCTGTGTGGACACGCACCCAAAGAATGTTATTGAGGTGCGGAAGCTGCACCGTTTCGATGGCCGTAATTTTCATCATGCACTCCGAGAAATGTTGGCCGCATCAATGGGCAGAAGGTTGACGGTTGCGTGCTACGATCTGCGTCGGATTAACGAAGCGCAGCGCCAGCAACAGCCAGACCAGTGATGTAACCATGTAGATTACTGCCATTGCGTCGATGGATTGAACCGAACGCACCCCTGCAGCAAAGACCGAATAATAAAGCGCCACGACCAATGTCTGTGATGTTGGCCCAGCCGTCAGGAAGGTCAGCTCAAACATGGCAACTGTGCGCACCAAAACCAGCAGCATGGCCGCCAGAATGCCCGGTGTCAGCATCGGCAAAAGCACATGCAGGAACAGTTTGAATGTGCCTGCGCCAAAGACCCGTGCCGCCGCTTCCACCTTGGGATCAATCTGTTCGATGAACGGCACCATCACCAGAATGACGAAAGGGACGGTCGGCACCAGATTGGCGAGAACCACGCCCCAGAAAGTGCCACCGACACCAAACTTGTAAAGCACAGTTGCAAGCGGGATACCGAAGGTGATTGGCGGCACAAGCAGCGGCAGCAGAAAGATCAGCAGCACGAACTTCTTGCCGGGAAAATCACGCCGCGCCATTGCATAAGCAGCCGTCACGCCCAGAAATCCGGACAGAATAACCACTGCAAAGACGACCTGAAATGTCACCAGCAACACCTGATCGAGCTGGAACTCTGCCCAGGCGGCTGCATACCAGCGCGTCGTGAAACCGTCCGGAAACCAGGTGCCAAGCCAGCGCGTACCGAAGCTTGAAACCACGACAGCAGTGATAACCGCCAGCACATTGAGGACGAAGAAGCCCGTCACAAGCCAGACAACGGTGATCCAGAGCTTTGAAAGGACAGATGTATCGCGGATCATGGTCTATCCTTTCCCGCCAGCGGTCGAACCGCGATAAAAGAGTGAACGAACCCCGAGCAATGCACCGACGACAAGCAACTGCACCGCCGCCATGATCATGGCGATGGAGGAGGCCATGGAGTCGTCATATTGTTCAAAGGCAGCTTGTGCTGCGGCAATGGAAATTACGCGTGTCGGTCCCGAAGGCGCACCCAACAGCACAGCGGAAGGAAACACGGCGAAGGCCTGCACGAAGGTGAGACACGCAGCCACCACCAGCCCCGGCACCAGAAGCGGCAGCATGACATGGCGGAAGCGTTGCCAGCTGTTTGCTCCGTGCGTTGCTGCCGCCCGCTCAAGTGCGGGATCAATCCCGGTTATGTAGGACAGTGTCAGCAGGAACGTAAAAGGGAAAACCGTGATCACCAGAGAGGCGAACACGCCCCAATAGTTGTTGGTGAGTTTGAGCGGATTCTCGATAAAGCCGATAGCGATAAGACTGCGGCTGAACCAACCCTGTGGTCCCAGATAATTCAAAAGCCCTTCGGCAATCAACACTGTACCCAATGTCACGGGCAGCACGAGGATCGTCGTCAGAAGGCGCTGCTTGCGCATCAGCCGCACACGCATGGCAATCGGGACTGCAAACAGAACACTGATCAGTGTCACCGGAATCGCCAGCCAGAGTGTCGCGCCGATAGTCTTGTAAAGATAAGGATCGGAGAAGAACTTGCGGTAATTGGCCAGCGCTCCACCACCATCAAGCGGATTAAACGACAGCACCAGACCGTAGAGAAATGGATAGATGAAAACACCGATCACAAAAAGCAGTGCAGGCAGGATCAGCAGCGTGACACCGTCGAAACCACGATTGGCAAGCCGCTGACGCAAACCGGGTTTGAGCGTTGTATCGGAAAAACGTTCTTCCGCCATGGCTTAAGCCTCGCCCGCAAAGACCAGTGCGTGACTCGCATCGATGCCAAGCGTGATAATTGCCCCGGGTCCAACCTCCTGCGGGCCATGAAAGACCATTTCCATACCGGTTTCGGTGCGGGCTATGCCGACATATTCGCGCCCGCGATATTCAATCGTCTCGATGGTCGCCTCAATCGTATTGCGACCTTTTTCGCCGGAAATCACATCGTCGCCACGTGCCATCAGAACCGCATTGCTGCCAGGTGTAAGCGGATCCATTGCGCGCCCAGTCAGTTCCGTGCCCGCAACGGCGATTGTGGCCCGACCATCTTCAACGCGCACCACCTTGCCATGCAGCGCATTACGGAAGCCCATGAAGGCGGCAACATCGAGATAACGCGGTTGCTCGTAAAGCTCGTGCGGTGTGCCAACCTGCCGGATTTCACCATCGCGCAGCACTACAATGCGGTCTGCCAGCGACAAAGCCTCATCCTGATCATGGGTGACATAGATGGTGGTTGAACCCAACTGGTTATGAATGCGGCGGATTTCAGCGCGCATTTCCAGTCGCAACTTTGCGTCGAGATTTGAAAGCGGTTCATCCATCAGCACCAGTGGCGGCTCGATAACGATAGCACGCGCTATGGCAACACGTTGCTGCTGTCCGCCTGACAACTGGCCGGGAAGCTTTTCTTCCTGTCCCTGCAAACGCACCAGTGCAAGTGCTGCACGTGACCGTTTCTCGACCTCGCTTTTGGCAAGTCCGCGCATTTTCAGGCCAAAGCCGACATTTTGCAGGACATTCATATGGGGAAAGAGGGCGTAGTTCTGGAACACCATGCCAAAGCCGCGATCCTCGGGCTTCAACTGATCCACGCGCTTGTCATCGATATAGATGCCCCCGCCAGTCGTGCCCAAAAGACCTGCGATGCAATTGAGAGCCGTGGACTTTCCGCAGCCTGACGGACCGAGAAGAGCGATGAACTCGCCTTTGCCGATCGTGAGGTTAATCTCCCGCAGCGCGTTAAAAGTTCCAAATGAGCGGCTCATTCGGTCGAGCCGAAGTTCTTGAAAGGACATTGACGCAAGCACCGTAAATTGAGTGGTGTAATCTTAGGCGGCTAATGGCGGACCGATAGGATCCGCCATTGACGCTTTCGAGAAGCCTCAGCTGGCAGCGACGTCTTCGTCCCAGCGACGGAAGGCTGCGACGAGCGCTTCAGGCTCAAGCGGCAACTCAATCGGATTATTCGCAATCCAGTCGGCGTATTCAGGACGACCGAATTCGGCAATCACATCCTGACTTTCCTTCGGCGCCATCTCGATGGTGACATCCTTCACCGCTGGTCCCGGATAGAAGTAGCCAGCATCGTAGGAATAGGCCTGCTGATCCGGCTTGAGCGCGAATTTGATGAACTCCATCAGAACCGCGATCTTTTCTTCGGACACACCTTTTGGAATGGCGAAATAATGCGCGTCGCAAACCCAATGGAAGCCCTCAAGCTTGCTGACTGCCATCTCCTTTGGCACCACACCAAGCGCGCGCGGATTGATGTCCCAACCCGTTGTGGTCGCCGTCATATAGCGTGTGCCTTCGCCGAGCTCTTTCATAAGAGCGCCGGTTCCAGCTGGATAATATTCGATATTCTTGTGTAATTCCTTGAGATAGGCCCAGGTCTTGTCCCAGCCCTTGACCGGATCTTTCGGATCGCTGTCACCGAGCAGATAAGGCAGCCCCATCAGGAATGTACGCCCAGGACCGGAATTTGCCGGGCGGGCATAAATGAACTTGTTCGGATTTTCCTTGGTCCAGGCGAGAAGCTCTTCCGCCGTTTTTGGCGGTGTCTTCACCTTGTCGGGATGATATTCCAGCAATGGGCCTGACGGGTAATAAGACACAACGACGCCCTTACCCTTCGACATTTCCTGCATGCGCCAGGCTGGTTCAAGATAGACGTCCTGCAACTTTGGCAGGCCGTTATCTGGAAGAGCGATGATATCGGTCCAGATATCATCAGCCAGCCCTGCTGAAAGGGCGTCTGGGCCAATAATTACCAGATCAATATCGATCCGGTTGGCACGCTGCTGCGCCTTGATCTTGCCGGGCAATTCCGGTGCCGGTGCTTTGTTAAAAGTGAAACGCGATACCAGTGCCTTTTGTTCTGACGCGAAGTTATCGAAAATCGGCTGCGTCAGTGCCAGATTACCGGCAGCGTCGATCACGTTCAAGGCGACAGGCGACGATGGCAGTTTGGCCGATTGCGCCCATGCGGCACCCTTGGGCAATAAAAGCCCTGCACCGGTCGCAAGCCCTGCGCCCGCCATGAATGTGCGGCGTGAAATTCCTTTGGTCATGCTCTCCTCCAATTTTTTAATTGTCCAGCGCGCACCGCTTCCTCCCGCGTTACGCGCTGGTTTTCTAGTTTTCAGACAATTGCATCGGTCTCCCAACCTGCAACGACCTTTTCGAGTATCTTGCGGTCAGCCGTTTCGAGTTTCGGCAAGCCCGGAAGCCGAACATCACCGACAGCAATACCTTGAATTTGCAGTGCTTCCTTGACCACTGTGACGTTTGCACCATTGCGATATTTGGTTCGCATGGTTTCAAAATCAGCGATGCTCTCAACAACCTCGCGGGCGCGGGCATAATCGCCAGCTTCAAGCGCGTTCCAGACAGCCAGCGAACGTTCCGGCGCGACATTGACAAGACCGGACGTAAAGCCACGACCGCCAAGCGCGTAGAACGGCAGCGCCCAGCTTTCCGCCAGACCACAAATCCAGGTCGCGTCCGTCCCCTTGGTTGCGCGGCAGCACTCAAAGAACAACATGGTGTTCTGCGAGGCGAATTTGACGCCCGCGACCTTCGGATGCGTTGCCAGACGCACCATTTCGTCAAGCGGGATCAGATCGGAGCGGATATAGGCCACGATCGGCAGATCAATCGCCTCAGCAATTTCAATGAAGTAATCAACCTGCGCATGAGGCGCAGCAAAAGGATCAAGCGGATGATGGATCATCACGCCATCGGCCCCTTCGGCCTGAGCGGCTTTTGAAACCTTGATTGCATCACGCACGGAACGACCGGCCGCAGCTGTCACTGCGGCCTTACCATTCGCAGCCTTCACCGCGATGGCCTGCAAGCGGATCACCTCGTCCACAGTCATGCTGTAGAACTCGCCAGTATTGCCGCCGGTGACGATATTATGCACACCTGCCTTGGCGATCCGCTCGACAATTTTCGCCGTCAAAGCGGCGTTGATTTCACCATCTGCATTATAGGCAGTCGCATGCACGCCCGAGATGCCTCGCAGCACCCGGCGGTATTCGGCTAAATTCATTATACCCTCCCAGGTACTGGTCAGAAGACCAGTTCGATATGTGTATCCCCCGCCTTCACGATGTGCTCCCGCATCAATCGCTCGGCCAAATCGCCGTTTCTTGCAGTAATCGCCTGCATAATCGCTTCATGTTCACCAAACGATTGCCTGCGCACATCTTCACGTGACAACACCGTCACCCGTGCTGCATGGTCATACATGCGCTGCGCGTTTTGCAGCCGCCGCAGATATTCGCATCCCGACGCCTCATGAATGGCATCATGAAACTTCTCATTGAGTTCGATCAGCGCATCCACATCACCGGATTCCACTGCTGCCCGCATTTCCTCAATAACCGCACGCAGAAACACAAAAGCGTCTTCACCGCCATGCTTTGCAGCCTGCCGTGCAATGATGCTTTCAAGGGCAGCACGCGCCAGCGTCATCTCTTCGGCCTGCCGCGCATTGAACGACACAAATGTCCCGCGCCGCGCTTCCGTGCGGACCAGCCCCTCACCTTCAAGCTGACGCAACGCCTCTTTAAGCGGGCTGGTGCTGATACCCAGATCAGCTGCCAATTGCCGCTCATTCAATCTGTCACCGGATTTCAAACGCCCCGAAATAATCGCCTCGCGAAGATCGTCATGAACATGATCTCTGAGGCTCTTCACCTTGATCGGTGAAAATGGGGAAACGTTATCACGCAAGGGCGCACCTGACTGTCATCCGAAACTACGAGATGATCTTGGAGTACGTGGATTGATATGTCAATATCTGATGTATCAGGCATCAGATATTTGATTGCGGCGTTATCCTGAGATGAACAAAACTCATAATAGATTGAATTTATTATATTTTCATCCAAATCAAAAAATGGCTGTCATAAGCGGCAAACCAAATCGCCATTAATGACAGCCAGAAAAAGGCAGAAACTTTGCAATTAGCGGGCTAAACCTGCCGCCATCAAATACTGCACTGACTGCTGGATTTTGTTCTTGTCGCGCAGTTCAAGCATCAGGCGCGGATTGCTCTCAAGCTTCGACAAAGCAGCAAAGACTGCGTGCCAGCGGATCGTGCCTTCACCGATTGCCCAATGGCGATCTGCATGACCGTCTGCATCCTGAAGATGTACATGCTCAAGACGGTTTCCTGCACGACTGATGAAATAATCCACCGGATGAGCGCCCATGGAGCCATAGGCAAAATGCGCGTGGCCCGTGTCGACAGATACCGCAACAGAGTTTGAGTGGAAGCTATCGGCCAGAATGCGACGGGCATCGGGATCGATATCTTCGATGTTTTCGATCACCAGTGTGCAACCGATTTCTTCTGCGCGTTCGACGACCAGAGCGAGTGTGTCTTGGGCGTAATCGACGATGTTCTGCGCACTTTCCGGTACATTGTCGCGATTGTTGTTAAACCAGAAATTATAAGGGCTGTGCACGACCATCTGCGTTGCACCGATATATTCGCAGACTTCCAGACCCTTGAGATAACGCTCACGCACAACTGTGCGAATGTCTTCATCCGGGTTCGACATATTGAGCCCCCAGAACGGGCCATGGATGCCGAGACGACCCTGATAGCCGTCCAGCAGCGTCTTGATACGGTTTGCCGGTGTTTTCCAGTCACCCTTCAACAGGCCGACATCAAAGAAATCCTGAATTTCCAGATCGCGGTTTTCCGACAGGATAAACTCAAGATGGTTTTCGAGATACGACAATGGCACGGCTGCGCCGAGCAGCGGCAGATCAGACATGGTGTTCTTCCTGAAATTGACAGAGTAAGGTTTGTAGTGCTGGGATTTGTCAGGCGGGCTGTTTTGAGAGAGCGAGGCGGGAAGCAATCACCAGATCTGGACTATCCGACGTGATGTAAGCGACATCGCGTTGCATCCAACGGTCAATCAGGTCGCGCTCGTTGAGCGTCCACACGCCGAGACGTTCGTTTGGAAACAGCGACGTAATGCGCTCAAACTCAGCTTCGAACAGCGCATGATGAACGCCGACATATTGAACCAGTGGTTCGACGCTCGCAAAGAAATGCTCAAGCCCGCCATTGCGCTCAACCCATTCAGTGTTGAGCGACATCAGTCGCTCGATATCCGGTGCAACTTCGGCGCAGCGCTCAACGACACTGCGGTCAAAGGAATGCAGAACGACCCGCTCTTCAATGCCACGTTGCCTGATGATTTCGACGGCCTTTTCGACCAGTCCTTCATAAGGCTTGCCGTCAGAGCCTGACTTCAGCTCGACATAAAGCTTGAGTTCGGGTCTCGCCGCAAACACATCCAGCACTTCCTCGAAAGTCGGAATGCTATCCTCGGTCACATTGCCCTGCTCGTCTTTAAGACGAATGGAGCGGCGGGCATTGTCATCCAAATCGCGGACAGAACCGTGAGCGTCTGTGGTACGCTCCAGCGTGCTGTCATGGATAACCAAAATCTGTCCGGCACTGGTCAAGTGTAGGTCGAACTCGACACTATCGACATCCAGCTTCAGTACATTTCTGAAACCCGTCAGCGAGTTTTCAGCCCACAGATTGCGCGCACCACGATGCGCCATGATCTTTATCATTGCGATATTCCTATTGAACTGTTGGGTCCAGCTTGTCGCGCAGCCAGTCCCCGAGGAGTGAAATTGAAAGGGTGGTCAGTACGATCACCAGCGCCGGTGCCAGCATGATCCACGGTGCCTGCGTGAGATATTCGCGCGCAAAGCCAACCATGTTGCCCAAAGATGTGGCCGGGGGCTGCACGCCCAAACCAAGAAAGGAAAGCCCGGATTCCATCAGGATAATTTCCGGGAAAGTCAGCGTCATCGACACGATCAGCGTCGAGGCGACATTGGGCAGAATGTGATGAAAATAGACACGGAACGGCGAGGCGCCCAACTGCACCACGGCACTGGCATAGCCCTGCGCACCGGCAGAAATCGCAAGCCCGCGTGCAATGCGCGCATAACGTTCCCAGCCATAAAAACCCATCAGACAGATCAGCAGCGTCAGCGAGTTGCCGAAGAAGGCAAGAACTGCCAGAGCCAGTACCATGAACGGAAGTGCCGCCTGAAAATCCGCCAGCATCAGCACCACCTGCTCTACCCAGCCACGAAAGCGGGCGGCAAGAAAACCGAGCAGCGTTCCAAAAAATGCTGAGAGAATCGTCGCGCCAAATGCGATGATCAGCGATACTCGGATCGACTGGATGAGACGCGAATAGACATCGCGGCCAAGCTCATCCGTCCCCAGCCAATGTCCGGGCGTGCCAAACGGAACCAGCCGCGCCATCAGGTCCATTTTGGTGATTGGATATGGCCGCAAAAAATCGGCGAAGAACACCACAAAAAGCATCAGTCCAAGCCAGAAAATCGCGAATGCAACACTTGCAGGCACTGATTTGCGTAGACGTTTAATAAGCCCCGGTGCCCGGATTGCGGTCGTGCTATCGATAGCGGCGCTGGTCATCATCTGCCCTTTAAAGCGGAACGCATCCTTGCGATGCGCTTTAAGTTCTTATGTTTACGCATGTCGTTATCGGAAAACCGGTTCCCACTTTTCCGCGACATATTCTGTATTCACGCATATCGTTATCGGAAAACCGGTTCCCACTTTTCCGCGACATGCTTTAATGCGCAGCCTTTGATCTCAGGCGTGGATCAAGAACGCCGTAGAGAACATCGACAATGAGGTTGGAGACAACCATGCAGCTGGCAATCATCAGAAGAAGGCACTGCACGACGGCGAGGTCTCGGTTCGCAACTGAAACAACAAGCAGACGTCCGACGCCGGGCCACGAAAAGATGGTCTCGACAACAACCGCACCCGCAATCAGCGATCCGACCATGAAGCCGACAATTGTCACAATCGGTACAGAAGCATTGGGCAGTGCGTGTTTCCACACGACATCGTGCCAGCTGACACCCTTGGCGGAAGCTGTGCGGATATAAGGACTGCCAAGCACTTCGATCATTGCCGAACGCGAGAACCGCGCCAGAATTGCCGTGCCGCCGATGGCAATCGTCATTGTGGGCAAAATGCCATGGACCCACGTATCGCTGCCGCCGGATGGCAGAACGCCGAGTTGGATCGAGAAGATCAGAACCAGCACCAAACCAAGCACAAAGGACGGCACCGTAAAGCCAAGAATGGACAGCGTGATTACGCCACGATCCGCAAAGCCCTGCCGATGCAAGGCCGCATAAACACCTGCCGGAATGCCAAGGCCCAGCTTGATGATCAACGCGGGAATCGTAATTTGAAGCGTGGCGGGTATGCGTTGCAGCACCAGATCGATGGCCGATGCCTTGTCTCGCATGGAGACACCGAAGTCGAAGCTCAATATCCCCTTGAGATAAGAGATATATTGAAGCCACAGCGGGTCATCCAGCCCCCAGGCCTTGCGAAACGCATCAATGGATTCCTGCGGCGCATCTGGACCGAGCATGATCTGCGCCGGATCGCCCGACATGCGCAAAACCACGAAAGCGAAGGTCATGACCAGAAACACCGTGACCAGCGCGCGAAAAAGACGGGACGCTACATAAGATAACATTCAGGCCTCACGCCGCGGTTTTGACCGGCTCGACAAAATGACAAGCGGTCCGTCGGTCGTAACCGGAAACTTCAAGTTCTGGCATTGCTGTCGGACACTGGAAGCCAGCAATCGGACAGCGCGGATGGAAAACGCATCCCTCCGGTCGGTTGGCAGGATTTGGCGGCTCGCCCTTGAGGATCATGCGGTGCTCAAGCCGCTTTCCCGGAATTGGTACCGAGGAAACCAGTGCTTTGGTGTATGGATGCTGCGGCGTTTCAAAAATCACACCGGAACTTGCTTCCTCGACAATTTTACCGAGATACATGACCGCCACACGGTCGCAGATATTGCGCACGACCTTGAGGTCGTGACTGATGAAAATCATGGCGACGCCGTGCCTGTCCTGCAGATCGCGCAGCAGATTGACGACCTGCGCTTGAATGGAAACATCAAGCGCCGAAACCGGCTCATCGCACACCAGCAATCGCGGGCTTGTGGCCAAAGCACGTGCGATGATGACGCGCTGACGCTGGCCACCCGACAATTCATGCGGATAGCGGTCGCCCTGATCGCGTCTCAACCCTACCGATATCATCAGCTCATCAACACGATCTTTCAGCTCCGCACCTTTGGCCATGCCATGTATCTGTAAAGGCTCACCGATTTGCGCAGCAATGGTCAGGCGGCGATCAAGGGCCGCGAGCGGGTCCTGAAACACCAGCTGCATCTGCGCGCGAAGCTTACGCCATTCGAGCGTATTGCGCGGTGGCAACGGCTTGCCATCAAAAAACACTTGGCCTTCAGTGGCATCATCGATGCCCAGCAACATACGACCGAGCGTCGACTTTCCGCAGCCAGATTCACCCACAATGCCAAGAGTCTCGCCCGGCTGAATGCACAAGCTCACGCTATCGACTGCCTTAACCGGATCGGTCTTTTTGAAGACGCCGCCGCCCTGATAGGTGCGAACGAGATTACGGGCTTCAAGAAGGAAACTCATGCTGCCGCTCCTTCCGCACCGATGGTGCGATGGGCGTTTCCTGCCTCGATGAATGTGGTCTTAATCACATCAACCGCGTTGAAGCAGGCGACTTTCTGCGCGTTCAACTGCCGAAGCTCGGGATTATGTTTTTCACATTGCTCAGTTGCCTGCGAACAGCGCGGCGCAAAGGCGCAGCCTTGCGGCAAGTGTCGGGGATCAGGGACGGTGCCCGGAATGGCGCGCAGCCTTTCGCGACCGCCATCCAGCCGCGGAATAGCATCAAACAGACCCAAAGTATAAGGATGCTTCGGCGTCTCAAACAATTCCGACGTTTGTGCAGTTTCCACGATACGACCGGCATACATGACGCATACCCGCTCGCATATCTGGCTGACGGCCCCCAAATCATGGCTGATGAACACAATCGCCATGCCGGTTTCCTGCCTGATCTGGTTCAGAAGATCGAGAATTTGCGCCTGAATGGTGACATCAAGTGCTGTGGTCGGCTCATCCGCAATCAACACATCCGGCTCTCCAGCGAGAGCAATGGCGATCATGATGCGCTGACACTGGCCGCCGGAAAATTCATGCGGAAAGAGATCGACTCGACGCGCGGCATCGGGAATGCCAACCCGTTCCATAAGCCTGATCGCTTCAAGACGGGCAGCGTTGCCCTTCAATCCCCGATGAAGGGAAAGGGATTCCACGATCTGCGGACCAACTTTCTTGACCGGATTGAGCGAGGAACTTGGGTCTTGAAAAATCATTGCGATGCGACCGCCGCGAACGCTTTCCTGCACGTGACGCGGTGCATCGATGAGCTGTTGACCATCAACGACCACTGAACCGGAGACCGATGTCTTGCCCGGCAAAAGACCAAGGGCTGCAAGCCAGGTTACAGATTTTCCGCAGCCGGATTCACCAACCAGACCCAGAGTTTCACCCCGGTCGATGTCGAGATTGATACCGTGCAGAACCTGCACACCGCTGAAAGAAACCTTTAAATCCCGAATGGAGACGAATGCCACCGTCTTCTCCTTTCGCTCGGTCAATCGCGGTTACTGGCGATTTTCAGATGCATTTCATGAAAAGAAAAATGGCTGACGCGTAAACGCGTCAGCCGTTCATCAGGATCAGACGTTCCAGTTGTTTGAACGGAAATCCATGGCGAAGGCCGGAGCGGCTTTCCACTTCAGTTCCTTCTTCATGCCGGTGAACACAGCATTCTGATGCAGCACGCTGTAAACCGGATCTTCGCGCTCACAGATTTCAAGCATACGCTTGATCGCCTTCTTGCGCTCTCCGCGATCTGTCGAGGTTTCCATGATGACCGACAGCTTGTTGATCTCGTCGTTCGACCAGTCCTTCTTCTGCTGGACTTCGCCGTTCGGGCCAAACTGCACCACCATCGGTGTGATCGGATCGTTGATGTTGTTGGATGCCGACCAGTCGCGAACACCCTTGGTGCCTGCCGGATCATGGATTTGCGCCCAGTTTTCCTTCATCTCGATCTCGACATTCAGACCAACCTGCTTCCACATTTCAACGAGAACCTGAGCAGTCGGGGTCTGGTTGGTATAGTAGTTGTTGAGCAGACGGTAAGGGATCGCATCGCCCTTATAATTGGCCTGCCTGAGCAGATCGCGGGCGAGTTCCGGGTCGAACTGTGGTGGTTCCCAGCCTTCGATGAACATATCGGAGGTGCGGAAGCTTTCAAACTGCAGACCAGCAGGCACAACAGTCTGACCGGCCCAGAGCGAATCCACGATTGCCTGACGGTCGATCGAATGAGTCATCGCGCGGCGAACCAGCGGATCGCGCAGCACTTCATTCTGCGTGTTGAAAATCGTCGTGCGATGGTTCCAGATGGTCGAGCTCTGGACTTCGAGACCCGGATTGTTCGCAACATTGCCGATCTGATCTGGTGGAAGATCGCAGGCGAAGTCATACTGACCGGAAATCAAACCGTTTACGCGGCTTGCAACTTCCGGCACTTCGACGAAGCGGATCTGCTGCAATGGCGGGCGACCGCCCCAATATTCGTCGTGCGCTTCAAGCACCAGTTCTACGTCTGGCTTATAGTCAGCAACCTTGTAAGGGCCGGTTGTGACTGGCTTACGAGCCCAATCGGTATAGGACTTTGCTTCGTTCCAGGCGCGCTTGTTGGCAATCTGCGAACCGAAGGCGTAGAGGCGGCCTTCAAGTGTGACGTCAGGTGTCGCATTGTGGAAACGCACGGTATATTTGTCGACAGCTTCGACACCGCGAAGGGCTGGCCACAGGCGACGCGAAATGCCCGGAATTGCAGCTGGCAGTTCTTTTTCGGTCTGCGGCTTGAAGTTTGCTTCGTAAAGCGTCTTGCCGCCCGATGGCTCAGTACCTGCAAAAAGGCGCTCATCGGAGAACGAGAAAACCACGTCTTCAGCCGTCAGTTCATCGCCATTGTGGAACTTGACGCCCTGACGCAGCTTCAACTCAATGGTCTTGTCATCAAGACGCTTCCACTCGGTGGCAAGGCCGGGAACAGGTCCCTGATTGCCCATCCAGTCACGCAGGATGAGACCTTCCCACAAATTCGGGAAGAAGACACGCTCGCCAACATTCGACTGCTCGTTCCAGATGTCGAGCGTGTTGTTGTTGGTGATCTTCTGCACCGCGATCGTGATCGAGCGGCGCTGGTTGGCGCGAACGATGCCCGGCAAGACGAAAGTGCCGGCAGCAGCTCCCATCAAACCCAATGCGTGACGACGATTAATAAGCATGCTTTACCCCGAACGATGGCGACCGCCGGATGAACGACGGCCAGCTTTGAGACTGCACGGGGAATAGGCCTCATTTGTAACAGTATTTTCTCAGTTCATTGAAGCTTTCTTGAATGCTTGCGCTTTTGAGGCAGCATGAGCGCAACAAAAAACCCGGCACAAAGGCCGGGTTTTGTCAGAAATCAGAAGCTTGCTGATTAAGCAGCAGAAGCCTTGATCCAGTCGGCAAGGCGGCTCTTTGGAGCAGCGCCAACCATGTTGGCGGCGAGTTCGCCGTCCTTGAACATCAGCAGTGTTGGGATCGAACGCACGCCGAACTGTGCGGCGAGTTCTGGATTTTCGTCGATATTGATCTTGGCGATCTTAACCTGACCAGCCATTTCAGCGGCGATTTCGTCCAGAGCAGGAGCGATCATCTTGCAAGGACCGCACCATTCAGCCCAGAAATCCACGACGACTGGCTCGCTCGACTGAAGAACGTCCGACTGAAAATTGCTGTTATCGACCTTTACGGTTGCCATAGGGCTATCCTCATATCTGTTTGAGAGCATAAGACTCATCGAGAAACTGCTCATTTGACCATATCATGTGGCGTGTTGACTGCCATCCGTCAAGCTTTGGTTAGTAACCTTTCCTTGAGAGTCACCAAGCGCTTTCAGTGCCTCGTCCATTGCGGCCTCAGGCAGCGGCAGCAAATTCGGCCCTTCCGTGAAGAGCAAAGCGGCTTCAACAACCCTTCCTGGATAAAGGGGCACGAGCAATTCCCGGTAAAGTGCGAGCTGTGCGCGATAGGCGAAAGGCACGGCTTCAACGGTCTTTGGTGGAGGGCGATTGGTTTTATAATCCACAATCAGCACGCGGTTTTCATCAACGCTGATGCGGTCGATCTGGCCCGATACGGCATGATCTTTTCCACCGAGATTGATCGTACCCATGACCGCCACTTCACCGCGCGATCCTTTGGCAAAGACCGGCGCAAACTTTGGATCAGCCAGAATGGTCGCGACACTCGTCCATGCTTTCGCGCGTTCAGCTTCCGGCCAATCGGCAGCAATGCGTACGAGATAATCCTGTGCAAGCTTCTCACGCTCATTTATTGCCACTTCTGGCAGATATTGCAGCAGCATGTGGATGGCCGTCCCGCGACGAAGAGCAAATGCAGACGTCTCGCCGCCCTGCCCAAGAACAGGCGACACTATATCAAGCGGTGGCTCTTCATCCGCTTCAATCAGGGCCGATGCACCCGATGGGGCAAGTGGACGTGGCAAGCCCGGTTCCGGCTTTATCGGCTTTTTGAAATCGTCTGGCAGCGGCGGCAGAACTGCTGTTTGCGCCACTTCAGGCTCTGCAATCTCAGTGAGACCGCGCGGCGTGTTGCGATAGCGGCGGGCGGCAACACCCGATACCGGATGCACAAAGGTTTCGGCCTTCGTTGTCAGCGCATCTTCGACCAGCCTGTGCCATGTCTCGCCGCTTTCACGCGATCCGCGATAGCCACAGACAATCAGCCGGTCCTCCGCACGCGTCATTCCTACATAGAGCAGGCGGCGATATTCTTCTTCGGCGCGCACCTTCAGGCCCTCAATCTGCGAAGCCAGAAAGCCGGTTTGATAACCAGCATTGGGTTGCCAGAGATAGCCTTTCACCTGTGGTCCATCATTAGTAAGATCAAACGGAATGAGCTTTGGCGCGCGGGTCCCGCTCCAAACGGCATTGCCCGGATCAACCAGAAACACCACGGCTCCCTCAAGCCCCTTGGCAGCATGAACCGTCATGATACGCACTTCGTTACGGCCCTGATCAAGCTCGCGTTTGATTTGCGGTGATGCCGCATCGAGCGTTTCCAGAAATGCCTGCATGCCCGGCAGGCCAGCGCGTTCAGCCGAAAGCGCGTAGTTCTGGAACTCATCGATAATATCGCCTGCTTCCGGTCCAAGCCGCGCCAAAAGCTTACGTCTTGCACCATCGGCGCTGAGAATCCGCGCATAGAACTCGAAGATCGGCATCGTATCAGCCATATTGCGCCAGCGGCTCAGCGTCTTGTGCACACCGATCAATGCAGGTTCTTCAAGGGATGCATGGTAAAGGCGCTCAAACAGCGTTTCGCCGCTCTTGCGCGGATGGGCGAGCGCAAACAGCCTGTCATCATCCCAGCCAAACAGCGGGCTTTTGAGGAGAGAGGCCAATGACAAATCATCAGACGGCTGCAACACGAAACGCCCCAGCGCCATAAGATCCTGAATGGCGATGTGGCTTGTAAGCTTGAGCCGGTCGGCACCAGCCACCGGCACATGGCGCTCTTTGAGTGCGCGCGAAAGCGCTGGCATGAACTGATCGCGCTTGCGCACCAGCACCATAATATCTTTCGGCGCAAGTTTGCGGTTCTGGCCCGGAATGGTTTCGCCGCGATCAAGCCAGTAGCGAATGGTTTCTGCAATCTGTTCGGCAAGTTTTATGGCAGGTGCCTGCAAGTGGTCGACCGGCACGCGCCAGTCATCCGGCTCCTCAACCACTTCCGGCGTCAGCATATCCCAGATTTCCACCTCGCCCGGCTCATTATCACGAATGGCGGTGTGCGTAGTTGGGTCTCCAAGTCCCCTATGAGCTTCTGGGCGTGAGAAGACTTCATCTACTGCCTGCAAAACGTCTGGTGCAGAGCGGAAAGAGAAATTGAGCCGAACCTCTTTAAATGTAAGGTCCGCATCACGAGCTTTGGCGCTGATCGCTTTACCTTGAATAGCAAAGTCTTCCGGCACAGCGCCCTGAAACGAATAGATCGACTGCTTTTCATCGCCAACGGCAAACAGCGTGCGCTGCACACTACGCTGACCGAGGCCGGAGAAAAACTCTTCCGACAACATACGGATGACCTGCCACTGGTCGGGGCTGGTATCCTGCGCTTCATCGACCAGAATATGATCAATGCCGCGATCAAGCTTATATTGCACCCACTGCCCTGCCCCGTCGCGGGCAAGCAGCGCAACCGTGCGCGTGATCAGGTCTTCAAAGTCGAGCAGACCACGCTTTCGCTTTATATCGTGATAGCGCTGCAGGAGATTATCAATGAGCGTGAGTGCAGCCAGATTAAGCCGGATAAGCCGCAGCTCTTTGATCTTGTCGAGACCGAATTCCACACGCGAGGCAGCAGCGTTGAAATCCTCTTCGAAATCCGGCAGCAGCTTTTTGACAGCAGCCGAGCCCACATAGGAGCCGGATTTGGCTTCACCAGTGGCTTTGAGGAAAGCTGCACGCAGCACAGCTTCCTTGTCGAAACTGCTTTTCACCTTCTCATATTGCTTGAGCTGCAACGCAAAATCATGCGCACGCGCTGCACCCTTCTGGATCGACAAGATGAGATCGAGCGCATCATCGGAAAACTCCGGCACCGGCCACATCTCGTCAAGCAGATCGGATTCGCGTGTGCCTGGCCTGAAACCAAAATGCCGATGAAGGGTCTCGCTCCGCTCTCCCGCATTGCCAAGCGCGGCAATATATTGCTGCAAGCCGTGACGACGGTTCACGGCTTCATCGAGCAGCGATTGCAGCCCCATTTCGCCAGCCGCCTGCATGACGTCAGCAAAAGCGCTCGCAAGCAGCTCGTCGCCACCACCATGCGCAGTCTCAAGCAAAGTGCGCCTCGCCTCGCCGACCAGCGCCATTTGCATGAGATCGTCCATCATCTCGAAATGACCGGCGATATTCGCCTCAAGCGGGAACTGATGCAGGATCGCTTCGCAAAATGCGTGAATGGTCTGGATTTTCAGCCCACCCGGCGTTTCAAGCGCACGCGCAAAAAGCCGCCTTGCGACTTTCAAACGATGTTCGCCCGCGCGCCTGCCTTCAAGCTTGATAAGCCTGTCGGCCAAATCCTCATCCGGCAACATTGCCCATTCGGACAATCGCGCAAAGACGCGGTTCTGCATGACGGCTGCTGCCGCTTTGGTATAGGTCAGACACAGAATTTTCGACGGGTCAGTGCCTTCGAGCAGCAAACGAATGACGCGCTCGGTCAGAACGTGAGTCTTACCCGAACCGGCATTGGCCGACACCCAGACAGAGGCCAGCGGATTGGCGGCACTGGCCTGCGCGTCGATTGTTTCCTTTGGAATAATCCGTTGCTTTTTCATTCGCCGCCGTCCCCGCCCGCATCACCACCAGCGGACCATTCCAGCACGCGTGCCAGATGATCATAATCGCCCGAAAGCTCGGTTTCTTTGAACGGCAGCGCACGGGAAAGATAACCCTTAGCCGGATTCTGATATTCAGTAAGCAACTGCGCCAGTCGCTGCCATGCTTCTTCGCCAAGGGCTGGGGCGGTCTTTTCAGATGGTGGCCGACCGATTTTCAAAATCGATTCCGGCTTCACCTCACCACCTGCCCGCAATCGCACATAGGTCAGATCAGAAGCTCGAACAGAACCCAGTTCGCGGAACGCACCGCGCACGAGAAGAGCTGCTTCCAGCGCCAACTGTGGCGACAACAGCACATGCGCCTGCTTGGGCGATGGTGTGGAGCCGGTCTTGTAATCGATCACTTCCGCAGTTCCGTCGCGCATCAGATCAATACGGTCGGCACGGCCCGACAAGGTAATGCCAAGGCTTTCAATCTCGCGCTTATCCGACGAAATTTCTGCAAATCGAGTCTGAACATTATAAGCGCGTTCCCGCTCCCATTCGAGGAATTGCGGAATAAGTGCGGTAAAACGGGGCCACCAGACCGCTTCGATCTCCACAGGCAGGTCCATGTCGGCAAAGAAGTGCCGGCCGAACTCTTCCAGTTGCTGGGCTGCATCAGGCGCAAGCGGATCGATACCCTCTTGCGTAAAATGTCCCAGAATATCGTGAAAAAGTGTCCCGCGTTCTGCTGCTGCCGGATCGCGGATGAGCGGTTCCAGCGGGCGCAGTTTGAGAATTTTCTTTGCAAAGATCGCATAGGGATCGCGGCGCAGGGTTTCGATTTCTGTAACCGAGAAATGCTTGGGCCGTGCGCTCACAGGCGGTGCCGGTTCTGGCCGTTTGACGAAGGGTACATCGGGTGCCTGATCAATTTCGCGCGCCCAATGGATGAAACGCGCACCACGAGCACGCATATCCTTGGCCACATCGGCACCAAGCACAGTTTCAAGCCGCTGTAACCAGCGCGACGGAATGGTCGGCGCGTTATCCGAACGCTGCGAGCGCGACAACACGACATGATCCATGCCGAGCGCCATCTGAAAATCGTGCGCTGCAAGACCAGTGCGCCGCTCCGGTGGATCGAGTGCGATCATCGCCTTCATCGGGCGCGACATGAACGGATCATTGCGTGTCTTGGCGGGCCATGTGCCTTCGTTGAGACCACCGATCACAAGCGTATCCATCGTCTGCAAACGCGCTTCCAGCGCACCCCAGATGAAGACGCGCGGATGACCACCCGGATGCGGCTTGACGGTTTCGCCCGACATCAAGGCTTCGAGAATGGCGGGCCATTCAATAGCTTCAAAATCCAGTTCCGCTTCGCTCGATACAAGCTGACGCAGGAAGGAAGCCAGCTTCTCTCCATGTTCACCAGAATAATAGCGCGTGACACTGCCGCTTTCATCGCGCGCCAGATTTTCGAGCGCCTCAACAGTTGCGCAGGTGATTTCGCCTATTTCCGTTCGCCGGTTAATGACTGCAAAGGGTGCCAGCGGTGCGACCGCTTCAGACAGGCTCACACAAAGTGTACGTGCGGCATCAATCATGTCCTGCGTAACGGTTGAATGCCATGCGGGTTGCCACGGCTGGTTTGCACTTTCTTCCATGCGTTGATCGAAAAAAGCGGGCAGATCAATGATCGATGCGCGTCCCGTACCACCACGGAAAGCCACCAGCTCAAGCGTTTCCGCAGCCAGTCTCCGTTCAATACGCTTGCTGCCAAGCCGCAACATCGGATGCTTGACGAGAGCCAACAACGCTACCGGATCACCGGGATTAAACACCGTTTCGACCATCAGACGCATCAGCGTTGCAGTCTCGATATCGCGCAAATGACGACCACCGGAATCATCGGCATCGATACCAAAACGGGCAAGCTCGCCAACCACGCGACGCGCCAGATTACGATCCGCCGTTACCAGTGCCGCAGTCTTGTTTTCATCGCTGATGGCATCACGCAGCGCGAGTGCTACTGCCAGCGCTTCCTCGCGCTCATTGGCGGTTTCGATCAGATCAATCTTGTGTGCGGTCTTTCGAAGTTCTTCGGGTTGCATATCCGGGTCGCGACTGAGCTCGCTCCACGCGTCGGTGGTCTCAGCCGGACGCAGCGCCTGGCTCACCACGCGCTCCAGCACGCGCTTCTTCGTCGGCATATTCTCGATATGCTCGACATCCTCGCGCAGAATGCCAATGGCCTGCAACAGCTTATGAAGACCGTATTGCGGATGCCCGAATGTGGAGGGGTTATCATCCGAAGCCCCCAGCAGGTTCCACGCACCTTCATCGAGATCGCGGTCCAAACCGGGCAGCACAACTGCACCATTGGGTAGATTGGCGATCACAGAAACCAGCTCTGCGGTCGCAGGAATAGAGCCTGTAGAACCGGCAGCAATCACGGGGCCCAAAGGCGGATGATCGCGCAGCCGCCGCACCTCGCCCCAGATCAGTTCGTTGCGGTGTGCAGCCGGATTGGAAAGCTTGCGTTCTTCAAGAATATCCGGCCAGATTTTCGTAACAATATCGAGAAAGCCAAGCGTGACCTGCCACCAATCGGCCAGATCATCTGGGGCGATGCTCGCAAGCTCACTCCATTTGGCATTGTCGGTTTCGACCTGATCCATCAGACCTGCGAGATCGCGGGCAAGCCAGATTGCATCTGAGGTCGTGGCTGGAACCGACACATCCTCGACACCAAACAGTGCGCGCACATGCGCAGGCAGGGACTCCCGCCACGGACGAATAAGCCGCGCCAGCAATAACAGGCGCTCGGCCTTGCCGATCGGCGGATTGAGATCGAAAATTCCCGACGTGCTGGCATTGAAAAAAGCTGCATCCTCGTCCACGTCACCCAGCGGTCGTATCGTAGGCAGGATCGCACTCTTTTTTTCCCACGCATTTTCGGACGCGAAACCGGTTCCCACTTTTGTTGAAAATGCTTCTGCCGAGATCATATCGACCAGAATGGAGCGAAGTGCGCGCGCCGCGCGCCGTGTCGGCACATAGATGGTGGCATTCGCGAGCGCCAGCGGATCAGCCGCATTGCCCGGAAAACCTTCAACCAAACGACCTTCCAAAAGCGCTTTTGCAAAGGCTGGCAAAAAGGGTGTACCGGAAGGAATGGAAAACAGTTTTGGCGTTCTCATATTGATTCCTTCTTCACGCCAAAGCGCATCCCGAAAAATGTGAAGCTGTTTTCGGGAAAGATGCAGGCCACAAAATGCTTAGAGCGCCGATAGTACGGCCTCCGCCTCGCCAATTGCTTCTGGTGTTCCCACTGTCAGCCAATGCCCACGCATTGGCATACCATACAATCGACCTGATGCAATCGCCGCATCGAAATAGCGATTGAGCGATGAAACACCCGGTTCGCTATCTGCAAAAATCCGCGGATGAATGATTGCGGCACCTGCATAGATGACCGGATCCCCCGCAACATCACGCAGGCGGCGCAAGCGCCCCTCATCATCTGCAACAAAGTCACCCTTGCCTTCGAATCCCGTCGCCTGATCAAGCTTTGCGGTCATCAAAAGGATGTCCATGGAGGCGCCGTCCCATGCATCACGAAGCGCTGAGATATTCGGCTTCGCTTCATCACCAACCCAAAACGTATCTGCATTGAGTACGTAGAAAGGCTGGTTCTTGAGTTCAGGCAGCACATTGATGATACCGCCAGCGGAATCGAGTAACAGCGCCCGCTCATCCGAAATCACGATTTCAGGTGAGATACGATCATTAAGATAGGATATGAGTTGGTCGGCTAAGTAATGAACATTGACGATTGTCTTTTCGACATCAGCATTTGCCAGCGCGTCAAGACCCCAATCAATGAGCGGCTTACCCGCAACCTTAACCAGCGGCTTGGGCATGGTTTCGGTGATGGGACGCATGCGCTTTCCAAGGCCTGCCGCGAGCATAACCGCTGTATCAGGAACTGTCATTGTTTCTCCAGCAAAGCGAGATCATCAAACCAGCGAGCGACGGGCGTCATCACCGGATGCTGTAACACGCGGCTAAGATAGTCGTGAATGCGGGGCAGATGGGCGAGATAATGCGGCTTACCATCCCGCTCATCAAGCCTCACGAACAGGCCTAACAGCTTTGCATTGCGCTGTGAGCCCATCGCTGCATATGCCTTGCGGAAATTCTCTTCGTCGAACACATGACCGAGCTTGTGGCGCTCGTCGCAATAGGCGTCGACCACCGCTTTTTCGAGTTCCGGGGTAATTGTCACGCGGGCATCGAGCGCCAGAGAAGCCACGTCATAAGCAGCAGGCCCGATCATCGCATCCTGAAAATCGATAGTGCCGATTTTGTCGGCACCTTCGGCATCTTCAAACCAGAACAGGTTTGGTGAGTGATAATCGCGCAGAAGCAGGCTTTTCTCACACTCAGCGATGTCGTTCAGAACTACGTCCCACGCCGCCTCATAGGCTGCGATTTCGGTGTCGGTGAGCTTGCGACCCATGATGCGTGGCGCATACCATTGCCCCACGAGACTCACTTCCATGATCATCGCGTCGCGGTCAAAGCTCGCGATGATATGATCAAGATGGCCTGGAACCGGCGCGTGATCTGGCCATTGAACACCGTGGAGATGCGCCAGAAACCGTCCTGCTGCCTCATAGCGTTCGGCGACAGGTTCACCCGAGGGCATGCGGATGCCTTCTGTTCCCAGATCTTCAAGGATCAGAAACCCCGCATCTATATCCATTGCGCGCATCTCGGGCACCCGCAAACCATGTGCAGCAAGCAGACCGTCAATCGCCACGAAAGCCTGTATATTCTCAGCAATATGCGCAAGCTGGCGATAGGATTTTCCATTGCGCAGCGGCGGATCATACGGCATCGCAGGCGCATTCATCAGAACTTCAACACCATAGGCGCTTGTGACGATCTCATATTTGCGTGGAGATGCATCGCCCTGCAAGTAGCGCCGCTTGGCCCCTTTGCGATTGTTCGTTTCAAGAAAACTACGGATTTCAAGCGACCGCTCAAGGCGTGCAATCGCAGCTTCGAAACCCGCAATCGCAATGCGCCGCCCTACCCCTTCATGAATAAGCCGAACAGCAAAAGCTGGTTCTGGCAGAAAACCTTCAGCCTGTTCAGGCCATTCAGACAGCACCACGCCATCTTCGAGAAATTCGACGAGTCCCAGTTCGTCCAATTCCTCGCCATGCGAAATCCGATAGAGATCTGCATGCGCGACGGGGATACGCAAAGCCTCGTAGCTTTGGACCAGTGTGAAAGTCGGGCTTGGAACTTCAAAATCCTCATCGTCGGCTATCGCGCGGATGATCGCGCGGGCAAGCGAGGATTTGCCTGCGCCAAGATCGCCGGACAAGGTGACGAGATCACCTTTCATGAGCGCAAGGGCGAAGTCCTCACCAAAGCGCTGTGTGGCGGCCTCATCTGGCAGGAAAAACTCAAGAGTATTGATCGGGCTACTGATTGGGGTGCTCATACAGCACCATTTACCTTATTCGGCGGCAACACGGAAGCTGCGCGCCTCCGATGGGAAGCGACAAATAACCGTGGTTCCAATGTCCGCACCTGTTTCAATCTCGACCCTGCCACCATGCAGCTCGACAAAGCTTTTTACGATGGAAAGTCCCAAACCTACGCCGCGTTTGCGTCCGCCATTCTGATAGGCCTGAAAACGCTTGAAAACCGTATCGAGCACATCGCTTGGCATGCCCGGGCCGTCATCGTGCACGGCAAAGACAATATCCGTGCCATCGCGCGCCACTTGAAGCGCGACCGTCGAGCCTTCCGGTGCATAATTGGACGCATTGGAAAGGAGATTGAACAGAACCTGCCTTACGCGGTTGGCATCGGCCCTGAAAGTTTCGACATCATCGGCAATATCGATATCGAGCCCGATATCATGCTCTTGCAGACGCTCGCTGACCCGCTTTGCAGCAGCGGAAATTTCATCAGTCACCGACACATCATCAATATCAAGTTGCATAATACCGGCATCGACCGTCGCAAGATCGAGGATGTCGTTGACGATGGTCAGAAGGACTGCCGACGACGTGCCAATATGATCGAGATATTCAAGTTGACGTTCGTTGAGTGAACCGAAGGTCGGCGTTTGCAGCAGCTCGGTAAAGCCGATGATATTGGTCAACGGCGAGCGCAGCTCATAGGAAACATGCTGCACAAAATCGTTCTTGATCTGATCGGCCAGCGAAAGCGCTTCGTTTTTTTCCTTCAAAGCTCGTTCAACACGCACCGTATCGGTGACATCGATGAAGGTGAGCATGGTCTGCCCCTTGGGCAACGGTACGACGGCATATGAAAGGATAATGCCGTCATTAAGCTCCACCTGCCCCATGCGTCCGTTGCGCTCGTCGAGGAAGCCAGCCACCGAAGAGACAAAATCCTCCCAAAGGCCATCGCCGCCACGCTGGCCGCAAAGCTTGGAGATTGTGGAAATGTGCGTGCCTTCAACAGTAATGGCTGCAGGCAGCGACCAGAGATCGGCAAAAGATGGATTGGAAAGGCGCAACCGGCCATCGGAGCCAAACACCGCAACCGCTTCCGCCAGATGGTCGAGCGTTTCGCCCTGAACCTTGATAAGCGTGTTGTAGCGACCTTCAAGCTCGAACTTTTCGGTCATGTTCTCGAAGAACCAGGTCACGCCGCCTTGCGGGTGCGGATTGGCGACAACGCGCATGATACGCGTGTCCGGCAAATGCCACATATGTTCTTCCGGCTCGACCGAACGGTAGGCGGAAAGCAGAGAATCCTTCCACTTGCGCCATTCCGGCTGCTCCGGCAGCTTGCCTTCAGAGCGCAGGCGATCAAAAAGCAGCGTATTGCTCGGATGTGTTTCGAGCCATGCCGTATCAAGCGACCAGAGCGAAACGAAAGCCTGATTGAAGAATTGAAGCTTCATATCCGGATCGAAAATAGCCACAGCGGTCGAAAGCTGGTCAAGCGTCTCGGCGTGACTCTTCAAGGTGCGGCTCAGTTCTTCGCGCACCTGTTCCACTTCACTCAAATCAAATCCGAGGCCAGCAGAACCTGCCTCAGCACTCACATCGGTAACATCATAGATACGGCGGTCGCCGCGGACCACGGCAGGCATTTGCTCACGCATATCCGGCTCGGCAAAGCGGTCGCGCTCCAGACGCTGACGGGCCTGTGCGCCAAACAGCTCCCGGCCTTCCGAGCTTGCCTGCGTGCCGTCTGCCGCATCCACGGCGCGCGCGTAGGCACCATTGACCCATTCGATGCGCCCATCAGACCCACGCACCCAGACGGGCTGTTCGATCCGGTCAAGCAGATGGCGTAATAGTGCAAGCTTTTCAGAGAGTTCTCGGTTCTGCGACTGTAGTGCTGCGCGCTCCGCCTGTACACCCTGGAGGCTCAGGAAGCGCACGACGGCGAAACTGCCCGACGTGCGCCCATAAACGTCCAGAAGCGTGCCGTTGACGGTTTCAACTGTGAGATCAAAAGCATGAGCCTGCTCGCGCAAAGCCGAAACCGCGCGTTCAAGCTCGGTTACGGATTGCGGGCGCAGCCAGCGACCAAAGGCCAGAAAATGCGAACGGTCCTGCGGTGCACCGCAATCAAACGGCAATTGTCCGACGACATCAGCGCGTGCGCCGTGGGCATCCCAGACAACGATCCGCTGATCTTTGAGGTTAAGCAGTGCGTCATTGCGCTGTGCCGCCAGCCCCATATCGGACAGGCGCGAACGCAATTCGTTGTTTTCATTGGCGATCTTGGAACGATCGCGGATCAGCCAGCCAGCCGACAAAAGGGCAGCCCCCATGGCGCCCAGAAAAATCGAAAACTGGATGACATCGAAAGCACCAACGCTGCCACCAAATGGCAGATCTATGCGTGTGGAGTTTTCCGTGCTTTGTGCAAATGCCGGAGCCGCCGCAACCAGTGCGGCAAAGGAAACTGTTGCTTTGAGGATGACCCGTTTAAGAGGGCTGAAGCCGAACGAAAGCGAACCTTTCAGGTGTCTGCCTGCGCTGAATGCGGATTTGCTCCGCAAGCTCCCCGATGAGCCGACCACTGGCATATTTCCCTTGTCTCCGCCACCGGCAGCACCGCCCAAAAGCGAGGCTGCCATATTTCAAAACACAGCAACTGCAATTTCTGTCCCAACTCTCCCGCATCGCCACAATACAAAGAGCCCGGACCAGCAAAGCCAGACATGTTTCGAGGATGAATAAGCCGCCCGTCTTTTGCCCTAAACCGGCAAAACACGCCCAACGCAAACACCCGTCAAAACACATTGATTCGTCTTCACAATACCCTTACCGCGAATCCACGTGAAGCGTGTTACGTGTAAAAATAAAGACCGGGCAACCTGATGCTGCCCGGCCTACAACATGTAGCAGTATGGTTAACGGATACTTAATACCTGTAGTGTTCCGACTTGAATGGACCCTGTGGAGTGACACCGATATAAGCGGCCTGTTCCTCAGAAAGCACAGTCAGCTTCGCGCCAAGCTTGTCGAGATGCAGACGAGCAACCTTTTCGTCGAGATGCTTAGGCAGGACATAGACCTCATTCTTGTACTGATCTGTACGCGTGAAGAGTTCAATCTGACCGAGCACCTGATTGGTGAAAGATGCGGACATAACGAAGCTTGGATGGCCCGTTGCGTTGCCGAGATTGAGCAGGCGCCCTTCCGAAAGAAGGATAATCCGCTTGCCATCCGGGAACTCAACCAGATCAACCTGTGGCTTTACGTTGGTCCACTTGAGATTACGAAGACCTGCAACCTGAATTTCATTGTCGAAGTGACCGATATTGCCAACAATGGCCATATCCTTCAGCTTACGCATATGATCAAGCGTGATGACGTCCTTGTTGCCGGTCGTCGAGATCACGATATCGGCTGTTGAAGCCGCATCATCGAGCGTTACAACCTCAAAGCCATCCATAGCGGCCTGAAGGGCGCAAATCGGATCGACTTCCGTGACCTTGACGCGAGCGCCAGCGCCTGCGAGCGAAGCTGCAGAGCCTTTGCCAACGTCGCCATAACCACAGACGACTGCGACCTTGCCGGCCATCATGACGTCAGTGCCGCGACGGATACCGTCAACCAGCGATTCCTTACAGCCATACTTGTTGTCGAACTTCGACTTGGTGACGCTGTCATTGACGTTGATTGCCGGGAAGGGCAGGAGGCCCTTCTTCTGCAGCTGGTAAAGACGGTTGACGCCAGTGGTGGTTTCTTCCGTCACGCCCTTGATCGCATCGCGCTGTTTGGTGAAGAAGCCTGGCGTTTCAGCCATGCGCTTCTTGATCTGCGCGAACAGCACTTCTTCTTCTTCGCTTTCAGGCTTGGAAAGAACGTCTTCGCCAGCTTCAGCGCGCGCGCCGATCAGGATGTACATGGTGGCATCGCCACCATCATCGAGGATCATATTGGATGGCTGACCATCCGACCACTGGAAGATCTTGTCGGTGTAGGTCCAATATTCTTCAAGCGTTTCGCCCTTGATGGCGAAAACCGGTGTGCCAGTGGCTGCAATTGCTGCAGCGGCATGGTCTTGCGTAGAGAAAATATTGCAGGAAGCCCAGCGCACATCGGCACCCAGAGCCTTCAGCGTCTCAATCAAGACAGCCGTCTGGATCGTCATATGCAGCGAGCCGGAAATGCGAGCGCCCTTGAGTGGCTGTGATTTGCCGAACTCTTCGCGCGCAGCCATCAGGCCCGGCATTTCGGTTTCAGCAATATCGAGTTCCTTGCGGCCCCAGTCAGCGAGGCTTAAATCCTTGACGACAAAATCCTGACTTGCGGTCATCATCTGCTCCAATCAAATTTGTTTAGAAGCCCAAAATAATGCGAAAGGGCTTCGGCTGGCGTCCTGATTAGCAGATCAGCCCGGCCAGCACAACGCAACATAAAGAAATCTTTATGTGTCTATATCAATCAATTGAGAGGGAAGCCCGAAGCTTGATAAAACTCAGCATTCCTCGCCGAATTTATCGGCAATAAGCGCCTGAAGCGCATCAAGAACTGCATCGGCCTGTTCGCCCGATGCACGGACATCGATGCAGCAGCCGGGTGAGGCTGCTAGCATCATCAAGCCCATGATGGATGTACCGCCCACCGTCATACCGTCCTTGCTAACGCGAACATGGGCATCATAACTGTCCACAAGCTGAACGAATTTTGCCGATGCGCGGGCATGAAGCCCACGCTTGTTGACGATCTCAAAGGACCGGGACAGAGCGCTATCGGCATCGTATTCGCCAGTAACGGCCACGGTGGGATGCATGATTACTTTCCTGTGAGGACCTGGCTTGCGACGTTGATATATTTGCGCCCGGCATCCTGCGCTTCACGCAAGGCCGTCTTGATGTCGCCAGCAATACGAACGCTCGAAAGCTTGATAAGCATTGGCAGGTTAACACCTGCAATGACCTCGATCTTGCCTTCCTCCATTACCGAAATCGCCAGATTGGACGGCGTGCCACCAAACATATCCGTCAGAACGATGACACCTCTGCCACTATCGGCGCGCTCGACAGCATCGACGATATCCCGACGACGCTGTTCCATGTCATCTTCCGCACCGATACATACGGTCTCGAAATTGTCTTGCGGGCCAACTACATGCTCAACAGCATGGAGAAACTCCTCGGCCAGCCTTCCGTGCGTAACAAGCACGAGTCCGATCATACTTTAAAAGCTCCTGTCGCGTGCCCGCCGCTTCAACCCGCCAAAGGCGCAGATGGCACTAAAACCCTGCCGGACCTTAACCGACGAGTTGTGCATCTTGGCAGGGCAAATCTTGATAGCAAGTGAAAAATTTCAGCATTGCCTTGAAAAAAGCAAAATGCCGCAGCGTTAAGCACGCTTTTTGGACGTGACTTACAAAAAACGCCGGTGCCAGCACTTACGGCCAGGGTTTTAAAAACAAAGTAGCCTCAATCGCCCGCGAAAGTGCATTAGAATCGCCATTCGATGAAAGGGCAGGGAGCAGCAGACATGGAACTTCGACACCTTCGAAATGCCAGTTTTCGCCACTCGGATAGCGCTCGGCCCCGTCGCGATCGACCAGCCTGACCACGAGATCGAGCGGCGTCTGTTCCACATAAGCAACAGTGAAAAGGCCCGCGCCGCGGATTTCGACACCGCCAGCCAATGTTTGCGGCACACGCGCAATCAGCTTCCCGCTTTCCGCATGCAATAAAGTGCGGTCGTCGGCGACAAGTGAAGCCTGTTCATTGCGAGCAATCGCACGTTCGACAAGCGTAAGGGCTAGTTCTGTCTTCCCCGCGCCAGACTTACCCATCAGCATGACACCACGGCCCTGCAACTGCACAGTCGTTGCATGAAGGCCGCTTTTTTCCTCTTCGGGTGTCATCTCGGGATCACGCGCTGGCCGGAAGATCGACGATAAAGCGCGCGCCTTTCATATGATCAGGATCGGCTGGGTCGATGATGTTTTCCGCGGTCAGCGTTCCGCCATGTGCCTCGATAATCTGACGGCTGATCGAAAGGCCAAGACCAGAATTCTGGCCAAAAGCCTCAGAAGCCGGGCGATCAGTATAGAAGCGCTCAAAGATACGCTCGATATTTTCGATCGGAATACCAGGCCCGTTATCTTCGACCAGCACCCGCAAACGACCACCTTCGCCGTTCAGAGTGACAACGATACGCCCTGTATCTTCGGGAACGAAGGAACGCGCGTTTTCGATAAGATTGCTGATGACCTGTCCCAGACGCAAATCATGACCAGCAACAAAGAAGCCCTTTTTGCCGGACGGCAATTTGCCGGTATTAAATACGATCTCGGTGCCGATTTTGTTGCGGCGCACTTCGCGCGCGGCAGCCACCAGACTGTTCAACAGCGTCTTCATATCAACGCGATCAGAATGTTCGCGCGCCAGTTCCGCATCCAGACGTGAAGCATCCGAAATATCGGTAATCAGGCGGTCGAGGCGGCGGACATCGTGCTGAATGACGTCGAGCAAGCGTTTGCGCGAATCATCATTTTTGGCAAGTGGCAGAGTTTCGACCGCGCTTCGAAGCGAGGTGAGGGGATTTTTCAGCTCGTGGCTCACGTCGGCCGCAAAGCTCTCAATCGCTTCAATACGGGTATAAAGCGCATCGGTCATCGCACGAATAGAGGTCGACAAATGGCCAACCTCGTCCTGGCGTTCTGAGAAATCCGGGATTTCCTCGCGGCTTTTTACACCAAGACGCACACGGTCGGCAGCAGCAGCCAGCTTTCTGAGCGGGCTTGCAATGGTGGACGCTAGAAACAGCGACAAGATCACCATGACGGCAGCAACAACACCGAACACACGGAAAACGGCCATGCGCTCGCCTTGAACGATTTTATCGATGTCGTCGCCTTCGGTCGAAAGCAGAAGGACACCCAGAATGGCGCGCGATTGCTGGATTGGCACCGCAACCGACACCACCAGTTCACCTTGCTGGTTACGGCGCTGTGCCGTTTGTGGCGAGCCCGTCAGTGCGCGAACGATTTCCTGATAGGCGAGACCATTGCCGCCGGGTTGCTCCTGATAAAGCGGCAGACCGCCACCATAGAAAAGACGGGAGAACCAGCCGGTGAAACGCTCCCAGGCACTTGGCGTATCTTCTTCGATGGCTGGCAGATCATAGCGGTATACCGGACCACCGGAAGCAAAAGCCGGTGCGTAAAGCGAGCGGGAATCGAGCAGCAGGTTTGCGTAATGATCGTAAATGCGGGCACGCGTACTGGTTGGTGAAATCAACTGACGCAAGAGCGGCGATACTTTTTCCGGATTAATCGGAAACTCCCAATTATCGGGCGAATCAGGCGATGGCGTGATGCTCTGCCCGGCTTGAAGCTCCAAAAGCTTTTCCGGATCGATCATCAGCGAGTTGGTATCGACCGTGGCTGATGACGAAATAGCAGCCGCGATAATCTTGCCTTGTGTGAGCAGGCTTTCGATCTTGGCGTCAATCAGCCCCTCACGGAACTGGTTCATATAGAGGATGCCAGAAACCAGCACAGCAAGGGCGGCAAGATTGAGGAACAGTATGCGGCGCGTCAGGCTCGAGAACAGAAACTGACCGAGAAACCGGCTGAAAGGCGCAAAAAGACGACGCAGGAAGAGCGAACGTTGCCGCCGCGCCCTACGTTCTCTCATGGTAACGGCACTGTCTTTCCGGGTTTCGGCGACCATGTCGCTTCATTCTTACTTTCTTAATGAGCGCCGGGTCTCAAAAAAACCCGGCGCTCTGATACCTATATATTACGCTTCACGGAAGCGATAACCGACGCCATAGAGCGTTTCGATCATCTCAAAGTCGTCATCGACCGACTTGAACTTCTTGCGCAGACGCTTGATGTGGCTGTCGATAGTTCGATCATCCACGTAGACCTGCTCATCATAGGCCGCATCCATCAGCGCGTCACGGCTTTTCACAACACCGGGGCGCTGTGCCAGCGAATGCAAGATGAGGAACTCCGTCACGGTCAGCGTTACCGGTTCACCCTTCCAGGTACAGGTGTGGCGTTCCTGATCCATGACCAGCTGACCGCGTTCCAGCGACTTTGCCTGCTGACCTGTCGGCTTTGCAGTGCCGTCGCGCGCTGCGACGCGGCGCAGAACTGCCTTCACTCGCTCGACCAGAAGGCGTTGCGAGAAAGGCTTGGTAATAAAATCGTCGGCACCCATTTTGAGGCCGAACAATTCGTCGATCTCATCATCCTTGGAAGTCAGGAAGATCACCGGGAGATCGGACTTCTGGCGCAAACGGCGCAAGAGTTCCATACCATCCATGCGCGGCATCTTGATATCGAAGATCGCGAGGTTCGGTGGGCGCGCCATCAGGCCATCCAATGCGGAAGCCCCATCGGTATAGGTCTCCACGCGATAGCCTTCCGACTCCAGAGCAATGGAAACGGAGGTCAGAATGTTACGGTCATCGTCGACCAGCGCAATTGTCTGCGTTGCCGAAGCTTCCTTCATGCGGACCTTCTCCTTTTTTAACCGCCCCGATCACATCAGCGGCAGAAATTACCGAACGCCTTCTGGCGTCTCGACTTTAAACCCTCTTTGTCATCTCACTGGAATGTTGGTCCAGCGTCCTGACAAATCAATACTATAATAGTCGTCCCGCTTGTGCAGTACAAATTAGGTACAAAATGTGGCAACAGCTCAACTTGCCATCAATGCCCCAAAGCGAAACGTTTTTGCCGCTTAACGCAATCGAGAATTGTTCCAGACTGGAAATACACGCGATAACGTAAAGATTAAACGATTTAAAAAAGTTTCAATTTTTTTAAATCGATTAAATATTTGATTTGATTTAATTAATCTGTTTCTGACTGCCATCCCGGATTAAAATGAAATCGGGCCAACGCATTTTTGAACCAGATGGCGGAGAGACCATGAAAGAGATCGGCATTCACAATACTGCCGCTTCCATTGCCACTTCAGGATTGAAGGAACTGTCCGCAGTCTTTTATAATTTTGGACCGGCCCGGCTTTATGAAGAGACTATTCGCCGTGGCGAAGCAGAGCTTTCCGCGCAAGGAGCCCTTGTTGCTAAAACGGGCCAGCACACGGGCCGTTCGCCAAAAGACAAGTTCGTCGTTCGTGATGCAAACACCGAAGATCAGGTCTGGTGGGACAACAACAAGCCCATGACGCCGGAGGCTTTCGAGCTGCTTTATGCCGATTTCATCGAGCACGCGAAGGGCAAGGAGCTTTTCGTACAGGATCTGATCGGCGGCGCTGACGAAGATAACAAGATCAATGCGCGCATTGTCACCGAATATGCATGGCACTCGCTGTTCATCCGCAACCTGCTGATCCGCCCGGAAGAAGCAGCCCTTGCGTCTTATATACCTGAAATGACGATTATCGATCTGCCTTCCTTCAAGGCTGATCCTGCACGTTATGGTGTACGCACCGAAACGGTGATCGCGGTCGATCTTACCCGCAAGATCGTGTTGATCGGCGGGACATCCTATGCCGGTGAAATGAAGAAGTCGGTCTTCACCGCGCTCAACTATCTGCTGCCTGCCAAGGGCGTCATGCCAATGCATTGCTCGGCCAATGAAGGCCCGAACGGCGATACGGCTGTATTCTTCGGTCTTTCCGGCACCGGCAAGACCACGCTTTCTGCAGATCCGAGCCGCACACTGATCGGTGACGACGAGCATGGCTGGGGCGAAGATGGCATCTTCAATTTTGAAGGTGGCTGCTATGCCAAGACCATCCGCCTTTCGGCAGAAGCCGAACCCGAAATCTTTGCGACCACGCAACGTTTTGGCACCGTTCTGGAAAATGTCGTGCTGGATGAAAACCGCCAGCCGGATTTCGACGATGGCTCGCTCACGGAAAACACCCGCTGCGCCTATCCACTCGATTTTATTCCAAATGCATCTGCCTCGGGCAAGGGTGGCCAGCCGAAAAACATCATCATGCTAACCGCCGACGCTTTCGGCGTAATGCCTCCGATTGCCAAGCTGACGCCGGCACAGGCCATGTATCACTTCCTGTCAGGCTACACCGCGAAGGTTGCAGGCACCGAAAAAGGCGTGACGGAACCGGAAGCAACGTTTTCGACCTGCTTTGGCGCGCCATTCATGCCACGCCATCCATCGGAATACGGCAATCTTCTGCGCAAGCTGATCGCTGAACACAAGGTCGATTGCTGGCTGGTCAATACCGGCTGGACAGGCGGCGCTTATGGCACTGGCAAGCGTATGCCGATCAAGGCAACGCGTGCGCTTTTGTCAGCAGCTCTCGACGGCTCGCTCAACAATGCCGAGTTCCGCACCGATCCGAATTTCGGCTTTGCCGTTCCGGTTGAAGTGCCTGGCGTGGATGCGTCCATTCTCGATCCGCGTTCCACCTGGGCCGACAAGGCTGCTTACGACGCACAGGCCAAAAAGCTTGTCGATATGTTCGTAAACAATTTCGAGAAATTCGAAAGCCATGTCGATCACGATGTGAAGGATGCCGCCCCGGCAACCCAGATCGCTGCTGAATAACTCGCTTTTACGCATGTCTTTATCCAAAAACCGGTTCCCACTTTTTGGAGACATGCTTTTAGTATCCTGAGGAGGAGGGGAAGCCCGGCCGAAAGGCCGGGTTTTTCTTTTGTCTAATGGATAAAAAGCGGTGTATCACTTCGCATCATGGAAGAAAGCCGCAACATCATCCGCATCACCAACCGCCTGACCATCCACGAGGATGATCTGGAGGAGAGTTTTATTCGCTCATCCGGTCCCGGCGGTCAGAACGTCAACAAGGTTTCCACCGCTGTACAGCTGCGTTTTCATGCGGCGCGCTCAGGCCTACCGGAAGATGTGCTTTCCCGACTTTTCAAGCTAGCCGGTCAAAAAGGCACCAAGGATGGGGACATCCTGATCGAGGCCAATCGTTTCCGCACGCAGGAACGCAATCGCGAAGATGCACGCGAGCGGATGATTGCACTGATCGCCAAAGCGGCTGAACCGCCGCCGCCGCCACGCCGGAAGACAAAGCCGACCAAAGGCTCGGTCGAACGCCGCCTCAAGGCCAAGTCCGGTCGCTCGGATATCAAGAAGGGCCGCGGTAAGGTTTCTTATGATTAGAGCGCATCCCGAAAAGTGTGAACCGCCTACACGGGGAAATCAGTCTGCCCGACTGATTTCTGGTTCCACTTCGATCGGAAAAAGATGCACTTAAAAACGAACAGATAGAGCATTTGGGAACAGACGACATGACGATCAATTATCACGAGCTTGAAACCAGCCATGGCCGCATTGCAGTACGCGAAAGCGAAGGCGAGGGCGCGCCTCTTCTGATGATCCACGGCAATTCGAGTTCGGGTGCCATTTTTGCGCCGCAGCTCGAAGGTGAAATCGGTAAGAAGTGGCGCGTGATCGCACCCGATCTTCCGGGCCATGGAAAGTCCTCCGACGCCATCGACCCCGACCGCAGCTATTCGATGGAAGGCTATGCGGACGCAATGACCGAAGTGATGCAAAAGCTCGGAATTGCCGACGCGGTTGTTTTCGGCTGGTCGCTCGGCGGCCATATCGGTATCGAGATGATTGCGCGCTATCCGGCGATGCGTGGCCTTATGATTACCGGAACGCCACCCGTGGCGCGCGAAGAAGTAGGGCAGGGGTTCAAGAGCGGTCCTGATATGGCACTCGCCGGACAGGAAATCTTTTCGGAACGCGATGTGGAATCCTACGCTCGCAGCACTTGCGGCGAACCGTTTGAAACTTCGCTTCTCGACATTGTTGCACGCACCGACGGACGCGCACGCCGCATCATGTTTGAAAAATTTGGCAATGGAACCGGGGGCAATCAGCGCGACATCGTAGCGGAAGCAAAACTTCCCATCGCTGTCGTCAATGGACGTGACGAGCCATTTGTGGAACTCGACTTCGTGTCCAAAGTGAAGTTCGGCAATCTGTGGGACGGCAAAACCCATGTCATCGACAATTCAGGACATGCACCATTCCGCGAAGCGCCTGCGGAATTTGATGCCTATCTCGCGCGCTTTATTGGCGACTGCACAAAATAACTGTCCCATGTCAAACGGCATCGAATGATGCCGTTTGACAGCTTCCCACATCTGCCCAGCGCCCTAAGTTATCCTTCAGGAATACAAGAGTATCTTTTTATTCTACGCGCATCTTAGCCCGAAAACCGGTTCCCACTTTCGGGATGCGCTCAAAAGGGTGAAATAACCATGGGTATGACTGTTGCGGATCTTCTGGCTCAAACCTTGGCCGAAGCGGGTGTTAAGCGTATCTGGGGCGTTACGGGCGACAGCCTCAACGGACTGAATGACAGCCTCAGAAGACTTGGCAAGATCGACTGGATGCATGTCCGGCATGAGGAAACTGCGGCCTTTGCGGCAGGGGCCGAAGCGGCCATCACCGGCGAACTGGCTGTTTGTGCCGGAAGTTGCGGTCCCGGCAATCTTCACCTGATCAATGGGCTGTTTGATTGCCATCGCAATCATGAGCCGGTGCTGGCCATTGCAGCGCATATTCCTTCATCGGAAATTGGCCTCGATTATTTTCAGGAAACGCATCCGCAGGAACTGTTCCGCGAATGCAGCCATTTTGTCGAGCTGGTTTCCAATCCTGCGCAAATGCCCGAAGTGCTGAACCGCGCCATGCGTGCAGCCATCGGCAAGCGCGGCGTAGCGGTGATTGTTATTCCGGGCGATGTAGCGCTCAAACAAGCCCCCGAAGGTTCCAAGCAAAGCTGGACACCGATCTCGCTTCCACGCGTCATCCCAGCCGATGAGGACGTGGCGAAACTCGCAGATATTCTCAATGGCTCAGAGAAAATTACCATTCTTGCAGGCAGTGGCTGCGCAGGCGCACATGATGCGTTGGTCTCATTGGCAGAACGGCTTGAGGCGCCCGTTGTTCATGCGCTTCGCGGCAAGGAACATGTCGAATGGGATAATCCGTTCGACGTCGGCATGACAGGCCTGATCGGCTTTTCATCCGGCTACCACGCCATGTTCAACTGCGACACGCTGTTAATGCTCGGCACCAGTTTCCCTTATCGAAACTTCTATCCCGACAAGGCCAAGATCGTTCAGATCGACAATGATCCTTCGCAGCTTGGTCGCCGTGCACCGCTGACTTTTGGCGCGACGGGCGACGTTTCTGAAACGATCACAGCGCTCCTGCCCAAGCTTAAATCGGGTCGCAACACGAAATTTCTTGATGCAGCCAAGACCCATTATACCAAGGCGCGCGAGGCACTTGATGATCTGGCAGCGCCATCAAAGCCCGGCCAGCCAATCCACCCGCAATATCTCACGCGTCTCATCGATGAGATTGCCGACGAGAATGCGATTTTCACCGCCGATGTCGGGACGCCAACCGTCTGGGCAGCACGCTACCTCACCATGAATGGCAGGCGCCGCCTGCTTGGTTCGTTCAATCATGGCTCAATGGCCAATGCCATGCTTCAGGCGCTTGGGGCGAAGGCTGCAGCGCCGGAACGACAGGTGGTTTCGCTGTCAGGCGATGGCGGCTTCACGATGATGATGGGTGATTTCCTTTCGCTCAAGCAGCTTAATCTGCCCGCAAAAATCATTGTTTATAACAACGGCTCGCTTGGCTTCGTGGCGATGGAAATGAAGGCTGGCGGCTATCTGACCTCTGGAACCGACCTTGAAAACCCGAATTTTGCAGCAATGGCCGAAGCCATAGGCATCAAAGGTTTCAGGGTGGAGGAATCCGCTGATCTGCCAAATGCTTTGAAGCAAGCCTTTGCCCATGACGGCCCGGTTCTGGTTGATGTGGTGACGGCCAAGCAGGAGCTTGTCATGCCACCAAAGATCAAGGCCGAGCAGGCCAAGGGTTTCAGCCTTTATATGCTCAAAGCCATCATCAGCGGCCGTGGCGATGAAATCGTTGAACTCGCCCGTACCAATCTTGGACGGTAAGACGTGTCTTTTCCAACGGTTTTGCTAATTAAGTGTCCGTACCTATTGAGCAATTTCCGGAAATTCCTGCCTTGACCAATTTGAAAGGGGCTGTACTTTGTACCCCATTGATTGGCCGCAAGAAGCGCTGGCTCATCTCTGGTTCTGATATTTGATTGCATGCATCAATAAGTTAGCAACAACAGGGAGACTTGCCCCATGGGAATTTTCGATTTCGTGAAGTCGGTTGGAACCAAGCTTGGTTTCGGTGAAAATGAGCCCAAAGCCGATGATCTCAAGAAGGAACTCGACTCGCATAATCTCGGCACCGATGGCGTGCAGGTGAGCGTGCAGGGCGACAAGGCCGTCCTGACCGGCAATGTGAAGGATCAGTCGGCTTTTGAAAAAGCTATTATCGCAGTCGGCAATTCGCTGGGTGTTTCCAAAGTGGAAGCCTCGGAACTAAAAGTGGAAGGCGCTGGAACAACCGGTGCCGAGCCAGTCTTCTATACGGTGAAGAAGGGCGACAATCTCTGGAAAATCGCTGAAGCCCAGTATGGCAAAGGCAAGGGCGCAAAGAATGACATTATCTTTGAAGCCAACAAGCCAATGCTGACCCATCCGGACAAAATCTATCCGGGTCAGGTACTGCGTATTCCACCGCTTGCTTGATTAAGAACGCATCCCGGTAAGCCGAAAGCAGGTTTCCGAAACCGATAGGGGCGTCGAAGATTTCGGCGCCCTTATTTTTTTTGCTCTCATTAGTAAGCAGCTTTCAGGGGTGAGCGGATTACGGGATATAAATCTCGGCTTTCATGAATGTGACGGCTTTACCGGTGAGCAAGACACGGCCGCTTTTCAGCTCACATCCCAAATGTCCGCCACGGGCTGAAGCCTGATAAGCGGACATTTTGTTTTTCCCGATCTTTTGAGCCCAATAGGGAACAAGCGTCGCATGGATAGATCCTGTAACCGGGTCTTCCGGGATACCCGATCCCGCCGCAAAATAACGCGAAACAAAGTCGTGCGACGAACCTCGCACGGTGATCACCAGGCCGACTGATCCAAGTTTTTCAATCTGGATATGATCGGGAACGAAAGCCCTGACCGCAGCCTCATCCTCAAGCTGCACATAGATATTTTCGAAGTTCCTGAAGAACGTGGCTCCGCTCTCATTCTCAAACAGAGGCGCTATAAACGCGGGCAGTTCGGCAAGCCGGTCCGGAGCAATGGACGGGACATCAAGCACATAATCGTCGCCCGCGCGCGAAACCCTGATCTTGCCTATGCGGGTGTGAAAATGCAGTTCACCATCAATCTTGTGGTGCCAAGCCAGAACATGCGCCGTTGCTAAAGTCGCATGGCCGCAGAAATCGACCTCAAGTGTCGGCGTAAACCATCTGAGCTTCCAGCCATCCTCTGCAGGGCATGCAAAAGCAGTTTCCGCCAGATTATTTTCCGCAGCGATTGCCTGCATGGTCGCATCGCTCAGCCAGTCTTTCAGGATCAGAACTGCCGCAGGATTTCCGGCAAAGACGCGGTTGGTGAACGCATCCACCTGATACATTTCCAGCACTTGCGGCATTCAGGGTCCTTGAAATCTAAATCTTACGCAGCGCCACTTCTTCGATCAGATGGTCGCTGCCTTTGCGTAGAATGAGATCGGCGCGCGGACGCGTGGGCAGAATGTTTTCAAGCAGGTTTCTCATATTGATGTTGTTCCATAGGCCTTCGCCGATGGAGCGTGCCGCATCTTCCGAAAGTTGCGAATAGCGATGGAAGAAGGACTGCGGATTGACGAAGGCCGTCTCACGCAGACGCATGAAGCGATCAATATACCATTTGTGGATCAGCTCTGGCTCCGCATCGATATAGATCGAGAAATCGAAGAAATCGGAGACGAAAGGCACCATCTTGCCGTCTTCAGGCAGATCGCGCACCTGCAGCACATTGATGCCTTCGAAAATCAGGATGTCGGGCTTGTCGACAAGCTGATATTCGCCCGGAAGCACATCATAGCTCAAATGCGAATAAAGTGGCGCCTGCACCTGGCTCATACCTGCCTTGATCGCCGACAAAAAGCGCAAGACTGCACCCACGTCATAGCTTTCAGGAAAGCCCTTGCGCTCCATCATATTCTCGGTGCGCAGAACCGCATTGGGGTAGAGGAAACCGTCCGTCGTCACCAGATCAACCTTCGGACTTGAAGGCCAGCGTGCCAAGAGCTCTTTCAGAATACGGGCAGTCGTGGATTTCCCCACAGCCACAGAGCCTGCAATGCCGATGATGAAGGGTGTCTTGAAGCTCTCCTCCATATTGAGGAACTGCTGGCGCTGGCGGAACAAAAGCTGGCTGGCTTCCACATGTGCATAGAGCAGGCGGGACAGCGACAGATAAATGCGCCGCACTTCGTCAAGATCAATCGGATCGCCCAGCGAGCGCAGCCGCTTCACTTCTTCATAGGTGAGGGTGAGGGGGGTATCAGCACGAAAGCCCGCCCATTCCTCTGCCGAAAAGAAACGGTACGGCGAATAGCGTGACGGCGTCAGCTGGTCCACTTTTTCCCACATATTGTCGCTGCTCTCCCTCAACGCCAATTCACGTATATCCTGTTTAATATGCATTCAGAGCATTTCCATTTTAATGCAGAGAAAATGCTCTGATCACTTATTCTCACGCATGTCTTTATCCAAAAAACCGGTTCCGACTTTTTGGAGACATGCTTTACACCTTCGGACGACCGGCCTTTTCCTCAAGGCCTGTCTGTGCCGTACGGCGTTGCAACTCTTGAAGAACCTCATCAAGCGGCACGTCAGCAATCTTGAGAACCACCAGCAGATGATAAAGAAGATCAGCGCATTCGGTGACCACTTCCGAGCGGTCGCCATTAACCGCTGCAATGACCGTTTCTACGGCTTCTTCACCGAGCTTTTTTGCCGCCCGCGTTTGTCCCTTGGCAACAAGACTTGCAGTATAGGACGATCCATCCGTCGAACTCGCACGTTCCGCAACGATGCGCTCAAGATCGGAAAGTGTGAACTCAGTCATCGGATTTCCTTAAATCTTGTTTTCAACGGACCGGGTCGAGCCGCATCGGAATGCCAGCTTCGGCCATATAGCGCTTGGCTTCGCCAATCGTATAGGTGCCAAAGTGGAAGATCGACGCTGCGAGAACTGCCGTTGCATGACCATCACGGATGCCTGCAACCATGTGATCGAGATTGCCAACGCCGCCCGAAGCGATCACCGGAACGCGCACACTGTCGGCAACAGCACGGGTTAAAGCCACGTCGTAGCCAGCCTTGGTGCCATCACGATCCATCGAAGTCAGCAGGATTTCACCAGCGCCAAGGCCCACGACTTTCTGCGCGAATTCCACTGCATCAATGCCGGTTGTCTGGCGTCCGCCATGGGTAAAGATTTCCCAGCGGTCGCTTTCGCCTTCCCCTGAAACCTTCTTCGCGTCAATCGCAACAACGATGCACTGATTGCCAAACTTGTCGGCGGCTTCCGCAACAAATTCCGGGTTCTTCACTGCAGCCGTGTTGATCGAAACCTTATCGGCACCGGCAAGCAACAGCTTGCGAATGTCCGCGACCTGACGCACGCCACCGCCAACGGTGAGCGGCATGAAGCACTGTTCCGCTGTACGGGCAATGACGTCAAAAATTGTCTCGCGATTGTCCGAAGACGCCGTGATGTCGAGGAAGCACAATTCGTCTGCGCCTGCCGCATCATAGGCACGCGCTGCTTCAACCGGATCACCGGCATCGATCAGATCGACAAAGTTAACGCCCTTAACAACGCGGCCGTCTTTAACGTCCAAACAAGGAATTACGCGTGCTTTCAAGGTCATGCGGGAGTCCTCAGGAGAGCCAGTGCTTCGGCCGGATCGATACGACCATCATAAAGTGCACGACCGGAAATCGCACCTTCGAGCTTACGCGCGTCAGGAGCGGCGAGGCGCTTGATGTCATCCATGGAGGCAAGACCGCCCGATGCGATCACCGGAATGGAAACGCTATCCGCGAGGCTGAGGGTCGAATCCCAGTTGATGCCAGCCAGAACGCCGTCGCGGTCGATATCGGTATAGATGATGGCTGCAACGCCCGCACCTTCAAACTTTTTAGCGAGTTCGACCACGCCAAGCTCAGACGCTTCGGCCCAGCCTTCAACAGCGACATAGCCGCCCTTAGCATCGATGCCGACAGCAACCTGTCCCGGAAATTCCTTGCAAGCTTCGATCACCAGCGCCGGATCGCGCACGGCAACAGTACCGAGGATCACGCGGCGCAGACCCTTGGAAAGCCAGCTTTCAATATGAGCGAGCGTGCGAATACCGCCGCCGAGCTGGACCGGATTCTTTGTGGCTTTGAGAATGGCTTCAACAGCCTTGCCGTTGACGCTTTCGCCAACAAAAGCACCGTTGAGATCGACCACATGCAGCCATTCAAAGCCCTGATCCTCAAAAGCTTTGGCCTGTGCTGCGGGGTCTTCATTGTAAACGGTCGCCTGATCCATGTCGCCAAGCTTCAGGCGCACGCATTGACCGTCTTTCAAATCGATGGCGGGAAAAAGGATCATGTCTTCAAGGCTTCCATTTCAGGAAATTGGCAATGAGCGAAAGGCCAAGCAGCTGGCTCTTTTCAGGATGGAACTGCGTGCCGATCATGTTGTCGCGACCGACGGTTGCCGTGACATCGCCACCGTAATCGGTGACGGCAAGCACTTCGGCTTTGTTCTTGGCGTCGAACATATAGGAATGCACGAAATAGGCATGCAAGCCGTTCTCGCCGGTCTCGATACCGGCAAAGACCGGGTGTGAATGTTTCACGTGAATCCTGTTCCAGCCGATCTGCGGAATCTTGAGCGATGGGTCAGACGGAACCATTTCGCGCACGTCACCCTCAATCCAGCCAAGCCCCTCAGTCACTTGCTTTTCAAGCCCGCGCTCGGACATCAACTGCATGCCCACGCAGATGCCAAGGAATGGATGCGCTTTTTTGAGAACCACATCTTCCAGCGCCTCCACCATGCCGGGAACAGCATGAAGGCCGCGGCGGCAATCGGCATAGGCACCGACGCCCGGCAGCACAATGCGATCGGCGCTCGCCACGCGATCGGCATCCGCCGTCAGTTCGATTTCAGCATTCACACCGCTCTCATGGGCGGCACGCTCAAAGGCCTTGGTGGCCGAGCGAAGATTGCCGGAACCATAGTCGATAATTGCAACACGCATTTTCAGTTTTCTCCGCGATGACCGACAAATCCGATCGTCGAGCCAAAAGAGGAATAAGTGGGACGAGGGGCCTGCCCGGCCCATTCGGGTGCAGGCGCTTCCGCAGGGACTGTTGCAGGCTGGATAGCTTTTTCGATGCCATAGAAGTAGCGAATTTCCGCTTCTTCCAGGTCAGCCGCGTCGATGACGGCTTTCTCGATAAAACCCTGACGCTTAAGCTTTGCGATCTTCCAGTTGACGCCTTCCAGCGCCACAAACAGCGAAAACAACAAAGTGATCAGGGGAACCGCATTGGAGATGCCGAGCATGGAGCCAGCAAATCCAAGCAGGATCGTCACACCGAGAGCGGCAATGGCTTCAAACCCGAGCCGCTGCAACAATAGCCAGACAACCGGAAGGATCAGCGCCAGAGCGTAGAATCCGTCACGCACGAAAACCGCTTTTTCGGAACGTTGAGATCCGGCTGGTTCAAGAACGACGAATTGCGCCATGACACGTCCTTTCGGGAAAGACTTATCCCTTCAGCGACCCCTTGGTCGAGGGAATTGCATCCTTCTGGCGCGGGTCGGTTTCGAGCGCTGTGCGCAGAACCCGGGCCACGGCCTTGAAGATCGATTCTGCAATATGGTGATTGTTGGCACCATAGTGATTGTTGATATGCAGCGTAATGCCTGCATTCATCGCAAAAGCCTGGAAGAACTCGCGCACCAGCTCAGTATCGAAGGTGCCGATCTTGGCCGTCGTGAAATTCACGTTCCAGACCAGAAAGGCCCGGCCCGAAACATCGACCGCCGCACCCGTCAGCGTGTCGTCCATGGCGAGATCCATCGACGCATAACGCACGATACCGCGACGCTCACCAAGCGCTTTCGCCACAGCCTGACCCAGCGCAATGCCGGTATCTTCCACCGTATGGTGGTCATCGATATGAAGATCGCCCTTGGCCATCACGCGCATGTCGATGAGCGAATGTCGGGAAAGCTGCTCCAGCATATGATCGAAGAAGCCGACACCTGTTGTAATGTCGAACTTGCCGTTGCCGTCCAGATCGACCGAAACGGCAATGCTCGTTTCTTTCGTTGAACGTTCGATACTTGCTTTGCGGGCGCTTTCAGCCGTCATAGCATTTCCTCTGTTGAAATCTTTTCGCGTTCTAGAACAGCTGGCCGCTTTTGCCAATGCTTTTAGCGCATGCACCAATATTCTGACTTTTCTCACTGCGCATTTGATCCAAAAACCGCTTCACGCTTTTTGGAATGCGCTTTTTCCTCACGCGCATTTAATCCAAAAACCGATTCCCACTTTTTTGAATGCGCGTGAACCCATTTGCATTTTGCCAGACGCTTCTTAAATATTCACAACGAAACCCGATTCAGTTAGCTCTTGAGCCGACGAACCGAGGCTTCCCCCATATCGGGGCCCATATCAGGGGCTTATGCGTTTGCCAGATGGAAACGTACAGGTCGCCAAAGGAGTGATCCATGATCGAACACAATCCCACGACAATTTACGGCACGACCATTGTCACCGTTCGCAAGGGCGGCAAGGTTGTTATTGCTGGTGACGGGCAGGTCTCGCTCGGCAACACCGTAATGAAGGGCAATGCGCGCAAAGTGCGCCGCATCGGCAAAGGCAACGTCATTGCCGGTTTCGCCGGTGCCACAGCTGATGCCTTCACACTGCTTGAGCGTCTTGAAGCCAAGCTCGAACAATATCCTGACCAGCTGATGCGCGCCTCTGTCGAGCTCGCCAAGGACTGGCGCACCGACCGTTATTTACGCCGCCTCGAAGCGATGATGCTGGTTGCTGACAGCAAGGTTACGCTGGCGCTGACCGGGACAGGCGACGTGCTTGAACCAGAACATGGCGTCATGGCCATCGGCTCGGGCGGTAATTACGCACTGGCCGCAGCGCGTGCACTGATCGACACAGACAAGGATGCCGAGGAAATCGCTCGCAAGGCAATGGAGATTGCAGCCGATATCTGCATCTATACCAATCATAGCATTCTTGTTGAAAGCCTCGACGCCGAATGAGCTCAATAGCGCAAGCCTCAACTTCTAAAACACAACGTTGGGGCTTAGGTGCTCTGATCGTCCTTGCCATTCTCGCGATACAGGCCTCCTGGCTTTATCTCGATGGGCGGATACCCATGTGCGAATGCGGCACCATAAAATTATGGTCCGGTTCGCTGATGTCTGAGAACTCGCAGCATATAGCCGACTGGTATACGCTCTCGCACATCATTCACGGTTTTCTGTTCTATTGGCTTCTGAGCGTCATCGCACCCAAAGCCCCACTTGGCTTAAGGCTTGCCATGGCAGTCGGCGTTGAAGCCGTCTGGGAACTGGTCGAAAACTCGAATTTCATTATCGAGCGCTATCGCGCCAATACGTCCTCGGTGGACTATTTTGGCGATAGCATTGTGAATTCGGTTTCCGATACCATTGCTGCCCTGATCGGCTTTTTGCTTGCTGCAAAGCTGCCAACAAAAATCACCGTCGCTTTAGCGCTGTTCTTCGAAGTTCTTGCGCTGATTATCATCCGCGACAACCTTACGCTCAACGTGATCATGCTGCTGCATCCGTTCGAGTTCATCAAGCAGTGGCAAACCGGGTTATAATCATGAGTAATTTTTCTCCCCGTGAAATCGTCTCCGAGCTTGACCGCTTCATCATCGGCCAGAACGACGCCAAGCGCGCCGTGGCTATTGCACTTCGCAATCGCTGGCGTCGCCAGCAGCTGGAAGGCCAGATGCGCGAAGAGGTCATGCCAAAGAACATCCTGATGATCGGACCGACTGGCGTTGGTAAGACGGAAATCTCCCGTCGTCTGGCCAAGCTTGCCGGTGCCCCTTTCATCAAGGTTGAAGCCACCAAGTTCACCGAGGTCGGCTATGTCGGTCGCGATGTCGAACAGATCATCCGTGATCTGGTGGAAGCTGCGATTGGCCTCGTGCGTGAAAAGAAGCGCGAGGAAGTGAAGGCCAAGGCGCATATCAATGCCGAAGAGCGTGTGCTCGACGGTCTTGTCGGCAAGACGGCCAGCCCCGCCACGCGTGACAGCTTCCGCAAGAAACTGCGTGAAGGCGAGCTGGACGACAAGGAAATCGAGATCGAAGTTGCCGATACGGGTGCTGGTCAGAATTTCGAAATCCCAGGTATGCCGGGCGCCAATATTGGCATGATCAATATCGGCGATATTTTCGGCAAGGCCATGGGCGGACGCACCAAGACGCGCAAGACCACGGTCAAGGAATCCTATGCAATCCTGATCAATGACGAATCCGACAAGCTGCTCGATCAGGATCAGCTTATTCAGGAAGCTCTGCGTTCGACCGAAAATGACGGTATCGTTTTCCTCGACGAGATCGACAAAATCGCTTCGCGCGAAGGCGGAATGGGGGCAGGTGTATCACGCGAAGGCGTGCAGCGCGATCTGCTGCCGCTCGTTGAAGGTACGACCGTTGCAACAAAATATGGTCCGGTGAAAACCGATCATATCCTGTTTATTGCATCGGGCGCTTTCCACGTTTCCAAGCCTTCAGACCTTCTGCCGGAACTTCAGGGTCGTTTGCCGATCCGTGTTGAATTGAACGCTCTGACGCGTGAAGATTTCCGCCGAATTCTCACCGAAACCGAAGTCAGCTTGATCAAGCAATATATTGCCCTGATGGCGACGGAAGAAGTGAAGCTTGATATTACCGATGACGCGATTGACGCTTTGGCCGATATTGCCGTCGATCTGAATTCGACGGTCGAGAATATCGGTGCACGTCGCTTGCAGACGGTGATGGAACGGGTTCTGGACGACATTTCCTATAATGCACCCGATAAATCCGGCTCTGCTTTCAAGGTGGATGGCGATTATGTCCGCAAAACCGTTGGCGATCTTGCCAAGAATACGGACCTGTCGCGTTTCATTCTCTAAAAGCAGAAAGTGACCAGAAAGCCACGCTCGGGTCCCATAATCCTGAAACACAAAAATCCCCTCGACTTCATCGAGGGGGTTTTTTATTTTGCGCCAACTTTTACATGCTACTGCATAGTTTGAACTGATAGAGCGACCTTTGTGCGCCCACTGGGGCGCACGGCGCTCTATTAACCATATTGGGGCCGTTACCGCGCAATGACCAGCCGATTGAACCGTATTGCAGGCATCTGCCTTGCCATCGCTTTCTCCTGCCAGAGCGCCTTCGCAGCTGTTAGCGTGCCGCCCGGAAACCGCAATGACGATCAGCCGCCCATTCCTGGCGCTTCGGCCAAGCGCACAAAGGAACTGAGCACGACCTATGAAGCCAAGTATCGCAAGATTTATAATCTTCTGAAAAAAGATGCTTCGCTGCGCTCGAAAATCAAATCGACCGCTTCGGCTTACGGCATTGATCCGATCCATATCGTCGGCGCCATCGTTGGCGAACACACCTATAATGTCGACGTTTATGACAGGCTACAGACCTATTACGTCAAGGCTATGTCCTATGTGAACCAGGGCGTGAGTTTTGGCTATGATGGCGAAAGCATCGGCCAGTTCGTGAAGCGCCCGGAGTTTTCGGAGTGCCTCAAGTTCAAAGACAGCTATTCGCTGTGGGGTTGCCGTGAGACGGTCTGGAACAAGCAGTTCCGTGGAAAGTCCGTGAGCGGCAAGACCTATCCGAACAATCGTTTCAGCGCGGTGTTCTTCCAGCCTTTCTATGCAGGTCAGACATTCGGCCTTGGCCAGATCAATCCGCTGACGGCGCTGCAGATGTCGGACATGGTCAATCGTGTATCCGGCCTGCCGAAGCTGAACGCCGAGAACGGAAATGTGGTCTACAAAACCATCATGGACCCCGATCTCACGCTGCCATACATCGCGGCAACGCTTAAGCAATCGATCACTGCCTATCGCCAGATTGCCGATTTCGACATTTCTAAGAATCCCGGCCTGACCGCAACCCTTTATAATACCGGCGGTGCAGAAGTCCGCGCCCGTGCGCTTGCCAATGAAAATGCCCAGCGCAAAGCGTCCGGTCAGGCACCATTGATGCCGCAGGAAAACTATTATGGCTGGCTGGTCAACACCAAGCTCGACGAGCTGAAAGCGCTATTTTAGAGCCGATGGGGCTAATGGCTTAAAGCCGCGGCGGCGTTTGCGCGCGGCTTCTATTTCTTCGCTTAAATGTTTGATCGTCTCGCGATCAATGATGCGGATGTTGCGGGCGAGGAGATTGGCAAGCTCGGTCGCCTGTGGCGATAGTCCTGAGGTGTCGATCACCACGCGGGGATGCGAAACCGCCGCCAGATTTTGCAGTTCTTCGGCCTCGTCCCAGATAATATTGAAATAGGTGATGATGCGTTGCAGCAGATCCCAGGTCGGCTGTCCACGCCGTCCATGTTCAAGCGCTGAAAGGTAGGCAGGCGAAACGCGTAAGGCTACCGCCATTTCCTTTTGCGTCACATTGCGCTCGTCACGCAATTCGCGCAGACGTTTGCCAAAAGGGGTCATCGGATCAGACTCCCGTTCTGCGTCTGCTTGCGCAGACGCACATAAAGCGCGCCGTGACCGCCATGATGATGGGCTGCATCTTCATAGGCGCTCACCAGAAGCCGGAACAACGGCGTCGAGAACCAGTGCGGCACTGCCTGTTTCAGCACACCTTCGCTGCCAAATGAGCGGCCTTTTCCGGTAATGACCATCACGTGCTTGAGCCCGCGGGCATGTGCGCTCAGCAAAAATCCGTAAAGCAGCTCATAGGCATCGTTCTGCGTGAGCCCATGCAGATCGATACGCGCTTCGATATCCACACGTCCCTTGGAAATCTTGCGGTGCGTCGGCCGATCAAAGCTATGGATCGGCATTTCCTTGAGAGAGGTAAGCTTCTTTTTCGGCGTCGCTGGCTCGCTCGAAGGCGAGGGGGCTTTTTGCGAAGGCTTTTTATCAACCTCCTGCGCCATCACAGCTTTGAAATCCGGAAACTCTTCCTCTACAGCTGGCTTTTTGCCCACCAGCGGTTTGGCCGTTTTAGCAACGGTTTCCCAGAGGATGCGATCTTCTGGTCTCAGATAATCTTTCGCGGGCTTTTCGGTTTTGGGCGACATCGATCAGTCCCGCCCCATAGGGCGTCGTGCCTGCTTTCCTAAAATCGTATTCGATTTTAGGGCCGATGCACTGGCGCGCGGAATAAGCGCATAAAAATCGGCGTTGTGCTTGATGCCACCGGCGATCTCGCCTGCGGCATCCCCCGATCCCGCAAAGAGATCACCACGCGCCGGACCGACAATCGCCGTGCCGGTATCCTGCGCAATCATGAGGCGCGAGAATGGGGCATTATCGAACGCTGTAACGCTTGGTGCATCGACATAAAAGGGCGTCCCGAACGTGTGCAAAAATCTATCGACCGCAATTGAACGTCCAGCGGTCAGCGGGACTTTGGCCGCAGCGATTTGCCCCACATTCAGATCATCAACAGGTGCTTCGCGGAAGAAAATATAGGAGCGGTTCTGCCAGATGAGATCGTCGGCCCGATCCGGGTGCTCTCTCAACCATTGGCGGATCGTTTGCATGGAGATTTCATCTGCAGAAATCTCGCCTTCCGCCACCAGAATACGCCCGATTCCTGTAAAAGGATGGCCGGTTTTGGCCGCATAGGTGATACGCATAAAACTGCCATCGGTGAGTTTTAACCGCGCAGCCCCCTGCACATGGGCGAAGAAGGCATCAACACGGTCAGCCACATAGGCAAGTTCAAGCCAATGTTCTTTAAGACTGCCCTGTTCGATTGCCCGGCGATCATCGTATTCCTCAATGCCTTGTAGCGTTTTGCGCGCGAAAGCGAAGGAGGCATCAAGCCCGGCAGGGCGGTTCTCATCCGTAACTTTCACCAGATCGTCGGGTTTTTTGAGAAACGGCACTATGAAATGCGCATCTGGCTTACGCGAAGCTTCAATTTCCGGTTCATAGAAGGCCGTCACAAAACCTTCGGCATCAATACGGCACGGGACGAAATGCTTTTCAAAGAAAGCCCGCGCCTGCGCAGTATCGGGTTTATCAAGGGAACGGGCAGCAGCAAAAGCCGGTGCAAGCGCCTCGAAACTGATACCGAGGCTGCCGCTGTTATAGCGATTATGTTCCGCATAATCGGCTGAACGGCGAAAAGCCGAAAAGGCGAGTGCCTGATCGTCGTGATCCCAGCCCGGGCAATCTGAAAAACTGACCGGTCGTATGATGTTCGCCAGATTATGCACAAGCCGCATCCGTCACTAATTAAAAGGGCCGCTAACTCAGCATTTCCAGCAAAAGTGCGGAGCGGTTTTGCGTCGGATAATGCGCAAGGTAAAAAAGTGCGGCCCTGAATCGTCAACTCTCTTTAGTCTTCGGCTTCGGTCGCGACAAGCTTCCAGTTTGGATCGCGCGAACGTGTATCGCGGGCAAAGGTCCAGAGGTCGCGGATCTCGACGACGTTTTCCTGATCGCCTTCGACGAGATTACCGTCCTTGTCGAGTGTGGAAGAAATCATCTGGCTCACGATATTGAGCGTGACGTGCGCCTCCGAGCCCTTCATTTCGGCATTGGCGATTTCTGCCTTATCAATGCCTACAAAGGTTGAGCGTGTGCTTTCACCGCGTGCTTCGCGCTCATCGATTGCCGAGACAAAGCCCTCATAGACGTCCTTAGACAAAAGGTTTTTCAAAACCTTACGGTCGCCGTCGGCAAAAGACATCACGATCATTTCATAAGCGATCTTCACGCCATCAACGAAACTTGCGGGGTCGAAAGTTGGATCGGCTGCCTGAATGGCACGGAGCCCATCATTAATAGGCGTACCAGCAGGCGCGACCTTGTCGACTGCGGTAAAATCCTTTTCACCGGGACGCTGCGGCAGGGAAACGACATTGTCGGTTTCGCCACTTGCAGTCTGGGCATCGGTATTACGTGCGGAAGTATATGGATCTATTGGCGGTTTTTCATTTCCCGTACGGCGGCCAAGAACATTCCTCAACTGAAGAAAGATTACCACCGCCGCAATGAAGAAGAATATCGTGCCAAAATCAAAAAATTCCATACCGCCTGCCACCAATGGACGTTTCAGGATTACGAATCCGTCTCACGTCGTCAATTTCGTTACATATACATATAGATCGGCTTCACTGATCATTCAAATCCCGATCACGCATACCTATCTGATATTGTATGATAGAGAGTTTCAATTTCGTAAGAATGCGAAGCATTTTTGCATGTATGTCATGAATAGAACAAGCGAATGAAGTTTGCTTCATTACAAACGCAAATCAACATAAGGTCATAATCGACGTGTCCTCTTCCCTTGCACCCCTTGCCATACTGGCAATGCCATTCATCGAGATTGCAGGTTTTGTGATCGTCGGCAGCGAAATCGGTGTGTTTGCTACGCTTGGTCTCATTATCCTTAGCGCCATGCTCGGCTTTTTCCTGCTGCGCGTACAGGGGTTCGGGCTGCTGCAGCGCATCCGCGCCGAAAGTGCTGCAGGACGCGTGCCGGACCGCGAAATGATGCATGGAGCGATGATCGTTGTCGCCGCCATTATGCTGATCGTGCCCGGCTTTGTCACAAGCGCCATCGGACTTCTGCTTTTCGTTCCGTTTATTCGCAATCTTGTCTGGAACCGGTTTGTGCGCAATCGACTGGTCGTCGCGACCGCCTCGACACGCTATTCGGAAGCCTATCGTCCGTATGAACCTAGAGAAAACCCATATGAGCCTAAAGAAAACAACGTGATCGATCTGGACCCGGAAGATTATACCGCAAAGCCGGATGAAAACTCACCATGGAATCCCGATCGCAAGGATCGCTAATCGCGCAAATACTAACTTAAAAACGGTTTCTTGCCTCATCTACGCACACATGCTAGCCAAGCATCACTGCTTTTTGGGCAACAAGATAAATTATTAAAGAGAAGGCATACCGATAATGAGCGATAAGGCCGCTGCGGGCGAAGTAAAGAACGGCAATGGCGCAACCGCCCAGCCGTCCCTCAACATTCTGGCCCAGTACATCAAGGATCTTTCCTTTGAAAGCCCAGGCGCGCCTCTGTCGCTGCGCCCACGCGAAAAGGCTCCTTCGATCAACATCAATGTGAACGTAAACGCCAATCCGCTGTCCGAAACAGATTTCGACGTTGTTCTCACGCTCGAAGCCAAAGCTGTTGACGGCAAGGACGTTCTGTTCAACACCGAGCTGGTTTATGGCGGCGTTTTCCGCATTCAGGGCATCGCACAGGAGCACATGCTTCCGCTGCTGTTCATCGAATGCCCACGTCTGCTGTTCCCGTTTGCTCGTCAGATCATCGCTGATGCGACGCGCAATGGTGGCTACCCACCACTGATGATCGATCCGATCGATTTTGCTCAGATGTTCCAGAGCCGTATGGCCGAAGAAGAAGCCAAGAACGCTGTAAAGAGCTAATCTCTACACGCATCAAAAAAAACCCCGCTCTTGCGGGGTTTTTATTTAGACGTCAGCTTACGTATTTTTTCCAGATTGCCTTGTCGCCCATTTTCGCAACAAGAGCATCATGCGCAGCGCGTTCCTTTTCACTGATACGTGGCGCCAATGGTTTCGGACGCTGGCGCAAGACAATATTGCCGCCATTCTCAGAGCGGTCATTACTACCGGAACCACCGGAAGAACTGAGTCCAAGAGCGGTTTGTTTACCGCCAATCAGCTCGATATAGACTTCGGCGAGAATTTCAGAATCGAGCAATGCGCCGTGCAATGTGCGGTGCGAATTATCGATGCCATAACGCTTGCAAAGCGCATCAAGCGAATTGGGGCCCATCGGATTTCGACGGCGCGCAAGCGCAAGCGTATCGACGATGCGATCAACGGCTATTTCCGGCTTTCCCAAGCGGCCCAATTCCGCATTGATGAAACCAAGATCGAACATCGCATTATGCGCGACGAGTTTTGCACCATCGAAAAATTCCATGAATTCATCGAGAATGTCGGCAAAGCTTGGCTCAGTGAGCAATTGCTCGTCCGTAATACCATGGACCGCGAGTGCATCGGGATGAACCTTGCGCCCCTGTGGATTGATGAATTTGTGGAACGTGCGACCCGTGGGAAAGCGGTTGATCATTTCCACACCACCGATTTCGATCACGCGGTCCTCAAGCCGTTCAAGGCCAGTGGTTTCCGTATCGAAAACGATCTCACGCATGGAAAAACCTCTTAGAGAGCATCCCGAAAAGTGCGAAGCGGTTTTCGGATAAGATGCGCGTTTAAACAAAAGGGTTAGAGCCCGATCTGATTCAATCAGATCGAAACGGCTCTAAATGATTTGGTACTTTATAGCACGCTATGCCAGCTCTCAGGGCCAGCTCTCAGGACTGATTGACAGGCTTTCCACGCAATTCAGCGATGATGGCTTTGATCTGCGCCCGCGTTTCCTCAAAGTCGCCCGAAGAATCGATGACGAAATCCGCACGCGCACGCTTTTCGCTGTCCTTCATCTGTCGGGCTAGAATGGCCTCGAACTTCGCTTCCGTCATGCCTGCGCGGGAAAGAACGCGCTCACGCTGAATGTCGGCAGGCGCAGACACAACAGCCACTTTATCCACGCGGCTTTCACCGCCCGTTTCAAACAGCAAAGGAATATCAATGAGGGCAATTTCAGCGCCGCCGGCGCGCGCATTCGCAAGAAAGGCTTTTTCTTCTTCGTGCACCAGTGGGTGAATGATGGATTCAAGCTTTTTAAGCGCTTCCGGCTTGCCAAGCACGGCTGCTGATAGTTTTGTCCGGTCGACCGTGCCATCGACAACCGTTCCGGGGAAGGCGGCTTCGATCAGGGGAGCCGCCCGACCCGAATAAAGCTGGTGAACGGCATCGTCCGCGCTGTAGACCGGCACACCATTGTCGGCAAACATGTTTGCCGCAGTGGTTTTTCCCATGCCTATAGAGCCGGTCAGTCCGAGGATGATCATAAAGCACCAGCCTTTTTCATATCATCCAGAATATAATTACGAAGTGCTTCTGTCACTTCTGGTCTTTTGCCAAACCAGCGTTCAAAACCCGGAACCGCCTGATGCAGCAACATGCCAAGCCCGCCGACAGTTTTAAGACCCGCTGCTTCAGCGCTGGTGAGAAACGGCGTCTTGGGCGGAATATAGACAATATCGGTGGCAACGGCTGATTTCTGCGCCTCACTCAGATCAAGCGGAAACTCTGTCGCCTCGCCCCCACTGGTCATATGTCCGCTCATGCCGAGTGAAGTGGTGTTGACGATCAGACCCGCTTCTTTGACAAGACGCTGCGCTGCATCCCATCCATGCGCTGAAACGCCTTGGCCAAAATGGCTTGCCAGTTCTTCGGCCCGGCTTAGCGTGCGATTGATGATTGCGATGCGCGAGAAACCGCGCGTCTGCAAAGCGTGGACAATAGCGCGTCCCGCGCCGCCTGCGCCCAGAACCAGTGCCGTATCCGCATTGTCCCAACCGGGTGCCAGCGCATCCAGATTGGCCGCGAAACCATAAGCGTCGGTATTGCCGCCGCAAAGCCTGCCGTTGTCGAGCCAGAGCGTGTTGACTGCGCCAATGGCATTGGCTGCTTCATCGCGGATTTCCACAGCCGCAAAAGCCACTTCCTTATGTGGGATTGTGACATTACCCCCGACAAAGCCGTTTTGTTCAAGCGAGGTGGCAAATTCTGCAAAATTTTCAGGCGCGACCTCAATGGCTTCATAAGAGCCTTCGAGACCCAGCTCCCTGAGCCAGAAGCCGTGAATGAGCGGCGAGCGCGAATGCTTTATTGGAAAGCCGGTCACAAATGCCTTTTTAGCCATCGATCAGATTTTCCTTCCTCAATTCATTGAGCAGTGGCAACAGGGGCAATCCAACGATGGTGAAATAATCGCCTTCGATTTCTTCAAAGAGCTGAATGCCCGGACCCTCGACCTGATAAGCGCCGACACTTGAAAGGGCAATATCGCCAACGCGACCAAGATAGCGTCCGACAAAGCCCGGATCGAGATCGCGCATGGTCATGCGCGCCACCGAAACATGCCGCCACAGGGTCTTGCCATTTTTGACCAGCACGACAGCGCTATTAAGCTGATGCGTCTTGCCCGAAAACTGCAAAAGCTGGCGGCGCGCTGCATCCATATCCACAGGCTTGTGGAAAATCTGATCGCCCAAGGAAAGCGTCTGATCGCAACCAATCACCACGACATCTGGATGATTTTCACTGACAGATAAGGCTTTTGCTTCGGCCAGAACCTGCGCCACCTCTTGCGGTGTTGCACCGCTTTTATAGAGAGGAGCCTCAACCGCACGTTCATCGATATCCGCACTTTCGGTCGAAAACGCGATGCCGGCATTTTTTAAAATTGCCGAACGGAACGGACTCTTCGAGGCGAGAATAAGTTTCGTGGTCATGACTGATCTTCCTTCTTGCCATCGCGCAGCAAGGCCATGATAGCGGCTGCGGTTTCCTCAATCGACCGGCGCGACACATCAATAATCGGCCAACCGTGCCGGTTGCACAGGTTGCGGGCATAAGCCAGTTCTTCGGAAATTGAAACGCGGTCTGTATAAAGACCCGTATCAAGAGACGGTACATTGCCAAGCGGGCGGTTCTGTCTGATCTGGGAAATACGTTCCGCAGTTGCCACCAGACCGACAATCAAGGGTCGCTTTGCCGTAAAAAGAACCTCCGGCACCGGAATACCCAATACAATCGGCACATTCGTCGCCTTGATACCGCGATTCGCCATATAGATGCTGGTTGGCGTCTTCGATGTGCGGGAAATACCCACCAGAATGACATCCGCCTCTTCTATATCGAGCGGCAATTGGCCGTCGTCATGCTCCATGGTGAAATTAAGCGCGTCGATCCGGCGAAAATAGTCGGCATTGAGCACATGCTGGGCGCTTGCACGGCGATGCGCTGGTGCTCCGAGATAAGACTGAAACGTGTTGAGCACCGGCTCAAGTACCGAAACGCTCGGCACACCCATTTCCGCACAGGTGTCGTCGATGATGGCAGCGAGCTTCTGATCGACGATTGTATAGAGAACGATGCCGGGTTCAGCGTCGATATTCTCAAGCACTTTTCGCAGCTGCTTCTCTGTGCGGATGAGCGGATAGATATGCTCAATTGCCCGCGCATTGGCATATTGAGCGGCCGCAGCGCGGCCAGCCGCCAGGAGAGTCTCTCCCGTCGCATCAGAAATCAGATGAAGATGAAAGTAAGAAAGCGGTCTGGTCACAGTTTTCTCCCGCCCCTGTTGACGAGTGTGCGTAAAACACAGGTTTCATCCACAAGCCATGGCAGGCAGTGGGAAACTTGGCAAGTCATCCACAGCGAGCCCACATGTGAGAAGCTTCAGAAAGCCACTGTGGACAAGACTCGTAACATTTGGAAATCACAACAATATACCCAGCTTGTCCACAAAGAGGCCGAAACTGCGTCAATTGGTAACCCCTTCTATTCAATGAAAGATTTTAGTTTTCATTGCTTTTGTCCGAGCGATCGGTGAATTATCGCACAGGCTGAGATGGCCAGAGCGGAACTGTGGGGAAAAGACGGACAAACCTTAATCCCCGATTCCAACAGACTCTAAGAATCAAAAGATTCCTGAATCATCCTTTCTTTATGAGAGCCGGACGGGAAAACTTTCACACAGAACCACGGAAACAGATCAGACAGGGTGGAATGTAATGAAACGCAAGGTCCTGAAAGTGATAGACGGTGAGACAGTCTTTCCACCTCCAATCTGGATGATGCGTCAGGCCGGACGATACCTTCCCGAATATCGCGAAGTGCGCAAGAAAGCCGGAAGCTTCCTCGACCTCTGCTATTCACCCGATCTGGCAGTCGAAGTGACACTTCAGCCAATCCGCCGTTATGGCTTTGATGCAGCCATTTTGTTTTCAGATATCCTGGTTGTTCCTCACGCCCTTGGACGAGACCTTCGCTTTGAAGAAGGCAAGGGACCATTGATGACACCGATTGATGCCGATGAGATATTCTGGCTTGAGACTGAAGGTGTCGCCAAAAGGCTGGAGCCGGTCTATGAGACGGTTCGGCTGCTCCGCGAGCAACTCCCCGACGAAACAACGCTGCTGGGCTTCTGTGGCGCTCCCTGGACCGTTGCGACCTATATGATCGCCGGTCACGGCACGCCTGATCAGGCTCCCGCTCGTTTGTTTGCCTATCGTTTCCCGGAAGCGTTCGAAAAGCTTTTGAATGATCTGGCGGATGTTTCAGCGGAATATCTCATCGAACAGCTCGATGCAGGCGCTGATGCCGTGCAGATTTTCGATTCCTGGTCTGGCGTTCTCGATGAAGATTGCTTTGAACGTTTCTGTATCCGTCCGGTCGCCCGGATCGTCCAGAAGGTGAGGGCGGTTTATCCCGACGCACGTATCATCGGGTTTCCGAAAGGAGCCGGAATGCTTTATGCGGGCTACCGTGAAAAGACCGGTGTTGATGTGCTCGGCCTTGACTGGTCTGTTCCAAACTCATTTGCTCAGGAATTGCAGAAGGAAGGCGCCATTCAGGGAAATCTCGATCCGCTGCGCGTTGTGGCTGGTGGAGAGGCTCTGGATGAAGGGGTTGATGCAATCCTGAAAAATCTCGGTCAGGGCCCGCTGATCTTCAATCTTGGCCACGGAATTACGCCACAGGCGCCAATTGAAAACGTTCAGCGCATGATTGATCGCGTTCGTGGAGGCTGATGATGAGTGCCTCCGATAAAGCAAACAGCGGCAAAGCCGCTCTGATCCGTACCGTCGTCGGTCTTGCGGTTGTGGTACTTGGTTTATGGGGATTGTTTCACGTGAATCCAGCTGACGCTTATCTTTGGGTCAAATCGATCCATGTCATTGCCGTAATCGCCTGGATGGCGGGCATGCTCTATCTGCCGCGTCTTTTCGTCTATCATTGCGCGACAACACCCGGTTCAGAAACCTCGGAAACCTTCAAGGTGATGGAACGGCGGTTGCTTCGCTTCATCATTAATCCCGCCATGGTTGTGACATGGATAGCCGGTCTTTGGATGGCTTGGGAGATTTTCGGGTTTCGGGGTGGCTGGTTGCATGCCAAGCTTTTGCTGGTCGTTCTGTTGTCTGGCCTTCACGGTTATCTGTCAAAGGCAACACGGCTCTTCGCAGAAGATCGTAACACCAAATCAGCCAAACACTGGAGAATCATCAATGAAGTTCCGACACTACTGATGATCTTCATCGTTATTCTTGTGATCGTGAAGCCATTCTAATTTTCTATATTTTTCAAAGAAGCCCGATAGTTTTTTCGCGATTTTTTCGGGCTTCTACCTTTTTCCTATTGCACTAAGTTCCAGCAATCCTTAACTGAGACTTGCTCTTCATGCCGCAAACCGGTATGAGTGAGTCCTCTTCCCACCATGACAGCAGGCCTTCGATGCCGGTCACACTCCACGTGACCACCTTTCCGAACAACTGCATTTTCTCCTTATATTTCAAAAGAGTTCCTCACCCATGCAGGAAATGAAACTACAAGAACTTAAAAACAAAACCCCGGTCGAGCTGCTGGCATTTGCCGAAACGCTTGAGGTCGAAAATGCGAGCGCAATGCGCAAGCAGGAACTTATGTTCGCGATCCTCAAGAGCCTTGCTGCTCAGGACGTCGAAATTATCGGCGAGGGAGTTGTTGAAGTGCTGCAGGACGGATTTGGCTTCCTGCGCTCTGCCGATGCCAACTATCTGCCAGGCCCGGACGATATTTATATTTCTCCTTCCCAGCTTCGCCGCTTCTCGTTGAAGACCGGCGATACGGTTGAAGGTCCGATCCGTGGTCCTAAGGAAGGCGAACGTTATTTCGCACTCCTCAAGGTCAACACGATCAATTTTGAAGATCCGGAAAAGATCCGCCACAAGGTTCATTTTGATAACCTGACGCCGCTCTATCCAAATGAGCGCTTCAAGATGGAGCTGGAAGTTCCAACCTCGAAGGATCTTTCGTCCCGCGTTATCGATCTGGTTGCACCACTCGGCAAAGGCCAGCGCGGTCTGATCGTCGCTCCGCCACGTACCGGTAAGACTGTTCTGTTGCAGAACATTGCGCATTCGATCACTGCGAACCATCCTGAATGCTATCTGATCGTTCTTCTGATTGACGAACGTCCGGAAGAAGTGACCGACATGCAGCGTTCGGTTAAGGGAGAAGTTGTTTCTTCGACCTTCGACGAACCGGCATCACGTCACGTTCAAGTCGCTGAAATGGTCATCGAAAAGGCAAAGCGCCTTGTTGAACATGGCCGTGACGTTGTGATCCTTCTCGACTCCATCACCCGTCTTGGACGCGCTTACAACACCGTTGTGCCTTCATCCGGCAAGGTTTTGACCGGTGGTGTCGATGCAAACGCACTCCAGCGTCCGAAGCGCTTCTTCGGTGCAGCCCGTAACATTGAAGAAGGTGGCTCGCTCACCATCATCGCCACCGCGCTGATCGATACCGGTTCGCGTATGGACGAAGTGATCTTCGAAGAATTCAAGGGCACGGGTAACTCGGAAATCGTTCTTGATCGTAAGGTTGCCGACAAACGTATCTTCCCTGCCATGGACATTCTCAAGTCCGGCACACGTAAGGAAGACCTGTTGGTGCCACGCGCCGATCTCCAGAAGATTTTCGTACTTCGCCGCATTCTTGCACCGATGGGGACTACCGATGCGATCGAGTTCCTTATCGACAAGCTCAAGCAGACCAAGAGCAATGGCGAGTTCTTCGATTCGATGAATACGTAATTTCGGTTTATCCGTATCCAAACAAAACGCCGCGTTGAGACATCAGCGCGGCGTTTCTATTTTCTGGTCTCACAAATCGGCAGGCTTAGCCTCTCAGCAGGATTTCGAGTGCGGCAGGGGTCTCGACAGGCGCTAGGCAGACTTGCCCCTTGCAGAGCCAGGCTGACGGTTTATTGGCATGTGCAATGCCACCTGTCGGAAGCTCAATTTCTTTGCCTGCTTCAAATTGAACGAATTTATCAAGCCGCCTTGGATCGGGAATTCTTTCTGCCGTGGCAGCGAGTTCACCATCAGCACCTTCATCAGCAATCACCAGAGACAGCGGTTCGGCTGCAAAGCGGCACGCATTCAATATGCCGATCTGGCCATATTGCTGGACAAGCGCACGACCCATGGCCTGTTCAACCAGACGTTCATTTTTGATATAAAGGTGCATATCGCCTGTTGCGAGAAACAGCCGTGTGAAAGCTTCAATGATCTGGCTGGTGGCACTGGGGATCGCTTCGTCATAATCGCCATAACTATGCAGAATTACGTCCTCCGCATCGAGTGCGGAAAGTCGGTGATTGCCTGACGCGTCGCAATTGTTTGCATCAAGCGCGTCTTTGAGCGCAACCGCATCGCGAATGAATGTTCTGTCACCAGTTGCCTCAAACAGTGAAAGTGCGGCATTCATCATCGCGGCGTAATCTGTCGAGAGGGCAGGGTAGACCAGCACGTCATACATTCGGCAATGTGCGATGCGCCCATCCTGAAACGATGAACCTATCGAACGATAGGCCGAAACGGCGTAGTCAACCCAATCTGATCGCTTGAAACAACGGCCGGCCTCCGCCAGCGCGCGGATCATAAGAGCGTTCCAGTCGGTAAGAGCTTTTTCGTCGCGCCCCGGTCGAACACGAGCATTGCGATAATGGAGAAGCTTGTCTCTGGCCGCCGCGATATTCGACGGTACTAAACCGTCTTCATAGACGGCATGAAGACGGTTGATAATATTCATGCCTTCAAAATTACCCTCGGGTTTCACACCATAATAGGTTTTGAAGTTTCCCGCCTGATCGCCGAGGACGTTATCGATTTCCGCCTCTGAAAAGATATAGAACTTTCCTTCTTCGCCTTCACTGTCCGCATCGAGGCTTGATGCAAAACTGCCATCCGGCAAACGCATTTCTCGTATCAACCAATTGACTATCTCTTCGATTCGGACACGGAACAATTCATCCTTAGTCTCGGCATAGGCATAGGTTGCGTGTCGAATGACTTGAGCATTGTCATAAAGCATCTTTTCAAAATGTGGCACGAGCCAGTCTGCATCGACGCTATAGCGACAAAGTCCGCCACCCAAATGATCATAGATGCCGCCTTGCAACATCGTCTTCAATGAAAGCAGAAACATATCGCGGTGGGTCGCTTGCCGATTATAGAGCCAGGTTAACCAGAGGGCATCCATGAACGGCGTGTTCGGAAACTTCGGTGCGCCATTGATGCCGCCTCGAACCGGATCGAACATTTCATATATGCGATCTGCAACATCATCGAAGCGTACGATCTCGTTCGCGCTGGCATCGTTCTGCGCCGCAAGCCGTGCTTCCAGATGATTAAACACAGCCTCGGCGTTATAGTTAATTTTTTCTTTATTTCCCTGCCAGAGATTACTGACTGCCTTGAGCACGTCCAAAAAACCCGGCAAGTTATGTCGAGCCTGAGGTGGAAAATATGTACCACCCCAGAATGGCTTGCCATCAGGACGCAGAAACATCGTAAGCGGCCACCCGCCTTGCTGTCCCATGGCACTCAGCGCAGCCATATAGATCTGATCGATATCGGGTCGTTCCTCGCGGTCGACCTTAACATTGACGAACAGCGTGTTCATGACGCTGGCAACTTCCGGGTCTTCGAAAGACTCATGCGCCATGACGTGGCACCAGTGGCAGGCAGCATAACCAATCGATAGCAGGATAGGGCGGTTCAGCTCCTGCGCTGCATCAAGTGCATCTTTGCCCCAGGGCTGCCAATGAACCGGATTATCGGCGTGCTGACGCAGATAGGCGCTTGGTGCGGCTCCGAGTCTGTTGCTGCTGATATTGGTCATAAGTCTTTTCTTTCGTGGCGCGAATGAATATGCACGTGCTTACCAATATAGAACGGGAAATCAAATGAGCGAGCGGCAGCATCTTCAGGACACTATTTTTGCCTTGTCGAGTGGGCGCCTTCCATCGGGTGTTGCGGTCGTCAGGATATCAGGCCCGCAAGTTCGATTCGTAGTCGAAACGATTATTGGAAAGATGATTGAGCCGCGTTATGCAGCTTACAAGACGTTCCGCGCGCGGAATGGAGACGCCATTGACCGTGGGTTAGCATTGTTTTTTCCCGGTCCTAACAGCTTTACCGGCGAAGATTGTGCGGAGTTCCATCTTCATGGTGGTATTGCTGTCGTCGAAAAACTGCTTGAGGAGTTGGGCAGCTTCCCAAACTGCCGGATAGCTGAAGCTGGAGAATTTACGCGCCGAGCTTTTACGAACGGCAAGATGGATTTGACCATCGCCGAAGGTCTGGCTGATCTTATTGCAGCGGAAACGGAAGGCCAACGCCGTCTTGCTTTGCAGGTCGCTTCAGGTGCGCAGCGTCAACTTTATACGGAATGGCGCCAAAGGCTTGTGCGTGCCCGGGCTTTGATTGAAGCGGAGCTGGATTTCGCTGATGAAAGCGACGTACCGGGTTCCGTTTCGGGACAGGTATGGGAAGAACTCAGGTCACTAAGAACAGCAATTCTACGACATATTGAAAGCGGAAAGCGCGCAGCAATGCTGCGCGATGGACTGCACGTCGTTATCACTGGTGCACCCAACGCAGGAAAATCCAGTCTTCTGAATTTCCTGGCTGGTCGCGAGGTTGCAATTATTTCAGAAGAGGCAGGCACAACGCGCGATCTTTTGGAAGTCAAACTCAATCTTGCAGGCATTCCCGTCTATGTAACTGATACTGCTGGACTTCGAGAGACTACCAGCAAGGTTGAGAAGATCGGCATCGAACGTGCGCTAGAACGCGCGGCCGAAGCTGATCTGGTCTTGTTGCTGGAAGATATGCAAAACCCCATCGCTGTCTCTCTTGATGAGAGCGAAGCTGATGTCTGGACGGTTGGCACCAAAGTTGACCTTAGTAATTCTGAGACCGGTGGATGGAAATATCGTATTTCCACCAAGACCAATGCAGGCCTCGTCGAATTGCTCGCCGCGCTGCAAGTATTTGCGGAAAATCGCATCGGGCAGATCAATGACGCGGTTCCGACACGGCAGCGTCACATCAATCTCCTGCAATCAACGGTTTCGGAAATTGAAACCGCGGCTAATCGCGACGATCTTCCATTGGAATTGCGCGCTGAGAATATGCGTCATGCCTCACAGTTTCTTGGACGCATTACCGGTGACGTGGATGTTGAAGAGATATTGGACGTGATCTTCTCGCAATTCTGTATCGGGAAATGAGTGATTCACGTGAAACAGTGACGCTGGAGCGTAGGGCGGCATGAAAATTGTTTCACGTGAAACATCTGTGGAATCTGCCAGTTCGTATTGACTCCCAAACTCTTCCGTGAGTCGAGTTTCGTATCAACTTTATCAAAGAGTTGATCGACCTTCGCCATACTGCCTCTTCCGTTGAGCCGACAAACATGTCAAAGAGACTGCTTTCCAGAGTAGCTCTGATTTGAACTAAATCGCCCGGGCCGCTTTGTTCTTTCTTTTATGCATTATCCTACGCGGAGGGCTCGTCCACTTTGCCGGAAATGCGCTGGAACGGATTTGGACGTATCAGGATGAACATTTCAGGTTCTTCAGAAGTCACAACTTATGACGTGATCGTCATTGGCGGCGGACATGCTGGCTGCGAGGCAGCGGCGGCATCGGCGCGGGCAGGCGCTCGCACGGCTCTCGTCACACATCGTTTTGATACGATTGGCGTCATGTCCTGTAACCCGGCCATTGGCGGTCTGGGGAAGGGCCACCTTGTTCGCGAGATTGATGCGCTTGACGGTCTTATGGGTCGTGTTGCCGATAAGGCTGGCATCCAGTTTCGCCTGCTCAATCGTCGCAAGGGTCCGGCGGTCCGCGGTCCTCGCACGCAGGCTGATCGTAAGCTTTATCGGCTGGCGATGCAGGCGCTTATTTCTGCTCAAGAGAACCTCACTGTCGTTGAAGATGGAGCTGCCGACATTCGCATCACAGATGGCAGCATTTCAGGGGTCGTTTTGGGCGATGGACGCGAGCTTGGCTGTGCTGCAGTTGTGCTGACCACCGGTACATTCCTGAATGGTCTTATCCATATTGGCGAGAAGAAAATCCCCGCTGGACGTATGGGCGAGAAGCCTGCACTGGGCCTTTCTGATACTTTGCGTGGCCTTGGTTTTGCCGTCGGTCGGTTGAAAACCGGTACTCCGCCGCGTCTTGATGGCCGCACTATCGATTGGCAAAGCCTGGATATGCAGTCGGCAGACGAAGACCCTGTGCCGTTTTCGCTGATGACGGATAAGATCACGACGCCGCAAATAGATTGCGGTATTACCCGCACGACACCTGAAACTCATGCGATCATCCGCGCCAATCTTCATCGTTCCGCAATGTATTCGGGTTCGATCGAGGGAATAGGTCCGCGCTACTGCCCATCGGTGGAAGACAAGATCGTCAAGTTTGGCGACCGTGATGGACATCAGATATTTCTGGAACCTGAAGGGCTGGATGACCACACCGTTTATCCAAACGGCATCTCCACGTCACTGCCAGAAGAGGTTCAGCTTGCCTACCTCGCGACCATTCCGGGTCTGGAGAAGGCGGTGATGCTTCAGCCGGGATATGCAATTGAGTATGACTTTATTGATCCGCAAGAGTTGAAACGCAGCCTGGAGACACGACGCGTCACCGGGCTTTTCCTTGCAGGGCAGATCAATGGCACCACCGGTTATGAAGAGGCCGCAGCGCAAGGACTTCTCGCAGGCCTGAATGCCGCCAAACGTGCAGGGGGCAGCGATCCTATTATCATACAACGAACGGAAGCTTATATTGGCGTCATGGTCGATGACCTGACTGCTCGCGGCGTCAGCGAACCTTATCGTATGTTTACATCACGTGCGGAGTTCCGTCTGTCATTGCGTGCTGATAATGCCGATCAGCGGTTGACGCCTTTGGCTGATCAACTGGGCATTCTTGGCAATGATCGCCGCGAAAAGTTTACAGCGCGTCAGGATGCATTGTCGACCGCGCGTATGATGACCCAAGAGCTGACTATCACGCCAAATCAGGCCAGCCGATATGACCTTCATCTCAATCAGGATGGGGTACGTCGCTCTGCCTATGATCTGTTGTCTTATCCGGATATCGATTTGCAGAAGCTTCAGGCTATCTGGCCAGAACTGAATTCTATTGATTCAGCCACTAAAGAAGCGCTGGAAATTGAAGCGCAGTACTCGGTTTATATGGACCGCCAGCAGAGCGATATAGCAGTGATGGAACGCGAGGAGCGACTTTTCATTCCAGTGACATTGGACTTTGATGCAATTTCTGGTCTTTCAAACGAACTTAAAGCCAAGCTGAAACAGCGTAAACCAGAGACGATTGCCGAAGCGCAACGCGTTGAAGGTATTACACCGGCAGCACTTGCGCTGCTTATTACGCATATAAAGAAGCATGGCGCGCGCGAACGTGCAGCCGCTGTACTGGACGCCGAGAAGGGCGTGGCATGACTGTGGATAGACGTTATTCGAGCTTGAAAACTATCGTTCCTAATGTTTCACGTGAAACAACGGACCTCTTGATTGCGTTTGAAGAACTGTTCCGCAAGTGGTCATCGGCCATAAATTTGGCATCTCCTTCGACACTCGCTGATCTTTGGAACCGCCATATTCTCGATAGCGCTCAGATATTTCCGCTCGCACCTGAAGCGACGCGCTGGCTCGATTTGGGTTCGGGTGGTGGTTTCCCTGGCATCGTAACAGCCTGTTTTCTGAAAGACATTCCGGGTGCTTCGATTGATCTTGTTGAAAGTGCGGGAAAAAAGGCAGCTTTTCTACGCACTGCCGCAGGGCATGTCGGTGTTCCGGCGCGTGTCCATGCGGCGCGCATCGAGGCAATGTGGGATAAAATTGAGACGCCGCAGGTCATTACAGCCCGCGCACTTGCATCGCTGAACGTTCTTTTTGAGCTTGCCGGACCCTGGTTGTGCAGTGGTTCAAAGGCGCTTTTTCAAAAAGGTCGGGATTACCAGAGAGAAATCGATGAAAGCCGTGTCGGCTGGAGTTTCGATCTGGTACAACATGAAAGTGCTATCGATAATAACTCGGTGATACTTGAGATCAGCAATCTACGACGCATCTTAAGTTAATCCGCCCCAGTTATTTCGGAATCGATATGACAGAAAGCAGCAGGGCGACGGTAATGAGCAAAAGATCCAGGATCATAACCATTGCAAATCAGAAGGGTGGCGTTGGTAAGACAACGACAGCTATCAACCTTGCGACAGCACTCGCTGCTATTGGCGAAACTGTGCTAATCGTTGACCTCGACCCGCAGGGCAATGCCAGTACTGGCCTCGGAATTGATCGCCTCAACCGTCCGCTTTCGTCCTACGACGTGCTGACGCAGGCAGCATCAGCGAATGATGCCGCCATGCAGAGCGACGTTCCAAACCTTTATATCGTGCCTTCAACGCTCGATCTTCTCGGCATTGAGATGGAAATAGCGCAGGCTCCTGATCGCACACGTCGCTTGCGTGATGCGTTGCGATTTGATTCTGCTGTTGCTGATAAATTCTCGTATATTTTGGTTGATTGCCCTCCATCGTTGAACTTGCTGACGTTGAACGCGATGGCGGCAGCAGATTCGGTCATGGTTCCCCTGCAGTGCGAGTTCTTCGCACTGGAAGGCCTGAGCCAGCTCCTGCAGACGGTCGACCAAGTACGTTCAACCATCAATCCCGATCTGACGATACAGGGCATTGTTTTGACCATGTTCGACAGTCGCAACAACCTTGCCTCTCAGGTGGTGGACGATGTTCGCGCATTCATGGGTGAGAAGGTTTATCGTACCGTCATCCCACGCAATGTGCGGGTGTCAGAAGCGCCATCCCATGGCAAGCCAGCTATTCTTTATGATTTGAAATGCGCTGGCAGTCAGGCTTATTTGCAGCTCGCATCGGAAGTTATCCAGCGGGAGCGGCAGCTTAAAGCCGCATAATTAGCGAGTGTCGCAATTGCGATGCTTTGATCGATTCGACTACGTAACAATTGCAGGAACTGCCGACGATGAACGACGATCCTTCAAAAAAGCGCCTTGGCCGCGGCTTGGCCGCACTGATTGGTGAAATCGACCGCCCGGCGGAAGAGCGCAAGGTGCCGATCAGCAGCGAGCGTAACGTTCCGATTGAGTTCGTCACGCGCAATCCGCGCAATCCGCGACGCATGTTCTCGGAAGTAGAACTGGAAGATCTGGCGCAGTCGATTAAAGAACACGGCGTTGTTCAGCCAATCGTCGTGCGTCCGGCACCGGGTGAACCTGATCGTTTCGAGCTGATCGCCGGTGAGCGTCGCTGGCGCGCATCGCAGCGTGCAGGAGTCGATACGATCCCGGTTATCATTCGCGATGTGGATGATCGCGTTGCGCTTGAGATCGCAATTGTTGAAAACGTTCAGCGTGCCGACCTGAATGCTGTCGAAGAAGCGATGGGATATCAACAGCTTATCGACAATCATGACTACACGCAGAACGATCTGGCACAGGTGATCGGCAAAAGCCGAAGCCATGTTGCCAATACGCTGCGCCTTTTGAAACTACCGCAGCGCGTGCAGGATTTCATCTCGGATGGCGCTTTGTCTGCAGGTCATGCACGTAGCCTGATCACCATGGATGATCCAACTGCGCTTGCTGAGCGCGTGGTCAAGGAAGGTCTGTCTGTTCGTCAGGTTGAAGCGCTGTCACAAGCGCGCAATGGTGCTGAACCAAAGCCGGGCAAGAGCGTGCCGATTGAGAAAGATGCCGATACAAAGGCGCTTGAAAAGCTGCTTTCCGACGTCACTGGCATGAAGGTCGAAATCAATCACCGCGAGCGTGGTGGTGAGGTTAAAGTTCGTTACAGCTCTCTTGAGCAGCTCGACGAAATCTGCCGTCGTCTGCAAAGCTAGTGGTGTGATTCCGACATTTGCTTAGAAGTCTGAATTTGAAGCCGTGGAACATTTGTTTCACGGCTTTTTCGTTTTATCGACCGCGCGCTTTGATCAGCGAAAAGACGATAATTATCATCAGGATGATACCGATGATAACGCCGACCGCACTTCCCCAGAAGGCGCCGTAATTGCCGCCGATCAGCCAACCAAACAATGCACCGAGCATGAGCAGAAGAATTGGAGGTATGCAGCCGATCATTCTTATATTCCAATGACTTATAGTAAAATGGGGGCTTGAAAACTTGGGGTTGTCATTTCAGTTATGAAATCGAACCATATGGAATATTGCTGAATGCGCCAACAAGCTCAAGGTTGAGCGAGGCTGCTCACGTGCTCTTGATCAATTGCTGAATTATTGCAGCTGTCTAACACCCAACGCGGTTTCTGCCGGACTTTCGCTAATACCAAAGTTCATTGAGTAAGACTCATCGGACGTTGGTTAAGCCCGTGTGGCGATTGAACATTTTCGAGGCGTGCTGCATCAGCATCTTAGCGCTTTGGTATAAGTCTTATACTATTGAGATATTGCTTTTAGAACACCGCGCCGGGGAGATATTGTTTCATGGAAATGCTCACTCAAATCATAATTCATACACCGATCTATGTTTGGGGGCTGCTCGCTTATCTCGTCATACAGGGGGTGAAAGGGCGTGAAACAAGCACGGTTTCGGTCTGGAGACTGCTATTCGTCCCCGTGATCTTCATTGCCGTCGGTTTCATGCACTTTGATAGCGGTTCGGATGGATTCAGTTCATTCCTGATTGCGTGGTTTGCAGGACTGTTCGTGCTGGCACCTGTTGGTTATCTCACAGGCCCGCGTGTTCTCGCAGTTGATCATCAGAACAAAACCGTCGAGCGGGCTGGGACGATACTTCCGCTGATCCGCAATCTGATTTTCTTTTGCGCTCAGTATGTTCTGGCAGTGCTCAATGCGTTCTATCCACAGGAGCATTCCACATTGATGCTGGTGACAACCGTCGTATCAGGCGCATCAACGGGCTATTTCACAGGCTGGCTTGTATCGCTGTGGCGGAGGTATCGAGAAAGCCCTAGGCTAAACCTTAGCCGGTAGAGCTTATCTGCGTGCCAGCTTGGCAGCTTCGACAGCAATAGCAAGCAAGCACTGACGAATGATAGGCACGGAGAGTACCGCATTCTGACGGCTTTCCAGCACAGCGCGTTGCAGGCGCTCCATAACGCGCACGAGGTTCTCTGCCTTCCAGCGGTCAACAGCATTTTCGATCAGTTTCTTGCGATTGAAAAAGATCGGCGGACGCGCAGAGGCGACAACCACGGAAGCACTTTTGCGCTCGGTATCGGCGATATGGCGCAGGGTCTGAATTTGTTGGAATTGCCTCATGGCAGTGTTAAGCAGGAGAAATGGGGCTGTGCCGGATTTCACAACCCGGTCAAAAGATATTTCAAAACGGGGCAGGTCTGCCGTCAACACAGCATCAATGACTTCATCTGTTGAAAGACCTGCTACATCGCCGACCGCTTCACGCACATCGTCTATATCGATGCGTTCTTTGCCGCGCACATAAAGGCAAAGCTTTTCCAGTTCGCCACGCGTCGCAAGCCGATCGCCGCCAAGGCTCGCGCGCAGCAGCTGACGCCCGTCCATGGTGATCTGCATCTTCCATTCAGCCAAAACGTCGTCAATAACGCCGTCAATGCCGCGCGCGTCGTCCGCATAGCAGGGAAGGGCCATGCCAGCGGTCGCGTTCTCGACAGCGCTACGCAGGCCTGCACCTTTTTTGAGGTCGCCGGCTTCCACCAGAATATATGTTTCACGCGGTGGCTCATTTGCCAAAAGTTTCACGGCGTCGGCAAGCTTCTTCTGCCCGGCTGCGTTCTTGATCCAGATTAGCCGTTCACCACCGAACATAGAGATTGTACGCGCTTCATCGGCGAGCTTTGCAGGATCCGCATCGATCTCATCGGCTTCCATGCGAATGACCGCAAAGGGATCATCCAGCGGCAGTTTGGTGGCCTTTGCATAGCGGCGCGCACGTTCGCTCACCAGCCCCTTGTCTGGGCCATAAAGAAGTACGACCGGAAACGAGCTGCTCGGCCTGCCAATGAACTGATCTACTTCGTGTGCTTTTTTCTGCGCCATAAGGGATTAAGTAGCGCAATTCGTTTTCAAACGAAACAGCCGCCGGTCAAACTGAACGGCGGCTGTGAAACAAAGCTGTTTGCAAAGCTTAGAGCGTGTCGCGCTTAGTCGTACCCACTGCGCTCGCTCTATTTTCTGGTTTTGCGCATGCCGTTATCGGAAAACCGGTTCCCACTTTTCCGCGACATGCTTATTCGATCAGCAAAGCGTCATCATCGAGCGTCTGCCCACGCACTTTGCGGAACATCTCGATGAGGTCTTCAACGCCCAGCGTCTTGCGCTTGTCGCCGGTAACATCAAGCAGGATCTTGCCGCCATGCAGCATGATGGTGCGGTCGCCATAATCGAGCGCCTGACGCATGGAATGCGTGACCATCAATGCTGTGAGCTTGTTTTCCGAGATCAGCGTGCGGGTCAGTTCCATGACGAACTCAGCCATGCCCGGATCAAGGGCTGCGGTATGTTCGTCGAGCAGCAGAACTTCGGAACCGGCGAGAGTGGCCATGATCAGCGAGAGCGCCTGACGCTGACCGCCGGAGAGAAGCTCCATGCGATCCTGCATGCGGTTTTCGAGGCCGAGGTTGAGGCTTGCCACACGTTCGCGGAACCATTCGCGGCGCTTGGAATTGAGCGCATGGGTGAGGCCACGGCGCGTACCACGCGATGCGGCCAGTGCAAGATTTTCTTCAATCGTCAGCGTCCCGCAGCTGCCTGCGAGCGGGTCCTGAAACACGCGGGCCACAAGACCGGCACGTTCGGCTGTGGATTTGCGCGTTACATCCTGTCCGCTGATCACAACCTTGCCAGCGGTTGGGATGACATCGCCTGCCAGAACGCCGAGCATGGTCGATTTACCGGCACCGTTGGAGCCGATCACGGTGACGAACGAGCCCTGATCCATCGTCAGATTGATCTTGTTGAGCACCTGCTTTTCGAGCGGTGTCCCACGACCGAAAATGACCTCGAGATTGGAAACTTCGATCATGATGATGCTCCTCCACGGCGCAGGCGCGGCAAGATCAGTGCGAAGGTGACGAGAAGCGCTGTAGCGATATTGAGGTCGGAAGCCTGAAGCCCGACGATACTGCCATTGGAAAGCGCAAGCTGGATGGCGATACGATAGATGATCGAACCCAGGACGCAACCGATGAGAATGACAAGGATGAGACGCGTGCGCAGCAGTGTTTCACCGGTGATCACAGCGGCCAGACCGACAACGATCGTGCCAACGCCTGATGTTACGTCTGCAAAGCCGTTTGTCTGGGCGAATAACGAGCCGCCAAGCGCCACGAGCGCGTTGGAGAGGGCCATGCCCAGATAAATCTGGCGGTCGGTGCGTACGCCCTGCGCACGGGCCATTTTCGGATTGGCACCGGTTGCGCGCATGGCAAGGCCCATGTCGCTTTCAAGGAAACGCCAGACGAGGAAAACCGTGACAGCAACAAGCACGAAAAGGAATGCCGGACGCACATAATATTCAGGAATGCCATGACCGAAGAACGGTGAGAGCATCGTGTCCTGATTAATCAGGGCGATATTCGGACGTCCCATGACGCGCAGATTGACTGAAAACAGCGCGATCATTGTGAGAATGGAGGCCAGAAGATTGAGAATCTTGAAGCGCACATTGAGCGTTGCTGTCACAAGTCCTGCAAGCGAGCCTGCAATCATCGAAACAGCAGCTGAAAGCCAGGGGTTCCACCCAGCAATGATCAGAACGCCAGTCACGGCAGCACCAAGCGGGAAGGAGCCGTCCACGGTCAGATCGGGGAAATCGAGCACGCGGAAAGCCAGATAGACGCCGATGGCGACGAAAGAGAAGACGAGGCCCAATTCGACCGCACCCCAGAAGGCGATCTGACTCACATTGAGATTCCTTGTTCTTTGCCGTGGCTGAAAATGAAGATGGGTCTTATTCCGACACACATCAGTCATTGGCTTTTGCGACATGCGGACAATCTGTCCATTCATATCCAAAAGACCTTGCTTCAATCACGACCGGTTTTGGTCTGAGTTGGCTTCCGGTGATCTCCGTCACCTGAAACATTTCCCCGGTTTGATGCTTAGAGCGGCTTGCTTCCGATCGGTTGCATGACGCACGCTCTGACAATTGAATTATGCATTTCCGCATTGATTGCGGTTGTTCTGGCTATATCGTTTTCGGGATACAACTCAAAAAGCGGTAACACGCAAGCATTATCGCTGCAAATGCGCCAAAAAGCGCCATTCTGTGCGCCTGTTACAACATTCAGTCTGCTGTCCGTTAAAACCGTCTCCGGAACGCCGCTTTTCGGAATAGGCTTTTTAAAGAACAGGTGGGTACGGCGTTTGCGTATCTGAGCCTGAGCAGCAATCTGCGGTGAGTAGCAAATGACCCGCCGGTTCGACATTGCACGATCGACCGGTATGCCGCGTACGGCCTGAGTTTCTTGAAGGTCAATATAGGAGACGGGATAAGACACGTAAAAGAAGACCGTATGCAGGATGACACTTTCAGGAAAATGTACCCTTTTTGAAATCGACGGTCATACGCATCCGCCTCACCGAATGATACGCACTGACGCTGACGTAGCTCAGCAGAAATGAAAATTCCGCAGCAATACTTGAAAGATTGGTCTCATAAAATAGCAGGTTTAGATCAATGAGATTCGCTCTTATGGTTGGTGGCACTGTATCAATTCTATTGGTCTGATTCCGACATTTTCAATCAATTCCGTATCGCCACAAGAGGTTTCAAACGCATTATATACTGCATGATGGAGGATACTTTGAAGCTAGTCTATGTAATTGTAATATCAATCATAAATATTATTTTATTCAATAATTTAACATATTCACAAACAGCGCCAACAGTAACTTGTTCAACAAAAGGCACGAAGAATAATTTATTCTATATTGTATATTTACGTACTACTGATAAACCTGCTGAGCCGGAAACGCTTCTTTTTATAAACGGCTTCTCACGAGCAAGTATTATTGTTACTCCTGATGAAAATACTAAACCACCTGCTTTTGCACGTATAGATGGTGATTTACCAAACGACAGTCATATACAAAGAGCTTTTGAAAAAAGTCCGAGACAATCTGGCATTCAGAAGACTGTATTGTTTGATATTTATTTTCCAATGCTTAGAGGAATGAATAATCTTTCTATATCATTATATCCCAGCGGCACCGATCCCAAAAATATTACTGAGAATACACCAGGTGTAAGATGTAATATTCCACTAAATGCAACACTTGAAGCCAGCGCTCTGTTGTTGAATCAAGATAATAAAGAAAGAAATGTCAGGGTATTTCAAGTTGCGAATGCAGTTCCAGGAAATGCAGAAGGGAACAAGTCCGTTGAATATTTTTGGACAGGTCGAGACCTGAAAAACCCTAGCACCATAATTAGAAATGCAATAGCGCACGTAACAGAAGAGCATGATACTTTCTTAATAAAGTCTTTGATGTTTCGGCAAAGAGATTCGTCAACATCAGCCTTTACGGATCTGCCTATATTTATAGATCCATCTAATAGTGATAAAGCGCATTTATATTTTCTCACGGACGATACGGGAATAGCAAGATTAGACGTATTTCCGAAGTTTACACCTGCCGGTGGGCATTTAATATACTGGCCGTTTGCAGACAACACTTCGGAGGCCGCGAGAATAGTTGTTTATGATCCAACAATGCTTGCAAATGATCTTTTTGAGCCGATACCAACAAAAAATCCAGTAACAGTTTCTGCTGATAAAGCTTGTGATATACCAACGTTTAACATCAGAAATGACGATGCAAAAATAACCGAAAACGGTAGAGTATATTTATTGATTAATGAGAACTATGACAACTCTATATTTTCTTCTTCAAAAAAAACTATAACTATGAATTCCTCAAATAAATTTATTGAGACATCCAATAAAGATTTGCCGCAATCTAACACTGCGAGATACATATATGTTGCCGAAGATGGAAATGTTAACATATCGAGAAAATATTCATTCTTTGCTTATGAAGGTCGGGCGGATACGATTACAACTCAGGACAATACGGTAGTAAGTTTTTGTGAAGTAAACGCAAATATGGTGACTAGTTTTGATGTCCAATTGTTAGGATCTAAAGAAGTTCCACCTGTTGCAACTCAACCCAATGCATCTGGTCGAATTATAGCGAAATACAATGCTGCGGATCGACTTTTCGAGTGGTATGTAACTTATGCTGGTCTATCAGGCCCTCTTACTGCTGCTCATTTTCACGGTCCAGCGTCAGTATCAAGCACTGCAGGTGTCGTAATACCAATCGCTAGTGATGCATTAAATTCAGCTATCAGCGGGCGGCAAACTCTCACGAAACAGCAAGCTCAGCAACTCCTCGCAGGGCAATGGTATTTTAATGCTCATACAGCTGTAAACAAGGATGGGGAAATTAGAGGTCAGTTAGTCGCTAATTGAATCTCTTTAAGGTGGTTCTGTCGCAAAGTTATTGGTGGGCTAAATACGCTTTATCTCTGAACGCACTTATGTTGCGGTTCCACAAAGACCCGAGATGGCGATTGAAGACTGTTTGCGAACTGGTTCTTCCAGATCATATCGGCCACTTCGATACCCGCGATTTTGGCTGGGTGTAAAACATGGCTTTTCTTGCGCGCATCTCATCCGGCGGAAGCGGGATCGGATAGTAGTCCAATGAACTAGTTTCACCGCCTAGACGTTTCACACACATCTGGATGGGCTTCAAAGAAAAGGGCGGGAGATCATCCCGCCCTTTCTAATTACAATCTTGAGACCGATTATTCGACCTTGCTGGTCGCGCGGTCGATTACTGCCTGTGGAAATTCGACGCCCATCTTCTTGGCTGCAGAAAGATTGATGACGAGGTCGGTTCCCTTGGCGATGTCGACAGCGATATCACCTGGCTTTTCACCGTTGAGGATCTTGACCACGACAGCACCAGTCTGCTTGCCAACGTCGTAATAGTTGAAGCCGAGAGCAGCCAGCGCACCGCGCTTGACCGAATCCGTATCAGCGGTGAAGAGCGGAAGCTTGCTTTCTTCAGCAACGCCAACGGCACTTTCAAGAGCCGAAACGATGGTGTTGTCGGTTGGAACATACATGGCGTCCGCACGGCCCACGAGGGCACGCGCTGCACCCTGAACTTCTGCCGACTTGGTTGCAGCCGATTCAACGATTTCGATGCCTTCTGCGGAAGCGGCTTCTTTCAGCGCTGCCAGAAGCGAGACCGAGTTGGTTTCACCGGAATTATAGAGATAGCCTAGTTTCTTGATATTCGGCATCACTTCCTTGATGAGCTTGATGTGCTCGACAACTGGCGACATATCGGAAAGACCGGTCACGTTACCGCCCGGCTTTGTCATGTCCTTGACGAGCTGTGCGCCGACAGGATCGGAAACAGCGGTAAAGACAATCGGAATATCACGCGTTGCAGAAACAACAGCCTGCGCCGAAGGTGTCGAGATCGGGACGATGACATCCGGAGCTTCGCCAACAAACTGGCGTGCGATCTGGGCGGCCGTTGCCGGATTGCCCTGAGCGGACTGATAGACGAATTTAAGATTTTCGCCTTCCTTGAAACCGGCTTCAGCCAGCGCATCCTTCACGCCGTCGCGTGCGGCATCAAGTGCCGGATGTTCAACGATAGCAGTAACGGCGACCGTTACATCCTTGGCCTGTGCGTGAGTGGCGATAGCCGTTGCGGCCAGCAAGGCCAGAAGCATAGAACGCATAAAAATCTCCCCTGTTTTAGTGCGTTGCCTGTTTGGGCATTTCGTGGACATTGACCTTTCATCCAATCTCAAACTCTATGTTGGGCCCAAAATCTATGTTGGGATGGAAGGTCAATCCGCCTCATATCGAGGCTTAATCTGGTCTGTTTGGGCTGTCAACGTGTCGTCATCGCGTTGTCAGCACGTTGTCGGCATCGGGCAATACTTTGCCCGTTATATTCCGTTTCATGAACACTGTGTTCAGGGCCCTTTCAATGACTATCGCCTGCCGCCATATTCTGACAAAACTGATGAAAAGTGCCACTGCACAACGTTTGAAGCATAAGCCTGCCGGTCCGCGTTTGACGGTGGTTGGATTGTGCTCTGAGGAACATAGTCATGAAAAAAATAGGCTTTCTGTCATTCGGCCACTGGTCGCCTTCGCCGCAGTCTGGCACTCGTTCTGCGGGCGATGCGCTTCTGCAATCGATAGACCTTGCTGTTGCGGCCGAAGAGCTTGGCGCAGATGGCGCGTATTTCCGCGTGCACCATTTCGCCCGTCAGCTGGCTTCACCGTTTCCGTTGCTTGCGGCTGTTGGTGCCAAAACCAGCAAGATCGAGATTGGCACCGCTGTCATCGATATGCGTTATGAAAACCCGCTTTATATGGTTGAAGATGCAAGTGCTGCCGATCTTATCTCCAAGGGTCGACTGCAGCTCGGCATCAGCCGCGGTTCACCTGAACAGGTGATCGATGGCTGGCGCTATTTCGGTTATGAGCCTGAAGAGGGCATGACCGATGCCGATATGGGCCGCAAGCATGGTGAAGTGTTCTTTGAAGCGCTGAAAGGCGAAGGCTTTGCCCAGCCCAACCCACGGCCAATGTTTCCGAACCCTCCAGGGCTTCTGAAGATCGAGCCGCATTCGGAAGGCCTTCGCGATCGTATCTGGTGGGGCGCTGCATCGGATGCCACGGCAATCTGGGCTGCAAAGCTTGGTATGAACTTGCAAAGTTCTACCCTGAAAAAGGATGAATCCGGCGAGCCTTTGCATATTCAGCAGGCCAAGCAGATCCGCGCTTATCGTGAAGCATGGAAAGAAGCCGGACACACCCGCACGCCGCGTGTTTCGGTAAGCCGCAGCATCTTCGCGCTGGTTGATGACCGTGATCGGGCATATTTTGGTGGCGGTAGCAACGAGCAGGATTCGATCGGCTACATTGAAGAGGATTTGCGCGCCGTCTTTGGCCGCTCCTATGCGGCTGAACCGGATAAGCTCATCAAGCAACTCGAGAAGGATGAGGCTATTGCCGAGGCCGATACGCTGCTTCTGACTGTCCCAAACCAGCTGGGCGTTGATTACAATGCGCATGTCATTGAATCGATCCTGAAGCATGTTGCGCCAGCCCTTGGCTGGCGGTGATATTGCACCCTCGACTTGAAAAGCCTCGCGGCATGTTGTGCCGCGAGGCTTTTTATTTCTAGGTCAGAAATTTCCAGAAACACGGACCATGGCTCCGAACGCATTGCCGCGCGACACAGTTCGGGCGACATAGGGCGTCAAGGAAAGATCGACAGCATCATTGAAGGCATAGCTCAGACTCGTCCATGCAGAGCCTCTGATATGAGAAAAGTCTGAGTTGAGCTTTAGCGCGCCGATGTAATCAGCCGTCGCGTTAAAAACCGGGTCTTTATGTGCAAGATCCTGCTCGATTTCCAGATTGATCAACCACCGGATCTTGTCGGTCAGAGGCATGCTGTAATTAGCACCCGCATAGACAGTGGTCAGCGCGAACTTCATATCGCTATAGCTGAACGGGAACAGCGCATTGCTTTCGGTATAGCCGTCCATCGACAGATTGCTGTAACGCAGACCGCCATAATAGCCGAGGCGGGCATTATGGAAATTCAGATTGTCTTTTCGTCCCAGCTCCAGTGCAGTGCTCCAGCCTTGCAGCCTGCTTTCGCCGGTTCCGACTTCGGTATAGGGGAGAACGGGCCGGGTGATATCTGTATCGTAGCGATTGGCTGCGAGACTTGCTCGCACGTACCAGTCCCCAATGGCGGTTTTGTCTTTCCACTGTGCATAGAGACCGCCACCGAAATTGTCTCTTCCCGTGTCAAAACCGTCAGGCTGGTCGCGCCAGAATGAATGGGCGACAGTGACGCCTGCTGAAAAGTTGTCGGTAAACCCGTGACCGAGCGTAAAGCCTGAAAGCAAATCTTTTTGGCCACCAAACCCACTGATATCGGTAAACATCGAATAGCAGGTCTGGCGTGCGCGCTCGACATCGCAAAAATTCTGCAATTTGTTGAGTGTCAAACGCTGCGCTTCCATGGCGGAGAAACTGTTGTTCGCCAGCGAGAAGACTGTAGTTGCAGTGTGGTCGAGGTCTATGACCGCCGGCGAGGTTTCAGGCTCTTTTACAGGCGGATTTTCCCCCGATGGCGTTTCTGGACTGGAGCCGGGGTTATAGCCCGTTCCGGGATTGGTTTCAGGCTCTGTCAGTGGTGTTCCGGTATCCGGTTTTGGGAACTTCCATAATGTCGCGTGAAGTGCACCGTCAGCGGTTTCTGCGGTCCCGGCTATCACGCTACCATCATTGGAAATATCCCACGCGATAGCATTATTGCCTCCGATGGTGCCCAAATCGATCATACCGTCGCTTGCTGTCCACCGGAAAGCACGAAGCGCCATGCTGTCCGTGTAACTGTAGCCAACCACAGTCGAGCCGTCGTCGGACATACTCAGAGCATGGGAAAGCCCGCCGCCAAGCGAGTTAAGGCTGATCATGCCGGTTTCCTGTGTCCATCGGAAAGCCTGATTATCGCTGCTATTGAAAATGGCCGAACCCACGATAACGGTGCCATCATAGGACACGAGATTGGCAAGGCTTTCGTGGACATTTGTATGCGTGTTGATGTCGACCATACCGGTTTCCAGAGTCCATCGAAACGCATGTTGCTGGCTTGCAGCGGTGTCGCTGGCGCCAACAATCACAGAACCATCTGCTGAAACGCCGCGCGCTGTCGAATTGTTGCCGCCCAGTGTCTGCAGGCTGACCATGCCGGTGCTTTCAGTCCAGCGGAAAGCGTTTGTTTCAGAGGTGGCCATAGTGCTGTAACCGACAATCGTGCTGCCATCGGCGGAAATCGCATGCGAGAACGACGATGGTCCACCGAGAGTTCCAAGACCGGTTATGCCATCCTGTAAGGTCCAGCGGAAAGCATTGGTCTTGGTGTTTCCGACGAGATAGCTATCGCCCGCAACAACAGTCCCATTCGCCGAAACCCCAGCAGTATAGGACGCATTTCCTCCCAGAGTACCAATGTCGTGCATGCCTGTTTCATGCGTCCACCAGAATGCGTGCGATTCAAGCGGACTGGCAGAACTTACACCTATTGCTGCAAGGCCATTCGCTGATATTGCCTGAAGCGAAGCTTCATCGGAATCGCTTAGCGAACCAATATCGCATATGCCATCCTTGGTGATGACAAAAGATTTGTCGAAAGAGCCGTTCGAAGACTGACGCCTTACGCCAAATACCTTGCCGTCAGCGGATATACTCACAGCATCGGCCCGTATGCCCCCGAAAGAGCCGTGGACCTCATAAACAGGGGTTTCCGCCCAAGATTGAGATCCGTAAAATGAAAGTATTATCGAATTTATAAATAGATTATATTTTTTCATTAAAGTATTAACTCTCTATTAGAGCTTTATAAATTTAGGATAAATATCCTCTATCTATTATATATTGATTCCAATTAAACGAGTATTGGAATTTTATGCATAAAATTGGATTATTATTGAATTCGAAGGAATAATTCTGGACCTGTTTCGATCAGAAAAGAGGCGCGTTAAAACATTTCCAGCAAAACCGCTTCGCATCTCTGGCTCAAACGCTGTCGTTCAGGGCTAGTTTAGAGCGCATCCCGAAAAGTGTGAAACGGTTTTCGGACAAAGATGCGCGTTAAAACAGATAATTAGAGCGCCGATCTGGTCCAATCAGATCGAAACGCGCTCTAAGCCATAGACCGCGAGAAGATGTTTCATACGGGCGGTAGCCAGTTCCGGCAGATCGAAAACATTTGCTTGATCAGCAAGGCGGAAAATATCTGCATAATGGAGAATACTACGGGCTGATTGCATTCCTGCTGGCATCGTGAAATGGCTCTGGTGGCCGTTGAGCCAGGCAAGGAAAACCACGCCAGCCTTGTAATATTGCGTTGGTGCCTCAAAGATTTTCCGCGACAGAGGAACTGTCGGCTTGATGATCGTGCGGAAACGCTCCGTGTCTCCATTGGCAAGATGTGCCAATGCGCTGGAAGCCTGTGGTGCGACCGCGTCGAAAATACCAAGCAGTGCATGGCTGTGCTTGTCGCCGTCGCCTTCGATCAGCGGTGCATAATTGAAATCATCGCCCGTGAAACACAGCACGCCTTCTGGGAGGCGGTTGCGGAGTGCGATTTCATAGCGTTCTTCGAGTAGTGAAATCTTGATGCCTTCAACCTTGTGGCGATTGGCTTCTATGATGTTGATGACGGTATCAAGCGCGTCTTCAAACTTGTCCGAACCCCAATAGCCTTTGAGTTGTGGGTCGAACATATCGCCCAGCCAGTGCAGCACCACTTTTTCGCGCGCGTTGGTGAGGATTTGGTTGTAAACCTTGACGTAATCTTCAGGCGAGCGGGCGATACGCGCTAAGGCGCGGCTGGCCATGAGAATGAAACGACCGCCGTGTTTTTCGATGAATTCAGCCTGTGTCTCATAGGCTCTAATCACGTCATCAAGGCTCTTTGCGTCTACTGGGTCGAGATGATCAGTTCCGGCGCCGCAGGCGAGATCGGCACCCGCAACAGTCTTGCTTTCTGCAATCGAGCGGCGGATCAGTTCCTGCGCACCGGCCCAGTTAAGCCCCATTCCGCGCTGCGATGTATCCATCGCTTCCGCAATCTGGAAACCAAGGCTCCACAAGTGATGGCGGAAAGCCATTGTCACATCCCAATCAATGGCTGGACCACTCTGGGGATGAATATCTTTGAGCGGGTCTGAAACCACATGCGCCGCAGCATAGGCAATACGGTTGAAGCGGGGTGGTGAGGTGGGTCTTGGTGTCGGTGTGCCGATCAAGCGATAGGGTTTTACGCTGCCGTCAGCGAATGGCAGGGTCAGCACGTTTTCCGATGATGCGCTCATGTCAGTCCTCCAACTCCACGTTGGCATGAATAATTTAGATCGTTCCAAATTTCAAGATATAGCTGTAAAGTGAGGCTTGAGGCTCTATTTTTCCATTTTAGCACTGCGAAATGCATTAAGAATTGCGGCAAACTGACGTCAAAAATATGGCCATTTCGTGATAACCGAAAGGCGTTGACAAATTTGGATCGTTCCAATTAACTTAAGAGCGCAGGAGACAAATATGAGCAAGAGCAGCATTACGGTCATTGATATCGCACGCGAAGCAGGCGTGTCGAAATCGACCGTGTCGCTTGTTCTGCGTGACAGTCCGCTTGTTCATGCCGAGACCCGCGCCAAGGTTCAGGATGCGATTAAGAAGCTCGGCTATGTTTATAATCGCTCAGCCGCCAATCTCCGTCAGTCGAAATCCAAGATCATCGGGCTGGTGGTTAATGATCTGACTAACAGCTTCTTTGCCGAGCTTGCGGTGGGGGTTGATCGTGTCATGCAATCGGCCGGTTATGTGCAGTTTCTGGCCAATACGGCTGAAAGCATTGATCGTCAGCGCGAGGTGATTGCTTCGATGCGCGAGCATGGCATTGCGGGGCTGATCGTTTCGCCTGCGCGTGGCACCGAGGCTAGTGATCTAAAACCATTGGCAAAAAGCGGCCTGCCGGTTGTTCAAATGGTGCGCGATGTGCCGGGATCGGGGGTTTCTTCTATCCTGTCCGATAATCGCGGCGGCGTGGCAAAAGCGGTGGAGCATCTGGTTTCGCTGGGGCATCGGACAATCGCTTTCATGGGCGGCTATGCCGATACAGCTGTTTTTGCTGAAAGAGTTGCTGGCTATCGTGCGGGTCTTGAGCAGGCTCAAATTGTGTTTGATGATGCGCTGGTTTTCACAAGTGCGCCTTCACGTGCGGGTGGTGTCGAGGCTCTTGAGCATATGTTGCGGCACGGCATGAAACCGACGGCTGCTGTGTGCTTCAATGATGCTGTGGCTTTCGGTGTCTGCGATGGTTTGCGCGCTGCAAATCTTGAGCCGGGCCGGGATTTCGGGGTGGTGGGTTTTGACGATGTGATCGAAGCCAAGACGGCTGTTCCGGCGCTGACGACTGTGGCTGTTGACCCGCAAGGTTTGGGAGAACGTGCGGCACAGCTTTTGCTGAAACAAATTAATTCGGAACGGGTGGAGGCGGAGGCGCAGCGCTTGGCGGTGCGTCTTGCGGTGCGTGCAAGTTGCGGTACGCAATCTAAAAAGGAGGAGAAATTCGAATGGCAAAGTGGGGCCTTATAGGCGCAAGCACCATTGCAAAAGAATGGGTGATCGGAGCTATTCGCGCTACCGGCGGTGAAGTTGTGTCCGTTTACAGCACCAATGCTGCGCGTGGCGAGGCCTATGCCCGTGAGAACGGGATTGCCCGCTCTGTAACAAGCCTTGACGAGCTGTTGTCCGATCAGGAAATCGACGCGGTCTATATTTCCACCACCAATGAATTGCATCGCGATCAGACGATTGCGGCGGCCAAAGCGGGCAAGCACATTCTCTGCGAAAAGCCGCTGGCACTGACGATTGGTGATGCCCACGAAATGCTGAAAGCCGTGCGTGAAGCGGGCGTTGTGGCGGGCACCAATCATCACTTGCGCAATGCTGCAAGCCACCGCGCCATGCGTGATGCTATCGCTCAAGGCAAGATCGGCAAGGTGCTTGCCGCGCGGGTTTTTCACGCGGTTTATCTGCCGCCGCATTTGCAGGGCTGGCGCATCGAACGATCCGATGCCGGCGGCGGCGTCATTCTCGATATTACCGTGCATGATGCCGATACGTTGCGTTTTGTGCTGGGTGAAAATCCGGTTGAGGCGGTGGCTTTCAGCCAGCAAGGCGGCTTAAGCGGTAAAGGCATCGAAGACGGTGTGATGGGCGCACTGCGTTTTCCTTCCGGCGCGATTGCCCAGTTCCACGATGCCTTCACTACCAAATATGCGGAAACCGGCTTTGAAGTGCATGGCAGCGAAGGCTCGCTCATTGCACGCAATGTCATGACGCAGAAGCCGGTCGGGACCGTCACCCTGCGGGACAAGGACGGCGAGCGCGAATTGCCGCTTGATCATAAGAACCTCTACGAAACTGCTCTGCTGGCCTTCCACGAGGCTATGGCTGGCAAAGGGCAGCCTTCCGCTACATTGGTCGACGGCATCTGGTCGCTCGCAACGGGGCTTGCCGTCGCTGACGCCGCAAAGACCGGCAAGGCCACAGCCGTTCATTCAGGACTTTGAGAACTATGAACAAACATATTTCAGTTGCGCAAGCAGCCGCACTCATTCCCGACAACGCTGTCGTCTCAGTCTCTTCATCGAGCGGTCTTGGCTGTCCCGATCTGATGCTGAAAGCCATTGGCGAGCGTTTCGACGAGACAGGCCATCCCCAGAATATCACCACGCTGCACCCGATTGCGGCAGGCGATATGAGCGGCATCAAGGGCGTCGATTACATCGCCAAAAAAGGTCTTCTCAAAAAGATCATTGGCGGTTCTTATCCGTCAGGACCATCAAGCGCCGAGCCGCCGCTGATCTGGCAGATGATCACCAATAATGAGATTCCTGCCTATAATATCCCATCGGGCATTCTGTTCGACATGCATCGTGAGGCAGCTGCCAAGCGTCCCGGCGTGCTCACCAAAGTGGGGCTTGATACCTTCGTAGACCCGAAGCGCCAGGGATCGGCAATGAACGATAAGGCGCGTGAGGAGCCAGTTGTCAAACAGGTCAGTTTTGAAGGCGAAGACTGGCTCTATTTTCCCAATATCGTGCCGCATGTGACGATCATCCGCGCCACCACTGCCGATGAACGCGGCAATCTCACCTATGAACATGAGGGTGCTTATCTTGGCGGTCTCGATCAGGCGCTGGCTGCACGCAACAATGGCGGCATCGTCATTGCGCAGGTCAAGCGCATTGCCAAGGAAGGTACGCTGAAACCGCATGATGTGCGCGTGCCGGGCGTTCTGGTGGATTACATCGTTGTTGATCCCGACCAGAAACAGACAACACAGACGCTTTATGATCCAGCAATTTCCGGCGAGATTTTCCGTCCGCTGGATACATTCCGCTTGGCCGAATTCAATATTCAGAAGGCGATTGCGAGGCGTGTCGCACAGGAGTTGCAAGCGGGAAGTGCGGTCAATCTTGGCTTCGGCATTTCCGCCAATGTGCCGCGCATTCTGCTGGAAGAGGGTTTGCATGGCGCGGTTACTTGGGTGATCGAACAGGGTGCCGTTGGTGGCGTGCCGCTTCTCGACTTTGCCTTTGGCTGCGCGTCGAATGCCGATGCCTATATGCCGTCACCCTATCAGTTTACCTATTTTCAAGGCGCAGGCTTCGACGCCTCGCTTCTGTCCTTCCTTGAGATCGGTCGCGACGGCTCGGTCAATGTATCGAAGCTGTCATTCCGTCCGCATGTGACTGCTGGTGCTGGTGGTTTTGTCGATATTACTGCAAGGGCCAAGAAGATTGTCTTTTCCGGCATGTTCAATGCAGGGGCTAAATTGTCGGTCGCTGACGGTAAGCTGGTGATCGAGAAGGAAGGTAAGCTCAAAAAGCTCGTCAATGAGGTTGAGCATGTTACTTTCTCAGGTCCGCGTGGTGTCGAGCAGGGGCAGGATATTACCTATGTCACTGAACGCGCGGTCTTGAAGCTGACGCCGGAAGGGATTGTGCTGACCGAGATTGCGCCGGGTGTGGATTTGCAGACGCATATTCTCGATCAGGCTGAGTTCCCGTTGATTGTTTCGGATAAGCTCAAGATGATGGATGAGGCACTGTTCCGTGACCAGCCGATCGGGCTTGAATTGCCGCAAAAGCCTGCGCGAAAGCTGGAGGCTTAACATGGCTGAACGAATTGATATCAATGTCGAGAACCACATCGCGGTCGTGACGATCAGGCGGCCAGAAAAGCTCAATGCGTTTGATATTGAGCTCTTGCAGGAATTGTCTGCCGCCTGTGATCGGGTGGAAGCGGATAACAGTGTGCGGGTTGCGATCCTGACCGGCGAAGGCAAGGCTTTTTCCGCAGGCGGCGACATTAAGGCTTGGGGCGGCATGGAACCCGCAGAATTCGGCCATGCCTGGGTGCGCTACGGTCATCGCGTGTTCGAGCGGCTTGCGACTTTGCGTGTGCCGCTGATCGCAGCGATGAACGGCCATGCGCTGGGCGGTGGTCTGGAACTGGCAGGTGCCGCCGATATCCGCATTGTTGAACGACAGGCAAAAATCGGCTTGCCGGAAACATCGCTTGGCATGATCCCCGGATGGTCGGGCACGCAGCGCCTTGTGCGCCGTTTCGGTGCGCAGATTGTACGCCGCATGGTGCTGGGCGGTGAAATGTTCACAGCGGACGAAGCACTGTCGCATGGGCTGGTCGATGCTGTGGTGGAGACGGGTGCAGCCCTGCAGGCGGCGCAGGACTATGCGGCGCGGGTGGCCAAGCGCGGACCGGCTGCGCTGGAAATTTCCAAACTGATGCTTTCCATCGCCAATGGCGAGGATAATGGCACTGCGGTCGAGGCGCTGGGTTCAATACTCGTTGCAAAGACCGGTGATCTGAAAGAAGGCGTGCGCTCGTTTACCGAAAAGCGCGAAGCGAATTTTGAAGGAAAATGGTGATGAGCGTAGTCGTAAAACCGCAGCCGCTGAATGGGCTTGAAGTTCGTGAATTCTCGATGCTGATTGATGGTAAATGGGTTGGAAGCCAAAGCGGCGAGACTATTGAACGCGTAGCGCCCGGCCATGGCGTCACGGTAAGCCGCTATCCTGCTGGCAACAAGGCCGATGTGGAACGCGCGGTTGCGAGCGCGCGTAAGGCTTTCGATGACGGGCGCTGGTCGTCTAAAACCGCATCGCAGCGTTCGTTGACTTTGCTGAAGGCCGCCGATCTGATTGAAGCACGGGCGGAAGAGCTTGCCTATCTCGATGCGATTGAAGCCGGCAAACCAATTTCTCAGGTGCGCGGCGAAATTGCCGGTTCCGTGGATATCTGGCGCTATGCGGCAGCGCTTGCGCGCGATCTGCATGGTGAAAGCTATAACAATCTGGGCGATGGTACGCTGGGCGTCGTGCTGCGCGAGGCAATTGGCGTTGTTTCCATCATTACGCCTTGGAATTTCCCGTTCCTGATCGTAGGCCAAAAGCTGCCATTTGCGCTTGCGGCGGGTTGTACGGCGGTGGTGAAGCCTTCGGAACTCACATCGGGTTCGACATTGTTACTCGGCGAAATTCTGACTGAGGCAGGCGTCCCTGACGGTGTCGTCAATATCATCACCGGAACGGGCGCTGATGTCGGCCAGCATATGAGCACGCATCCGGATGTGGACATGGTGTCGTTCACCGGTTCCACTGGCGTCGGCAAACTGACTATGGCCAATGCGGCGCAGACGCTGAAGAAAGTATCGCTGGAGCTTGGCGGCAAAAATCCGCAAATCCTGTTCCCGGATGCGGATATGGATGCCTTTATCGACGCTGCGGTGTTCGGGGCATGGTTCAATGCGGGCGAGTGCTGCAATGCCGGTTCGCGGTTGATCGTGCATCGCTCGATTGTCAATGAGATCGTGGGGCGCGTCGCCGATCTATCGAAAAAGGTGATCGTTGGTGATCCGCTCGATGTCAGCACGCAAGTCGGCGCGATCATCACGCCGCAGCATCTTGAAAAGGTCGGTGCCTATGTCGATCAGGCTAAAAAGGCCGGCGCTGCAATTGCTCATGGCGGCGATGTGCTGGATCTCGGCCTTGGCCAATATATGGGACCGACCATCATTGCAGGCGTGAAAGCCGACATGGCTGTGGCGCGTGAAGAAGTGTTCGGGCCGGTTCTGTCGGTGCTTTCCTTTGACACGGTGGATGAGGCAATTTCGATTGCCAATGCGGTTGAATATGGCTTGTCGGCTGGCGTGTGGAGCCGCGATTTCGACACTTGCATGAACATTGGTCGCAAGGTGCGGGCGGGCACGGTCTGGATGAACACTTTCATGGATGGCACACCAGAACTGCCTTTTGGTGGTTATCGACAATCGGGTCTGGGCCGCGAGCTGGGCCGTCATGCGGTGGAGGATTATACCGAAACCAAGACGCTCAACATGCATATCGGCGCGCGCACCGGCTGGTGGATGCCGCAGGCTAAGTAGGGAGTGACGGCTTTGGGAGGACAGCCGGATATTGTGATCATCGGATCAGGTATCGGCGGCGCAACAATGGCCGTCGGTCTTGCCGCATCAGGTGCGGACATTCTGATTTTGGAGGCTGGTGAGCGGCTTGCTGACAGGCCGGAAAACCGCGACCCACGCGCCATTTTCCAGCGTGGTTTCTTTCGCCCGAAAGAGTTCTGGTATGAGACGGACGGCACGCCGTTCAATCCCGGAAATTATTACAATGTCGGCGGCAATTCCAAATTCTATGGCGCGGTGCTGGCGCGTTATCGCCGCGAGGATTTTGAGGAGCTTGCGCATCTTGAAGGCGTGTCTCCGGCATGGCCTTTTGGCTATGATGAACTTGAGCCCTGGTATTGCAAGGCGGAAGCGCTTTTTCAGGTGCGCGGCGAGCTTGGCGATGACCCGACCGAGCCGTATCATTCAAAGCCTTATTCTTATCCTGCAATCAATGATGAACATCCGATTGCCGATGTACGTGAGCGGTTGAAAAAGGCAGGGCTGCATCCGGCTTCCTTGCCACTGGGTGTTGATATCGAGCGCTGGCTGGCAAAGGCCAAAACGCCGTGGGATGCGCATCCCAACAGCAATGACGGCAAGATGGATGCGGAGACTTGTCCGTTAGCACTTGCGCTCAAACATCCAAATGTCCGGCTTGAAACATCCGCGCGGGTAACGAAGCTGGAAGCCGGGCCCGACGGAAAGACCATCACGGCAGTTCATTATGTGAAGAACGGCGAGGCGCTGGTCCTGCGTCCCAAACTGGTCATTCTTTCAGCGGGTGCGGTGCAGTCGGCAGCGCTTTTGCTGCGATCCGGATTGGCGAACCGTTCCGATCAGGTGGGCCGCAATTTCATGAACCACAATGCAAGTGCGGTGATCGGGTTTGATCCGCGCTATCGCAATGACAGCGTTTACCAAAAAACGTTTGGCTTCAATGATTATTATCTCTCGGATGGGGCTGGCGGGCCGCCCCTTGGCAATGTGCAATTGCTGGGGCGGGTTTCAGGCGCGATCCTGAAATCCAATATGCAGCGAGTGCCGGAATGGCTTTTGAACCGCATTGCCGGACACACCATTGATTTTTACGCGATGAGTGAGGACCTGCCATCGCCAGAAAGCCGCGTGAGCGTGGATGGTGATCGCATCATTCTGCATTGGGTGCGTACCAATTGGAAAGCGCATCTGATGCTGGTTGATAAGCTCAAATCCGCGCTCAGGCAGGCGGGCTTTCCAATTGTGCTGTCGCGGGCCTTTGACCGGCGAACACCATCGCATCAATGCGGCACGGTACGTATCGGCAATAATCCAGCAACAGCGCCACTTGATCCTTATTGCCGTGCTTATGACCATCCCAATCTCTATGTGGTCGATGCGTCGTTCCTACCGACTTCGGCGGCGGTCAATCCCGCGCTGACGATTGCTGCGCAGGCTCTGCGCGTTGCTGATCACATTCATGCGGAGGTACTGGCATGAGCCGTCAAAGACCTGTGGCACTTGTGACTGGCGGGCGGCGTGGTATCGGGCTTGGCATTGCCCGCGCTTTAGCCGCCAAAGGGTTTGATCTGGCGATTACCGACCGTGAACGTGATGAGGCGGTTATCCATGAATTGCGCGGGCTTGGGGGAAGGGTGGCTTTCTTTGAAAGCGACCTGGCATCTATCGAAACGCACGAAGCGACGGTTGCAGCCGTTGTGAATGAGCTTGGGGGCATCGATTGTCTGGTCAACAATGCAGGCATGGGCTCAATTGAGCGCGGCGATTTTCTTGGGCTGAAGCCTGAAAATTTCGATACGATCATGGGCGTGAACCTGCGCGGCACGGTGTTTTTCACCCAGGCCGTGGTGAAGGCCATGCTGGCGGTGAACGAGGTGCGTTTTCCACGCAGCATTATAACGATCAGCTCCGTTTCGTCGGTGATGACCTCGCCCGAGCGGCTTGATTACTGCATCAGCAAAGCAGGGCTGACGGCATTCACGCAAGGACTGGCATTGCGTTTGGCTGAAGCGAGGATCGGCGTGTTCGAAGTGCGTCCCGGCATCATCCGCACCGATATGACGGCGAAAGTTGCTCAGCGTTACGACGGACTTATTGAGGGTGGTCTGGTGCCGATGAAACGCTGGGGCGAGGCGGGTGATGTCGGCGCGATTGTAGCCGGGCTTGCCGGTGGAGATTTCATTTTTGCGACAGGCTCGGCAATCAATGCCGATGGCGGCCTGTCGATTGCAAAATTATAAGGGTAAGGCGATGGATTACGATTATATCATCGTTGGTGGTGGGCCTGCCGGTTGTGTTCTCGCCAATCGATTGAGCGAAGATGCAGCGATAAAAGTGCTGTTGCTGGAAGCCGGTGGAAGCGACTGGAATCCGCTGTTTCACATGCCAGCCGGGTTTGCCAAGATGACCAAGGGTGTGGCGAGCTGGGGCTGGGAAACCGTTCCGCAGAAACACCTCAAAAATCGGGTGTTGCGCTATACGCAGGCAAAAGTCATCGGCGGCGGCTCCAGCATCAATGCGCAGATTTATACGCGCGGGAATGCAGCCGACTATGATCTTTGGGCCGGCGAAGACGGCTGTACCGGCTGGGACTACCGCCATGTGCTGCCCTATTTTAAACGTGCCGAAGACAATCAGCGTTTCAACGATGATTTCCATTCCTATGGCGGGCCGCTTGGTGTTTCGATGCCATCCGCGCCACTGCCGATCTGCGACGCCTATATCCGAGCGGGCCAGGAACTCGGCATTCCGTATAATGCGGATTTCAACGGTCGCGAACAGGCAGGCGTCGGCTTTTATCAGCTCACCCAACGCAACCGCCGCCGCTCGTCTGCATCGCTTGCTTATCTGTCCACGATCAAGGGTCGCAAGAACCTGACGATCCGCATGAATGCACCGGTGCGCAGTATCGAAATGGAGAAGACGCGCGTCAACGGCGTAACGCTGATGAGCGGGGAGATTTTGCGCGCAAGCCGCGAGGTGATTGTATCGTCCGGCGCGATTGGTTCGCCGAAACTTCTGCTTCAATCCGGCATCGGCTCCGCGGATCATCTGAAAAAGGTCGGTGTCGCGGTCAAGCATGATCTGCCGGGTGTGGGCGAGAACATGCAGGACCATCTCGACCTGTTTGTTATTGCCGAATGCACAGGCGATCACACCTATGATGGCGTGGCAAAGTTGCATCGGACGCTGGGCGCGGGCCTGCAATATATCTTTCTGCGCTCTGGTCCGGTGGCGTCCAGCCTCTTTGAAACCGGCGGCTTCTGGTATGCTGATCCGGATGCCCGCTCACCGGATATCCAGTTTCATCTGGGGCTTGGTTCGGGCATCGAGGCAGGTGTTGAGAAGCTCAAAAATGCCGGTGTAACGCTCAACTCCGCCTATCTGCATCCCCGCTCACGCGGAAATGTGCGGCTGGCATCCAGCGATCCGGCAGCTGCACCTCTGATCGATCCTAATTACTGGAGCGATCCGCATGATCGCAAGATGTCGCTTGAAGGTCTGAAGATCGCGCGCGAAATCATGAGCCAGGATGCATTGAAACCTTACGTGATGGCCGAGCGTCTGCCGGGGTCAAAGGTCGTCAGTGACGATGATCTGTTCGATTATGCTTGCGCCAATGCCAAGACCGATCACCATCCGGTCGGCACCTGCAGGATGGGTACGGATGCTATGGCTGTTGTCGATCTGGAACTTAAAGTGCGCGGTCTTGAAGGTCTGCGGGTTTGCGACAGCTCGATCATGCCGCGCGTTCCCTCGTGCAACACCAATGCGCCGACCATCATGGTCGGCGAAAAGGGTGCGGATATTATTCGCGGCTTCGATCTGCTGCCGCCAGTCGTGTTTTCATGGGAGAAAAACGAGCAGAAGCGGCGCGCAAGGATTTAGTCAGCCTTGGTTTCATCAAATGGTTCGAAACGCAGATAGCCAGCAATGCCGGAACCTTTGTAGTTCGGATTGTCGGATGGGTGGTTCACGCCGTCATTGACGGGAATAACCTTGAAGTCGAAGGGGGAAACGCCTTCGAGGCAGGCCGCATTCACGCCGAACTGGTGCGGGCTGGAGCGGCGCTGGTGGAAGGTGTAAATCCCGCATTTCGAGCAGAAGAAGTGCTTCGCGGCACCCGTATTAAACGTGTAGAGCGTCAGCGCATCTTCGCCTTCGAGAATTTCCAGTCCATCCAGATCGGCGGAGACGGCAACTGCACCGCGCATCCGGCAATAAGAGCAGGTGCAACGGCGTGCCGTGTTAAGGCCATCGGAAAGTTTCACGCGAAAGCGCACTGTTCCGCAGTGGCAGGCACCGTTGGCTACTTTGATATCGGGGTTCATGCTGGTCTCCTCTTTCAGGAAACTGATATTTCCATTTTCACAGCTTTACCATTGCCTGAAGTTGATTAAATTGCCTTTCGAGATCCTTTGGGAGGGAATTTTATGAGTGGGTTTGCGATTGTCACCGGTGGAAGCACCGGCATTGGACGGCATCTTGTTTCTGCATTTGCGGAAGCCGGATATGCGGTTGCTTTCAGCTTCAGAGGCGATGACGAGGCTGCAAATACACTTATGGAAGAAGTCGAAGCTGCGGGCGGACAGGCGTTGGGGATCGAATGCGATGTCGGTTCTGGAGTTGAGGTCGAAGAGTTCTTCGATGAAGTCTGCAGCTGGTATGGTGATGCACCGGACGTACTCGTCAACAATGCCGGTATCCAGACTTGGGCGCCGTTGCTGGAGCTTTCCGAGGAAGGCTGGGACGATGTGATCCGCACCAATATGAAAGGCTGCTTTCTGAACACGAAAGCCGCTGCCAAGAGGATGGTTGACGTCGGTAAAGGCGGAGCAATTATCAATATCGGTTCGGGCTGTAACAAGCTCGCATTCCCGAAGCTCGTTTCCTACACGGCGTCCAAGGGCGGGATTGAGCAGTTTACCAAAGTGTCTGCCGTGGAACTTGGGCCGCATGGTATTCGCGTCAATTGCGTGGCTCCCGGTGCGATTTACAATGAGCGTACCGCCCAGGAACAGCCTGACTATGCAGCAACATGGGGCCGGATCACGCCACTGCGACGGGTTGGAACCGTGGAAGACCTTTCCGGTCCGGTGCTGTTTCTGGCGTCTGATGCTGCGCTTTTTGTTTCGGGCCAGACTATCTGGGTCGATGGCGGCCTGTTTTCACAAGCCAACTGGCCTTATGGGGCGTGAGGAAAATTAGACCGGGTCCCACTTTTCGGAATGCGCTTTATCGTCCGCGCATTTGTGCGCCCGCGTCTTTCGAGAAGCGAAGGTTCCAGAAGGTGGCCGTCAGCGATATGCCGGTCACAATAAAGAAAGCCATAGAGAAATCCGATGTCAGCGGTACGTCGCGCTCATGCCAGGCCATGGACGTGTGAAGCGCGAGGGCGCCGATACAAACGCCGAAAGAAAGCATGAGTTGCTGGAAGGTTGAATAGAAGCTGTTGGCCGAGCTCATCTGCTTTTCATCAACCTTGTCATAGGCAACCGTATTATAGGCTGTGAACTGAAACGACATCAAAAAGCCGGACACGAACAGCACGGCAAAGATCAGCCAATGCGGCCATTCAGGGCTGAACAAACCGCAGATTGCGTAACTGCATGACGAGAATATGCCGTTTACAACCAGTGACGAGCGGAAGCCGAACCGGCGAATGATTTTAGGCGCAAAGGCTTTCATGGTCATGGAACCAAGTGCGGTCGCCAAAACCATATTGCCTGCGGATACAGCCGAAATGCCGAAGGCTACCTGCAGCATCAAAGGCAACAGGAATGGGTGCGCGCCTTGTGTGATGCGGGTGATCGAACCAGCGACCATCGAGGTGCCGAAGCTTTCAATCCGCATCAGTGAAAAATCGAGTAGCGGAGCCGGGTGGCGGCGCGAGTGAATGACGGTCGCAATCGCAAACACAATGCCAACCACAAAGAACTTGGCCGCCAAAGCGCTGGTGGTACTGGCACTTTCAAGTCCGAAAAGCAGCGCACCAAGCGCTATGCCCGACAGGATCAAACCGATAAAGTCAAAAGGTTCTTTGGTGTCGCTTTTATATTCTCCGATATAGAGCGAGACGAAAATCATGCCCAGAATGCCAATCGGCACATTGATGTAAAAGATCCAGCGCCAGTCGAGCCAGGTCACGAACAAGCCCCCAATGGGCGGTCCGAGGATCGGACCCATAAGCGCAGGCACCAGCATCCACGACATTGCTGAGATGAGGTCCTTGCGCTCGACAGAACGGATCAGCACCAGACGTCCGACTGGCAGCATCATGGCGCCGCCAGCGCCTTGCAACAGGCGGGCAAAGACCAGAAAGGGAAGGTTCGGCGCCTGTGCGCAGAGGATAGAGCCAGCGATGAAAATACCTATCGCGAAGCGGAACACGGTTCGGGTTCCGAAGCGATCAGCGATCTTTCCGCTTGCCGGAATGAAAATGGCGAGGCTCAGAAGATATGATGTGAGCGCGACACTCATCGAGGGTGCGGCGACATCGAAATCTTTGGCCATGGTCGGCAAAGCAGTTGCGAGAATTGTCGCATCGAGTTGTTCCATCAGCATAGCACTCGCGACGATGAGGGCGATGATCCGGAAATTGCTTTTCGCTTCCAGTGACGCGCTTTGTTCACTGGTCGACGTTTCAGTTTCCTGGATGATAGTCATGGCTGCTTCAGCTTTGCAAACGCGCCGACCTGTCTTTCAAAACGGCCAGCCTAAAGGGTCGATCATCTGTGACGATCTTTTGGGAATCAATTTTCGGTCTGGGGAATGTGTCAGGAACGGTTACAAACTTACTCAGAGGATACGCGCCCAGTGGTTGGCCAAACCGTCAGAGAGATGAGAAAGCTCGCCACAAGACCGCGAGCGGGGTATAGCACAAATGGCTGGAAATCACAGGACTTCAAGATAATTTGAGCGAGATGGGATCGGCCGTTGCCGAGGGGTGAATGGTGATCCCGACTGGATTCGAACCAGTGGCCTCAAGATTAGGAATCTTGCGCTCTATCCTACTGAGCTACGGGACCAGTCATCAAAAACGCCCGGATATACCGGAGCATTTTCCGACACATACTGTTTTTCATGGCTTTCGCCAACCCCGCAAAAAGCGGGGCAGGCGCATTTCTTTGCATATCGAAAAGCGTCAGGCAGCGAGAGCGGTTTCAACCACTGACACGAAATAGCTCACGCCATAGGGAATGGCTTCGTCGTTAAAATCATAGGCAGGGTGATGCAGGCCCGGTGTGTCGCCATTGCCAAGGAAGATATATGCGCCGGGACGCGCTTCCAGCATGTAGGAGAAGTCTTCCGCAGCCATCATTGGAGCCACATCAGTTTTCACCTTGCCTTCGCCTGCCACATTCTTTGCAACGCGGGCAGCAAAGTCGGTCTGGTCGTCATGATTATAGGTAACTGGATAGTTGTTCTTGTAGCGCACGGTGATTTCCGCGCCGCTAACGGTTGCGATGCCCGCTGCCGCCTCGCGGATGCGACGTTCGGCATAGGCGCGCGTTTCCTTGCTCAGTGTACGCACGGTGCCTGAGAGTTTCGCCGTTTCCGGGATGACGTTATAAGCCTCGCCCGCATGAAACTTGGTGATGGAAATGACGAGTGAATCCAGTGGATCAATATTGCGTGCGACAATGCCCTGAATGGCAACATGCAGCTGCGAACCGGCTAGGATTGGATCAATCGTGCGGTGAGGCTGTGCGGCATGACCGCCGCGTCCCTTGATAAGCAGGTCGAACTCGTCGGTTGCGGCCATGATCGGGCCCTTGCACATGGCGAACTGGCCGACAGGAAGGCTCGGCAAATTGTGAACGCCATAGACTTCCGCAATGCCAAAGCGGTCCATCACGCCATCCTGAACCATGGCGAGCGCGCCTGCGCCGCCTTCTTCCGCTGGTTGGAAAAGCAACACGGCTGAACCGCGGAAATTACGGGTTTCAGCTAAGTATTGTGCAGCACCAAGCAGCATGGATGTGTGGCCATCATGACCGCAGGAGTGCGCTTTGCCCGGATTCTTCGAGGCCCATTCGACACCGCTGGTCTCGGTGATCGGCAGGGCATCCATATCGGCGCGCAGGCCGATGGCCGGACCATCGCCATGGCGTCCCTTGATGACCGCAACGACGCCTGAGCGCCCAACCCCGGTTTCAACAAGATCGCAACCGAATGATTTCAACTTTTCTTCGACAAAGCGTGCCGTTTCATGAACATCATAAAGAAGTTCGGGATTCTGATGCAGTTGACGACGCCATGTGGCGATCTCCGCTTGAGTTTCGACGGCACGATTGAGCACTGGCATTTCGGAAATATCCTGCAGATTCTCTTTATTCAGAAGAAACGAGAATATGACGTTTCGGTGAAAGCGGGCAATCCCTATTTGCCTTTTCCTTGCCACATGGCATAGATAAGAGCAGTACAAATTCTCCTTTTTGACTGGTGTATTCGCGAGCCGTTACGGCTTTTCCAGGTCGATACAACAGGAAGCGGAACCGATAACCCGCAGGAATTGCGGCTCTTGTTGATTGGAACTACGAAATGATTTCGAAGTCGTTGAAAATCTGGTTTGCAACTGCGGCGATTTCTGGCCTGGCCTTAGCTGGTGCTTTATCTCCTGCTTTGGCAAATCCATCGATTGCGGTGGATGTTGCAAGTGGCAAGGTCTACTCCGCGCAGGATCCTTTCCAGCGCTGGTATCCGGCTTCGCTGACCAAGATGATGACGGCTTATGTCACCTTCCGCGCGATTGAAGCAGGGCAGCTGACGCTCGAATCTCCTGTGCGCATGACGGTCAACGCCTCGAAAGAGCCACCGAGCAAGATGGGTTATCGTCCCGGCTCGGTGATGACGCTCGATACTGCGCTCAAGATCATGCTGGTGAAATCTGCCAATGACGTGGCCGTTGCGGTCGCGGAAGCTGTTGGCGGTACGGAATCTGCTTTTGTGCAGCGCATGAATGCGGAAGCACAGCGCATCGGCATGAGTGGTTCGCATTTTGCCAATCCAAACGGTCTGCATGATCCGAACAATTATTCGACAGCGCACGACCTTGCCGTGCTTGGCGTGCAGTTGCGCCGCGAATTCCCGCAATATGCCCATTATTTCGGAACTGAGGCCATTGATACGGGCGACGGCAAGAAGCCACAGGCCAATTACAACATTCTGCTCGGTCGCTTTGATGGTGCCGATGGCATGAAGACCGGCTTTGTCTGTGCTTCTGGCTTCAATCTGGCCAGCTCCGCAACCCGCCAGGGACGCACCATTCTGGCTGTTGTGCTGGGCGCGGACCGTCAGGAAGTGCGCGCGATACAGGCGGCGCAATTGATGACCGATGCTTTCAGGAGCAACGGCGCCGGAGTGCCAACGCTTGGGAGCATGGTGCCGCCAGCAAGCAGCGCCGCCTATCAGGCGGTGGATATGCGTAAGACAATCTGCAGCCAGCAAGCCATGGCTGATCGCTGGGATGGCCGTGATGTCGAAGGGCGTCTCCAGATCAATTCGCCTTATATCCATGCACTGACCCGTGAGCCGGTGCCGGTTCAGGTCGGACTTGTTTCCGCGCCGCCTGCAAAGGTGACCAAAGTCGGACAGCTCGATATTTCGCAGATCCCTGTGCCGATGCCACGCCCTCAGCGTGCTGCGGCAGGTGCCAATACAGCCACGATTAACTAAGAACAGAGCCATGCCGCATCCAATTCCTGTTTCTGTGCTGACCGGCTTTCTTGGCTCGGGCAAGACAACGCTGCTTAATCGTCTGCTGAAAGATCCGGCACTCACCGATACCGCAGTCATTATCAATGAATTTGGTGAGGTGAGCATCGATCACCTGCTGGTTGAAGAAGCCAGTGAAGGGGTTATCGAGCTTGCAGACGGCTGTCTGTGCTGCACGGTACGTGGCGAACTGGTGGACACACTGGCCGATCTGATCGACCGTATGCAGACGGGAAAGATCAAGGCGTTGAAGCGGATTATCATTGAGACGACCGGCCTTGCCGATCCGGCTCCGGTGCTGCATTCGATCATGGGCCATCCGGTTCTGATGCAGGCTTTGCGCCTTGATGGTGTGCTTGCGACTGTTGATGCGGTCAATGGCATGGCAACGCTCGACAATCACGAGGAAGCGGTCAAACAGGCGGCAATGGCCGACCGCATCATCATTACAAAAGCGGATATGCCGGAAGCGAAGCAGGGCTTAAACGCTCTGAAAGCAAGGCTGAAGCTGCTTAATCCGGCTGCGGATATACTGGAAGCTTCTGACACGCGCACGGGTTATGCAGCGTTGTTTGAATGTGGCCTGTATAATCCCGAAACCAAGACGGCTGACGTGCAACGCTGGCTGAAGGCAGAAGCCTACGAGGATGATCACGATCATCATCATGCTCATCACCATGACCACGACCACGACCATGAGTGTGGACCCGATTGTGATCATAGTCACGGGCATAGTCACGATCATGACCACCATCATGGGCACCACCACCATCATGATGACGCAATCCGCTCCTTCTCGCTGCGGCACAAGGAGCCAATCCCGTTTTCGACATTCGAAATGTTTCTCGATCTGTTGCGGTCGACCCATGGCGAGAAGCTATTGCGTGTGAAGGGGATTGTGCAGATTGCCGAAGACCCTGATCGTCCACTGGTCATCCATGGAGTGCAGAAAATCTTTCATCCGCCAGCACGTTTGCCGAAATGGCCCAAGGATGAGCATGAGACACTTCTGGTAATGATCGTGAAGGATTTGCCGGAAACCTACGTGCGCGAGCTTTTCGATGCGTTTCTGGGCAAGGCGGGGATTGATCGTCCCGACCGCGCAGCGATGATGGACAATCCGCTGGCTATTCCCGGCTATTCCACGCGTTAAACTTATCTCTTCTGAATAAGAAAGCGATGCAGTTTTTCGTCACGCTCTTGCGAAAGCAGGGCGTGACCTTCCTGTGCGCAGAAATGTGGAAGATCAATACCAGACAGCGGATCAGTCGCTTCCACCCAGAGAAGCGCGCCGCTCGGCATATCTTGAAGGCGATTGCGCGTCTTTAAAACAGGAAGAGGGCACTTAAGCCCTCTCAGATCATAGACGGGAACGTCTTTATCCATCTGCTATTAATTACCGCCCAGTTTCCACCACGCCTTTTTCTTTTCGGGCGCAGGTGCCGCGACATTATCCACAACAGTATCTGCCACTGTGCTTGCAGTGGTCATCGGCGAAACAGCTGCAGGGTTTTCCTGCGGAACAGGAACGGCTGCGGCCTGAGCAGTGGCAGCGGGTGCTGCTGGAGCAGCGACTGCTGGCGTTGCCGCAATAGCAGTCGCTGGCTGTGCCGAGATAGGCGTTGCCGCAGGCTGGATATCCGGTGCATTTGGCGTTTCAGCGGATGCTGGCGAAAGCGATGGCGGTTCGCGTGTTACCTTTTCACCGCGTGCACGCGCTGCACTCCAGGCGGAAACGAGCTTTGCTTCAGTAATGCCCTGAATGGATGGTGCTGGCTTCTTCTGTGCCGCACTGAAAGCGGACTGGAATGTCTTTTCATAAGACGACGTGTAGGCCATGGATTCCGAGCCGGCCGAAGGCGGGCAGGCATCTGTTGCCGATAGCGGTTGACCGTCAGGTGTAGGCACGTTGAAGACGTAACGCTTCTCGCAGACGTCAACCTTCGGCGGCACCTTGGTGGTTTCAAAGGCGTCGTAGCCCTGCTTGAGCATCTTCCAGAAGCCGTAATTCGGATCGCTCTTGTAACGCGCCATGTTGGCTGCGGTCATACGGAACGGAAAGGCCTGAATCTGGAAATCACGCTGACCGCCCTTGAAGGCATCGCGACCAAACGCATAAATCTCGCTGACGCTGTCATCAGTCATCGAATAACAACCCGATGACGAGCAGGCGCCATGCACCATCAAATTCTGGCCGGTGCGGTTATGGGCACGGTCATAGGCATTCGGGAAGCCCATGTTGAAGGCAAGATGATATTGCGAATTCGGGTTCATCTGGGCGGGACGAACATTATAGAAGCCCTCTGGTGCCTGACGATCACCCTCTACGAATTTCGGCCCAAGCTTGCCAGACCATTTGCAGATTTCATAAGAAGCAATCTGGTCGTATTTGCCGTTGTTCTTCTGCTTCCAGACTTCGAGGACGCCTTCTTCCTTGAAAATACGAACCATCACCGGCGAAGTGCGCGTCATGCCCTTCGTTTTCATCTTGGCGACGATTTTTTCGGAAAGAGGTTTTTCAGCGCGTAAGCTGAGATCGGAAACGGACGAGCCTTGACAGCCCGCAAGCAGAGCGGATGCCAAGAGTGTTCCAAGAAGTGCGGTTCTGATCTTCATATCGCATCGAGCCTGTCAGAGCATTTCCAGCAAAAGTGCGAAGCGATTTTGCATCGGATAATGCGTAAAAACAAATAGGTAGAGCAACGAGTACTCAGCTTTAATCAGAGCCTGCCCGAAGCCGCGTCTTCTGACGCATTTGAGCAAACCTGACTTTTCGGTGCCCGGATATTAACAACTAAACCTTTCAGTATCGTTGATAAACCGTTGCTCAATTACCTAAAAAACACCGTGTCCGCAATATGGCGGAAATGACGGCATGATGCAAATCCGGCGCACATAGTGGTCTAATTCTGACATTTGCTTGCCAGTGATACGGACGCTGAGCAAATGTCGGAATTATCAAGATCACTCAAATGCTTAAGTTTCTAGTGGAGTTTTCGAATTTGACGTTTGAAACAGCATTTATGTCAGTCGGGATTCAAACGTCAAATTCACTCCACTAGAGCGCCGTGCGCCTTCTTGGGCGCACAAAGGTCGCTCTAACGCTTTATATTTACAGCTTAATTTTACCTTAAACTGATGCAAGTCTAAGGAATTATGCTGTAGTGGCGCGCCGGAGCCAAAAACCAGTTTTATAGTAAATTAAAGGTTACGACCGATATCGAGGAACTTCTGGCGGCGTTCCTGCTTCAGCGTCTCGCCATCAACATCCTTCATCGAACGCAGTGAGGCGGTAATAATGTCGCCTGCAGCTTCAATCGTGGATTCCTTGCCGCGATGTGCGCCGCCGAGCGGTTCCGGGATGATGCCATCGATGACTTTGAGATCGAACAGATCCTGCGCCGTGATGCGCATGTTGGAGGCAGCGTCCTTCGCACGAGTGGAATCGTGCCACAGGATCGAAGCTGCACCTTCTGGCGAAATCACCGAATAGATCGAATGTTCGAGCATGTAGACGCGGTTTGCGACAGCAATCGCGATCGCGCCGCCTGAACCACCTTCACCGATGATGATGGAGATGACGGGCACGCGCAGCTTGAGGCATTCTGCGGTGGAGCGCGCAATGGCTTCTGCCTGGCCGCGTTCTTCTGCACTTACGCCTGGATAAGCGCCTGCTGTATCAACGAAAGTAATCAACGGCAGCTGGAAACGGTCAGCCATTTCCATGATGCGGACGGCTTTGCGGTAGCCTTCAGGACGGGCCGAGCCGAAATTGTGCTTGAGGCGCGTCTTGGTGTCCGAGCCTTTTTCCTGACCGAGAATGGCAACAGGCTGACCATTGAAGCGGGCAAAGCCGCCCTGAATGGCTTCGTCGTTAGCAAACTGGCGGTCGCCGGCAAGCGGCGTGAACTCAGTGAACAGCCGGTTGATATATTCAAGGCAATGCGGACGATCCGGATGGCGGGCGATCTGTGCCTTCTGCCATGGCGTCAGCTTGCGATAGATATCCTTGAGCGCATCGGCCGATCGTTTCTCGAGACGGCTGATCTCGTCACTCATCTCGACGCTTCCCTGTTCCTGTGCGAGCTTTTTCAGCTCTAGGATCTGGCCTTCGAGGTCTGCGACGGGTTTTTCAAAATCGAGATAGTTATACATCGGGCCTGACTATTGTGCGTTTCCAGAGATGTTGGCCATAGAACAAGCCCAATAGAGGCTGTTTTACGACGCCTTACATATTTACTTCGCGCGCATCTTGCAAATTTTTCTGAAATTCTCTTACCCGCCGCGCGCTTAATCGGCAAGCGGATGATGTTCACTTACCAGCTTATGCAGTCTTTCTTCCAGAACATGTGTGTAGATCTGGGTCGTTGAAATGTCCGCATGACCAAGTAATTGCTGCACTGTCCTGAGGTCTGCGCCATTCTGTAAAAGGTGGCTGGCAAAGGCGTGACGCAGCACATGCGGCGAGATGGATGCGCTCGAAAGCCCGGCGCGAGCAGCAAGACTTTTGAGTTCACGACCGAAAACCTGCCGCGCCAGATGGCCGCTTTCAGAGAAAGCCGGAAACAGCCACGGGTTATCGTCGTAGCCCGGCAGGGAATCGCGCAATGAAAGAAAGACCTGCAAAGCTTCGCGCGCTTTTTGCGACAGGGGCACCATGCGATCCTTGGACCCTTTGCCGCGCACGATCAGAAAGCGATGGTCGGTGCGGGCGACACTGACGGGCAGGCCAACAAGCTCCGAAACACGTAATCCTGTGGCGTAAAGCGTTTCAAGCAGCGCGTGAAGGCGAAGCGCTTTGATACGGTCTGCTGGCTCAAGCGCCTCTTTTGCCTCAAGGTCGGCGCGATCAAGGAGCCGACCGACATTTTCAACGCTCATGATTTTCGGCAGCGGCTTCTGTTTTTTGGGTGCATCGATAACGCCGGTCGGATCGTCCTGCCTGTAGCCTTCTGAATAGAGAAAGCGAAAGAATTGTCTGATTGTTGAAAGGCGGCGCGCCTGCGATGTCGCAGCAAAGCCTTCATTGGCCATGCCATCAAGCACCTGGCGTATATCGTCGGTTTTCGCCTCAGTCATATTGATGCCCCGTGCGGTCATGACGTCGGCTGCAGATTCCAGATCGCGGCGATAGGATTCAAGCGTGTTGTGCGCGGCCCCGCGTTCGGCGCTCATCATTTCGAGAAAATTCTCAATCGCCAAAGATGCCCGCATGTCTACTCCTGCTTGTCCGCCGCATCGGGCCCATCGGTCTGGCCGTCTGTGACGGTTTCTGACGGCATCGTTGCCGGTGCCGACGCCGGAGGTGGGGCAACGACTGTTTGCTTCAGTTTTGACGCCGGGATTTCGACGGTGATCTCATGCGTGACGGGCTTCACGAAATTGGCGAGCGAAAACATTGCGCCGTAGACAATGGCAGCGATCACAGCAAGCAGGACAAGAATGCGCGTCAGCGTGGGCATGGTGCGTTTATGCTGTGCTATTGAGACGAAAGCAAGGACAGCCAAAGCGCGTGCATAAAAAGCCCTATTTGGTGCCGTTCAGGCGATGAAAGCGGATGAAAGCGATTGACGCCGCGCGGTTTTTCATGTGGAACCGGAGGAAATGGATGAGGTTTATGAGCAGTACAACAAAACAGACAAATCTTAACGAGAAGGCGGACACTGTCCGTCAGCTTCTTGGTGCGAAAGTGGTTGTTCTTGTTGGGCTGATGGGCGCAGGCAAGTCGACAGTCGGTCGCAAGGTCGCAACAATGCTCGGCCTGCCTTTCCGCGATGCCGATAACGAGATTGAATCTGCCGCCCGCATGACGGTACCGGAACTGTTTGAAGCTTATGGCGAAGCTGAGTTTCGTGATCTGGAGCGCAGGGTTATCCTGCGGCTTCTTGAGGATGGTCCGATGGTGCTCGCAACCGGTGGCGGCGCTTACATGAACGCTGAAACTCGTGAGGCAATTGCCGCAAATGGTGTTTCTGTCTGGTTGAATGCGGAACTGGATGTGCTGATGGACCGCGTGTCTCGCCGCCAGAACCGTCCGCTTCTCAGGAATGATGATCCGCGCGGTGTGATGCAGCGGCTGATGAATGAGCGCTATCCGGTTTACGCGCTCGCCGATCTGCATGTGATGACGCGTGATGACAAGAAAGAAGTGATCGCCGGAGAACTGATTGACGTTCTGGCCGAGTATCTGGCCGAGCATCTGGATAAGAAATAAGTTTAGACTGCTTTGGAGTGGATTATGACTGCTGCCGATACTGTTACGGTTCCCGTCTCGCTGGGCGACCGATCCTATGAGATCCTGATCGGCAAAGGTCTTATTGCCCGTGCAGGCGAAGAAGTTGCAAAGCGACTTCCAGGCATTCGTGTGGCAATTGTCACCGACGAGAATGTTGCAAAGGCACATCTTGAAGCACTGACCGACAGTTTTGCGCGCGCTGGCATTCAATCCACGCCCGTTATCGTGACACCCGGTGAAAAATCGAAATCTTTCTCGACACTCGAAACCGTAACAAATGCCGTACTTGCTGCAAGGCTTGAGCGTGGCGACGCAGTCGTGGCTTTTGGCGGTGGGGTCGTTGGCGATCTTTCCGGCTTTGTCGCAGGCATTGTGCGTCGAGGCATGAATTTCGTGCAGATGCCAACCTCGCTGCTGGCACAAGTGGATTCGTCGGTTGGCGGCAAGACAGGCATCAACACGCAATATGGCAAGAACCTTGTTGGTGTTTTCTATCAGCCGCAGCTGGTTCTGGCCGATACCGAAGTGCTCGATACGCTGAGCCCGCGCGAATTTCGTGCAGGCTATGCGGAAGTGGCAAAATACGGCCTCATTGACCGCCCGGATTTCTTCGCCTGGCTTGAGAAAAACTGGCAGGACATTTTTGCGGGCGGTACGGCACGCACAGAGGCGATTGCCGAATCCTGCCGCTCAAAGGCCGCAGTCGTGGCACGTGATGAACGCGAAACCGGCGACCGCGCACTGCTTAATCTCGGTCACACATTCGGACATGCGCTTGAGACGGCGACAGGCTACGATTCAAGCCGTCTGGTGCATGGTGAAGGCGTTGCCATCGGCATGGCTTTGGCGCATCGTTTCTCGGTCAAGATGAACCTTTGTGGTATTGAAGATGCGGAACGTGTGGAAGCGCATCTGAAGGCCGTCGGTCTCCCGATTTCGCTCAATGATGTGCCGGGCGGTTTGCCGGATGCTGAAAAGCTGATGGATTACATTGCGCAGGATAAGAAAGTAGCGCGCGGCGCGCTCACCTTCATTCTGACGCGCGGTATTGGCCAATCCTTCATAGCCAAGGATGTGCCACCTGCGGCTGTGCTTGAATTCCTGAAGGAACGCCTCTCCGTCTGAATCTGAAAGGATTACGAGAATGGGTTTCGAGCTATGGGTTATGTGCGGCATCATCCTGCTCTGCATCGTTTTTTCGGCGTTTTTTTCCGGTGCTGAAACGGCGCTGACGGCGGCTTCCCGCGCCCGCATGCTCACCTATGAGCATAATGGCGATCAGCGCGCCTCGGTCGTACAGCATTTGATCGGCAAGCGGGACCGACTGATCGGTGTGCTTCTCATCGGCAACAACCTTGCCAATATTCTTGCATCCTCAATCGCGGCCAGCATTTTTCTCACCCTGTTCGGCGATGCGGGTGTTGCCTATTCGACATTGGCAATGACGGTCATTCTGGTCATCTTTGCCGAGGTGCTGCCCAAGTCATGGGCCATTTCCAGTCCTGACCGGTTTTCTTTGAATGTTGCACGTCCGGTTTCAGCGGTGGTGACAGTGCTGGGTCCGGTTTCGGGGCTGGTAAACTGGATTGTTCGGGTGATCCTGCGACTGTTTGGGATTAATCTGGCAGCTGGCCGTTCGATGCTTTCGGCGCAGGAAGAATTGCGTGGCGCTGTTGAAGTGCTGCATCGCGATAAGTCGCTGATCAAGGAAGACCGCGATCAGCTGGGCGGTTTGCTTGATCTCAAAGAGCTGGAGGTCAGTGATGTCATGGTGCATCGCACCTCAATGGGCACCATCAATGCCGATGCTCCAGCGGAGCAGGTGGTGCGCGAAATTCTGGCAAGCCCGCACACGCGGATGCCAGTCTGGCGCGATGAGATCGATAATATTATCGGCATCATCCACACCAAGGATCTGCTGCGTACGCTTTATGACGTCGAAAATGATTTTAAGCGTATCGACATTATGAAGGTGGCACGCAAGCCATGGTTTGTGCCCGATACCACGACACTTCAGGATCAGCTCGACGCATTCCTCCGTCGCAAGGCGCATATTGCCATCGTCGTTGATGAATATGGTGATGTGCAGGGGCTGGTGACGCTTGAGGACATTCTCGAAGAGATTGTCGGCGATATTTCCGATGAACACGATCTCGACATGCAAGGCGTCAGATTGCAGCCGGATGGTTCGGTTCTGGTCGATGGTTCGCTGCCGATCCGCGATCTTAATCGTGCGCTGGGCTGGAACCTTCCCGATGAGGAAGCAACCACCATTGCCGGCCTTGTGATCCACGAAACCCAGACGATACCCGAAGTGAAGCAGGCCTTCACATTCCATGGAAAGCGCTTTTCCGTGCTGAAGAAGGAAAAGAACCGCCTGACACGTCTGCGCATTGTGCCGCTCGATGCCGACGGCAAACCCATATCAGGTGTTATCGCCGCGAAGGTTTCAAACTGATGGGGGTTCCAGCGAACAAGCAGGAACTCCTTACAGCGATCGAAACGAACTATGCCCGGCTGGCAATTGATCTTGCGCGTTTGTCGCCAGAGCAAGCCATGGAAAACACCATGGAAGGGCATGCGAAAGGCACGATGATGAGCGTACACAATCTCGTTTCCTATCTGGTCGGATGGAACGAGCTGGTTCTGAAATGGTGCCAGTTGCGCGATGAGAGGAAGCCGGTCGATTTTCCGGAAACGGGTTTCAAATGGAACGAACTCGGCAATCTGGCATCCAAATTCTACCACGATTACCAGAGCTTACCATTCGCAGAACTCCTGTCGCGCTTCGAAGCCGCGAAAGACGCGCTGGTTGAACTGATTGAGGCACGCAGCGATGCGCAGCTTTATGGAGTGGCTTGGTACGAAAAATATACGCTTGGGCGCATGATCCAGTTCAACACGTCTTCGCCTTACGCCAATGCGCATGGTCGTCTGCGCAAATGGCTTAAAGCTCACGCGTAAGCAGATCAGCGCCGGGTTGGCTCGCCGGGAGCGGAAGGTTCGAGCGCCAGTGCATGAACGCCGCTGTTGAGCTCTTCTTTCAGAATATCGTTGATAGCGCGATGGCGGGCAATGCGACTCAGTCCTTCGAACTTGCCCGATACAATGCGTACACGAAAATGTGTCTCGCCGGTGCCATCGTAAACTTCATGATGGCCACTATCTTCATGGTGATGACCGGCATGGAGGTGGCTTTCATTTATGATTTCAAGCTGTTCCGGCGCGAAAGCGGCCGTAAGCTTCGCTTCCATTGAAGATTGTTTGCTATTGTGAATGGACATTCGAGCCAGTTCTCCCCATATAGGTGCTGTGCTTCATATAGACGTCGCCTCGGCGACATTGGTGGGGCAAATCCGCACAGGAAATGCAGTCTGCATCAAAATTTCGCCCTGAAGAATGGCCAAAACCAGTCAGGACGAAATGTCAATTCTTGTTTAGTTCCTCTTAATTCGCATAATCCGATTCGATGACAACGAACTCAAAATTTTTCGACAGCATCCGCATCCGTCCCAAGAAGGAAGCGGAAAAGAAGTCCAGCGGTCCCTGCTGCCAGTGGGATGGTTGCGATAAGCCGGGCACACATCGTGCGCCGGTCGGGCGCATGCGCGAGGGCGAGTATCTTCATTTCTGTATCGACCACGTCCGGGAATATAATAAGACTTTCAATTATTTCTCGGGTTTGTCGGACAAAGATATCTCCAAATTCCAGAAGGACGCGATCACAGGAAATCGTCCGACCTGGTCGACCGCGTCCAATTCCACAGCCACAAAACACACTTCGCCCGATATGGCGCAGAAGCGTTCGGGTTCGGCTGCCTATCACAACCGTCTGCGTGATCCGTTCAATTTCGTGAAAGACGCAAAAGCAGCGCCTGCGGGTAAAACCGCGCTTCGCAAGCCACGAACCTTGGAAGTAAAAGCGCTCGCCACGCTCGGTCTTGAACCAAATTCAACTAGCGATAAGATCAAGGCGCGCTATAAAGAACTCGTGAAGCAACATCATCCCGATGCGAATGGTGGCGACCGCGGGTCCGAAGAAAGATTTCGCGACGTCATTCAGGCTTATCAATTGCTCAAGCAGGCAGGTTTTTGCTAAAGCCTGTTTGGGCTTTATGAGCCGGGTATCGGAGTGGTTGAGGCATGTCGCGAAAAACGGGAACTGGTTTCCCCATGCGCCATGTTTTAATGCTCTAATACCAATATCCGATGAGTGGGACTCATGGGATATTGGTTAAGCCCGTGTGGCGATTGAACATTTTCAAGGCGTGATGCGTCAGCATCTCAGCGCCTTGGTATAACGGACATTCATCTGCCGCGCATTTGTGCGGACGCAAGTACGGATGCCCGCAACTGAACAGAAGGGGCGTCATCTGGCTCGCCGGAACCTGGCTCCCTGATCGAATTTGAATGTCGCGGTGGGACAATCCTGCCGCCCTGGAGGCATGATGAACAAGGTTGAGCGGGATATAGCCAATTTGCCGGATACGACGGTTTCGGTACGTGAGGTGTTTGGAATTGATTCCGACATGCGCGTGCCAGCCTATGCGGCAGGCGATTCCTATGTGCCGGAAACGGATCCGGATTATATTTTCGACCGTCAGACGACGCTCGCCATTCTCGCAGGTTTTGCTTTTAACCGCCGCGTGATGGTTTCAGGCTATCACGGTACCGGTAAGTCGACGCATATCGAGCAGGTCGCAGCGCGCCTCAATTGGCCTTGCGTTCGCGTCAACCTCGACAGCCATGTCAGCCGTATCGATCTCGTCGGTAAGGATGCAATCGTCGTCAAGGACGGCATGCAGATTACCGAATTCAAGGACGGCATTCTGCCTTGGGCCTATCAGCACAATGTTGCGCTGGTCTTCGACGAATATGATGCGGGCCGCCCGGACGTGATGTTCGTGATCCAGCGTGTTCTGGAATCGTCGGGTCGCCTGACGCTTCTCGATCAGAGCCGCGTGATCCGTCCGCATCCGGCATTCCGCCTGTTTGCGACCGCCAACACGGTTGGTCTCGGCGACACCACGGGCCTTTACCACGGCACACAGCAGATCAATCAGGCGCAGATGGACCGTTGGTCAATCGTAACCACGCTCAATTATCTGCCGCATGACAACGAAGTGAACATCATTCTCGCCAAGGCCAAGCATTATCAGAATGCAGAAGGCCGTGAGATCGTGAACAAGATGGTCCGCGTTGCCGATATGACCCGTCAGGCGTTCATCAATGGCGATCTTTCGACCGTGATGAGCCCGCGTACGGTTATCACATGGTCCGAAAATGCCGCGATCTTCAACGACGTCGGCTTTGCATTCCGCCTGACCTTCCTCAACAAGTGCGATGAACTGGAACGCCAGACTGTGGCCGAGTTCTATCAGCGTGCCTTTGGTGAGGAACTTCCAGAATCTGCTGCCAATATCGTTTTGGCATAAGACTGGATGATGCCTGCCGCCCATTTCGGGCGGCAGCGCAATAAAGTCATGACAGTAAGTCAGGGCAGTGAAGTCAGGATAGGCAGATGTCGGGCCAGAAGTCAGCAATAGGCGATAATTCGCGTGAGCGTAAAAACGGGCCGGTAGATTCCGAACCGTTCAAGCGGGCAATGACGGCGACCATGCGCGCGATTTCCGGCGAGAACGAGCTGGAAGTCGCCTTCAGCAATGATCGCCCTGCGCTGACTGCTAATCGTGCCCGCCTGCCTGACCTGCCAAAGCGCCCAACTGCTCATGATGTTGCGGTTACGCGTGGCCTCGGCGATTCCATGGCGCTGCGTCAGGCACGCCACAATGCCCGTATCCATGCAAGCTTAGCACCAGAAGGCAAGCAGGCACGTGCGATCTACGATGCGGTCGAACAGGCTCGCGTTGAAGCCATCGGTGCCCGTGCCATGGCCGGTGTTGCAGACAATCTTGCCACCATGCTTGCGGATAAATATACCCGCGCCAATTTCGCTTCTGTCACAGATAAGGAAGACGCGCCGCTTGAAGAAGCGGTATCGCTGCTCTTGCGTGAAAAGCTGACCGGACGCGCGGCACCTGCCGAAGCGGGGCCTGTACTTGATCTCTGGCGCGAATGGATTGAGCAGAAAGCTGGTCCTGAACTGGCACGTCTTGGCGAAAATCTGGAAGATCAGCAAGCTTTTGCGCGCACGGTGCGCGATATGCTGGCCTCCATGGATATGGCCGAAGAGCTTTCTCAAGAAGAGCAGAGCGACGAACAGGATCAGGACAACGAACAGACGCCAGACTCCGATGAAAACGAGGACGGTGGCGAAGAAAGCCAGGAAGGTTCTGATTCAGCCGAAAGCGATGAATCAGACAGTTCCAGTGAAGAGGGCGAGCAGGGCGAAATGGACGCCGCTGATGCTGCCTCCGACGATATGGATGACAGCGAAGATGTCGACGCGGAAACGCCGGGCGATACACGCCGTCAGAACCAGCCTTTTGCCAATTTTTCCGAGCATGTCGATTACAATGTCTTCACGCGCGAATTCGATGAAGAGGTCGAAGCGACCGATCTTTGCGATGAGGCCGAGCTTGATCGTCTGCGCGGGTTTCTCGATAAACAGCTTTCCAATCTTCAGGGCGTGGTCGGACGACTTGCCAACCGGTTGCAGCGCCGCCTGATGGCGCAGCAGAACCGTTTGTGGGATTTCGATCTGGAAGAGGGTTATCTCGATTCGGCTCGTCTGGTGCGTATTGTCATCGATCCGACGCAGCCACTTTCCTATAAGCAGGAACGCGATACGGATTTCCGCGATACGGTTGTAACGCTGGTGATTGATAATTCCGGTTCGATGCGTGGTCGCCCGATCACCGTTGCTGCAACTTGCGCCGACATTCTGGCTCGCACGCTGGAACGTTGCGGTGTGAAGGTCGAGATTCTCGGCTTTACCACCAAAGCCTGGAAGGGCGGCCAATCGCGTGAGGCATGGCTTGGTCGTGGCAAGCCTTCCAATCCCGGTCGTCTCAATGATCTGCGCCACATCATCTACAAGAGTGCCGACGCGCCATGGCGGCGTGCACGGCGCAATCTCGGCCTGATGATGCGCGAAGGGCTGCTCAAGGAGAATATCGACGGTGAAGCGCTGATCTGGGCGCATCATCGCCTGTTGGCGCGCCCCGAACAGCGCAAGATCCTGATGATGATTTCAGATGGCGCGCCGGTAGATGATTCGACGCTGTCGGTTAATCCGGGCAATTATCTGGAACGTCACTTGCGCGCAGTGATCGAAGAGATCGAAAATCGCTCGCCGGTGGAGCTGATCGCCATTGGTATCGGCCATGATGTCACGCGCTATTATCAGCGCGCTGTTACCATTGTGGATGCAGAAGAGCTGGCGGGTGCAATGACCGAACAGCTTGCTTCGTTGTTCGAGGAACAGGGTGCAGAGGCGTCTGGTAGAGGACGCCGCCGCGCAGGCAGGCGATAGAATAAAGGGGCCTTTTCGGCCCCTTTTTTAGGCTTGCTGGCGGGTTGCGGCCAGTACGATCTCACGAATGCATACGCCTTGCGGCTGATCATAGGCATAGACAATCGCCCGCGCCACATCATCTGCCGATAAGACTGGCGCGCCCATATCCTTTTTCCACGCCTCATAGCCTGCCTTGATGCCCGCATCATTGGTATGGCTGAGAAGTTCGGTTTCAACGGCACCCGGCGCAATCGTCACCACACGTACATCATGTGCAGACAGTTCTTCCCGCAGGTTTTCCGACAGGCCATGAACCGCGAATTTCGTGGCCGTATAGGCGACGTGGTTCGCGAATGTCTTGCGGCCGGCGACTGAACTGATGTTGATGATCGTGCCATGCTTGCGGGCAGCCATGCCGCTCGAGACGGCATGAATGCCATTCAGCAAGCCTTTGACATTGACCTCAAGCATACGATCCCATTCTTCGGGATTTTGTTTGGTTACGTCGCCCAACAGCATCACGCCAGCATTGTTGACGATGACATCAGCAGGGCCGAATTTTTCTTCAGCTGCCTGGACTGCCGCAAGCAGAGCTTGACGATCAGTCACATCAACGGATTTGCAAAGCGTGTTCGGCAGCTTGAGCTTTTCCATCGCGTTCAGGCGCAGGGCAAGCAGCAGCAACGGATGGCCGCGATCTGAAAACATTCGGGCTGCGGCCAGTCCGATGCCCGAGCTTGCGCCGGTAATAATAACAAGCGGAAGCTTTTCTTTATTATCTGACATCTAATTAACCTTTATCTAAATATAAAATATCAACAACAAGCATGAAATCCCCACTTGAAATAAATCAATGCGGATTATGCTCACTGTGAACAATATAGAAATCTAAACCAACAAAGAAAGTCGGCAGATTAATTCTGCCGGTTTATTGGAGCGCCGTATATAGAGGCCGAAGCACCTCAATGAAATCGATTTTTATTCAGATAAACCGATCGTGATGGGTGAAATCAACGCTTGTTCGTGTTCATCCGGTCGGGCGCATAAAGGGTTGGTGCGAAAATGGCCAGAATGGCTCCATAGGGCACCAGCATCAGCGTTCCCATGACAACTTTCACGAAGAAGTCGCCCGTTGCCAGCGAAGCCCACAGCGGCATTCCAAGACCGAGGAAGGCGGCGGGTTCGGCGAGAGATGAATCGGGCATGCCGGTGATCGCATCAATCCACGCGAAGCTTGCAGCAAAGGCAATGGAGAAAAACAGAATCGTATCGACGACCGATCCGAACATGGCGGCTGCAAATGGCGCTTTCCACCATGTCTGGCGACGCAGACGGTTGAAGACCGTGATGTCCATCAATTGTGCGACCAGAAATGCAGAGCCGGAGGCGATGGCGATACGCGGCGTTGCCAGCCAGATCGACATCAGCACGCCGAGCACAAAACCGGCATAGACAACCTTGCGCGCAGCCGAAGGGCCAAAGCGGCGGTTCGTCAGATCGTTGACGAGAAATGCCACCGGATAGGTGAAGGCACCATAGGTGAGCAGTTCACCAAGGCCAAAATGCTGAAAAGGATATTGGACAAGGATGTTGGAGGCCGCAACTGCCGCACACATCGCTATCACGGCCGGCCAGAGCCGGGCAAAAGAAGGACCTGTAATAGGCATTTTTTTATCCTGGGTGATGGAACCAGCAAAAAAGGCTGACGCGAGTCAGCCTTTTTTGTCAAACTTTAAAAAGCTGATTGCTTATGCAGCAACTTCAGCCTGCTTCTTCGCGATCTGACGCTTCAGCAGGCGGGCGCGCTGCGAGAGTTCCTTGTCGTCAGACTTGACGAGGAAAGCGTCGAGGCCACCGCGATGCTCAACCGAACGCAGAGCAGAAGCGGAAACGCGGAGACGGTAGCTCTGGCCGAGTACTTCGGACATAAGCGTAACGTTGCAGAGGTTTGGCAGGAAGCGGCGACGCGTTCTGTTGTTTGCGTGGCTCACATTGTTGCCGTACTGGACCGAGGTGCCGGTCAATTCACAAGCGCGGGACATTTTGGTCTCACCTTCAAATTTTTTGTTTCTCAGGCCCCGACCCGAATGTCCGAATTCAAAGCAATCATAGCAGTTTGCTGCTGCTGGCGCGCGATCTCGGACAGGCGGCCTATTGGGAAAGTCGCGTTTCTATAGTGACAGTAGCGAAAACAGTCAAGACAGATTCCGCTGTGAACCTCTAAAGGCGCGCATTTACAGCGTTTTGCATCCTCTGGTGGTCTGCCCGATCATAACTTCGCCGGTTTTTCCTGTTCGACAGAGAATGTAAAACGAGAATCTGGGGCCATTTATAGTCGGAAGCTTAAAGACAAACTAGAGCATGGGCCAGATAAACAGAATCGTTTTGCAGGCTCAATGCATGGATTTGGGCATGGATTTGGGCATGGATTTGGGCACGGATTTGGGCATGGACTTGGGCATGGACTTGGTTTGCTGGAGCGCTGTTCATGCGGGTGTATGGTGCTCTCGAAGTAGATATCGCGAAAGGAAAATCTGGCATGATCAATCAATCGCATTTCTTCAAGCCGATTGAGAGCAAGTTGATCAGGAATGGGGCAAAGCGGCGGGCACTTGCACTTCTAACCGGATTGACGATTGCGAGTGTGGCCGCGGTGGGAACCGCAAAAGCAGACGCTTTATACCGAACCGAATATGAAATCTCGATGTTTGGCCTTTCCATCGCGCGCTCAGCGATTGAAACCATTGTCAAAGGCGCCAATTACGGCGTCAATGGTCGCTTCAAGACATCTGGTATTGCCCGCGTTTTCGACGATACGGACGGGACGGTCTATGTGGGCGGCAGTTCTGCCCCCGGTAAGGTAACACCCTCGGCCTTCGATCTTGCCTATAAGCATGGACGAAAGAACAAGAGCACAAAGATACGTTTTGCAGGTGGCAACGTAACAAGCGCTGAAAATTTGCCACCAGTGAAAAAGCGCGATCCCTGGGTGGAGACAACTCCAAACGATCTGGTCAATGTGAGCGATCCGCTAAGCGCACTTATGATTCCGACCCGAGACCCAAAAGCTGTTTGTAATCGCACACTGAGTGTCTTTGATGGTCAGACTCGTGCCGATATCCGATTGGATTTCAATGGCACTGAATCCTTCACTACCGAAGGCTTCACCGGCGAATCGGTCATCTGTTCGGCCAAGTTCACACCAATCTCGGGCTATCAAAAGGGCAAGAAGGCGATTGATTATCTGAGCACCCGCAGCAAGATCACGATCTCCTTTGCATCGCTTGGCGATTCCGGTATCTATGCGCCCGTCGTGGCACGCATTGGCACACAGCTGGGGACACTGAAGATCGAGGCGACGCGATTTGAAAAGATAAGATAACGGGACGCCAAAGACGGCTTGAGCCGCGCGAGCGATCCCGCAAATGGGGGATCAATCATGAAGCTGGCGACGCTGATCGGCTTTTCGGCCATAGCGATGTGGGCGCTTCTGGCGCTTTTTACTGCCGGTTCCGGTCAGGTTCCTCCATTCCAGCTGTCAGCCATGACGTTTTCAGTCGGCGCATCCATAGGCCTCATTTCCTGGCTGTGGCGCCCGAATGCCGTCAAACATCTGCGCCAACCGCCAATCGTCTGGTTTGTTGGTGTGGTTGGCCTTTTCGGCTACCATTTTCTCTATTTTACCGCGCTCCGAAATGCGCCTGCCGTTGATGCCAGCCTGATTGCCTATCTCTGGCCGCTGCTGATTGTGATTGGATCTGCCCTGATGCCGGGCGAACGGCTCCACTGGTATCATATCGCGGGCGCGCTTCTTGGTCTTGGCGGGACCGTGCTGATCGTGAGTAAAGGTGGTGGTTTCGGCTTTGAAGCCCGTTACAGCTTTGGTTACGCAATGGCCGCACTTTGCGCTTTGACGTGGTCGAGCTATTCGCTGCTCTCTCGCCGTTTTTCGAGCGTGCCGACGGATGCTGTAACCGGCTTCTGCGTGGCGACCGCTGTTCTGTCACTGATCTGCCATCTGGCACTTGAACAGACAGTGTGGCCGGAAACCGGAATGCAATGGCTTTGCGTTCTGGCACTTGGCCTGTTGCCTGTGGGAGCGGCGTTTTATGCCTGGGATTTTGGAGTGAAGCGCGGCAATATTCAGGTGCTGGGCGCAGCAAGTTATGCCGCCCCGCTTCTCTCCACGCTTGTGCTGATCTTAGCCGGTACGGCCCAGCCATCCATGCGCATTCTCGCCGCTTGCCTGTTGATTACGGCAGGTGCGGCGCTGGCTGCAAAAGACATGATTTTTTCGCGGGGCAAAGAAGCGGTACCCGCCGAGTAAAGTTAGAGCATGTCCCCCAAAAGTGGGAACCGATTTTGGGATGAAGACATGCGTAAAAACAAATAGTGAGACGTATTTCTGGCGATTCATCTTAAACAGGAAATATTCTAGTGACTGGGATGCAGGCATTCCTCGTGATTGCCGAGAATTTCGATAACCCGGCACTGATCGATGCGGCCATGTGCTGTGCAATCGAGCATGCGTAACAATTCCGGCTTCAAAGACATCAGTTTTGCAATACGGTGCTCGACATCAATCAGCCGCGCACGCGCAATAGAATCAGCCGCTGCGCAAGACTGGTCGGGATTGTCCTGAAGGTCGAGAAGCGTGCGGATCGCGTCCACTTCAAAGCCCAGATCGCGGGCGTGACGGATAAACAGAAGCCGCTGGACATCGCTGTTGTCGTAAAGACGGCGATTGCCTTCCGTGCGTGGCGGAACCGGAAGAAGCCCGATTTGCTCGTAATAACGGATTGTTGGCACTTTTACGCCACTGGCTTTTGATGCCTCGCCAATCGGAACATTGGTAATCATTTTTTCGCTTGCTCCTCTAGTCACTAGAGGATGTAGATCTTGTTTCAGATAATTCAAGGGCGTTCTGAAAAGGGCAAATCATGAACGAGATTCTGAAACAAAACCGATTTCGTGTGGAAGGCATGGATTGCGCTTCCTGTGCGACGAAGATCGATACCGCTGTGCGCCGCGTTGCAGGTGTGGAAGATGTGTCCGTATCGGTGACGACAGGCATGATGACGGTGCGCCATGATGGCAGCAGCGATCTGGAAAGCGTTGCCAAAAAGGTGCGCAGCCTTGGTTACAGTGTTGAGCCAGTAGCGGATGAAAAAGCTCCGGCCAAGCATGACCACGATCATGCAGGTTGCAGCGGTCACGATCACAAGCATGACCATCATGATCATGATCATGATCACGACCATGAGGAAGCAGAAGCAAAGCAGATTACTGCCGGAACCAATAGTTTCCGCTTTCAGGTGGATGGTATGGATTGCGCTTCCTGTGCAGCCAAGATCGATACGGCTGTGCGTCGCGTTGGTGGCGTGCAGGATGTTTCAGTTTCCGTGACCAATGGTACCATGACCGTCAATCATGATGGCTCGGCAAACCCCGACGAGATTGCTGCAAAGGTGACGGGACTTGGCTATAAGGCCAGCGCGCAGCCAGCCGTTGGCAAGAAGGTATCGCCAACGGCTCCCGCAAAGCCCAAACGCTGGTGGCAGACCGGCAAAGGCCAGATGATGCTTGCCTGTGGCGGCGGTCTGGTGGTTGCCTATATTGTTGGCCATCTTTACCCGCCGATTGCCTTGTGGGCCTTCACGGCTGCGATGCTGATTGGTCTTATACCGATCGCAAAACGCGCTTATTCGGCAGCCATCAACGGCACTCCGTTCTCTATTGAAATGCTGATGACGATTGCCGCAATCGGTGCTGTTATCATCGGTGCCACTGAGGAAGCGGCAGCCGTCGTCTTCCTGTTCTTGGTTGGCGAACTGCTCGAAGGTGTTGCTGCCGGCAAGGCACGCGCAAGCATTCAGTCGCTGACAGCGCTGGTGCCCAAGACCGCATTTCTCGAAAGCAATGGTGGTTCGACAAGGGAAGTTTCAGCGGAAGACCTGAATGTTGGCGATGTAATCTCTGTGCGTCCAGGTGACCGTATGCCTGCCGATGGCGAAATTATATCGGGCGAAAGTGCTGTCGATGAAGCGCCGGTGACGGGCGAAAGCACGCCAGTTGGCAAGGTAGTGGGCGATAGTGTGTTTGCAGGCACCATCAATGGTGACGGTCTGCTTCGTGTGAAGGTAACGGCTGCGGCGCAAGACAACACCATTGCACGCGTTGTGCGGCTGGTGGAAGAAGCACAGGAAGCCAAGGCACCAACCGAGCGTTTCATCAATCGCTTTTCGACCTATTACACGCCGGGCGTTGTCCTGGTTGCAGCTTTGGTTGCGATCCTGCCGCCACTGGTGGGGGGGGGCGCATGGGATGAATGGATCTACAAAGGTCTCGCCATTTTGCTGATCGGTTGCCCTTGCGCGCTGGTTATTTCGACGCCTGCTGCGATTGCAGCTTCGCTTTCTGCTGGCGCACGTCGGGGGCTTCTGTTGAAGGGCGGTGCGGTTCTTGAGACAATCGGTAAGATCACTACCGCTTGCTTCGATAAGACCGGCACGCTGACTGAAGGCAAGCCGCAGGTAACGGATGTTCTTCCTGCAGGGCTTTCAGAAGAGGAAGTTCTGCGCTTTGCTGCGTCGCTTGATGCGGGCTCAAGCCATCCTCTTGCGCTGGCAATTGTCGGTGCAGCAGAGGCGCGCGGTCTGAAACTATCCGAGGTTTCGACAGGCAAAGCCCATGGCGGTAAGGGTGTGTCAGGCAAGGCCAATGGCATTGAACTGTTCCTCGGTTCGCGTAGGGCTGCCAATGAAATCTCAGCCATTCCAGATGAACTTGCGGCCCGAATTACCGCATGCAACGATGAAGGCAAGACGGTTTCGGTACTGGTCGCGGACGGCAGGATTGCAGGTGCCATCGCCATGCGCGACGAACCTCGTGCTGATGCGATAGCCGGACTTAAGACGTTGAAAGATGCGGGCATTCGCACCGTGATGCTGACTGGCGACAATCGCCGTACTGCGGAAGCCATCGGCAAGGATCTCGGCATCGAGGTGCGTGCGGAACTTCTGCCGGAAGACAAACAGCGCATCGTCGGTGAGCTTCGTAATGAAGGTCAGGTCGTTGCCAAGGTTGGTGATGGTATCAACGATGCGCCAGCGCTGGCTGCGGCTGATGTCGGCATTGCCATGGGCGGCGGCACCGATGTGGCTCTGGAGACAGCGGATGCGGCAGTGCTGCATGGTCGGGTGGGAGACGTTGCAGCCATGGTCGATCTGTCTCAGCGGACCATGCGCAATATCCATCAGAACATCACAATTGCCCTTGGGTTGAAGGCTGTGTTTCTTGTAACGACCGTGCTGGGGATTACCGGCCTCTGGCCAGCCATTCTGGCCGATACGGGCGCGACCGTTCTGGTAACGATCAATGCGCTGCGTTTGTTAAGACAGCCAAGCTGATAAAAAAACCGGCGAAGAAACTTCGCCGGTTTTTTCTTGATGCATTACTCGCCGATCAATTCGCGAATGCGCTCGCCATATTGTTTGCCGAAGGCCACGTGCTCGGGATTGATCTGCTTCACTTCATCGACAAGCTGATCTTCTTCCTCGGCATCAGCCGCCGCAAGTGCGCTCATCATGGCGAAATAGCCAAGAAGATAATCGCGCGGCTCGATATTCTCAGCCTTCATCACAGCAACAACTTGCGGGCGCGATTCAATGCTCTTCACCATGGAATCCATGGAAGGCTGCGCATCTTGCCCTTCTTCGGCAGTAGGTGAGAGCTGCATGTCTTCAAGCTTGTTATGGATCTTTTCCATCCGCGCGAGAAGGTCTTCGGTCAGCTTGAAATTGTTGATGTCAGCAGGCGTTTGCGGCGGTGTTGCGATTGCCAGTATATCTTCCGCAACGGCCACTTTCACAGACTGCGGCAGGATCATAAGCGATAAGCCGAAGAGGGCTGCAGCATGGAGGCTTTTAAAGTGGGAAAAGTTCTTCATGATAACATCCTAAAATAGATCTTTACGCTTACGGATTTCTGCAAAAACCGCTTCATCGGTAGCTTCCTGCATACCAAGACGTGAGCGGATATAGCCGTCGTGCCAGCGCAGGAATGGATTTGTTGCCATTTCGAGCGCTATGCTGGAAGGCAGGGTCATCTTATCTGCCGCACGCAACCGCGCAATACCCTGTGCCCGCTCTTTGAGCGCTGAATTATCCGGGTCGATAGTCAATGCAAAGCGAGCATTGCTTTCGGTATATTCATGGCCGCAATAAACCGCCGTGTCACCGGGCAGAGCGACGAGCTTTTGCAACGACCGGAACATGGTTGCAGGCGTCCCTTCGAACAACCGTCCGCAGCCCAGCGCAAAAAGCGTGTCGCCAGTGAACACTACTTTCGCTTCCGGCAGATAGAATGAAATCTCACCGGACGTATGTCCGGGTGTCGAAATAACCTGAACCTTGAACAGACCGAAGGTAAATTCATCCCCATCCGCAACGGTGCGATCAATGCCGGGGATTTTGCTTTCCTCGGCCTTCGGACCAATGATGCTGACGCCGAATTTGGCTTTCAGCTGCTCATTGCCTTCGACATGGTCGAGGTGGTGGTGGGTCGTGAAGATGAAGTCCAGCGCCCAGCCACGGCGCTTAAGCGCCGCTTCGATGGCATTTGCGTCGGGCGCATCGATCGCCGCCGTCAGGGCGCTTTCAGGATCATGAATGAGAACGCCATAATTATCGCTACGGCAGATGAATTGCTCGATATCGAGCCTTTTGTCGATCTGGGGCATGGCGTCCTCCATTTTCATGCATTTGTTATTCGGCTTGCGCCCTAACCTTGCTTATTCGCCTCAGGCAAAGTGTGCTTCTGGATAAGCGGCATTTGTGAAAGCGTGAAGACAATGGTGATCGGCATGATGCCCCAGACCTTGAAGGAAACCCAGGCATCAGTTGAAAAATTCCGCCAGACAAGCTCATTCACAATCGCGAGGAAAACAAAGAACAGCCCCCAGCGGAAGGTGAGTTTGCGCCAGCCCTCGGCGTCCAGCTTGAAAGCAGAATCAAACACATAACCGAGCAGGGATTTGCCAAACAAAAGCCCACCCAGGAGGATCGCGCCAAACAGCGTGTTGACGATGGTCGGCTTCATCTTGATGAAGGTATCGTTGTGCAGCCAGAGTGTCAGCGCACCAAACACCAGAACCACGATGCCTGAAATGAGCGGCATCATCGGCAATGTGCGCGTCATCGACCATGACACAGCAAGTGCTATGACAGTTGCCACCATGAAAAGTGCGGTTGCGAGAAAGATCGGTTCACCGATCTGACCGAGCAAGGGAAAGCGCTCAATCAGGCTTTCGCCGCGTGCATTGGCGAAAAAGAACACCAGAAGCGGTCCAAGTTCCAATGCAAGCTTGAGCAGCGGCGGAACTTCCTTGCGTTCGGCTTCTGTCTTTTCCGACGGGTCGCGTTCGAAAACGGGATGCTGCATCAGGCAACTCCTGCGATGGCGCGGGCAAAATCCTTGGCCGCAAATGGTTCAAGATCGTCGACACCTTCGCCGACACCGATGAAGTAGATCGGTAGCTTATGTTTGGCTGAGATTGCCACCAGAATGCCGCCACGTGCCGTGCCGTCGAGTTTGGTCATGACGAGACCATTGACGCCAGCGATGTTCTTGAAAATCTCGACCTGATTGAGCGCGTTTTGCCCAGTAGTGGCATCAAGCGTCTGCAAAACAGTGTGCGGTGCCTCTGGATCGTGCTTGCCTAAAACGCGGACGATCTTGGCAAGTTCTTCCATCAGCTCGGCCTTGTTCTGCAAGCGGCCAGCAGTGTCGATGATGAGCACGTCGCTGCCCGCATCTTTTGCCTGTTTCCAGGCATCATAGGCGAGACCCGCCGCATCGGCACCGAGTTTGCTTGAGACAACCGGCGAGCCGGTGCGTTCACCCCAGATGTGGAGCTGTTCAATTGCAGCGGCGCGGAATGTGTCGCCTGCTGCCAGCATGACCTTGAGGCCACCTGCGGTAAGTTTTGCCGCCAGCTTGCCAATGGTCGTGGTCTTGCCGGTGCCGTTAACGCCGACAACCAGAATGACATGCGGCTTGTGCGAAAGATCAAGTTCCAGCGGTTTGGCAACAGGGCCCAGCACCTTCTCGATTTCCGCACCCATGATGTTGCGGACTTCTTCGCCGGTCACATCCTTGCCGTAACGACCCGATGATAGCGCGTCCGTCACGCGCATTGCTGTTTCAAGTCCGAGATCGGCCTGAATGAGAACGTCTTCTAGGTCCTGCAACGTGTCTTCATCAAGTTTGCGCTTGGTGAAAATGCTGCCGATGGAATCGCTCAGCGAATTCGATGAACGCAACAATCCGCGACGCAGACGCTCAAACCACGACAGCTTTGGCTCTGGAGCAGCTTCGACCGGCGTTTCGTCCTGATGTTCTTCAACAGCCTTTGCAACCTTGACCTTTTTAGGTTTCACCGGCTCAGGTTGAGGTGCAGGTTCGACCACTTCCTCGACAATCGGCGTCTCGATAAATTCCGGAACGTCTGCGATTTCGGGCTGTTTCAGCTCAACGACAGGTTCTGGCTCAGGTTCAACAACCGGCTCGATCGCTGGCACTTCAACGACGACGGGTTCGATTGCCCCAAGCTCCATCACTGGAGGCTCCATAACAGGCGGCTGTTCGATAGGAATTTCGATCTCGGCAACCGGATGTTCCGGCTCAGCCTTTTCTTCTTCCACCGTTTGAGCCGCAGGTTCTTCAGCCGGCTCGGGCTCGGCTACGACCAAAGGCGTGTCCGGTTCGGAAACCACCACTTCAGCGACAGTGATTTCCGTTTCTTTGGGTGCTTCGACGGCTTCAGGAAGCTGTGCTTCCACTGCAGCTTCAACAGTAGCTTCAGCAGTATCGGGGGCCGATTGTTCGACCGGCTTTTCTTCGACCTCCTTCTTGCCGAAGGAGAACATTTTCTTGATGAAGCCCATTGCCATAAATTTTGATGCCCTGTTTAGCTTTAAGCCGCTTGCGGCTCTGCCTGACGGGTAAGGAGTTTTTCTCCGTCATGACCCGTCACAATTCTATCGATGATTTCGCCGGGATTGCCCTGATCGATCACGGCGAGCGTAAAGCCTTCCGTTCGCGCAATGCCTTCCTTCTCGATCAGCAGGCGCTGGTGAGTGCCGTTGAGAGAAGTGAGATGCTTTTCATAGGCGCGGTCGCCAACGGCACGCAGCCTTGCTGCACGTTCCTTGACGATTTCACGCCGAACCTGTGGCATGCGCGCGGCTGGTGTGCCTTCGCGGGCGCTATAGGGAAAGACGTGCAGATGCGTGAGCCCGCATTCCTCGACGATCTTCATCGAGTTTGCGAACATTTCTTCAGTCTCTGTCGGAAAACCGGCGATAATGTCGGCACCGAACACGATATCGGGACGCAACGCGCGTACATCCTCACAGAAGCGAATGGAGTCATCACGCAAATGGCGGCGCTTCATGCGCTTGAGGATCATGTCGTCGCCTGCCTGAAGCGACAGATGCAGATGCGGCATCAGGCGTTTTTCATTGGCGATGGCGTCCATAAGATCATCATCAGCTTCGATGGAATCAATGGATGAAAGACGCAGACGCTGCAAACCTGGCACCTGCGTCAGAACCGTCTTCACCAGTTTGCCGAGACGAAGACTTCCCGGCAGATCAGGACCGTAAGAGGTCATGTCCACACCGGTCAAAACCACTTCGGCATAACCGTTATCGACGAGGCGTTTGACCTGATCGATGACACCGCCCATCGGCACGGAACGCGAATTGCCACGACCATAAGGAATAATGCAGAAGGTGCAGCGGTGATCGCAGCCGTTCTGTACCTGCACGAAAGCGCGCGCACGGCCTTCGATGGCATCAACCATGTGGCTTGCAGTTTCGCGCACTTCCATGATGTCATTGACGCGAACCTTCTCGAACTGGTTCACGCCGAAATCAGGCAGCATGCGGTAGGAATTGGACTTGAGCTTTTCCTCGTTGCCCAGAATGAGGTCGACTTCATCCATCGCTTCGAATTTGGCCGATTCAGTCTGCGCAGCACAACCGGTGACAATAATGCGCGCTTCCGGGTTGTCTCGACGCGCCTTGCGGATTGCCTGGCGCGCCTGACGCACGGCTTCCGATGTCACCGCGCAGGTGTTGAAAATGATCGCGCCGTCTTTCAGCTCGCCCAGACCTGCGGCATCTGCTTCGCGCTTCATCACCTCGGATTCATAGGTGTTGAGACGACATCCAAAGGTTACGACTTCCACGCTCATCAGGCAGCTCCCCGGTCTTGATTGGGGGCGTACTCCCATTCGCCGGTTGCAGGATCAAATGTGCCGTCGAACTCCCATTCGGCAGGGCCGGTCATCATGACGTGATCATCCTCGCGCCATTCGATTTTAAGCGGACCGCCGGGGACGTTCACTGTGACGCTGCGCTCTGTGCGTCCGGTTCGTGCGCCTGAAACGGCGGCAGCACAAGCGGCTGAACCGCAGGCAAGGGTGAGACCCGCACCGCGTTCCCATGTGCGCAGATTGATGCTTTCACGTGATGTCACTTGAGCGATGGAAATATTGGCGCGTTCCGGGAAAATCGGGTCATGTTCCAACCCTGGCCCATATTGATCGAGCGCATAGGACCAGACATCGTTTTCGACCCAGAAGATCGCGTGCGGATTGCCCATGGAGGCAATCGACGGCGCTTGAAGAACAGGCGCATCGGCAGGGCCAGCAGACAGATCAATGGCGCGGGTGTCGTCCACTTCATGGGCGAGGGGGATTGCTTGCCAGCCAAAATGAGGCTTGCCCATATCGACCGTGATCAGCCCGTCTTCGTCCTCATTGGCGGTCAGGATGCCAGCCAGTGTCTGGAAAATGTAATCCTGTTTTCCGCTTTCATTAGAAAGCCACTGCACAACGCAGCGTGTTCCGTTACCGCAAGCCTGCGCCTGTGTGCCATCGCAATTGATGATCTCGATATAATGATCGGTGCCAGGCGTCTTGGGGGCATGTATGGCCATGATCTGATCAAATGAGGTTGCCTCATCTCCGGCCAAACGGATGGCAGCGGTCGGAGCGATACGATCGCTACGTCCGCGCATATCGGCAACAATGATCTTGTTGCCCAGTCCGTTCATTTTGGAGAAGACTGCCTTGCTCATTGCTGGTTCCGGGTCCCGTTCATCTGGCCGTTCATGTTGGAAAGGCTCTATATGGCGGAAAAGCCCACAAATTGCCAGTACCGGCGCGCTTTTGGCCGCACCGGTATCGGTTCATCATCTTTATGGATCGCAGATTACTCAGAAACTGTGTCCTTCCTGCGCCATTCTGAAAATTTCTAAGCTATTTCAAGCGTTCTTGATGCCATCTCACCCACATTTGCGCCATTGCACAGTTGATTTTTTAACCATATCGCCATTTTATCGGTGCAATATTGTTTTTAGGTCGAGTCTTCATGCTCGATGGTGCGAGGGGCACTCCCCCAATTAGTCAGGCCCCAGATCAAGCCCCAGATCACGCCCCAAGTACACGAAGGAATTGGAGAACCAGATGGGAATTTCAAAAGCAAGTTTGCTCAGCATTGCTGCAGCGGGCGTCATTTTGGCCGGTTGCCAAAGCTCCCGAGTTGGAGGCTTTGACAACAATGCATCGCCGCCGCCGCCAGCACCACTGAGATCTGCTCCCGTCAGTTCCGTACAGTCTGGTAATCTCAACGCTCCAAATTCCTTCCCAACCGCGCCGACGACCAGCACTGCTCCACAGGACGGGAATACGCAGGTTGCAAGCCTTCCACCCGAATCAGCACCTGATCTGACACCGGGTACGGTCGCAGGTGTTTGGAATGCATCGCTTGCCGGTCAGAACTGTAAGATCGCAACGCCGCAGACCAAGTATGGTCAGGGTTTCCGCGCGGGTCCGCTGCGCTGCCCGGGCGAACTTGGAAGCCTTGCTTCGTGGTCGGTCAGCGGCAAGCAGCTTTCGCTCTATGATGCGAATGGCGGAACAGTCGCGACGCTCTATTCCTCGGGTCAGGGCCGTTTCGATGGTCAGACCACAGGCGGTCAGGCAGTTTCGCTGTCGCGCTGATAAGTCATTAACGTTTAAAACAGGCGGAGCAGTCGCAAGACGCTCCGCCGTTTTTGCAATTAGAGCGTTTCCATTTTTGACGGAATTGGAAGAAATGCTCTAGTGGTTTGTTTTCAAGCATGTCTTTGTCCCCAAACCGGTTCCCGCTTTTGGGAGGCATGCTCTAAGCGGTGAACGGAAGCAATCATGTCTTTCGACGGTAATCTGAAAGCGTTTCCTTCGGTCAGCGAGCATTATGATGCGCTGGTGAGGGCAGGCGAAGTTGAAGTCGATCCAGCGCAGCTTGAGCTCACCAAACGCTATGATCGCCTGATCGAAGAAGTTTGCACCAAGCGTCTGTCACGCAAATCAAGCGCCCTTGGCTGGCTGTTCGGCAAGCGCAAGGAAGTCGCAATCGTCAAGGGACTTTACGTGCACGGCGAAGTCGGGCGCGGCAAGACCATGCTGATGGACATGTTCTTTCAGCTTCTGCCAGTTGAACGCAAACGCCGTGCGCATTTCAATGATTTCATGGCTGATGCACATGAGCGCATCAACGCCCACCGTCAAGCCTTGAAACGGGGTGAAACCAAGCAGGAAGACCCGATCCCGCCAGTCGCAGAAGCGCTGGCCGAGCAGGCATGGGTGCTTTGCTTTGATGAGTTTACCGTGACTGATATTGCCGATGCGATGATCCTGTCGCGTCTGTTCAGCGCCTTGTTCGCTCGCGGCGTGGTACTGATCGCGACATCCAATGTTGCGCCCGACAATCTCTACCGCGACGGGTTAAACCGCCAGCTCTTCCTGCCATTCGTCAATATCCTCAAGCAGCATGTCGATGTGATCAATCTCGATTCGCGCACCGATTACCGTCTGGAAAAACTTGATCGCCAGCCGGTTTATCTGACGCCGCTCGGTTCGGAGACGACCAAACGCATGGATGCCGCATGGACTGCCCATAAAAATGGTGCGGAAGAAAAGCCGGATGAGATCCACATCAAAGGGCGCGACATTCCCGTGCGCCATGCAGTGGCAGGAGCGGCACGGTTCACTTTCAATGAGCTTTGCGCGCAGCCGCTTGCTGCATCCGATTATATTGCTATCGTCACACGATATCAGACGTTGTTTATCGATGATGTGCCGATACTCGATTATTCACGCCGCAATGAGGCCAAACGCTTTATTCTGCTGATCGACGTGCTTTATGATCATCATGCGCGGTTATTCATCTCTGCCGAAGCGCAGCCTGAAAAGCTTTATGAAGCAAGACAAGGCGTGGAAGCCTTCGAATTTGACCGCACAGCTTCGCGCCTGTTTGAAATGCAGAGCGCTGAATATCTCGATGCATTTTCCGAGAAAGCAGAAAGCTGAGACAGGGCTTATACACTTTCCTTCGCGTATCATTGAACTGCCACAGACTCGACTTATAGGAACTACGGGCTATGTTGCTCTGGCAGGAGCTTGGGTTGAATGCGGTTGTTTCCTAATCGTGTGTCCTTGCCTGTAAAACTAATCTGCGGCCCGGCTGACGCATTATGAGCAATGCGAAACAGCCGGACGACGGCAGCGAATTGCCTTGAATTTGCCAGAATATCTTACGTTTACGTAAGAACATATAATTCTAAACGATTGAAAACATTAGTCGCAAAATAATGAGTTGAGTTTTTTTGCAAAGAGTCCTATCGAACCCTCGCAGCGCAGACGCGTTTTCCGGGAGGAAACCGGATAGCTTCATGCGTTTCTGGATCAAACTTGAGGAAAGAAACAATCATGGCACGCAACAAGATTGCCCTCATCGGCTCCGGCATGATCGGCGGCACGCTCGCTCATCTTGCTGGTCTGAAGGAACTCGGCGACGTCGTCCTTTTCGACATTGCGGAAGGCACTCCGCAGGGTAAGGGACTGGATATTGCAGAATCTTCACCGGTTGACGGTTTTGATGCGAAGTTCACCGGTGCAAACGACTATGCCGCAATCGAAGGCGCAGACGTTGTCATCGTTACCGCAGGCGTGCCGCGTAAGCCGGGCATGAGCCGCGATGATCTTCTGGGTATCAACCTGAAGGTCATGGAACAGGTCGGCGCAGGCATCAAGAAATATGCTCCTGAAGCTTTCGTCATCTGCATCACCAACCCGCTCGATGCGATGGTCTGGGCTTTGCAGAAGTTCTCCGGTCTGCCAGCACACAAGGTTGTCGGCATGGCTGGCGTTTTGGACAGCGCCCGTTTCCGCTACTTCCTGTCAGAAGAATTCAACGTGTCGGTCGAAGACGTCACTGCATTCGTGCTTGGTGGCCACGGCGACAGCATGGTTCCGCTCGCTCGTTACTCGACTGTTGCCGGTATCCCGCTGCCAGACCTCGTCAAGATGGGCTGGACCAGCCAGGAAAAGCTCGACAAGATCATTCAGCGCACCCGCGATGGCGGCGCAGAAATTGTCGGCCTGCTCAAGACCGGCTCGGCTTTCTACGCACCGGCAGCGTCCGCCATTCAGATGGCTGAATCCTACCTCAAGGACAAGAAGCGCGTTCTGCCTGTCGCAGCACAGCTTTCCGGTCAGTATGGCGTCAAGGACATGTATGTCGGCGTTCCAACCGTGATCGGTGCCAATGGCGTTGAACGTATTATCGAGATCGATCTCGATAAGGACGAAAAGGCCGAGTTCGAAAAGTCGGTCGCATCTGTTGCCGGTCTTTGCGAGGCCTGCATCGGCATTGCTCCGTCACTGAAATAAGTTCCAGACAAGGCCGGATCGCTGCGAGATACGCAGTCCCGGCCTTTTCCGGCTGTCAATTATCGGTCGAAGATTCGGGCCGTACCGGCTCAGTTGAAAGGGCCGGGAATCCGTAGAGGACAACCAGATGAATATTCATGAATACCAGGCCAAGCGCCTGCTTCACACCTTCGGCGCCCCGATCGCCAATGGTGTGGCTGTCTATTCCGTCGAACAGGCGGAAGAATGGGCAAAGACGCTTCCAGGACCGCTTTATGTCGTCAAGAGCCAGATCCACGCTGGTGGCCGCGGCAAGGGCAAGTTCAAGGAACTCGGTCCTGATGCCAAGGGCGGCGTGCGCCTTGCAAAGTCGATCGAAGAAGTGGTTTCCCACGCAAAGGAAATGCTCGGCAACACACTCGTTACCAAGCAGACCGGCGACGCTGGCAAGCAGGTCAACCGTCTTTACATCGAAGATGGTGCAGACATCGAGCGCGAGCTCTATCTCTCGATCCTGATCGACCGCACCGTCGGCCGTCCGGCTTTCGTCGTTTCGACTGAAGGCGGCATGGATATCGAAGCTGTTGCTGAAGAAACCCCTGAGAAGATCATCACGGTCGCAATCGATCCTGCCAAGGGCGTGACCGATGCAGACGCCAACAAGCTCGCCGATGCGCTGAAGCTTGAAGGTGAAGCCCGTGAAGACGGCCTCAAGCTGTTCCCGATCCTCTATAAGGCCTTCACCGAGAAGGACATGAGCCTTCTGGAAATCAACCCGCTGATCGTCATGACCAATGGTCGCGTGCGCGTTCTTGATGCCAAGGTATCGTTCGACGGCAATGCACTGTTCCGTCATCCTGACATTCAGGAACTGCGCGATCTGTCGGAAGAAGACGAAAAAGAAATCGAAGCTTCCAAGCACGATCTCGCTTACGTCGCTCTTGATGGCAACATCGGCTGCATGGTCAATGGCGCAGGCCTTGCCATGGCGACCATGGATATCATCAAGCTCTACGGTGCAGAGCCAGCTAACTTCCTCGACGTTGGTGGCGGCGCTACCAAGGAGAAGGTAACGTCGGCGTTCAAGATCATCACCGCTGATCCGGCTGTCCAGGGCATTCTGGTCAACATCTTCGGTGGCATCATGAAGTGCGACGTGATCGCTGAAGGCGTTATCGCTGCGGTCAAGGAAGTCGGCCTCAAGGTTCCATTGGTTGTCCGTCTTGAAGGCACCAATGTTGAGCTTGGCAAGAAGATCATCAACGAGAGCGGCCTGAATGTTATTTCGGCTGACGATCTCGACGATGCTGCGCAGAAAATCGTCGCTGCAGTGAAGGGAAACTAAGGCATGTCCATTCTCGTTAACAAGGACACCAAGGTTCTCGTACAGGGCCTGACCGGCAAGACCGGCACTTTCCACACCGAACAGGCGCTTGCTTATTATGGCACGCAGATGGTCGGCGGTATCAACCCTAAGAAGGGTGGCGAGACCTGGGAAGGTTCCAAGGGCGAAAAGCTTCCGATTTTCGCAACTGTTGCAGAAGCCAAGGAACGCACAGGTGCAGACGCATCGGTGATCTACGTTCCGCCAGCAGGTGCTGCGGCTGCAATCATCGAAGCGATCGAAGCTGAAGTCAGCTTCATCGTCTGCATCACCGAAGGCATTCCGGTCATGGACATGGTTCGCGTCAAGGAGCGTCTGGAACGCTCGAAGTCGCGCCTGCTCGGACCAAACTGCCCAGGCATCCTGACTCCTGAAGAATGCAAGATCGGCATCATGCCGGGCAATATCTTCAAGAAGGGTTCGGTGGGTGTTGTTTCCCGCTCCGGCACACTTACCTATGAGGCAGTGTTCCAGACCTCGAACGAAGGTCTTGGCCAGACAACCGCTGTCGGTATCGGCGGCGATCCGGTCAAGGGCACTGAGTTCATCGACGTGTTGGAAATGTTCCTCGCCGATGATGAAACCAAGTCGATCGTCATGATCGGTGAAATCGGTGGCTCCGCTGAAGAAGAAGCAGCGCAGTTCCTGAAGGACGAAGCAAAGCACGGTCGCAAGAAGCCAATGGTTGGTTTCATCGCTGGCCGTACAGCTCCTGCCGGACGCACCATGGGCCATGCTGGCGCCGTGATCTCGGGCGGCAAGGGCGGCGCAGAAGACAAGATTGCAGCCATGGAATCGGCTGGCATTCGCGTGTCTCCTTCGCCAGCACAGCTTGGCAAGACGCTGGTCGAAGTCCTCAAGGGCTGAGATCGCATTGCTGATTGAAATGCCCCGGCAGTGGCGAAAGCTGCTGCCGGGTTTAATACAGATACCGGAGACGGCCGGTTTAAGGGCCGATTTAAGAGAATGTCAGGCTTTGGCCATCATTCTTCTGCAGGACCATCATTCTTCTGCAGGAATTGAGTTTTGTGATCGAGTTATGCCGGGGTCTGTTGTGGTTCCTCCCCGGCGGCGTGAGGGATGAAGTTGAGAGAGCTTCCGGCCCGCGCATGATGAGCTACTACAAGGAGACGGAGCGGAGGCTCCGGATTAGGTTATGGCAAGGCAAGAACAAGCCAACGACGTTTTCGCCCTTACCTCGTTCCTCTATGGCGGCAATGCCGATTATATCGAGGAGCTTTACGCCAAGTATGAGGATGATCCCAACTCGGTCGATGCTGAGTGGCGCGATTTCTTCGCGCAGCTGAAAGACGACGCCGATGATGTGCGCAAGAATGCGCAGGGTGCATCCTGGACAAAGCCGAACTGGCCCATTCCTGCGAATGGCGAGCTGGTATCCGCGCTTGATGGCAACTGGGCTGACGTTGAAAAGCACGTTACCGACAAGCTGAAGGGTAAAGCCGGAAAAGGCGATGCCAAAAGTGCGGCAGCTGCTGCCCTGACAGCCGAAGAGATTGCACAGGCTGCACGCGACAGCGTTCGCGCCATCATGATGATCCGCGCCTATCGCATGCGTGGCCATCTGCATGCCAATCTCGATCCGCTCGGTCTTGCTGAAAAGCCAAATGATTTCAGCGAACTCGATCCATCGAGCTATGGGTTTACGCCTGCTGACTACACACGCAAGATCTTCATCGACAACGTACTCGGTCTCGAATATGCGACCGTTCCGCAGATGCTTGAAATCCTCAAGCGCACCTATTGCGGCAATATCGGCGTCGAGTTCATGCATATTTCCGATCCAGTTGAAAAGGCTTGGATTCAGGAACGCATCGAAGGTCCGGACAAAGGCTATGCTTTCACTGCTGAAGGCAAGAAGGCCATTCTGTCGAAGCTGATCGAAGCCGAAGGTTTCGAGCAGTTCATTGACGTGAAGTATAAGGGCACCAAGCGTTTTGGTCTTGATGGCGGTGAATCTCTGATTCCGGCACTGGAACAGATCGTCAAGCGTGGCGGCCAGATGGGCCTCAAGGAAGTCGTGCTCGGCATGGCGCACCGTGGTCGTCTGAACGTGCTTTCCCAGGTTATGGGCAAGCCGCATCGCGCTATCTTCCACGAGTTCAAGGGCGGTTCTTACGCACCGGACGATGTGGAAGGTTCGGGCGACGTGAAGTATCACCTTGGTGCTTCATCGGACCGTGAGTTCGATGGCAACAAGGTTCACCTTTCGCTGACCGCAAATCCGTCGCATCTTGAAATCGTCAACCCGGTTGTCATGGGTAAGGCGCGCGCCAAGCAGGACCTGCTTGTTGGCCGCACCCGCGATGACATGGTGCCATTGAGCGAACGCGCAAAGGTTCTGCCGCTGCTGCTGCACGGTGATGCTGCATTCGCCGGTCAGGGCGTTGTAGCTGAGTGCCTTGGTCTTTCGGGCCTTAAGGGTCACCGCGTCGGCGGTACGCTGCACTTCATCATCAACAACCAGATCGGTTTCACCACCAATCCGGCCTTCTCGCGTTCATCGCCTTATCCATCGGATGTGGCAAAGATGATTGAAGCGCCGATCTTCCACGTCAATGGTGACGATCCGGAAGCTGTGGTTTTTGCAGCTAAGGTTGCAATGGAATTCCGCATGACCTTCCACAAGCCGGTGGTCATCGACATGTTCTGCTACCGTCGCTTCGGCCACAATGAAGGTGACGAACCTTCATTCACCCAGCCGTTGATGTACAAGGAAATCCGCGCTCATAAGACCACTGTTCAGCTCTACAGCGAAAAGCTGCTTGGCGAAGGTCTTGTAACGCAGGCTGACATCGACAAGATGAAGGCGGACTGGCGTGAGCGGCTTGAACAGGAATTTGAAGCTGGTCAGAGCTATAAGCCAAACAAGGCTGACTGGCTGGACGGTGCCTGGGCTGGCCTGCGCACAGCAGACAATGCAGACGAACAGCGCCGCGGCAAGACCGGTGTACCGATCAAGACGCTCAAGGAAATCGGTAAGAAGCTTGTTGAAGTGCCGAAGGATTTCAACGTCCATCGCACCATCCAGCGCTTCCTTGATAACCGCGCCAAGATGATCGAAACCGGTGAAGGCATCGATTGGGCAACCGCTGAATCGCTGGCGTTTGGTTCGCTGGTTGCTGAAGGCAGCCCGATCCGCCTGTCGGGTCAGGATGTTGAACGCGGCACTTTCTCGCAGCGTCACACGGTTCTCTACGATCAGGAAACCCAGAACCGCTATACGCCCCTGAACAACATTCAGAAGGGGCAGGCGATCTACGAAGCCATCAACTCGATGCTTTCGGAAGAAGCAGTGCTCGGCTACGAATATGGTTATTCGCTGTCCGATCCGCGTGCTCTGGTCCTCTGGGAAGCTCAGTTCGGCGATTTCGCCAACGGTGCACAGGTCGTTTTCGATCAGTTCATCTCGTCGGGTGAGCGCAAGTGGCTTCGTATGTCCGGTCTCGTCTGCCTTCTGCCGCACGGTTTTGAAGGTCAGGGTCCTGAGCATTCCTCGGCACGTCTGGAGCGCTGGTTGCAGATGTGTGCGGAAGATAACATGCAGGTCGCCAACGTTACGACGCCGGCTAACTACTTCCACATTCTGCGCCGTCAGATGAAGCGTGACTTCCGTAAGCCGCTCATCATGATGACGCCGAAGTCGCTGCTGCGCCACAAGCGTGCTGTTTCGACCCTCAACGAACTGTCGGGCGATTCTTCGTTCCACCGTCTGCTTTGGGATGATGCCCAGTACAACAAGGGCGATGGCATCAAGCTTCAGAAGGATGCCAAGATCCGTCGCGTCGTTCTGTGCTCGGGCAAGGTCTATTACGATCTGTATGAAGAGCGCGAAAAGCGTGGCATCGATGATGTCTACCTGCTGCGTGTGGAACAGCTTTATCCGTTCCCGGCTAAGGCGCTCATCAATGAGCTCTCGCGCTTCCGTCATGCGGAAATCGTCTGGTGTCAGGAAGAACCAAAGAACATGGGTGCGTGGTCGTTCATCGATCCGTATCTGGAATGGGTTCTTGCACATATCGACGCCAAGCATCAGCGCGTTCGCTACACCGGTCGTCCGGCAGCAGCTTCGCCTGCGACGGGTCTGATGTCGAAGCATCTTGCACAGCTCGAGGCTTTCCTCGAGGATGCGCTTGGAAACTAATTTAATTTTCGGCTTGGAGCGGTTTGGAAAAATCGCTTCCAGCTTGAATTGAACGTAAAATCTAAAGATCGAAGATCACGGAAGAAGAAACCATGGCCACCGAAATTCGCGTTCCCACGCTTGGGGAGTCCGTTACTGAGGCAACCATCGGAAAGTGGTTCAAGAAGGTTGGCGACGCTATCGCTGCTGACGAACCGCTGGTGGAACTGGAAACCGACAAGGTGACGATTGAAGTTCCGGCAGCGGCTGCTGGCGTTCTCGCTGAAATCGTGGCGCAGGAAGGTGACACCGTTGAAGTCAACGCACTGCTCGGCCAGATTTCGGGCGCGGGTTCCGCTCCTGCTCCTAAGAAGGAAGAAGCCAAGCCAGCGGCTGCCGCTCCGACCGCCGCTGCTTCTGCCCCGGCTGCTTCAACCTCGGGACCTGCAATGCAGCCAGCCCCTGCTGCCTCCAAGATCCTTTCTGAAAATGGCCTTTCGGCTGATCAGGTTGAAGGTTCGGGCAAGCGCGGTCAGGTTCTCAAGGGCGATGTTCTTGATGCGATTGCAAAGGGCGTTTCGGCCGCTCCGGCTGCCGCCGCAGCACCTGCTGCTGCCCGTCCGGCATCATCAGCTGGCGACGCCTCGCGCGAAGAACGCGTGAAGATGACCCGCCTGCGTCAGACGATTGCACGTCGTCTGAAAGACGCACAGAACACCGCTGCAATGCTGACGACTTACAACGAAGTCGACATGTCTGCTGTGATGGAACTGCGTTCGCGTTATAAGGACATCTTTGAAAAGAAGCACGGCGTGAAGCTTGGCTTCATGGGTTTCTTCACGAAGGCTGTAACCCATGCGCTCAAGGAAATCCCGGCTGTTAACGCCGAGATCGACGGCACCGACATCATCTACAAGAACTTTGCGCATGTTGGCATGGCTGTCGGCACCGACAAGGGTCTTGTTGTTCCTGTCATCCGTGATGCAGATCAGCTTTCGATCGCTGGCGTTGAAAAAGAACTGGGACGTCTTGCCAAGGCAGCACGCGACGGTTCGCTTTCGGTTGGCGACATGCAGGGCGGCACCTTCACCATCACCAATGGTGGTGTTTACGGCTCGCTGATGTCCTCGCCGATCCTCAATGCGCCGCAGTCGGGTATTCTCGGTATGCACAAGATCCAGGATCGCCCGGTTGTTGTTGGCGGTCAGATCGTTATCCGTCCGATGATGTATCTGGCACTGAGCTACGATCACCGCATCGTTGACGGCAAGGAAGCCGTAACCTTCCTCGTCCGCGTCAAGGAAAGCCTGGAAGATCCGGAACGTCTCGTTCTCGACCTGTAAGATGCGATACCCCTGAAGGCACGGCTTTCAGGGGACGCGTACAACGGTTTCAGTTACGACTGAATCGTTGGAGCCGCTGTAACTATTTGTTTTTGCGCATTATCCAACGCCAAACGGCTTCGCAGTTTTTGGTTCAAATGCTTTAACAAGGAATTACGTGATGGAGCCGGGTTTATTTTCCGCGTCACCTTTTCTCCCGCTGATTGGCTGGAGTGTTGTCCTGCTGGTGTTTCATATCCTCCTGCAGGGCTGGACAGTGACGAAGGAACTCGGCTCTCAATGGAATGCGGGTCCGCGCGACAATGGGTTGAAACCCACCGGCCATCTTGCCGGTCGCGCGGAACGTGCCTCCAATAATTTCCGCGAAACCTATCCCGCATTTATCGCTTTGGCGCTTGCACTTGTGTTCAAGGGCGATGCTCACGGATGGGGGCTTTACGGTGCGTGGATCTGGTTTGCATGCCGCATTGTCTATATTCCGCTTTATCTTGCGGGTATTCCCTATATCCGCTCGCTCGTCTGGATCGGTTCGCTGGTCGGGCTTGCGCTCATGTTTTTCAATCTGGTTTTTTGACGGTTGTCCGCATCTGACGGGTGCGGAGCGAAGGAAAAGTGATGCATCCCTATCTGTTTGAACTTGCATCTCTGATGGCGATTTTCGTCTTTGCTATCGTTTCGCCGGGTGCTGATCTTGCGATGGTGATCCGTCAGTCGTTGATGCAGGGACGTCGCGAAGCGATCATCACCAGCTTCGGCATTGGTGCTGCCTTCATGATGCATGTCACCTATACGGTGCTTGGCCTGGGGCTGATCATTTCTCAGTCGATCTATCTCTTCAACATCGTCAAATGGTGTGGCGTCGCCTATCTGATCTATATCGGCATCAAGGCGTTGCGCGCAGGTGCCACCAAGATCGATGTCGATATGACCGCGCAGGAGCCGAGCCGCAAGCAAAGTGCACTCAAGGCTTTCAGCCTGGGCTTTGCCGCTAATGCGCTTAATCCGAAGGCGGTCTTCTTCTTCCTCTCCATCTTTTCGACGGTTATCAGCGTTCATACGCCAACCGAAGTCAAACTTGGTTACGGTGTGGTTATGGCCACGACTTTGATTTCGTGGTTTATCGGTGTCAGCCTTTTCATGACGACGCCTAAGATGCGTGCCGTTTTCTCGCGCGCTTCAAAATGGATCGACAGAACAAGCGGCGTGGTTTTCATTGCTCTTGGTCTGAAACTTGCCATCGTGAAAGCGCAGTAGCGCGAACTGCCGGACAACCGAGGAGAACCGACAGATGCATGACGTGAAGAAGCTCTTCAAGGTGGTGGCTGCATCGGCGCTGGCCGTGACGGTTTTTTCAAGCGCCGTTCAGGCCGCTTGTACGCAGAACCGCGCTGTCTATCGCGATCAGGGTGACGCCTACACGCTGACTTTTCATGCCGCGCAGTCCAATGCGCTCAAGATGAGCCCGGCACCGACCAACGAATTCACAATCACTGCCGATGATAAGCCAGAGTTCAAACTCTCCGGCCTCGTCATTTGGCCGGAAGAGGGGGTTGCACGCCCCTATGCGCTCATTACCTATAACTGCAAGAATGGTGGCACCGATCCGGAGGACCTCGATGATTGCAGCCTCTGGCAAAGTGTTGTCTACGCGCTGAAGGAAGGTGCAGAAGCGGATGTGCTGCCGAAGGCCGATGAGCCAGCAGCGCAGGCCATCCTGTTTCCCGATCTGGCAACGGCGCTGGACGGATATGATTTTGGTGCAGCGAAGCCTGAAAAGCCGCTGCAATTTGAAACGTTCCGTTTCAAATCGTGCTCGCCTGAAGAAGAATGACCGGATTACCGGTTGTATGAAAGTTTAAGGGTCTTAGAACGACCCATTCTGGATCAGACTGAAGAAGGATAGTTCAATGTCTTACGATGTGGTTGTCATCGGTACCGGCCCTGGCGGTTATGTCGCCGCAATCAAGGCCGCACAGCTCGGCCTTTCCGTGGCTGTTGTGGAAAAGCGCAAGACCTTTGGCGGCACTTGTCTCAATGTTGGTTGCATTCCTTCCAAGGCGCTGCTGCACGCATCCGAAGTGTTTGCTGAAGCCGGTCATTCCTTCGACACGCTGGGCGTTGAAATCGGTAAGCCGAAGCTCAACCTCGAAAAAATGCTGGCTCACAAGGACGCGACGGTAAAGTCGAACGTCACTGGCGTTGAATTCCTGTTCAAGAAAAACAAGATCACGCCTTTTATCGGCACCGGCAAGATCGTTGCCAAAGGCAAGGTTTCCGTGACCGCTGAAGACGGCACTGTTCAGGAAATCGAAGCTAAGAACATCATCATCGCAACCGGTTCAGACGTTGCTGGCATTCCTGGCGTCAAGGTCGACATTGATGAAAAAATCATTGTGTCCTCGACCGGCGCAATCGCTTTCGACAAGGTTCCGGGTCATTTGGTTGTCGTTGGCGGCGGCGTAATTGGTCTCGAACTTGGTTCGGTCTGGGCACGTCTGGGCGCGAAAGTGACCGTTGTCGAATATCTCGACAAGGTGCTTGGCGCGATGGATGGCGAAGTATCCAAGCAGTTCCAGCGTCTTCTCGAAAAGCAGGGCATTGTTTTCAAGCTGAACGCAAAGGTTACTGGCGTTGAAAAGGCCGGTAAGGGTGCGAAAGTGACCTTTGAACCAGTCAAGGGTGGCGATGCCGAAACCATTGACGCTGATGCCGTTCTGATTTCCACGGGCCGTCGTCCTTACACGGATGGTCTTGGTCTTGCGGAAGCAGGCGTGAATGTCGACGATCGCGGTCGCGTTGCAATCGACGGTCACTGGCGCACCAATGTCGAAGGCATCTATGCCATCGGCGACGTTGTGCAGGGCCCGATGCTTGCGCACAAGGCCGAGGACGAAGGCATCGCGGTTGCTGAAATCATCGCCGGTCAGGCTGGACACGTAAACTTCGATGTCATTCCGAGTGTTGTTTACACGCAGCCGGAAGTAGCGTCTGTTGGCAAGACCGAAGAAGAGCTGAAAGCCGCAGGCGTTGAGTACAAGATCGGCAAGTTCCCGTTCACGGCAAACGGTCGCGCACGCGCCATGCTGCACACGGATGGTTTCGTGAAGATCCTCGCCGACAAGGCAACGGATCGCGTATTGGGTGCTCATATCCTCGGTTATAATGCTGGTGAAATGATCCACGAACTGGCTGTTCTGATGGAGTTTGGTGGTTCGTCCGAAGATCTCGCACGTACCTGCCATGCGCATCCAACCATGTCGGAAGCTGTTCGTGAATCGGCACTGGCGACCTTCGCCAAGCCGATCCATATGTAATTGTTGTTTAAGCTCGGTATGCAAAAGGCCCGCGAAAGCGGGCCTTTTTTTAGGATTAGTTTTGTGCAGGCGGTGTGGCTGGTGGAGTTGCAGGCGGTGCTGCGGGCGGCATCGTGGTTTCGCCCTGTGCAGCAGGCGGCGGCGGTGCTGCCGTATCCGTGCTACTGCCGCCGCGATAAAAGAAATAGCCGAGTATCAGAATGGCGGCTACCAGAATAACAGCCAGCATAAGGCCGTTGCTTCCTCTGGGCTGTGGCGGCTTTCCGACGGGGGTGGCGAGCGGGTCGGCATGACGCGGACTGTTCAGCGGATCATTACGGGGATCGAGTGGGTCAACCATTAGCTCTCCTCCAGTTGGTTGTATCCATTGGAGAGTTAACGCAAAGAAGTTCCGATTGTTCCGTCTTGCATTGCCGAGACGCGATAACCCTCATTGCGTAACAATTCGACCAGACCTTCTTTGCCGGGCAAATGCAGCGCACCAACAGCAATGAACATCCCGCCTTTCTCAAGAAGTGGGGCTGCACGTTCCGCCATGGTGTGATTGCGGTCGGTGAGCATGACTTTCTGGAAAAGGTCATAGTCTTCATCGGTCAGATCACCGGGAACAATTTTGCGTAGAGCGGGCATGATCATTCCGGCTTCGCCCTGAAGATAAAGGGCGATCATTGTCTCTGTGGTGTCTTCGATTGCGTCGCCGAAATCAGCAGTGGCAATCAGATTGCGCATATGAAAATCGAGCGGAAGCTTGTTCATGGCGCCTAGTTGTTCGGCTGCTGTCTCCAATCCTTCCACGGGGCGTCCTTCTTCTTCGGCGTCCCCTGCAAGTTGACCATCGAGAAACGCTTCGCCGCGCAGCTTTCGTTCCCGCTCACATTTGGGAAGTGCCAGCAGGCTGCTGACGATCCACGGCTTCATTTTGGCGACAGCGCCAAGAACAATACCGCGCGCCTCAAGCTTTTGGGTGATTTCGGCAAGGCGATCGGGTGGCAGATGCGATTGTAGCGTCGTACCATCGGTAAAAAGCATCAGCTCCGGCTGTTCCAGCTTGAGCCGAAAAAGAGCTTTCTGATCAAGAACGTCGGTGGCTTCGATCACGATGGTGTCGGCAGACGCATAAGCCTTTGCAGCAGTATCCGGTAATTTCATCACACGAGGGTCGCTGAGATGAATGGTGCCGAAAAGATAAGACGGTGCCAGTCCGTCCTTTTCTATCTTCCAGATAATGCCTTTGTGATTGGGAATGGTCTCTGTTTCTGCGCGTAGCTCGTCCCAGAGTTTTGGGTCTTTCTTGTCCAGACCGTCGAGCAGATTGACACCACGTGTGGTGCAGGTCGTGGAAGCCTCTTCCGCGCGAACATGGATCGAGCTTGCAAAGAGGGCACAGGCAAACAGGAGGAACAGCTTTTTCATAAAGAGAATATAGGTGGTCGGGCGCGATATTAAATGCCAATTTTCAGGCGCGCGGATGCGCCTTGTCATAAACTTCGAGAAGTCGCGCCGTATCGACGCCGGTATAGACCTGCGTGGTCGACAGGCTCGCATGGCCCAGCAATTCCTGAATGGTGCGCAGATCACCACCGCGACCCAAAAGATGCGTGGCAAAAGAATGGCGCAGCGCATGTGGCGTTGCAGTATCCGGCAGACCAAGACCGGCACGGAGCTTTTGCATTTCTCGCTGGATGATTGCCGAATGCAGTATCCCTCCCTTGGCACCGCGGAACAGCGGCTTTTCGGCGGAAAGATCAAACGGACAAAGCGCGCGATATTGTGCGACCGCACGATGCACCGCCGGAAGCAGTGGCACCATGCGTGCCTTGCCGCCCTTACCAGTGATTGAGATCGAGAGGGCGGAAGCGTCATTGAGCGCGTCACCGGCAAGCCCAAGCGCTTCCGAGATACGCAGGCCGCAGCCATAGAGAAGCGTCAGGACCGCAGCATTGCGTGCTGCAATCCACGGCTCCTCTGCCATCTGTCCATCAGCTGCAACAACACGGCACGCATCTTCTGCGGTGAGGGGCTTTGGCAGCGATTTTGGCTGGCGGGGCGCACGTATCGCAGCCGCACCAGCCGCATTGACCAGACCACGTTTTTCCAGATGCCGCAGCAGTGACCTTACACCGGCAAGACCACGACCAAGCGTGCGCGCACCCACGCCATCATTGCGGCGATTGGCAAGAAACGAACGCAGATCAGCAACACGCAGATTACCGACATCCTTGATTGAGGGCGGTTCTCCCAGATGATGGGTTAGAAAATGCAGAAACTGGCGCGTGTCGCGTTCATAGGCTTCAAGCGTGTTTTCGGAAAGACGGCGCATATCTTTCAGCGTTTTCAGCCATTCTTCGCGCGCGGCCGCAAGATCGGCGCGGGCCGGGATCAGGATTTCGCTCTGTGTCGTCATGGCCGGGTTTCACTGCTTCCATTACAATCTACCCAGTTTGCCATTGATAGGTTGCCCAGCCGTAAAGATGCGAAATTGTATTTTTCTTGGCGTTTTTACAGGAAATTGAGTAAGCGGTATAAAACAGCCCTTAATTACGGAAATTTTCATGTCGCGCCCAGAGAACCCTATTCAGCTTGCCGTTATTGGAGCCGCCCATGGCATACGAGGCGAAGTCCGGGTCAAGACATATACCGACGACCCGCTGGCGATTGCCGACTATGGCCAGCTCTATGATGCACAGGGCAAAGCTTATGAGGTGCTTGAGGCACGTTCGGCCAAGACTGTGGTGGTTGTACGCTTTAAAGGTGTTAATGATCGCAATGCTGCCGAAGCGTTGAACGGAACCGAGCTTTTTATCGATCGTTCGCAATTGTCGGATGATGATCTTGATGAGGATGAGTTTTTTCAAACTGATCTGATTGGCCTTGAAGCACTTGATGCTGACGGCAAGTCTTATGGCGTTGTCAGTGCCGTTTTCGATTTTGGCGGTGGCGATCTGATTGAACTGAGCCTCAAGGGCAAGCGCCCCATGCTGATCCCTTTCACGGAAGCAGCAGTACCGGAGATCGATTTCGAGGAAGGCACGATACGTGTCGATCCCCATGCGGCGGGGTTGATCGCGGACGAAGACGACAATCCACTTCGTGAAGATAACAAGCCCCAGAGCGAAAAGAAGCGGCCGAAGAAATCATGATCGATCTGCCTGAGACGGATAGAGCCGAGCAGACATTTCATGCTTCCGTTCTGACGCTTTATCCCGAAATGTTTCCCGGACCATTGGGTATTTCTCTGGCTGGCAAAGCACTCGCCGAAAGCACATGGTCGCTTGATACGGTGCAGATCCGTGATTTTGCCGTAGGCAAGCACCGCATGGTTGACGACACACCTTCGGGTGGCGGGGCAGGCATGGTGATGAAGCCGGATGTTGTGGCGCGTGCGCTCGATTCGGTCGCGGATACTCGCCCTATGCTGTTGATGAGCCCGCGCGGTGCACCGCTGACGCAGAAGCGTGTGCGTGAACTGGCGGACGGTCCGGGTGCTATTATCCTTTGCGGACGCTTTGAGGGCGTGGACGAGCGGGTGATCGAAGGGCGTGAGCTCGAAGAAATATCGATCGGTGATTACATCCTGTCGGGTGGCGAGACAGCGGCAATCGTATTGCTCGACGCTATTGTGCGTCTTCTTCCGGGCGTCATGGGCAATCGCGAATCGGGCGAAACGGAAAGCTTCGAGACCGGACTTCTAGAGCATCCGCATTATACGCGCCCCCAGGTTTGGGAAGGGCGATCCATCCCTGAAATCCTGACATCCGGGAATCATGGCGCGATTGATAAATGGCGGCATACTGAGGCTCTACGCATCACAAAGGAACGGCGTCCTGATCTTTGGGAAGCCTATCGAGAGGCCAAACGCAAATGAACCTGATCCAGAGGCTTGAAAGTCTTTCCTTAGCGCTGCTGGCGCTCGGCGCTTACTGGATCAGTGGCGTGAGCTGGTGGCTTTTCGCGATCCTTATTCTCGCGCCGGATCTGTCGTTCTTTGCCTATCTGAAAGGCCCACGCACAGGTGCGGTGGTCTATAATATAGCCCATAGCTGGATTGGCGTGGTGCTGCTGTCTGTGCTGGGCTGGGTGATGAGCTGGCCGCTTTGCTTTGCGATTGCTCTTATCTGGGCCGTACATATTGGCGTGGATCGTGCGCTTGGGTTTGGTCTCAAATACGGGACCGGCTTTAATGATACCCATCTTGGGCGTATTGGCAGCTGAATAAAAATGCCCGGTGAATGCCGGGCATTTTTTGTTTAACGATCAGGCCATGTGGGGCTTTGCCACGGACTGTTGTTGTGCAGCGGATTTACGGAGCACAAAATAGACGCCACCACCAATTGCGACACCAAAGAACCAACCATAGGTCGCCCACCATGCAGGCAGGATATTGGTCGCCATCGGCAGGATCGATGAGAATAGTGCGCCAATTCCAAAAGCGATAAACGCTTTGATGTGCCAGCCATTTTGGAAACGGAATTCCCCATTCTCCTGATAAAGGTCGGCAACGTTTATCTTGCCACGGCGCAACAGATAATAATCGACCATCATGATGCCGAAAATCGGGCCCATGGTGGAGCCTAGGAAGTTCACAAAATGTGCTGCACCCGTTTCCCATGGTGCGAACGGATAGAGAATAAGCGCGATCAAGGCCGCAATTACACCACCGCGTTTGAATGACACTTTCTGTGGGAAGGTGTTGGAAAAATCGAATGAAGCTGACACGAAGTTTGCAACCACGTTGATACCCAGCGTCGCTACTGTGAAGGTCAAAGCTGCTAGAAGCGCAAGGAACCAGCTGTCAAATTTCGCAGAAATCTGGTCAGGATGGAGAAGCACTTCACCGTAAACCGTAAAGGCGGCGGTGGTCGTTACGCCTGCGACGAGACAGAATGCCAGAAGGTTGACGGGCAAGCCCCAAAGATTGCCACGGCGCAGAGAAGCCTCATCCTTCGCGTAGCGCGAGAAGTCGCAGAAGTTGAGATAAAGTGCTGCAAAATAGGTGATTCAGGTTGCCGAAACAGCAGCAAGCGCTGCAAAGGAGCCGGGTTCGCCGGTGACACCTGCATCCTTGGTCTTTTCAAGAAGGATATCGCGTGGAATTTCGCTGCCGAACGAGAATGTGCCCGACTTGATAAGAAGATAGATCGCAAGGATCAGCATCATTATCCAGACCGCGGGGCCTGCCCAATCCTGAAATTTACGTACCGTTTCCATGCCACGCTGGATGATGAGAAGCTGGGCTGCCCAGACCAGAACGTAGCACATGACTTCCAGTGTCGAATGGCCAAGCATGTGGCTGTTCTGATGGAAGGCGAGAACGCTTTCATTGCGAATGAGGAGGGCGACGATCGCCCCGGACGCGGCGGCAGTCTGCGCACCATACCAGAAGCAGGCGACGATGCCGCGTACGAGTGCTGGAAAGTTTGCGCCGAAAGTTCCAAACGATGCGCGCGCCAAGACCGGAAATGGCACGCCCGTTCGCACACCGGCATTGCCCACGAGGCTCATCAGAAAGAAAATCACCAACGATCCGATGCCAATGGCGATCACAAAATTCAGGAAGCTGCCGCAAAGAAGAAAGAGACTTGCGGCAAGATAATAGCCCCAGAGGCTATGCACGTCCGATGTCCAGACGTTGAAAATGCTGAATGCGCCCCATTTTCGTTCTTCAGCCGGTGCTAAGTCCTCATTATACAATGAGGGTGATGGATTTTTGATAGTCATTTTGTCCCCATTTTAGTTGTAGCTTATTGAGATTGTTTGCAATTTAAGCTCTTATTGTTGACAATAAGGTTGGCACAGTCTTGGACTGCTGGCTACGAAAATTTCTGACAGGGCGTGACAAGTTGATGGCGATGCTGTATGAGCCTGCCAGTTCGGGGAAATCCGACATCGTAATATCCGGTTCGGGCAAAGCCCGAGACGTCCGTAAACCAATAAATGGTGTACCGCTCCTGCCTGATTCTTTGGGCATAGCCGCAAGGCCAAGGTTGCTTGGCGGCAAGTGCAGAGCGCTCTGACTGTTTGAGAAGAATTCAGAAGGAGTCAGACGATGACCGACATCATTCGTCAGCTTGAAGCCGAACAGGCAGCAAAGATCGCTGAAAAGCGCACACTTCCAGATTTCCAGCCAGGCGACACCGTTCGCGTTCAGGTTCGCGTTACCGAAGGTACACGTACCCGTGTGCAGGCCTATGAAGGCGTTTGCATTGCCCGTTCCGGCGCTGGCATCAACGAAAATTTCACCGTTCGTAAGATTTCTTACGGCGAAGGCGTAGAGCGCGTATTCCCTGTTTATTCGCCAATCGTAGAAGGCGTTGAACTGGTTCGCCGCGGTAAAGTCCGTCGCGCGAAGCTTTACTACCTCCGTGGCCTCACCGGTAAGGCTGCTCGTATTGCTGAAAAGAAAGACAACCGCACCAAGGCCGAGCGTGAAGCTGACAAGCTAGCTGCAGCTGCCCAGGCGCAGGCTGCCAAGACCGCTGCTGAATAAGTTTTGAAGCAGAGATCTTTAAAAAGGCGGCCATTGGCCGCCTTTTTTGTTTGCCAAAGTCAAAATGCTTCGCATAATATCGCGCATAATTTTGCCTAAATCACGCAAGATTATTACTGCGACACCCTGTTGCGGTTTCGCTTTCTTGACGAAACGCCAAGGTGAGTGCATATGACAGCTCAATTAAGAACTATTCAAAGGAACTCTCGCAATGAGCGCGCCGCGTACACTTTATGACAAGATCTGGGACGACCATGTAGTGGATCAGCAGGACGATGGTACCTGCCTCCTTTATATTGATCGCCATCTTGTGCACGAAGTGACAAGCCCGCAGGCTTTTGAAGGTCTGCGCTTGACCGGCCGCAAGGTGCGCCATCCAGAGAGAACACTGGCTGTTGTCGACCACAACGTGCCGACCTCGCCTGACCGTATCAACGGCATCAAGAACGAGGAAAGCCGTATTCAGGTCGAAGCTCTGGCCAAGAACGCTGCTGATTTCGGCGTTGAATATTATTCCGAGCGCGACAAGCGTCAGGGCGTCGTCCATATTGTTGGACCTGAGCAGGGCTTTACACTGCCGGGTATGACGATTGTCTGCGGCGACAGCCACACGTCGACGCATGGTGCTTTCGGTTCGCTTGCACACGGTATCGGCACTTCGGAAGTCGAACATGTTCTGGCCACCCAGACACTGATCCAGAAAAAAGCCAAGAACATGCTGGTGCGTGTTGATGGTGAGCTGGCCCCAGGCGTCACCGCCAAGGATATCACGCTTGCGATCATTGGTGAGATCGGCACGGCTGGCGGCACAGGCTATGTGATCGAATATGCCGGTAGCGCCATTCGCTCGCTGTCGATGGAAGGCCGCATGACGGTCTGCAATATGTCGATTGAAGGCGGCGCACGCGCCGGTCTGATCGCACCTGATGAGACGACCTTCGCTTACATCACAGGCAAGCCACGTGCACCAAAGGGCGAAACCCTTGATCAGGCGATTGGCTACTGGAAGACTCTGCATTCGGATGAAGGTGCACATTTCGACAAGATAGTCGAACTGGATGCTGCCAAAATTTCGCCAGTTGTTTCCTGGGGTTCATCCCCGGAAGACGTGGTGTTCGTCACCGATATCGTACCTAATCCTGATGAGATCAAGGACGAAACCAAGCGTGCATCGAAGTGGCGTGCGCTCGACTATATGGGCCTGAAGCCAGGCACCAAGATGACCGACATTACGATTGACCGCGTCTTTATCGGTTCCTGCACCAATGGCCGTATCGAAGATCTGCGTGACGCTGCACGTATGGCGAAGGGCAAGAAAGTTGCCGCTGGCGTAAGCGCAATGATTGTTCCGGGTTCGGGTCTTGTGAAGGAACAGGCAGAAGCCGAAGGTCTCGACAAAGTCTTCATCGAAGCTGGTTTCGACTGGCGTGAGCCGGGCTGCTCCATGTGCCTTGCCATGAATGATGATCGGCTTAAGCCGGGCGAACGTTGCGCATCGACCTCAAACCGCAACTTTGAAGGCCGTCAGGGCTTCAAGGGACGCACGCATCTGGTTTCGCCTGCGATGGCTGCTGCCGCTGCTATTGCTGGTCATTTCGTGGATATCCGCGACTGGAACTAATCTTTCTTTTGAGAGAGTTTAAGTAAGTTTGGAAAAGCCGTCGGAGTAATCCGGCGGCTTTTTCGTGCTTGGAGTGGCGTCTGAAATCAGACTTTTACTTACTAAATTAGCTGCATTTATATGCGTTGAATGTATAATGCGTTCTGGTTGGCAAGTGCTTCTTCAGCCTGGCTGAAATGAGGGGTATTGTCAGGTAATCGGATCGGGGGATGCGGACCTATAGGAATGGTCCGTAGGCGTATGCCGGAAAGCGCGGATGGACGGAGCAGAGTTCATACTCCTGATCAATATGACCGTTTCGGGTCTGTTTGTGTTTACCTTTCTCGGTATTGCGGCCTTTGCGCGCGACAATGCTGCTGCACCGGTTTTTGCAATGGGCTTCGTTTTCGCGATGCTCTACTTCCTCACAGAACTGCTGATCCCATCGATCCCAAATCAGAAACTTGGCTATATGCTGGCCTTTGGCGCTTATTTCATGACGCTGGCCTGTCTGGTGATTGGACTTGCGCGCATGTACTCCTCGACGGTTCCATGGTGGCCGCTCGGGTTGCTGCTGATCGGATCACTGTCGCTGGTCTATGGCATTTACGACATTGCACGCAGCGAGATGATTGGCCAAATTCTGTATCAGTCGCCTTATTTCCTGACATTGATGCTTGCCGTCTGGGTGATCATGCGCGGGCGCTCAAACACGCGTGCACAAAATCGACCGTTTGGACGGTCCTGGGGCGCGCTTGATGGGCTCATGGCGGGGCTGTTTACGATCAGCGCCATTCATTTTCTGATCAAGCCAGTCTTGGCCTCGCTGGTGGGTGGGGTTGGTGTTGATCCGAACGACTATGTTCGCACTGACTATGCGCTGCTGGTGCAATCAATTGGAGCAGGGCTCTCGGTTGCGGCGGGTTTGCTACTTTTGCTGAGTCTCATGGGTGAATTGATTTCCGACGTCACGTTGCGCTCGGAAACCGATCAGCTTTCGAGCCTTCTTAATCGACGGGGGTTTGAGTTCCGGGCAGAAGCTGCAATTGATAAATCAAAGCGTGTTCGACAGGCACTCTCGCTCATTGTCTGCGATATTGATTACTTCAAGTCGATCAACGACACCCATGGACATGCGCTGGGCGACCGGGTGATTGCGGCTTTTGCCGATGAATTGCGCCGTTCGGCGGCCTCCAAAGGTGGGATTGCTGCGCGCATGGGCGGCGAGGAGTTTGCTGTTCTGCTTCCCGGCCATACGATCCAATCGGCATGGCGGTTTGCAGAAAGGGCGCGCCTGGCCTGTGCCGATATCACACTTCCCGGTGTTTCGGGCGATGTTGCCTTCGCAGTGAGTTTTGGTGTTACGGAAATGGAGTTTGATGACTACTTTTCCGATGTTTACAAGCGGGCCGACGGCGCGCTCTACGAAGCCAAGAAGAATGGCCGTAATTGTGTTCGCACAGCGCTACCGATGATGCTCGATGACAATGTGGTCGAGTTTCGGGGCATCAACAATGGCCGCAGGCTGAGCTGATTTTGCATGCAATGGGCTTTACTTTTATACCAAGGCGCTAAGACGCTAACCCATCACGCCTTGATAAAGTTCAAGCGCCACTCGGGCTTAATCAAAGCCTAATGAGTTTCACTCGATGCACTTTGGTATGGGCAGGGCTCTTGTCTACGCCCAGCACTTGTTTAACATTGAGATGTTTCCGATTTCAGGAAATATATTTTGAGGGAAAGATTGCTCATGACCGTAGATCATGCCGTCGATATAGCGCTTCTTCATCTGCGCGATGCCCACGAGTTCGCGCCGCTGCTTGCAAGCTATGCGCAGGCATTGAAGCGTGGCGCGCCGCGTCGTCCGGACGAGTTTTACGCGGAGCATTTGTTGCAGGACCGTGCTACCGAAATTCTGGGCGCTCGCGTTGACGGCGATCTCGTTGGTTTTGTGATCTTCTATGATCTCCCCGAGCCGGTATCGGGCCTTCGTGCAGGGCAGGTGGATCATATCTATGTGCATCACGATCACCGCGGCAAAGGCATCGCCAAGGCGCTCATCGATTTGCTGGCCGACAAGGCAGAAGAACGCAGCTGGTCGAAGCTGGTGCTCAATGCGCCGCGTGTACCCGAAGATGGTCGTAAGCTTTATGAGCAGATCGCAACTGCTGCCGACTGGTCGAGCTATGTGATTCGCTTCGGCAACTAGGCTTCATCCGCAAAAGTGGATGAAATTACACATGTTTTTGGGAATCTCGGTGTTCAATCGTTTAAATTCCCAAATCACGCGAAAGTGTCGTCCGGGTGCGACCAATTGTTAGTCTTTTCGTGAAAAAGCTTCTTTGACGTGATGGTAAAAGCGCAGTAGAAAGCGCCACATAGGGTCGTGCGACACGATCAAGCCACATTTTCTGGGTCGTGCCGGCGCAGGATCGAAAATTCTGTTCCCTGCGTTGTGAGCGACATCGAACTCGGTTTTGAAAAACCGGCCATTCGTTTCATTATGCCAAATAAAACTCCGGCACTATGAAATGGGTAGAAACGTCAGGGAAGCCCACGAGAGCCATGACACAACCGACCGTTACGCGTCAGCGTCCTTTGTCGCCACATCTGTCGATTTATCGACCGAAAGTCACGATGACGATGTCCATCATTCATCGTATCACTGGTGGCGCGCTTTATTTTGGAACCCTTCTGCTTGCTGCATGGCTGATCGCTGCTGCAATCGGCGAAGATGCATTCAACACGGTGAGCTGGGTTTATAATTCCTGGATCGGCTATCTGGTGCTGTTTGGCTATACGTGGGCGCTGCTGCACCATCTGGCTGGCGGCATACGCCATTTCATCTGGGACATGGGTGCCGGACTTGAAAAGCACACGGCCAGCAAGATTGCATGGCTGACGCTGGCCTTCTCGCTGCCTGCGACGATCCTTGTCTGGGTTGTTGCCTTCGCGGTGCGCTGAAAGGAATTCTGACATGAGCGATATGCGTACGCCTCTCGGCAAGGTTCGCGGTCTGGGGTCGGCCAAGGAAGGCACCGGCCATTTCTGGTTTCAGCGTATGAGTGCTGTCGCGCTCGTGCCGCTTGTTTTGTTTTTCATTGGTCTGGTTATCTCGCTCAATGGCGCGAGCTATGCGGAAGTGAAGGCCGTTCTGGCACATCCTTTCACAGCGCTCGTGATGGCGCTGTTCGTGCTGACCGGTGTCTACCACATGCGACTTGGCATGCAGGTCATTATTGAAGATTACATTCACGGCGAAGGCCTGAAGGTCCTGCTGGTTATGCTCAACACCTTCTTCACGGTTGTTGTTGGCGTTGCCTGCGTTTACGCGATCCTCAAGCTGAGCTTCGGAGGTTGAGAGCCTGATGGCTAGTGCAGAAAACAATGCAGCCAGTGCTGCGGGCGAAAAGTCCTATACGTTCGTCGATCACAAGTTCGATGTCGTCGTCGTTGGTGCCGGTGGTGCCGGACTGCGTGCAACGCTTGGCATGGCCGAACAGGGTCTGAAGACGGCTTGCATCACCAAGGTTTTCCCGACGCGCTCCCATACGGTTGCGGCGCAGGGTGGTATTGCGGCTTCGCTCAAGAATATGGGTCCGGATAGCTGGCAGTGGCACATGTACGATACCGTTAAGGGATCGGACTGGCTGGGCGATACTGATGCCATGGAATATCTGGCGCGTGAAGCGCCTGCCGCGGTCTATGAGCTGGAACATTACGGCGTTCCTTTCTCGCGTACCGAAGAAGGTAAGATTTATCAGCGCCCATTCGGTGGCCACATGCAGAACTTTGGTGATGGTCCGCCGGTACAGCGCACCTGCGCTGCTGCTGACCGTACCGGCCACGCCATCCTGCACACGCTTTATGGCCAGTCGCTTAAGAATAATGCGCAGTTTTTCATCGAATATTTTGCGCTCGATCTGATCATGACTGACGGCGTCTGCACCGGTGTTGTTGCCTGGAACCTCGACGACGGTACGATCCATCGCTTTTCCGCCAAGATGGTGGTTCTGGCGACCGGTGGTTACGGACGTTCCTATTTTTCGGCTACTTCTGCTCACACCTGCACCGGTGACGGTGGCGGTATGGCGGCACGTGCTGGTCTGCCACTTCAGGATATGGAATTTGTTCAGTTCCACCCAACCGGTATTTATGGCGCAGGTTGCCTGATTACTGAAGGCGCACGCGGTGAAGGCGGCTATCTCGTCAATTCCGAAGGTGAGCGCTTCATGGAGCGTTATGCGCCTTCCGCCAAGGATCTTGCTTCGCGTGACGTTGTCTCGCGCTGCATGACCATGGAAATCCGCGCTGGTCGCGGCGTTGGCAAGAACAAGGACCACATCTATCTGCATCTTGACCATCTCGATCCGGCTGTTCTGCATGAACGTCTGCCGGGTATTTCCGAGTCGGCCAAGATTTTCGCAGGCGTCGATGTGACCAAGGAACCGATCCCGGTTCTGCCGACAGTTCACTATAATATGGGTGGCATTCCAACCAATTATTGGGGTGAAGTGCTGAACCCAACCTCGGAAGATCCAGACCGCGTTCAGCCGGGCCTGATGGCTGTTGGCGAAGCAGGCTGCGCATCAGTACATGGTGCCAACCGTCTCGGCTCCAACTCGCTGATCGATCTGGTGGTGTTTGGTCGCGCGGCTGCGATCCGTGCAGGCGAGGTCATCGACCGCGCCGCCAAGATCCCTGATATCAACGAAGCCGCTGTTGAAAAGATCATGGATCGTTTCCATCGCCTTCGTTATGCCAACGGCTCGACGCCGACCGCAGAACTGCGCGAGAAGATGCAGCGCACCATGCAGGAAGATGCTGCCGTGTTCCGCACGGATGAGTCGCTTAAGCAGGGTGTCGCGCGCATGTCGGCAATCTGGAAAGAACTGCCCGACATTAAGGTCAGCGACCGTTCGATGATCTGGAACTCCGATCTGGTTGAGACACTGGAGCTGGAAAACCTGATGGCAAACGCGATGGTGACAGTCGTTTCGGCTGAAGCCCGTCACGAAAGCCGCGGTGCACATGCACACGAGGATTTCCCTGACCGTAACGACGCCGAATGGCGTAAACACACCCTGTCGTGGCTGTCGCCAGATGGCGAAGTGAAGCTTGATTACCGCCCAGTTCATCTCGATCCGCTGACGACCGAGGATGAAGGCGGCATCAGCTTGGCCAAGATTGCGCCCAAGAAGCGCGTTTATTGATCGAGGGAATGAGCAATGGTTGAACTCGCACTTCCCAAAAACTCCCGTATGCAGGAAGGCAAGACCTGGCCGCGTCCAGATGGTGCCAAGAATGTAACGGAGTTCCGTATTTATCGCTGGTCGCCGGATGATGACGCAAATCCAAGCATCGATACCTATTATATCGATCGCGATGATTGCGGCCCGATGGTGCTCGATGGTCTGCTCTATATCAAGAACAAGATCGATCCGACGCTGACGCTGCGCCGTTCGTGCCGTGAAGGCATTTGCGGTTCCTGCGCAATGAACATCGATGGCGCAAACACGCTCGCCTGCACCAAGGGCATGGACGAGATCAAGGGCTCCATCAAGGTTTATCCGCTGCCGCATATGCCGGTGGTGAAGGACCTTGTGCCGGATCTGAGCAACTTCTACGCCCAGCACCGTTCGATTGAGCCTTGGCTCAAGACGGTTTCGCCTGAGCCACAGAAGGAATGGCTGCAGAGCCACGAAGATCGCCAGAAGCTTGACGGTCTTTACGAGTGCATTCTCTGCGCTTGTTGCTCGACCTCGTGCCCAAGCTACTGGTGGAACGGCGACCGCTATCTCGGTCCAGCTGTACTGCTTCAAGCCTATCGCTGGCTGATCGACAGCCGCGACGAAGCCAAGGGCGAACGTCTCGACAACCTCGAAGATCCGTTCCGTCTCTATCGCTGCCACACGATCATGAACTGTGCGCAGACTTGCCCGAAGGGTCTCAACCCTGCCAAGGCGATTGCCGAGATTAAGAAGATGATGGTCGAGCGCCGGGTCTAAATCCTGCTCTGATAAACGAATACGAAGGGAGGCTTAGCCTCCCTTTTCTTTTATTGATCTATTGGCAGAGACTTGATCTTTGCCGTTTCGCCGATATCTGATCTATTCAGTAGAGTTCACCGCTGCTTTGAAGGTCTTTCATGCTCGATCATATCGGTTTCAACATTTCCAGCATGCCTAAATCCCGTGCATTTTACGATGCGGCTTTGTCGCCGTTGGGCATCACTCGGGCGATGGAATTCGGTGAGTGGGTCGGTTATGGCCGCAACGGCAAGCCGGAATTCTGGATCGGCAAGCAAAAAGGCTCAAAACTTGAAGGCGTGTTGCATGTAGCTTTTTCGGCGGGCACGCGATCTGAGGTTGATCGCTTCTATGAGTCAGCACTTGCAGCAGGCGGTCGTGACAATGGTAAGCCCGGGCTGCGTGAGCACTACCATCCGGACTATTACGCGGCCTTCGTGATTGATCCCGATGGGCACAATATTGAGGCTGTCTGTCATTTGCCGGAGTAAAAAAGCGGCATAGCGCGCCGTGCGCCCGGCTGGGCGCACAAAGGTCACTCTGCAGTTTAGTGCGCATCCCGAAAAGTGAGAAACGGTTTTCGGATAAAGATGCGCGTTAAAACAGATAATTAGAGCGGCCGATCTGATCCAATCAGATCGAAACGCGCTCTAAATTTTAGAGTGGCCTGCTTTTTGTGGAGTGATCGCTCAGACGAGCTTCGCGTCCAAAGTTACTTCAATCGCGCCCAGTGCCTTGGAAAGAGGGCAGGATTCCTTTGCTTTCTTGGCAAGGCTCGCAAAGTCGTCTGCTGAAATACCGGGTATGGTGGCGCTGAGTGTTAAAGCGCTGCGCGAGATTGAAAAACCGCCGCCGGAGGCAGGGCCAACCGTTACCGCAGCGGTGGCTTCCAGCTTCTCAGGGGGCGTGCCGTGCTCTGTCAGAAGTGCGGAAAGCTGCATTGCGAAGCAGCCTGCATGTGCCGCTCCAAGCAGTTCTTCAGGATTGGTGCCAGCGCGCCCGCTTTCGTCTTCAAAGCGTGCCTTGAAATCGTAAGGCAAATCTTTCAACGCGCCGCTTTGCGTGTTGAGCGTGCCTTTGCCGTCCTTGAGTGTACCTTTCCAGACCGCCGTTGCTTTTCTGTCCATGGGAAACTCCTCTGTTTGGGGTAACACCTCACATAGGGCGTCTTGCCATCGCTTCCAGTGCTGGCTTCAGGCGATCTTCCTGTTTGTGTGTGTGGCCGATGCGAGGGACAGCATCAGCACCATCGTAATGAGCATATTGAAAAAGAAGCGGTCATAGGGCATTGGAAAATAGACGAACTTGCCGAGCATTCCGATGAACATGGCGAAGATAATGCCATTGAGCCGCGGAATCGTCGTGTTGATCCCGGCTCTCGCCATTGCCGCCCAAGCAACCAGCGATACCAAAAGGATTGAAGGCCAGCTTTCAAGATACAGAGCCAAAATGATCCCGCGAACATAGGCTTTGACGAGAAGCGCGAGTGAGAAGTCTGGCTTGAAGCCAGCCATTGAATGCTGCATTTCGATGCAGGTGAAATAGAGATGCGCCCACCAGCCGGTATGCCCGGTGTAACTTGATATAACGAGGCCTATGATCACCGATGCGACGAATGCTGCGAGCAAGGGGAGTTTGCGCCAGCCAAAGAGCACCGCAGCAATCAGCAGGGCAAAAATCATAATTATATTATCGGGCCTGATCGTGAATGACAGAACGAGCAGAATAGATGCGAGCCAGTCACGCTCTTTCAACAGAGCAAAAATGGCTGCAAAGGAAAATGCGGCGAGAACGATGTCCGGAAAGACTGCCGAGGTCATTGGTCCAAAGCCTGCCAACAGAAGGGCAGGTCCGACTAGAAGACCGGCTTGAAGGGCGTTATAATAGGCAAGGATCGCGAGGATAATCAGACCAGAAGCAATGGCTGCTGCAAGACTGATGAGATGTCCTCCCAGGACGAGTCCTGTATAGGGTTCGATCAGACGCAACATTTGCACGTAACCGACCTTGACCCTGTACATGATGAGTTGTGACTGAAAGTTATCGGGACTTTCCCATTGGGCGCGACGGTAATCACCGGCGTATTTCAGAGCGTTGATCTCGTTTTGCGAGGTCGCAGCTGCGACCAGTCGCCATGTTTCGTCATGAAGCGCTACGGCATCAGGATAACGATCCTCTATCGCGGTGGCGATATAGGGGATCATGTCCCAGTTGTTGTCCGGTTTCGAGATGGAATAAATCACGGTGACAGCGATAGTCACCAAAACAGCAAGCGCGCCTGCAATCTTGGATAATCGGTGCAGCAATTCTGCTGAAAATAAGCCGCTCTGCATGCGGACGGCTTTGTCGATCAATCTGTCATCCGTATGCATATGCTCGCGAGTCCCCCGACGCCTAAGCTCGTGCGTGCTTTTTTCTAGCAGACGTTGAAGCCTTTGCCATCAGGAAGCATTGCGTTATTCCCGAAAAGTGAGGGTCTTTTTCTGGACAGACTCTATCTATTTGTTTTGACGCATTTCTGAACGCAAAACCGGTTTCCAATTTTGCTGGAAATGCTCTAAATCGCTTCGCCCTGCAAAAGACGTGGCGTATCGCCTGAAAGGCCAGCTGCCTGCTTGATGAAGAAGGATTTGAGGCTTGGCACGCGGTCAACAAGGCCAAGGCCGATGTCGCGGATCGTGCGAATAGCGGGATTGTCGTTGGAGAACAACTTGGTCAGTACATCGGTCGTGACACCCATCTGCACGGTGTCGAAGCGACGCCAAGCCTGATAGCGTTCAAGGGCCGCAAAGGAGCCAATATCGAGCCCAAGCCGATCTGTTTCGACAATCACTTCGGCAATGGCTGCAGCATCGCGGAAGCCAAGATTGAGGCCTTGGCCGGCAATCGGATGGATGCGGTGCGCAGCGTCACCGACCAGCGCAAATCGTGGCTTCACGAATTCACGCGCCAGTGTCAGTCCGAGCGGGAATGCGCGGCGCGGGCCTTCGACTGTCAGTGCACCAAGGCGATGGCCGAAACGCTGCTCAAGTTCGGCTTCGAAAATGAAATCGTCTTCACGAATCAGCCGTTCGGCATCTGCCGTGCGTTCTGTCCACACGAGCGAACTGCGGTTGCCGGTAAGGGGGAGAATTGCGAACGGACCGGCAGGCAGGAAATGTTCATCGGCGCGGCCCCCATGCGGACGTTCATGAGCGACGTTGCAGACAATGCCGGACTGGTCATAATCCCAGTTGACCGTCTTGATGCCAGCGATGTCACGCAGGCGCGACTTTGCGCCGTCGGCTGCAATCAGCAGGCGTGTGATGAGCGTTTCGCCATTTGCCAGCTTGACAGTGACGGATTCGGGATTGGTTTCGAAATTCTCGACACTCATGCCTTCGATAAAGGTGATGCCGAGTTTATCTGCCTGTTTGTGAAGTGCGGTGTTGAGAACACGGTTTTCAACCATATGCGCGAACGGCTCACCGGGGTTAACGTCGCCTGCAAAGGTGAGGTACACAGGGCGGACAGGATCGGATGTACGGGAATCGGTGACAACCATTTCGGTGATGGGCTGGGCGTCGGTGACGATTTCCTGCCAGCAGCCAAGCTTGTCGAGCATCCGAGAGGCAGCGGCAGCAATGGATGACGCGCGTGGATCTTTTTTCCATGCGCCAGCTGGGGCGCCGTCAATAACCGTCACAGAAAGATGAGGAGCGGCAGACTTGACGGCAACAGCAGTCACAAGCCCGACATAGCCGCCACCTGCGATGATGAGATCGTTCTTGTCGGTTGTCTTTTGATTGCTATCTGCAGACATCGCTCGTTCCTTTCGGATATTCAGATCAGCCTTCGGTGAAGCAAAGGCTTCCACTTGACAGTTTCTCTTGTGCAGGCACAAACAGTTCACCGAGAATATATTGCCTATATAGGATTTCAGGAGACAGGCTGTCCATGTCCGATAATGAAAAGACTGGGTCCAATAATGAAAAGCCCAACAATGAAAAACCGGGTGTATTGAAAAGCGAACAAACCGCGGCCATGCAGCAGCTGCTTGTAACGCTTGATCTTGAAACGCTTGAAATGGATCTTTTCCGCGGCAACAGCCCGCAGGTTGGCTGGCAGCGTGTTTTCGGCGGGCAGGTGATCGGTCAGGCGCTGATTGCTGCACAGCGAACGGTCGAGCCTGATCGGCAGGTCCATTCGCTGCACGGATATTTCGTGCGCCCCGGCGACCCGTCCATTCCGATTGTCTATGAGGTCGACCGTATTCGCGACGGCTCCAGCTTCAATACCCGCCGTGTGCTGGCCAAGCAGCACGGCAAGGCGATATTCACCTTGTCTGCGTCCTTCCAGATCGATGAAGAAGGTTTGAGCCATCAGATCGATATGCCGAAAGACCTGCCGATGCCGGAGCAATTGGTGGGCGATCATGATCTGAAAGAAAAGTATCTCCATCTGGCCCCTGCTGGCGTGCGCAAATACTGGGAGCAAGAGCGGCCGATTGAAATCAAGCCGGTTTCGCTCAAGCATTATTTTTCACGCGAAAAACTCCCACCCAGCCAGCATGTATGGGTGCGGGCGCGCGGCATCGTGCCCGACGATCGCGCATTACAGGCGGCAATTCTTGCCTATCTGTCAGATATGACGCTGCTCGATACGTCGCTGCATCCGCATGGGCGCACCATTTTCGACCGCGATTTGCAGGTGGCGAGCCTTGATCACGCGATGTGGTTCCATCGCCCTTGTCGGCTCGATGACTGGCTGCTGTACACGCAAGATACGCCAAGTGCTTCCGGTGCGCGCGGTTTCAATCGCGGCGCGCTTTATACGCGTGACGGTCTTTTGATTGCGTCGGTTGCTCAGGAAGGGCTTATTCGCGTGCACGAAAAAGATAAATGATTATATTTTAATCATCGATAAAGTCGACGATTAAATTTTATGCATTTGCGAAGTGGCTTGATCCGGCATGAAAAGCAAAAGCTGAATCCGATGAATCACTTAGAGCGGTTTTTCTGTCATCAGGAAGCCGTTCAATTTTTTATGCTGATATTTTTTGCGAACTCGGTGCAACTTCCAAGCTTCGCCAAAAAGCCCGGACTTTGGGCGAAAACTCCGTAATCAGCGCCATGTTTCCATCCGTTGTTGCGCAGTGAATACAAGAAAAAACGTATTTGAGCGGGGTTGCCCAGTGCAACTGGCACGATTTTTGTTTCTCTCAGTCTGAACCGGTCTTTTCAGCGCAGACGCGTTTGAAGCCGCCATTCGACGGAGATACTCGATGCTCATAACAGGAAGATTCAAGCAAACGGCTTTGGCCACCTTGCCAGCACTGCTCGTTCTTGCAGGAACGGCACTGGCGCAGGATGCAGCCGCAACCGCTCCGACCCCGACCCTTGATACCGGCGATACGGCCTGGATGCTGACTTCAACCGCGCTCGTGTTGATGATGACCATCCCGGGCCTGGCGCTGTTCTATGGCGGTATGGTGCGCAAGAAGAACGTACTTTCGACGGTCATGCAGAGCTTTGCCGTCACCTGCCTTATGTCGGTTCTATGGATGGTCGCGGGTTATTCGCTGGCCTTCACGGATGGCGGCTCCATGAACCCTTATATTGGTGGTCTCTCCAAGGCATTCTTCTCCGGCGTGACGATGGACTCGCTCACGGGTACCATTCCGGAATATCTCTTCATCGTCTTCCAGATGACCTTCGCGATCATCACGCCAGCACTTATTGCTGGCTCGTTTGCTGAACGCATGAAGTTTTCGTCCATGCTCGTCTTCCTGACGCTGTGGCTCTTCATCGTATATATCCCAGTGGCTCACTGGGTTTGGGGCGGCGGCTTCCTCGGTTCTGACGGCGTTCTCGACTTTGCCGGCGGTACGGTTGTTCACATCAATGCCGGTGTTGCTGGCCTTGTTGCAGCGCTCATCATTGGCAAGCGCGATGGTTACGGACAAACCAATATGGCGCCGCATAATCTCGTTCTCTCGGTTATCGGTGCAGCCCTTCTGTGGGTTGGTTGGTTCGGCTTCAATGCGGGTTCAGCTGCCGGTGCAAACTCCCTTGCAGCTGTTGCCATGCTCAACACGCAGGTTGCGACCGCTGGTGCGGCTCTCGCCTGGATGTTTGCGGAATGGGCGATTGCCGGTAAGCCAAGTGTTCTTGGCATTATTTCGGGTGCTGTTGCAGGCCTGGTTGCGGTTACCCCTGCTGCTGGCTTCGTCAATCCAACGGGTGCGCTCATTCTGGGCGTCATCGCAGGTGCCGTCTGTTATGTTGCAGCCGTCAAGATCAAGCATGCGCTTGGCTATGACGACTCGCTTGATGCATTCGGTGTCCATGGCGTCGGCGGTTTTGTCGGTGCGATCCTGACGGGTGTCTTTGCTGACGCGACGATCAATGCAGCCGGTGAAGGTGCAACCGTTGGCAAGCAGTTCTTTGGCGCTGCGATCACCGTTGTCTACACAGCAGTTGCAACGGCAATCATCCTTTATGTGGTCAAGGCCGTTATGGGGCTGCGTCCAAGTAAGCAGGCCGAAATGGAAGGCCTCGATATCGCTTTGCACGGCGAGTCTGTTCAGTAGAACAGGTTTGTCTCAACAGGAAAAAGGCGCGGGAAACCGCGCCTTTTTCATTTCCACTTTTTGTTCTCTCGCATCTCTCCTGTTATTTCTTTGTGTGGAAGCCTGCATGGTTAATGGGGAATTAACCATCGCCCCGTTAGGATCGCCCCGATTCATTGCGCCCGAGGCTTAACAACCAGACGGCAATAAAACATGGTTCGGGACAGGCTTTATGCGGCAAGGATATTCGCCCTCATACCCGCTGCGTGACGAGCGGATTTCGGAAGACAGGCTGAAACTGGCCAACATCTTCCGCAGGCAGTTCTATATCCTCTTTGGGCTGGGGTTGCTCTCGCTGACCGCTGCGGCTGTGGGTGCGCTTGCGACATGGAATGTTGCTGACCCCAGTCTTAGTCATGCCACGGATAATCCCGTAACCAACGCGCTTGGCTATCCCGGTGCCGTATTTTCCGATCTCGCAATGCAGTTCTTCGGCCTTGCGAGTGTTCCGGTTTTGCTTCCTCTGGTCATCTGGTCGCTGCTGCTCATGACGCGCGGCGGTATAAGCCGGGTTGTGAAGCGCAGCTTTGCATGGATGGGTGCTGCTTTGCTGTTTGCAGCCATCGCGAGCTGCTTTGCCGTGCCGGAAAGTTGGCCAATGCCTATTGGTCTTGGCGGCGTGTTTGGTGATATGATGTTGCGTCTGCCTGGGTTGTTTCTCGGTGCATTCCCGCAAGGTGCCATCGCATCGGGAATCGCGCTGGTGCTTGCTTTGCCTGCTTTGTGGCTTTGCCTGTTTGCAAGTGGAATTGTGGGGCGTCGTGAGGCACTGCTCAACACACGGGCTTCGCACGGCGCACCTGTTGAAGATGATTTTGCAGATAATGACGATGACGAGGATGAAAGCTCTTCAGGCGGTCTGTCGCAGTATGTTGGTGCTCTGACACATACGGTGCTCAGTGTATCCGCGACTTTCAAGCGACTCACTGGCCTCAACCGTCGTAAGCCGCGTGAAGACGAATATGGTGATATGCGCAGCGTACGCCGCACCGCTGAAACCCGAAACAGTGCACGTCGCGAGCCGGGCTTTGGCGGCGCTTCTTCCGAGCAACCACCATTCGATACCGATGACGACTTTGATGGCGGCATGGAAGCTGCCCCGCTTGCAGGTGAAGAATGGCATGATACGCCGCCACAACGCTCCAAGGCGCGTGTTGGCGAACGTGCGCCTGCACCAAAGAGCGGTGCGCGTATTCAGCGCGAAGCACAGCCCTCATTTCTGAAGGAAGGCGGCGCGTTTGAAATGCCGTCCCTGCACTATCTGGCTGAACCCAAATTGGTTCAGCGCGATGCATCGCTTTCCAAGGATGCGCTCGAACAGAATGCGCGTCTGCTTGAAGGTGTGCTGGAAGATTTTGGCGTGCGCGGCGAGATCATCAATGTGAAACCGGGGCCTGTTGTTACGCTTTATGAACTTGAACCGGCACCCGGTATCAAATCGTCCCGCGTGATTGGCCTGGCTGATGATATCGCTCGCTCGATGAGCGCGATTGCTGCCCGCGTCGCTGTTGTCCCGGGTCGCAATGTCATAGGCATCGAGTTGCCGAACCAGAAGCGTGAAATGGTTTATCTGCGCGAGATGCTGGCAAGCCGCGACTTTGAGCAATCCAAATCCAAGCTGGCACTTGCGCTCGGTAAGACCATCAATGGCGAGCCGGTGATTGCCGATATTGCCAAGATGCCGCACTTGCTGGTGGCCGGCACGACGGGTTCCGGCAAATCGGTCGCGATCAACACTATGATCCTGTCGCTGCTCTATCGTATGACGCCGCAGGAATGCCGTCTGATCATGATCGATCCGAAGATGCTGGAACTCTCCATCTATGATGGTATTCCGCATCTCTTGACCCCGGTCGTGACCGATCCGAAAAAGGCCGTTGTCGCGCTCAAATGGACCGTGCGCGAAATGGAAGACCGCTATCGCAAGATGTCCAAAGTCGGCGTCCGTAATATTGACGGCTTCAACCAGCGTGTCGGTCAGGCGCAGAAGAAGGGCGAGCAGATCGCCCGCACGGTGCAGACCGGTTTTGACCGCAATACAGGCGAAGCGATCTACGAAACCGAACAGCTCGATCTCGAACCAATGCCGTATATCGTCGTGATTATCGACGAAATGGCTGACTTGATGATGGTTGCAGGCAAGGACATCGAAGGTACGGTGCAGCGTCTTGCACAGATGGCGCGTGCGGCTGGTATTCACGTCATCATGGCAACACAGCGTCCGTCGGTCGACGTTATCACCGGTACGATCAAGGCAAACTTCCCGACCCGAATTTCCTTCCAGGTGACGTCCAAGATCGACAGCCGTACGATTCTTGGTGAGCAGGGTGCCGAGCAATTGCTTGGTCAGGGCGATATGCTGTTCATGGCAGGCGGCGGACGCATTCAGCGTGTGCATGGCCCATTTGTCGGCGACGATGAAGTTGAACGCGTTGTCCAGCACCTCAAGCTTCAGGGCGTGCCGGAATATCTCGATGCTATCACCGAAGATGACGATGAAGATGAAGGCGGTGGTCCGGCTGGAACGTCGAACCTTGAAAATTCCGACGATCCATATGATCAGGCAGTTGCAGTCGTATTGCGCGATAAGAAGGCTTCGACTTCCTATATCCAGCGTCGCCTCGGCATTGGCTATAACCGTGCGGCTTCGATCATCGAACGGATGGAGGAAGAAGGCATTGTGGGGCCTGCCAATCACGCAGGCAAGCGCGAGATACTGGTGCCAACGGAAGACGACTACTAAGGCCGAGGTATTTCGGCTTATCAGTTGCCACACTGGTGCCTAACTGCCGGATTATTTTAAGAAGATGATGAAAACAGAGAGTTTGCTGATGATGTTCTCCCGAATTTCCGTATTTGCGAAAGCCAGCCGTTTCGCAGCCTTCCTCGGATTGGGAGCATTGGTTCTTGGTGCAGCTGTGCCAGCGTTTGTGCCAGCTGCAGCGCAGGCGCAAGGTGCGGGAAACGCCGCCGCAGCTCAGCAGATTGCGGATCATTTTTCGTCGGTTCGTACAATGACTGGTGAGTTCGTGCAGTTTGGTCCCAAAGGCGACCAGACCGGCGGCACTTTCTATATCGAGCGTCCGGGCAAAATCCGTTTCAATTACAACAACTCGCCAGTGCGGGTAATTTCGGATGGCAATCAGGTTGTCATCAACAATCGCAAGCTCGACACTTGGGATATGTATGCGCTTGGCACAACGCCGCTAAAACTGCTTCTTTCTGACAAGATCGATCTTGGTGGCGGTCGCCTTCAGAGCGTCAAGCAAGACCCGGATATGACTACACTGGTTATAGGCGACAAAAAAGTTTTCGGCAGCTCCAAGATCACGCTGATGTTCGAGCCAAAGACCTACGAGCTCAAGCAGTGGACCATTACCGATGCGCAGGGGCTTGATACGACGGTGATGATCTTCAATCTGCGTACGGGTGTACGTTTCACCGATGATATGTTCAAGATCGACTATCAGCGCATCGCGATGAAACGAAAAGGTCAGTAATAGTCAGCTTAGAGCGGTTCCAGTTAAAATTGAATCGTTGGATTCGCTCTAACTGCCTGTTTTTGCGCGCATCTTATCCGAAAACCGTTTCACACTTTTCGGGATGCGCTTTAGTTGCTGCCTGATGTTTGCATTTTTTGGATAAATGGTTAGGTTCGCGACCATCTTTTGATGACCGCGAGTCTTTTTCCCATGACCTTTTCTGTTGCTACCTGGAACATCAATTCCGTTCGCCTGCGCATGCCGCTGGTCGAGCAGTTCTTGAGCGATTATCAGCCTGATGTTCTGTGTCTGCAGGAAACCAAATGCCCGGACGATCAATTCCCTTCCAAGGGTTTTCGTGCGCTTGGTTATGAGCATATCGCGATCAGTGGTCAGAAGGGCTATCATGGCGTTGCAACTATTTCCAAGCGCCCGCTGAGCGATGTCGAGAAGATCGGTTTTTGCGAAATGGGCGACTGTCGCCATCTCAGCGCGGTTGTTTCAGCCGGCGACAAAAAGCTGCGTATCCATAATTTCTACGTGCCTGCGGGCGGTGATGAGCCGGACCCGGTAATTAATCCAAAATTTGCGCATAAGCTCGGTTTTCTTGAGGAAATGCGAGCGATTGTGGCAGACAGGCAGGACGGAAATTCGTCGATCCTGGTGGGCGATCTCAATATCGCGCCACTCGAAAACGATGTCTGGTCGCACAAACAGCTTCTCAAGATCGTCAGCCACACACCGATTGAGACCACAACGCTGGAAGATCTGCGTGTGAAGGGTGGCTGGAGCGATCTGATGCGTCAGGTCATTCCAGCAGACCAGAAGATTTATACATGGTGGAGTTATCGCGCCAAGGATTGGGACGCCGCTGACCGTGGTCGCAGACTTGACCACATCTGGGGCTCTGCTGATCTCGAAGCTCATATGAAGGAGCTGCAAATTCTGCGTGAGGCGCGCGGCTGGGAGCGTCCTTCGGACCACGTGCCTGTCATCGCGACATTTGATCTGGATTAAGATCAATGGTAATAAGTTATTACAGAGCAACGGCTCTGTTATCTGACGCTAGTGAACAATGTTTGGCCGCATATACCTATTATTAAGGCAGCGAACGAATATCAGAGCGGTTCAAGTTAAGACTTAGTCGTTGGAACCGCTCTATCTATTTTCTTTCGCATTATCCTATGCAAAACCGCTTCGCACTTTTTCTATAAATGCTTTAATAGGAGCTCAAATCGATGAACCAGAACGCACTGTTTCTCATAACCAGTGTCTTCAATGTTTCTATGGTTCGTCATGATGGCTCTATTCACAATTCACGATATTTCCTGCGCAACGACTGACGGTCGTCTTCTTTTTCAATCCATCGATCTCAGCATTGATGCAGAGCGTATTGGTCTTGTCGGACGCAACGGTGTCGGCAAGTCTACGCTTCTGCATATAATTAGCGGTGCCGTGCCGCCAATGAGCGGCTCTGTAAGTGCGAATTGCACGATTGGTGTTCTTCGACAAGACATCTCGTCTGGACTTGCAGATACGCTGGTCGATCTCTTCTGCGTGCGCGATGAGTTTGATATACTTGCCCGCATAGAGGCGGGCGTTGCCAGCGATGATGATATCAGCACCGCGGATTGGTTGCTTCCGCAACGTTTTCACCGCGCACTGAAACAGTTAGGTCTGCCGGATATAATTCCTGAAACAAGACTTGCTGCGTTGAGTGGCGGGCAACAAACACGTGCGGCACTGGCAGCTTTGATATTTCAGAGCCCTGATCTGATTTTGCTGGATGAACCGACAAACAATCTTGATCGTGACGGACGGCACGCCGTGATTGGTCTGCTGCGCGGTTGGCGTGGCGGCGCTGTTGTGGTTAGCCATGATCGCGAATTGCTGCGCGAGATGGATCGGATAGCAGAACTGACGTCGTTGGGAATGAATTTTTACGGCGGAAACTGGGACTTTTACGCGGCCCGGAAAGCCGCGGAGCTAGAGGTTGTGAAACGCGACCTGAATTTTGCCCAGCACCAAGAAAAGCAGATTGAAAAAGAAGCGCAGCGCAAACTTCAAACGCGTGTGCATGGATCTGTCCGCTCCGTTGCTCAAGGATTGAAGAGTGGCGCGGATCGGGGCGCAATCCACGCCTTGAAGAACCGCGCTGCTGGTGCGCGGAATATGGATGCAAGCACGATCTCATCGCGCCAGCTTGATAAGGCGAAACAATCTGTTCAGGCTGCTGAGGAACAGATTGAGCGGCTGACCCCGTTTGGTTTTGAGATAAAGTCAGCCGAAGTGCCTGCGAGCAAGGTACTGCTGAAACTTGAAAAGCTGACGGGAGGTCCGGCACCGGATTTCCCGGTTATCCAGAAGCTTTCGCTGACAATTATAGGGCCAGAACGGATCGCAGTTACAGGGCGTAACGGGGCCGGTAAGACCTCATTGTTGCGGTTGATCGCAGGCGAGCTAAGGCCTCTGGAGGGCGAGATTGAAAGAAACGCGCATATCATCTTTCTCGATCAGCAGCTTAAGCTTCTCGACCGGACGAAAAGCCTGTTCTGGAACTATCGCAACCTCAATCCAAGCTGCAATGATAATGATGCTCGTGCGGCTTTGGCGCGATTTGCTTTTCGAGGAGATGTGGCCCTTCGTTTGGCTAAAGAGTTAAGCGGTGGCGAGTTGCTGAGGGCCGGGCTTGCAGTAACACTTGGGGGAACAGAGCCGCCACAGTTGCTCATACTGGACGAGCCAACCAACCATCTCGATATTGCGTCTATCGAAACGATGGAAACTGCACTCAACGCTTTCGATGGCGCGCTTCTGGTGGTCAGCCATGATCAGGCATTTCTTGATACGATAGGTATTCAGCGCGTCATCGCGCTCTAAAAAACTATTCGAGAAAAATGAAGTTCAGAAAAGGACAAAAGAGCAATGGATCATACAGCACTTTTTCAAACGATCAGATTTATCAGTTTTTACAGGGCTTGCGATGTCTTCTCTTCTTACTCTTCAGGATGTTTCCTGCGTCACGGCTGATGGCCGTAGTCTTTTTTCCGGTATTAATTTCAGCGTCACCGAAGGCCGCATCGGCCTTGTCGGGCGCAATGGTATCGGTAAATCCACGCTTCTGAAAATCATGAGCGGTGATTTGAAGTCCACAAGCGGAACTGTTACTCGAAGCGGCAGGATTGGCGTGCTCGCTCAAAATATCGGCAGCAATGGCGAGCGTACGCTGGCCGATCTGTTTGGTGCGTGCGATGCTTTTGATAGGCTAGCGCGTATTGAAGCGGGCGCGGGCACGGATACGGATTTCGAACAGGCAGACTGGTTGTTGTCGCATCGCTTTGATGAAGCTTTGCAGATGTTCGGGCTATCGCTTGAACCGCAAACCTCGCTCTCCGAATTAAGCGGTGGGCAGCAGACGCGCGCAGCACTTGCAGCCCTTTTGTTTCAAGAACCCGATCTCATATTGCTGGATGAACCGACCAATAATCTTGATCGTGATGGGCGTCAGGCGGTAGCCGACATGCTTGCAAAGTGGCAGGGCGCTGCAGTCGTCGTCAGTCATGATCGTGAATTGTTGCGGACCATGCATACAATAGCTGAGCTTTCGCAAGGTGCTCTAACGCTCTATGGAGGCAATTGGGATTTTTATTACGCACGCAAGGACCAGGAACGGGAAGGGGCTGCTCGCGATCTGGAGGTTGCTCAGCGCGATTTAAAGCAGGTCAGGCTCAAGGCGCAGGAAGCTGCAGAACGGCAGGCGAAGAGCGATGCACGAGGGCGCAAGTCGCGTGCTGATGCAGGTATGAGCAAGTTGCTGCTTGATGCCCGAGAGGATCGTGCACAGAAAACCGGCGGCCGCGGCGATGTGCTTGCTGAACGCAATGCAGATCGTGCTCAAAACCAGTTGCGCGAAGCGGAAGCAAAGGCCGAACGCGTCAAGCCCATGCGTTTTGACATCGAGGCATCGCTTTCACCCTCCGGGCGTGTGGTTCTGGAAATGCAGAACGTTTTTGGCGGGCCGGTGCGGGAACACCCGGTCATTCATGATTTCTCGCTCAAGATTGTCGGACCGGAGCGTATCGTCATTCGTGGCGCAAATGGTGCAGGCAAAACTTCGTTGCTACGTTTGATTACCGGGGATTTGCAACCCATTGCGGGGGAGATCCGGCGCTTTGTGCGCATTGCGATGTTTGATCAGCAGATGAGCCTGATAGATCGCGATGCGACGCTTTATGAGAATTTCCGACGAATAAACAAAGGGGCCAGCGATAATGATGCCCATGCAGCACTTGCGCGGTTTTCGTTTCGTGGTGAAAGTGTATCGCGTCTTGCAGGAGGCTTAAGCGGTGGCGAATTGCTACGCGCAGCTCTTGCTTGTGTTCTGGGCGGTACGCTCAAACCTGAACTGTTGATTCTCGATGAACCGACCAACCACCTTGATCTCGATTCCACAGAAGCGCTGGAAGCGGCCTTGAATGACTATGAGGGCGGGTTGCTGTTGGTGAGCCACGATCAGGCCTTCCTTGACGCCATCGGCATCGAGCGGGAGCTACAGTTATAATTTGAGCGGTTCCGGTTAAGACTGAATCGTTGGAACCGCTCTAACTGTTGTTTCTACGCATTATCCTCACGCAAAACCGGTTCCCACTTTCGGGATAAAAACATGCGTATAAATAAAGACTTAAAGCGCGCCGCGCTTTAGTCGTCGCTGCCAAGGCGCGGGCCCACTTTTTCAATATCGCTGATCAATTGCAGCAGATTTTGGCTGATATGTGCATGCAGCGAGGCTGCAGCTTCCGGATATTCTTCCAGAATGCGCCGGAAAATGGCGCGGCTGATGCGGATAACTTCCGTCTCCTCTTCAGCCATGGCACCGGTAAGGCGTGTGGTTTGCGCAATCAGCGCCATTTCGCCCAGCATCGCGCCGGGGCCGACGGGGCGGATCGTGATCCGCCCTTCGTCTGCATCGTGAAACAAGGTGATGTTGCCAGATACGACGATATAGCCGCAGTCAGCGCTTTGGCCTTCGCGGAAGAGCTCACGACCAGCGCGCAGCACCAGTCGTTCTGCTCCAAAGGCGAGCAGACGCAACTGTTCGGGAGTGAATGACTCGAACAGGCCTACTGAGCCGAGAATGCGAATATCGTCATCGAGCGCCATAGCTTGTCAATACACCCGCATCAGGCGCTGTCCATCATGGGACAAGTTTGTATCCCCCGCTTTCTGTAACCAGAAGCGACGCATTTGACGGATCCTTCTCGATTTTCTGGCGCAGGCGGTAGACATGGGTTTCCAGTGTGTGGGTCGTGACACCGGAATTATAGCCCCACACTTCCTCAAGCAGCACATCGCGGCCGATAACCTTGTCACCTGCACGATAGAGATACTTGATGATCGCCGCTTCCTTTTCAGTCAGGCGGATCTTGCTACCCTTCTCATCGAGAAGCAGCTTCTGGCCCGGCTTGAAGGTGTAAGGTCCGACGATGAAAGTCGCGTCTTCGCTCTGCTCGTGCTGGCGCAACTGCGCACGGATACGAGCAAGGAGTACAGCAAACTTGAAAGGCTTGGTGACATAATCATTCGCGCCCGATTCAAGGCCGAGGATCGTGTCCGATTCCGTATCGTGACCCGTCAACATGATGATCGGGGCCTTGAAGCCGCCTTTGCGCAGAAGCTTTACCGCTTCGCGACCGTCCATATCCGGCAGACCGACATCCATGATCAGCAAATCGACGACGCCATTGCGAGCGGTCTGGATGCCTTTTGTGGCGTTGTCTTCCTGAACGATCTGGAACTCTTCGCACAGCTCCAGCTGTTCGACGAGGATGGAGCGGAGATCTTCGTCATCGTCCACAACCAGTATTGTACGACCTGTCATGCCTGTCCTCGTTACTCTTTGATTCAAATAGTTGTTCGTGTTTTATGACATTTAATGGCGATAAGTTGAAGCCGTGAAAAAACGCGAGAGCTTTTCGGGTATAGCACCAAAAGTTTTCAAGCAGTCAGCATTTGAGGAGGCAGGCTTGACCAGAAATCAAAAAAGCCGCGGAATTGGCATCATCGACGTACGGGCAAAGCCCGGCCATAAGACGCGCGGCCTGCTTGCTGCTGGCAATTTGGTGCTCGAATGTGCGCTTGGCAAGGGGGGAATCAGTGCTTTTAAGCGCGAGGGCGACGGCGCAACGCCGCTTTCGTCCATGCGATTGCTTTACGGCTATCGACGCGGGGATGCAGGGCAGCTGCCTTCATCCCGTCTGCCCTTGAGACGTGTCCGCAAACTGGATGGCTGGTGCGATGCGCCAAATGACGCCAATTATAATCGTCCCGTCAATCTGCCCTTCAAGGCAAGTCATGAGAAGATGTGGCGCAATGACGATGTCTATGATGTCTGTATTGTCATGGACTGGAACATCAACCCGCGCAGGCGTGGCTGCGGCAGCGCGATTTTCTTCCATCTCAGTCGTTCAGGCTTCAGCCCGACTGAAGGCTGTATAGCATTGAAGCGCGCCGACATGGCGCGCCTCTTGCCGCATTTGACCAACAGAACTGTTATCCGCGTCCTGCGCTGATTAGAGCGCGATGCGCTCTAATTTTTATCTTATGCATTATCAACGCAAACCCGCTTCGCACTTTTGGCACAAATGCTTTAGTGCGCCGCCGCAGGCACGATCTTCACTTCATTGCCCTCGGCATCGTAGAGCTTACCATTGAGGATGTAATCGCCGTCATGCAGCTCTGCGATTTGATGGTGGCGAATGATGCGTTCGGTGCCTTCAGCAAAAACTGACATCTGGTCTGAATTGCCGCCTTTGAATTCGTTGAACATCAGGTTGAGTGCGATTGCCATCAAAGCGGCGGAGCTGATACCTGAATGGAAAATGGTTTCAAACCAAGCCGGGAACTGATGGTAGAATTCCGGCGCTGCAATCGGGATCATTCCGAAACCGATGGAGGTCGCCACAATGATCAGATTGATGTTGTTCTGATAATCGACCTTTGAAAGCGTACGGATGCCGCTTGCAGCGACTGTACCAAACAGCACGATACCGGCACCACCCAGCACCGCAGGCGGCACACAGGCAATCAGGCGTCCCATCACAGGCAGAAGACCCAGCGTGATCAGAATGAGACCACCCGTTGCCACCACATAACGACTTTTCACACCGGTTACGGCCACAAGGCCAACATTCTGTGCGAAAGCACTTTGTGTGAACGAGCCGACCACAGGTGCAAGAATGCTTGATGCCATATCGGCACGCAGACCATCGCCCAGACGGCGCGAATCGACCTTGGTTTCCAGAATATCGCCTACCGCCAGAATATCGGCAGATGTTTCCACCAGCGTAACGATGATGACGATGAACATCGACAGTGTCGCAGCAATGCTGAAAATCGGCCATCCAAAGTGGAAGATCTCAGGCAGTGCCATCACGGGCCCTTCAGATACACGGGAAAAATCGGTCATGCCGAGCGCCCAAGCAATGCCCGTACCAATAACCATGGCGAGCAGGATTGAAAGGCGTGAAATCGTGGCATTGCCGATCTTGCTTAACAGCAGCACGATCAGAAGCGTAAGCCCGGCAAGGCCGATATTGCCCATGCTGCCGAAGTCTGGCGCTTTGCTGTTCCCACCCATTGCCCAGCGTGCGGCAACCGGCATCAATGTGAGGCCGATGGTTGTAATCACAATGCCGGTGACAAGCGGTGGAAAGAAGCGTGTGACGCGCGAGAATATCGGCGTAATGAGAAAGCCGATCAGAGATGCAGCCATCACCGCACCGAGTACCACTTGAAGCCCGGCTTCTCCTGTTTGGGCAGATGTGACGATGGCGACCATTGTTGCGACACCGGCGAATGATACGCCCTGAACCAGCGGAAGCTGGCAGCCGAAAAACGGAATGCCGATGGTTTGCAGAACGGTTGCCACACCGCCCGCAAACAGCGAGGCGGTAATCAGCAGACCGATCTCACTGGGGCTGAGGCCCGCTGCCTGACCGATAATGAGCGGCACCGCAACGATGCCGCCATACATGGTCAGAACATGCTGGAAGCCATAAGCGAGATTGGCCGCAACAGATAGTTTTTCATCTTCGGGACGTGGACTGGCCACCATCCCTGTTGGGTGTGTATTCACGTTTATCCCTCCCGATGTCTCTCCTCAAAGACAGGGGGCGAGTATATCCTTCACGGGTCAACTGACTGCATTGCTTTTGGTTGAAGTTGTTTTCGATGTGAGCGGGTGAATGCAATCACCTCGACGCTTCGCGCATCGCATCGCTCAGAACGGCAAAGATATAGGGTTCAGTTGATTGTGCAACATTGAAACGCAGATAGCGTGTCGCACTGCGGGATGGGCTGAAGACATCGCCTGGTGCGAGAACAACACCCTTTTGGAGCGCATAGCGGGCGATCTGTCCCGAATCCGTACCTTCGGGCAATTGCGCCCATAGAAAAACGCCACCTTGCGGTTCTGTCCAGAGTTCAAGTCCGGTTGCTTTGAGCCGTTTTGCAGTCATGGTCATCGCGTCAGCGAGTTTCGCACGCAGATTGTCGATGTGGCGACGGTAGGTGCCGTCGGTCAGAAGTGCATGTACTATCTGCGCTGACAAAACATTGCTGCTAAAGGATGTGGCTAGCTTGAGGTCTGTGAGGCCATCGATCCAGTCACGGCGAGCGGCAATATAGCCGACGCGCGCTGCAGCCGAGAGCGTTTTCGAGAAGCTGCCGATATGCAGCACACGATCAAAGCCGTCGAGTTCAGCCAGAAGCGGTGTGGGCGAGGAATGAAAATCACCAAAGATATTGTCTTCCACCAGCTTGATGTCGTGCACTTCCGCAAGCTTCAGCAAACGATGTGCCGTGGAGGGTGTCATGGTACCGCCTGTTGGATTGTGCAGACCCGCATTGGAAATATAGAGCTTTGGCGCGTGCTCGGCGGCTGCCTGTGCGAAAGCCTCAAGATCAGGCCCTGTATGGGTATAAGGAATGCCAATGAGTTTGACGCGATGCGAAAGCAGCGACGCCTGAAAATTGAAATAACAAGGATCGTCGACCAGCACCGTATCACCGGGCTGCAACAGGAAGCGGCAGATGAGATCGATGGCATGAGTGCCGGAATCGGTCAGCAATATATCGCCGCCCGAAATATCGATGCCCTGCTCGGATAATTTTCGTGCCAGATGATTGCGCAACGGGCGAAAGCCTAGGGGCTCGCCATAGGCGACGAGATTGCTGTCCTCATCACGCGCGATGGTGCGCATGGCACGGCGAATGCCTTCGAGCGGTAGCCATTCATCCGGTAACCAGCCGCAGCCGGGCTTATAGGTCTTGTCATCTGCTTCAAGCGACTGACGCATGACCCAGAAAGGATCAATCTGCCGGTCCTTATGGGGAGCGGCGCTTGCCAGTGTAAAGGGCTGGCGCCCACGCTCGGAAACATAAAAGCCCGCACCACGACGCGACTGGATGATGCCTTCAGCGACCAGTCGGTCATAGGCTTCTACAACAGTTGATTTAGAAACATGCATGGTTTCAGCCAGACGACGTATCGATGGCAGCCGGGCACCGGGAGCAAGGCTCATGGCCCCAATACGATCCCGGATGATGGTCATGACCTTTTCGACAAGCGGCATCTTCTCAGACGCGGCCTTTTCATCGCCGCGCTCGCTTTGTCCGCCGAGATAGGCGGCCTCTACAGCCTCGAGGCTGCGCAATAGGCCTGTCGAAATCATCTGTACTATTCCTTGTATCAGTACAGTTTACCAAAATTGTCCGGTAATTGTCTCTGATTATTTGGCCGACTTCACGGCACTGTACCGGAATCATCTAAAGCGGTTTCGGTTCGAACGGAATTGTCGGAACTGCTTTAATTGTTTGTTTTTACGCATTATCCAACACAAACCGCCACGCAGTTTTGCTGGGAAATGCACAATACGATTACGAAGAAGGTCGAAAAGACAGAATGAACAAGACTGCGGGTTGGATTAACGGATTTCTGGGGGTTCTCATTTTTAGCGGGTCGTTGCCTGCAACGCGTCTGGCGGTAATCGATATCGACCCGACCTTCCTGACCATGGCGCGAGCGACGATTGCCGGCCTTCTGGGCCTGATACTTTTGTTAGCCTTTCGCGAGCCTTTACCACGTCGCAAGGACGTTATGTCGTTGATCGTTGTCGCCTTGGGTGTCGTTGTTGGTTTTCCATTACTGACCGGTATCGCGCTGCAATACATGACATCGGCGCATGCAATTGTCTTTATCGGTTTGCTGCCACTGTCGACGGCTCTGTTTGCCGTGTTGCGCGGTGGTGAAAATCCGCGCCCTCTGTTCTGGCTGTTTTCCGTCGCAGGGGGCCTCATCGTTGCATCCTACGCTTATGGGCAAGGCAGCCAGTCCACACTGCTCGGCGATGTCTTGATGCTCGGTGCAATCATTGTTTGTGGACTTGGTTATGCAGAAGGTGCGAGCCTTTCGCGCAGGCTGGGTGGTTGGCAGGTGATCTGCTGGGCGCTGGTCTTCTCACTGCCGGTGATGATGCCACTCAGCATCCTGACGCGTCCTGAAACTTGGTCCGGTATCGGTGCGATGGCATGGGGCGGGCTTGCCTATGTCACGCTGTTTTCGATGCTGATAGGCTTTTTCTTCTGGTATCGCGGGCTTGCACAGGGCGGTGCTGCGGCAGTCGGACAGCTTCAGTTGCTGCAACCGTTCTTCGGTTTGATGTTGGCCGCATCCATTGCCGGTGAACCGGTGAGCATGGGCATGGTGTTGACCGCTGGTGTGGTTGTGCTGTGCGTGGCGGGTGCAAAGAGGTTTGCTTAGCTAAATAAACGCCCAGACCGTCGTGCGCTTGACCTCTGCATCCTCAAGCGCACGCGTGACAGGCACCGTATAGACGGCAAGCTGTTCGAGCCGCTCCTTCGGCAGATAGGCGCGGCCGGGATCACCGACGATGATGCGGGCACCACGCGCTGAGAGCTTTGAAAACCATGGGGTCAGACGATCAGCGAGCGGTTTGTCATAAAACACGTCGCCCGCAAGCACCACGTCCCAGCCGTGATCCTGATCGATCAAATCGATGAGTGCCGGTGTGATGACAACACTGTTTGCTGCTGCATTGATTTCGATGGCTGGAAGCGCAAAAGGATCAATGTCTGAAGCCAAAACCCTTGTAGCGCCCACTTTCATTGCTGCAATGGCAACAAGACCTGAGCCGGATGCGAAATCCAGTACGGTTTTGCCTGCGACTGCATGCGGATGGTCGAGAATATAGCGGGCAACGCCCTGACCGCCCGCCCAGGCAAAAGCCCAGAAGGGAGGCGGCAGGCCGATGGTTGCCAGTTCTTCCTCGGTTCGATGCCAGAGGTCGTGAGCTTCGTCGGCCAGATAGAGCTGGATTTCCGGCACATGGGGCGGCGTTTGCAGACCAGTATTGGCCAGTATGAAATCGCGCGCGCCCTTCTTTGCCGGATCAAGCATCAAGCATGTCTCCCAAAAGTGGAAACCGGTTTTGGGAGAAAGACATGCATCAGATGTCTTTGGCGTCCAGCCCACCCATGCGGCAAACTTCGATCCATTCGTCTTCGGTCACTGGTTGAACCGAAAGGCGCATGGAAGTGACAAGCGCCATCTTCTCGAGCTTTGGATTGGCTTTCACATCTTTCAGCGTGACGGGCTTCGGCACATCGCGCACAGCCTTGATATCCACACAGTCCCAGCGCGGATCATCGGTGGTGCTGTCAGGATGCGAAAGAGCACAGATTTCGACAATGCCCACCACTTCCAGACCTTCGTTGGAATGGTAGAAGAAACCTCTGTCGCCAATTTTCATGGCGCGCATGTTGTTACGTGCCAGATAGTTGCGCACGCCGTCCCACTGCTCGCCTTTTTCGCCACGGGCTTTCTGCATTTCCCATGACCATTTGAACGGTTCGGACTTGAACAGCCAGTAAGCCATCATGTTACCTTCAAGCGTTTGCGGGATTGTTGATGGCCCAATTCCATGGACGAACGGCCACATCGGCAAACAGGCCTGCCAGCGCATAGGGATCATTGGCGGCGATCTTTTCGGCTTCTGCCTTGTCCGCTGTTTCAACGACAACGAGGCTGCCATTTGGTTTGCCATCTTCACCAAGGAAGGGGCCTGCGAATTTCAATCCATCGCCAAGGCCCTTGAGATAGTCGAGATGGGCCGGGCGCGTATCAAGGCGCACCTGCAGATGGTCGGGCTTGTCGTTGCATAGAAGAGCAAAAAGCATCGTTCGCTAACCTTTTTGTTTGAGCATTATCTTACACAAAACCGCTTCGCACTTTTGGCTCAAATGCTTTAATCCTCGGTCTTGAGTGGTCTGTTGAGAAGGGCCGTCACGGCCTCATCGATGGTGATTTTTCCAGCAAGAAGCGCTGCAACCGCTGTTATAATTGGGGCAGGGACCTCATGTTTTTTGCAGAGTTCGGCAGCGATTGGGGCTGTAGCCACGCCTTCGGCCAGTGGGCGATTGGTAAGGTCTTCACCGAGACCGATAGCAAGCCCGTATGAATAATTGCGCGATTGTGACGAAGAACAGGTCAGCATCAGATCGCCTAGGCCTGAAAGCCCCATGATGGTTTCAGGCTTTGCACCCATAGCCTGCGCAACACGGCGCAATTCGGCAAAGCCGCGGGTTACGAGTGCTGCCTGAGCGCTGGCACCATAGCCGCGCCCGATGGCAGCGCCTGCGGCCAAAGCCAGAACGTTTTTAAGCGCACCGCCGATTTCAACGCCCTTGAGATCCGTGGTGGAGTAGCAGCGAAAAGCTGGGCCGGAAAGCGTTGCCGCAAGCTGGTCTGCAATCGCAGCATCTTCGCAAGCGATAGTCACAGCTGTTGGCAGGCCTCGCGCCACATCGGTTGCGAAACTCGGGCCGGAAAGAGCGCCGATTGTGTGATTGGGCAGAACTTCAGCCACCACTTCCGACATAAGGCGCCCGGTCTCGCGCTCAATGCCCTTGGCGCAGAGAATGACGGGTGCTGATTGCGGAATAAGGGGGCTTAGTTCCTGCAGCCCTTTACGCATTACCTGTGCCGGTACAACGACTAGAACGATGTCGGCATCTTGGAAAACCGCTTTGGCGTCCGTGCTGGCGCGAATGCCTTCCGGCAATTCGATCTCGCCCAGATAAGCAGGGTTGCGGCGCTCATTGTTTACATGTTCAACCGTTTTGGTATCACGGGCATAAAGCCATGTATCGTGGCGGCTGATGGCTGCCATGGCTGCAAGTGCCGTTCCCCATGCGCCGCCACCAAGGACAGCAATCTTAGCGCGCTCACTCATGCTTTTGCCCCACGACGTCCCGTGCCAAACATGGGCGCAGATTTCTCATCAAGTGGCCAGCGCGAGCGTGGTGCGAGACTGAGCGAATCGGGGCCCTTCGTTGCGGCACGTTCCGCACCTGCCCAGGCGATCATCGCCGCATTGTCGGTACAAAGATTGAGCGGAGGCGCTATGAAGCTGAAACCATACTTGCTGCAAAGCGCTTCAAGCGACGCGCGTAATGTCTTGTTGGCGGCGACACCGCCTGCAACGATCAGGGAAGGTGTTGCGCAGTCGGGAAACTCTTGCTTGAACCGTTCCAGCGACCGCTTGACGCGATCCGACAAAGTGTCTGCGACCGCATCCTGAAAAGATGCGCAGATGTCGGCCACGTCCCGATCAGAAAGCGGAGCCAGCTCTGTTGCGGTCTGGCGCACAGCGGTCTTGAGGCCCGAGAAGGAGAAGTCGAGCCGTGCTTCGCCCTTAAGCGGTCTTGGCAATGGAAAACGCTTGGGGTTGCCTTGCAATGCCATGCGTTCAACAGCAGGACCACCCGGATAAGGCAGGCCGAGCAATTTGGCCGTCTTGTCGAAAGCCTCGCCTAGCGCATCATCGATTGTCGTGCCGAGGCGCGAATAATCACCCAAACCACGCACGAGAACCATTTGCGTGTGGCCACCGGAAACCAAGAGTAGCAGATAGGGAAACGGAAGATTGTCGGTCAATCGTGCGGTAAGCGCGTGGCCTTCCAGATGATTGACCGCATAGAATGGCTTGTTTGCAGCCATGGCCATGGCTTTGGCGGTCATCAGACCGACAATCAACCCGCCAATGAGACCGGGACCGGCTGTTGCGGCAATCGCATCGACTTCATCGAGAGTTAGGTTGGCGTCTTTGAGTGCGCGTTCTACCAGCTGATCAAGCGCTTCGACATGGGCGCGTGCGGCGATCTCTGGCACCACGCCGCCATAGGGTTCGTGTTCGGCGATCTGGCTGAGCACCACATTGGACAAAATATGGCCTTTACCGTTATCGTCGCGTTCAACGATGGCGGCGGCTGTTTCGTCGCAACTTGTCTCTATTCCAAGAATGCGCATTTGCGGTTAGACCCTGCCTGTCTCATAATTTCACGTAATATTTTCCGGAAACCCGGTATCATGGACGGCACGATATGCAAACAGCATCCTTGAAGATTGGCAGCTTGAAGATCGGCACTCGGGGCAGCAAGCTTGCTCTCGCTCAGGCCTATGAAACACGCTCCCGGCTGATTGAAGCGCATGGTTTCACCGAAGACGCCATCGAAATCGTACCAATGTCCACTGCTGGTGATCGCATTCAGGATCGCTCCTTGTCGCAGATTGGTGGCAAGGGCCTGTTTACCGAAGAGATTGAATCGGCACTGAAAGATGGTCGCATCGATCTTGCTGTCCATTCTACCAAGGATATGCCGACTGTTCTGCCGGAAGGTCTTCATCTTTCTGCATTTCTTGAGCGCGAAGATCCGCGCGATGCTTTTGTTGGCCGCACATCAAAGCGCTTTCTCGATCTGCCGCAGGGTGCGGTTGTGGGTTCGTCGTCGCTGCGTCGTCAGGCAATGATCAAGCGCCTGCGTCCTGACATTCAAGTGGTGATGTTCCGTGGCAATGTCCAGACGCGTCTTCGCAAGCTTGAAGAAGGCGAAGTGGATGGCACATTGCTCGCCTGTGCCGGATTGAAGCGACTGGACCTCGCCGATGTGATTACCGATATTCTGGACCCTGAAACTTTTCTTCCTGCACCCGGGCAGGGCGCTATAGGCATCGAAAGCCGTATTGGCGACGAAAAGATCGATGCATTGCTGAAGCCGCTGGCGCATCGTGACACGCATGTAGCACTTGCCTGTGAACGCGCATTTCTGGCGACCCTCGATGGTTCCTGCCGCACGCCGATAGCGGGCCTTGCGATTGTTGACGGCGACAAAATCTCTTTCCGTGGAATTATCCTGACACCTGATGGTCGCGAGGCGCATGAAGTGACGGCAGAAGGTTCTGCCGCCGATGCCGCTGAACTTGGATCGGATGCGGCCAAGCGCGTGCGGGCGCAGGCCGGTGCAAAGTTCTTTGAGGGCTGGGAGTAACATTGGCGGAACAGCGGAAGACTATGACCGGGGGGCGTGTTTTGATCACACGGCCAGAACCGTCGGCGTCATTGACGGCGGCAAAGCTTGCCGATCTTGGGTTTTCGCCTGTTTCTCTGCCGGTTAGCCGTACGGTCGCGCTTGAATTTTCGATCAAGAATCAGCTGTTTGACGCGCTTGTCGTGACGAGTGCCAATGCGTTTCGGCATGTGCCAAATGAACAACTTCAACCGTTGAAAACTTTACCATTGTTTGCTGTTGGTGAGGGTACAGCGCGTGCCGCACAGGAAGCAGGTTTTCGGACTGTGATTGAAGGCGGCGGTGATGCTGTACGCCTGGCTGCGAAGATGGCGGAAGTTTTGCCGAAAGGCGCAGAGGTTCTTTATCTCGCAGGACGTGTGCGCCAGCCCGTCTTCGAACATCAGGTGTCGAAGACGGACCTTACTATGATAGTCCGCGATGTCTATGGCATCGAGACAATCGACTATTCAGTCAATGAAATCAAAACCGCCCTCGACAAAGGTCCTTTTGTCGCGGTGCTGGTTTATTCTGCTGTCGCTGCAAAACTGTTTGTTGAATTGATGCAGAAAGCTGGCGCGCAGTTTGATGTAAAAACGCGGTTTCTATGCATTTCGGGGCGTGTTGCCGATTGCTTGCCAGAGGAATGGCGCGCGCAGGCACTGATTGCGGATCATCCTGATGAGAGCGGTATTTTTCGTTTGTTTTCCAAACTTTGACTCTTTTGCGCGCAACCTTCCTTCATCTCGTGATTTTATCTGATAAGCTTTAGAGACATTTTTTGCACTACGAGAGGACCCATGGCGAAATCCGGCACTCCGCGACATTCCAAACCGGCCCGTCAGCCCGTGACGATCAATCTCGATCCGTCAGATGTTAAACGCGTTGACGAAGCGGCAAAACCACAGGCGACACTTCAGGCGACACCGGCAGCCGAGCCAGTAGGGGATTTCTCGAAGATGACCGATCCAAAACCCGCCGCCGCTGCTACTCCAAAATTTGAACCCAAAGTGGAAAAGCCTCCCTTTAGAGCCGGTGTTAAGCCTGAAGGCTCAAGGGAAGCCCCGCGCACCACTGCATCAGTGCCGCCAGTGTCGGAAAAGAAATCTGGCTCAAGCGGCGCTTATCTTCTGGCGGGTGTCGCTGGTGGCGTGATCGCTCTTGGGGGACTTCTTGCTTTGCAATGGGGCAATGTGGTGCCTTCGCCGGGATCTCGCGTAACTGCCGAACAATTGGCGCGTATGGAACAACAGATTGCGGATCTGCGTACCAATCCAGCGCCAGCGCCTTTGGATGATGCCAGCAAGACGCAACTTGCCGATTTGCAGAAGAATGTCGAAGCGGCAGAAATCAAAGCGGAAGCTGTTGCCGGAAGCCTCACCGAAATTCAACAGCAGTTTGCGGCGCTGCCAAAGGCAGGGGAAGGCGGTTCTGCTCCCGCTGATGTTTCAGCGTTGACCGAACGTCTCGTATCGCTTGAGCAGCAACTGAGTGATGCGAAGAATCAGGCCGATCAGGCCGCAGCGGGAGTTTCGGGCAATAGCGGCACGATCTCCAGCCTTGAGCAAAAACTCGTCTCGCTTCAGGACAAGGTGAGCGAGAGTGCGCGCCAACCCGATGCATCGGCGCTTATTGCGGCCAATGCACTGAAGACAGCGATTGATCGCGGTGGTTCGTTCAAGGCCGAACTTGAGACTTATGCATCTGTGGCACAGCAGGATAAGTCGGTCGAAGGATTGCGTAGTTTTGCTGATAGAGGTGTTCCGACCATTGCCGATCTCAACGCATGGTTCGGGCCTGTTGCAAACAACATAATCGCCACAGAAAACAAGCTACCTGCCGATGCAGGCGTTTGGGATCAACTGGTGGCCAGCGCCAAAGGTCTCGTTAGCGTGCGCCCTGTCGCGGGAAATGTGAGCGGCACCGGTGTTGGCCCCACCACAGCACGTATGGAGGCGGCACTTCATGCCGGTGATCTTGAACGGGCAATCTCCGAATGGGAGCAGCTGCCTGCTGATGCGAAGGCTGCATCAGAAGAGTTCGCAAGCCAGATGAAAGCGCGGCACAATGCCGATGCATTGATCCAGCGTCTTGTGACCGACAGCCTCAAGCCAAAAACCGCAACAGACGCCACGGCGCCAAACTAAGGAGGCGTCGTCCATGCTGCGTGTGATATTTTACTTCGCTATTGTCGTCGTTCTTGGATTTGGCTTTTCGTGGCTCGCAGATCGTCCGGGTGAGCTCGACGTCACTTTTGCAGGCAATCATTACAATGTGCCGCTGATCACGGCCGCTGCCGGTGTGGTGGCGATTGTTGCTGTTATTCTGATCCTTTGGTGGCTCATCAAGAGCATCATCCAGTCGCCTTATACACTGCGCCGTCATTTCCGTGCCCGTAAACGCGACCGGGGTTATCAGTCCCTGTCGACCGGATTGATTGCGGCCGGTGCAGGTGACGCGGAAGCGGCACGCCGCATGAACAAGCAAGCAGCCAAGCTTTTGAACTCTGATCAGGAGCCATTGATCAAGCTTCTTGAAGCCCAGACAGCAATGCTCGAAGGCCGCACCGATGACGCCCGCAAGGGCTTTGAAGCCATGATTGAAGACCCGGAAACCAAGCTGCTTGGTCTGCGCGGTCTTTATATCGAAGCGCAACGCGTCGGCGCGCGCGAGGCCGCTCGTCATTATGCGGCAGAAGCTGCAAAAGACGCACCACAGCTTGAATGGGCATCCTCTGCCGTCATGGGCCAGCTTTGCTCTGAAGGCGATTGGGACGGTGCATTGAAATTGGTGGATGCCCGTAAACAGGCACTCGCTCACAGCAAAGATGTGGTGAAGAAGGAGCGCGCAGCGCTTCTCACAGCCAAGGCGATGGCGACGGTTGATGTGGATCATGCACATGCTAAGGCCATAGCGCTTGAAGCCAATAAGCTTGCGCCTGACCTTGTGCCTGCGGCCATTGTTGCTGCACGCGCGCTGTTTGCCGACGGCGAAGTACGCAAAGGCTCGAAAATTCTTGAAGCCGCGTGGAAGCGTTCACCGCATCCTGATATTGCCTCGACCTATGTTTATGGTCGCGCAGGCGACACGGTGCAGGACCGTTTGAAACGAGCGAAACATCTGGTGACGTTGCGTTCAAACAATGCTGAAGGCAGTCTGGCACTGGCGCGTGCTGCTTACGAGGCAGGTGAATATCGTCTTGCGCGTGACAATGCAGAACAGGTGTTGCGTGGCTCTCCGCGTGAAAGCGCTTATCTGCTGCTTGCGGACATTGAAGAGGCTGAGACAGGCGATCAGGGCAAGGTACGGCAGTGGCTTGCGCAGGCTGTTAAAGCGCCGCGCGATCCTGCATGGACGGCAGATGGTTATGTTTCTGAGCAATGGTCGCCGGTGTCTCCGGTAACAGGTCGTCTCAATAGCTTTGAATGGAAAGTGCCAGTTGAGCAGCTCTCGCCATTGATCGAAGTGGGAAAGCCGGAAATCGCTAAAGCGGTGGCTGATCACGTTGAGGAAAGCCGGGCAATCGTGCCGGTGGAGAAACCTCAGATAAAACCTCAGCCAAAGTTCGAAGATGTTGTCGAGGCGGAAGTGGTTGTGCCGGAAGCCGAGCCGGTAAAGGTGAAAACCGCACCGTCGCCATCAAAAATCGCTGAGGTCGAAAAGTCAGCTGTGATTGATGCCGTTTCACCAGAAAGTGCTGAAGACGATACCGATACCGTGAAAAACCGCGCAGCGCATATCATTGTCGATGATCCCGGTGTGGATGAAAGCAAGTCATCGCAGAAGGCCCAGAACGGGCTGCGACTGTTCTAAAGCATTAGTCTGAAATGTGGAAACCGCCGTCGTTGGGAAATCCGTTCACTGGCTGATTTATGATTCAGCTTTGATGGGAAGACGGAGTGCGTAACGCCGATATGATAAACACGGGCACTTTCGGTGCTTTCAGGGGGCAAAATGTTGCCTAAAGACCACGGCGACACCGCCTTGAGCTGTTGAAACGCGGCTAAGTCGGTTTGTTGTCTTGTGCCTTGTGACCAGCTCGCTACTTTCAATGCTTCTAAAGAGCGTCGGCTTGCCGATGTATAAGTGTTTCTGTGGCGAGGGTGAATGTTCGAGCGTTTGCTGGATTTTCTGAAAGAATTGCCGGGCAACGGTTTTCGTGAGCGTGGCAAGAAATTTTCCGATACCGATCCAAGACTTGCGGCGGCTGCCCTGCTGTTTCACATCATGGATGCGGACGGTGAAACGCGTGAAAGCGAGCGCGCAAAACTCTCGGCTATGCTTTCGCAGAAATATGGCCTCAAAGGCGATGCGCTTAAAAAACTGATCAAGGCTGCGGAAGAAGCTGATCAGGAATCGATCAGCCTCTCAGATTTCACTTCCGTGCTGAAGCGCCATCTCGATTATCAGGCCCGCGTCGATTTCGTGGCCTTAATGTGGGAGCTTGTTTACGCGGATGGGATCGTCAGTGAAGTGGAAGCCGATGTGATGTGGCGCATTGCCCATCTCATTGGCATCACCGAACAAGATCGCAATATGATCGAAGCGCGTGTCCATGCAGCCAATAAGAGCGTGCCAGAGGTCTGACACGCTCTGAAAATCAAGTTCTGCCCTGAAGATTGCGTGCTTTACGCAATTGCGGGAACATCACGGCCCAGGCCGCTGCGACGGCGATCGACCCAACGCCGCCAATCACCACCGCAGGAACTGCGCCAATGGCGGCAGCCATCAAGCCAGCACGGAATTCACCCAACTCGTTTGAAGCGCCCACAAACACCATGTTGACCGCGTTGACACGACCGCGCACATGGTCGGGCGTCCATAGCTGCATCAGGGTTTCACGGATATAGACGCTGATCATATCAGCAGCACCCGCCAAGGCGAGAGCGACGATCGAAAGCCATGTCAGTGTCGAAACGCCGAAGATGATGTTGAACAAGCCGAACAGAGCGACAAAGACGAACATTACACGTCCGGCATGATCGCGAATCGGATGGCCAGCAAGCCAGATTGCCGTGAGAACGGCACCAATGCCTGGAGCGGAGCGCAGAAGACCAAGCCCCCAAGGGCCGAGGTCCAGAATATCGCGCGCATAGATCGGTAGAAGCGCAACCGTGCCCCCAAGCAGAACCGCAAAGAGATCGAGCGAGATGGCACCGAGAACGATCTTCTCTTTCCAGATATAGCGGAAGCCTGCAAGCATGGTGGAGAGCGAGCGTTCTTCTGTGGTTGTATGCTGTTTGGGCTTCGGGATGGAGAAGATCAGGATAGAACCAGCGATCAGGAATACGGTCGCCACGCTATAGGCAGCGAAGTGCGAGACGCCATAGAGCAATCCACCTGCAACCGGGCCGACAATGGTCGCCACTTGCCATGCCGATGCATTCCAAGAAACGGCATTGGCGAAATCCTCAGTCGGAACCAGGTTGACCACGAGGGAGGCAGACGATGGTCCGAGGAACGCGCGAGCAACGCCAAAGATCAGCAAGGCTGCAAAGACGGTCAGCGGTTCAAACAGTCCGGTGAGCGTCAGGACGAGCAATATTGCTGTGACCACGCTTTCAAGAATGAGCGAAAGCCCCATGACGAGCCGTCGGCCAAAGCGATCGGCTGCGGCACCTGTGAACAGCACAAGCAGCAATGCGGGCAGGAACTGTACCAGCCCGACCATACCGAGATTGAAAGCATCGCGGGTCTGATCATAAATTTGCCAACCGACAGAAACACTAACGATCTGGACAGCGAACGCGCTCAGAAAGCGTGCGGCCCAATATTTCTTGAATGAAGTATGGCGGAATGCGGCATAGCGGTCCGCATGGGAAGCATCGGTGCTGGGGGACATTGCTCAGGACATCTGTAAAAGGGAATTTCTTCTTACCGCAATTTTTAGCGGGCAATGATCACTTTTTCTTGGAGAATCCCACGGTTCTGCAACATAAGCGGAGTATTTTCCGTCTGTTACTGATCGGGAAAAGCAAAAAGGCCGATATAAACCGGCCTTTTCGATGATTGTGTATTGTGTTTGCTGATCAGTCTTTACCGAGCAGACCTTTCCAGATGATGGCGCCAATCGCTGCACCAACAAGTGGAGCCACCCAGAACAGCCAGAGCTGACCAAGAGCGCCAGTTTCTGCAAACAGGGCCGCAGCTGCAGAACGGGCTGGATTGACCGATGTATTGCTGATCGGGATCGAGATCAGGTGGATCAGGGTCAGAGAAAGACCGATGGCAATCGGTGCAAAGCCCGATGGTGCGGTTGATGAAGTCGAACCGAGAATGACGATGAGGAAGAACGCCGTCAGTACGATTTCAGCAATCAATGCCGCTGTGAGGCTATAGCCGCCGGGTGATAGCTCACCATAGCCGTTGGACGCAAAGCCACCCGCTGTGAAGCCAGTCTTGCCAGTTGCTATGAGATAAAGAACCGCTGCCGCAGCAACGCCGCCAAGAACCTGTGCAACCCAGTAAGGAATGAGGTCTTTTGCTGGGAAACGTCCGGCAACCAGAAGGCCGAGCGAGACGGCTGGATTGAAGTGGCCGCCGGAAATGCCGCCGACGGCATAAGCCATCGTCAGAACGGTCAGACCGAAGGCGAGAGCAACGCCAGCAAAGCCAATGCCCAATTCAGGATAGGCCGCAGCGAAGATCGCGCTGCCGCAACCACCGAAGACGAGCCAGAATGTTCCGAAAAATTCCGCAGACAGTTTGTTCAACATGGAAGTCCCCAGTGTTGGTGTAGTGATAAATGCCAGTGCGAATCAGATGACTAAATATACAGTCGAGTTTTTCTTACATCAATCGTGCATAATTGGGCGATAGGATTGTGATATTTGTCAGATATTGCAATGATCACAGTAAATTTCACGTTGATTTCAATTTGTATTAGAATGTTCTTTTAAATGGTTCCAAACTTTCAAAACGACCCGAAAAGCCCATAAATTGGACGCTTTTTGGCCTTAATTTAAATCATGCTTGGTTTTGTCTTGTATATTGCGGCCGCAGGGCCACGCGCGTTATAAGAAACTTGTTCATGCAAATAATTGCGATGAGAACGATCTCGGCAAAGTGGGTGTTTCGTGGGGCATTATAGGGAGTTGCCAGCCTTGAATATTCAGATTGAGGCGCGAACATGCAGGTCGATTCTGCAATCCGTAATGGTCGTCGCCGTTGGTGCGGTATTATCCGGTTGCACGGCCACAGCATGGTCTGAAACCGTCAGGATCGATAGCGCTCCGCCTATGCCGAAGGAATGTGCCGGCTGGCAAAGGATCGACCTCAAGCAGCGCACGACAATGGTTCTGCTGCGTGAAGATGCGCGCCTCGTGACTGATATCGATTCCCACAATCTGAAAGGCCGCAATCTCGGCTGCTGGGAGTAGCATTCGTTCACGTTAGTGCGGTTCCAATTCAGAGTGATCGTTAGAGCCGCTCTAACTATTTGTTTTTTAATAATTTCGATAAGCAAAGCCGTTTTTCTTTTGTGGCTCACATGCTTAAATTTTTTCAATCAGGATGCAGCCGATTTGGCACTTGTCGGATCGCAGCGGGCTTTGTTGCGCTCATTCCAACAATTGCCTGAATGTTCTGCGTTATAAAAACACAATGCTCGCGCAATTTTTATAGATGATTGTGCCTGAAATAACCGCACATTAACCTCACATTAACCATGGAGGTTAAAGGTCATCTTGATATCGATTTCATCCGTAGCCCCAATCGGAATGCGGACAATTTAGAGAAGCACACCGGTGATACGTTTCGAGAATGTCGGCCTGAGATATGGAATGGGGCCAGAGATCCTCAAGGATGTCAGCTTTCATATTCCGCCGCGCTCATTCCAGTTCCTGACCGGCCCCTCGGGTGCAGGCAAGACATCATTGCTGCGTCTGCTGTTTATGGCGCTGAAGCCGACGCGCGGGCTGATCAATATTTTCGGTAAGGACGTTGCGCGGCTCGATCATAAGGAAGTGCCGCTTTTGCGTCGGCGAATCGGGATTGTATTCCAGGATTTCCGGCTGCTCGATCATATGACGACCTATGAGAATGTAGCGCTTCCGCTGCGTGTACGTGGCAAGGAAGAGGCGACTTATCGGCATGAGGTTGAGGAACTGCTGCACTGGGTCGGGCTTGGCGACCGTATGAATGTGCTGCCGCCGGTACTTTCTGGCGGTGAAAAACAGCGCGCAGCCATCGCACGCGCATTGATCGACCAACCCGAACTGCTGCTCGCGGATGAGCCGACAGGCAATGTCGATCCGCCGCTGGCGAAACGCTTGTTGCGGCTTTTTGCCGAGCTTAACCGCTCAGGCACCGCTGTCATCATTGCGACGCATGATCTTTCCTTGATGGACCAGGTCAATGCACGGCGCATGGTCCTCGAACATGGGCGGCTCGACATCTATGATTGAAGCTGACAAAGACTGGCAAAGAGCTCTCCGGAAGGTCATGGACGACCTGTACATACGCTTTGAAGACCTCAAGGATATGCTGATGGTCCGCATCGGTAAGCGCAGGAAGCGGCAAGGTCCAAGTCCAATCGTGCCTGATGGAAGCGTGACGGGTACGGCGCTGGTGATTGTGATTGCGATCATGACATTTCTTGCCTGCCTCACCCTTGGTGGCGTGACTTTGGTGCGTGCTTCGGCGGCACAATGGCAAAGCCAGATTGCGCGCGAGGCGACCATCCAAATCCGTCCGGTTGACGGACTTGATATGGACAAGGCACTGCAGGACGCGAGCGGCATTGCGCGCGGCTTTGCGGGTGTGAAAGATACCAGCATCATCGACAAGGATGCGACCGCTCGCTTGCTTGAGCCATGGCTTGGCAGTGGGCTTAACATTGATGAATTGCCGGTTCCGCGTCTGGTCGTTGTCACCATCGACGAGAACACACCGCCCGATTTTGAAACCATGCGCGCTGAAATTACCCGCGCCATTCCGAGCGCAAGTTTTGACGACCATCGCACATGGGTCGACAGACTTGTTTCGATGGCCAATACGACGGTGCTGATTGGTACAGGCGTCTTGTCGCTTGTGGTGGCAGCAACCGTTCTGACAGTTATCTTTGCCACCCGGGGCGCCATGTCCGGTAACGGTCATATCATCGAGGTTCTTCATTTCATTGGCGCAGAATCGAAATTCGTCGCGCGCGAATTTGAATGGCATTTCTTCCGCACAGCTCTTAAAGGCGCGCTGTTTGGTGGCATGGCTGCCATGTTTGTGTTTTTCGTCTTCTCATGGTGGGCGTCGCGACATATGGGGACACCGGCTGCGGATCAGGCCGCTGCGATGTTTGGCAATTTTGCCATTGGACGTGACGGCTATATTGGCGCGGCTGCGATCATCATTCTGGTGAGTGTGCTGACGATGCTCACAAGCCGTCTGACGGTTATTCGCCAGCTTTCTACGATGGATGGCCCGGGAGTACGGGCCGAATGACCGCTTTATTTGCTAATACCGATCGGAAATCACGAATTTCCGGCAACTTTCCGAGTTATCGCCGCAATGATGGCTATGATAACAAGGTGAGTGAACGCAAGGTTCAGCAAACGGTATCGGCGGGGCGTTCGGAAAGCGTTGATGCAGTGGCAGGCAGAGAAGCAAAGGCCGAAGCGCATATTGGCGCTGTGGTGTGGCGCCGCAGCCGCACAACGGATGCGCCGTCGGTACTTTCGCCATCCCTGCTTGCCTTGGTCGTTGGTAAATTCATATGGTCTGTCCTAATGCGTGTATTTCGACGACTCCAGCCTATTTCCATTGTGCTTTTTCTGGCTCTTGTCGCCTTTCTGATTGGCTTTGTGGCCTTCAGCGAGAAGGTAACCAGTATGCAGTCGCCTGTGTTGGGTGAGCCTGCTGACGCGATTGTCGTGCTGACAGGCGGACAGTCACGCATACAGGCAGCGCTTGATCTTCTAAAAGGAAAACAGGGCAAGCGTTTGTTGATCAGTGGCGTTCATCCGTCCACCACGGAAAAATCGCTACAACGTGCCACACATACCGAACAAAGCCTGTTCGACTGTTGCGTCGATCTTGACCGTTCCGCGCTCAATACAGTGGGAAATGCGACTGAAAGCGAACGCTGGATCCGCGCAAACAACTATCATCGTGTGATCGTCGTTACCAATAATTACCATATCCCGCGCAGCATTCTTGAGATGTCATACCGGATGCAGGATGTAGAATTTGTGCCTTATCCTGTGGTGAATGGCGAAAAGCGCGCTCATAGCTGGGTGGCAGAAGGCGATACGCTCAGGGTTCTTTTCATTGAATATGTCAAATATCTGGGGGCTGCTCTTCGCGTTGGGGGAGCCAAGATTTTCGGAAGCACATTCGAATCCTCCTAATAAAGTGACGCTGAATTGATCGTCGGGCGTTGAGATTTCCTTATGGAAAATGCTCAGCTTCCTGATATATCGGTGCCGCTGCTTTCTTGGAAAAGCTCCCAGTTTCTTTTACCTGATCTATTCGCCTCAAACTGATGCGTTGAACAGGCATAACCAAGGTTTTCGCCGATACGATGCTTCTCTATCTGCGCTCCATTCTGTTCAATATCGCCTTCTACATCGGCACTCTCGTGCAAATGATCCTCTATACGCCGTTCTATTTTCTGCTTCCCCGCAAGAAGGCCTGGATTGTTCCCAAAACCTGGGCACGGGTTAACTTGTGGCTTCAGAAATACATTGCAGGCACCGATTATGTGATTGAGGGCCTAGAGAATATTCCTGAGGGTGCTTATATCGTGGCGCCCAAGCATCAGTCGGCCTGGGACACTTATGCTTTTTTGCCGCAGCTCGATGATCCGGTTTTGATCCTCAAGCGTGAGCTGATGCGGATACCGCTCTTTGGCTGGTATGTCGCGAAGATGGAAATGATCCCAGTTGATCGCGGGTCGCGCGTCAAGGCGCTGCATTCCATTACGAAAGGCGCGCAGAAGGCCATTGCCGAAGGTCGGCAGATTCTCATCTATCCTGAAGGAACGCGCCGTTCGCCGGGCGCACCACCGCAGTATAAATATGGCATCGTGCATCTCTATGAAGCGCTGAACCTTCCGGTTCTGCCGATAGCGCACAATGCCGGGCTTTACTGGCCACGTCGTAAGTTCCTGCGTTTTCCGGGAACTATTCGTTGCCGTGTGCTGCCGCTTATTCCGGCAGGACTCGAAAAGGAAGAATTCTTACGTCGCTTGATCGATACAACGGAAACGGCCTGTGACGAACTTCTGGTAGCAGCAAGTCGTGACACCAACGCACCGCCCATGCCACCAACAGCTGTTCAACGGCTGAAAGAACTGGGTGAATAATCACTAAAACGAACAAATAACCTGATCGCGCTCTATTCCATTCAAGAGAACGACAATTCGTCGCGTTTTGTTGAACTTTCGTTTTTCTTGCGCGGAAACATGAAACCCGTTATCAGAGCGCGACACGAAAGGACCCATCATGAATATTGATGCTATCTCCATCGGCAACAATCCGCCAGAAGACGTCAACGTTATTATCGAAGTGCCGGTCGGTGGACAGCCGATCAAGTACGAGATGGACAAGAAGGCTGGCGCCCTGATTGTGGACCGCTTCCTCTACACTCCTATGACCTATCCGGGTAATTACGGCTTCGTGCCGCACACACTTTCGGAAGATGGCGACCCGATTGACGTTCTGGTTTGCAACACCCGTCCGCTGGTTCCTGGCTGCGTGATCAATGTTCGCCCAATCGGCGTTCTGGTCATGGAAGACAATTCCGGCAAGGATGAGAAGATCATTGCAGTTCCTTCGCCAAACCTGACTCAGCGTTATGCAAAGGTACATGATTATTCCGATCTTCCGGAAATCACCTTGAAGCAGATCGCGCACTTCTTTGAGCACTACAAGGATCTGGAACCCGGCAAGTGGGTTAAGATCGGTGACTGGGGCGATGAAGATTACGCACGCAAGTTCATCGTTGAAGCGATTGAACGCGCCAAGGTCAAGTAATCTGCCTTATATGTTTAAACAAAAACGCCCGGATGAAAGTCCGGGCGTTTTTGTTTGTCTGGTTAGGTATGGGCTTCTTACAGAAGCGCAGGAAGCAGCGTCGTCCACATGAACTGACGGATGAAGAAGATAATCAGCAGGACGACGATAGGCGAAATATCGATGCCGCCGAGATTGGGCAGGATATTGCGGAGCGGGCGCAGGACCGGTTCAGTTACCTTGTAAAGAAACTCGCCGATCGAAGCCACGAAACGGTTGGAAGAATTGACGACGTTGAACGCATAGAGCCATGAGAAAACGGCACTAGCGATAATAATCCAAGTATAGATATCGAGCGCCAGATCAATGGTGCGAAACAATGCGATCATAAAGGTCTCCTTGGCAATCGGAGCGGCACAGATCTTAAACTGACCCAGGAAAACCGCTCCAACCCTTTGAATCTTTGCATCGTGCTGTCCTAATCCAGTCAGGCTCCGGAGCGATGCTTTAGCCGAGATGTAGCGGTTGCTTTGGGCAAGAACAAGGGCAAGCCGTGCAAGCAATGCAACTTTAATATCTCCTGTCTGCTTACAGGAGAAATCAGGGGCAGTTTGCTACAGTTGCCGCTAGAGTTTTTCGCTATGTCCGTTCAGGCACCGATTTGCCTGCGATATTCGTCGGGGGTGATACCCATCAATTTGCGGAACATGGCGATGAAAGCCGATGCGCTGGCATAGCCAAGGTCAAGCGCCACATGTTCGACTTTTGCCCCCTTTTCGAGCAGCGGCATGGCTTTCAACGTCCTTAAACGCTGTTTCCATTCAGGGAAGCTCATGCCCAGCTCCTGTTTGCAGCGACGCATCAGTGTTCTTTCGGACGTATTGGCGATCTTCGCAAGAGTGTGAAGGGTGCGATTGTCACTTGGATCATCTTCAAGGATCGACAATATCTTTTGGAGGGCTGGGTCCGTGCTCGAAGGCAGATAGGAACCCGCACATGGAGCAATCGCCAGCTGGTCGAGCAGCGTATGCAGCAGTCGTGTTTCCTGCGGTTGCTGTGGTTGCGATGGCTTCTTCATACGCAGATGTTCAAGCAAAGTGCGGATCAGTGGATTGAGGTTGAGCGCGCAGGCCTTGGCTGGAAGATCGGCGCAAAGCTCTTCGGTCACATAGAGCGAGCAGTAGCATACTTCCTGACGATTGAGCCCTTGATGCTCGATATGCGGTGGAAGCCATATTCCATATTGCGGCGGGGCAAGCAGATGGCTGTCGCCAATACGCACTTCCATTACACCAGTGAAGGAATAGACGAACTCTCCCCAATCGTGGCGATGCATGGGATAGCGAGCAGCCGGCGGCATGCAGGCTGTGCGAAAGAACAGTCGCTCCGGCAAGGTTTCCGTAAAGGGAGGTTGATGCGTGGCTTCGAGAGCTAATACCGCCATTATGGCAATCCTGCGCTAAGGTTTGTCAGTTTCAAGCTATATGCTCTATACATGACAAGCGTACACCCATTGTTCGGATTAATCACGAGGATTCGGACAATGGAGCGTAAGCCCGTCGACACGCACGCGTTTGGAATGATGCTTCTTGTTGGTATCAGCCTCGGCTTGCAGCAGGTGCTGTTGAAATTGACGGCTGCGGATATTTCGCCATTGTTCCAGATCGCGCTGCGGTCGGGCGTAGGGGCTACATTAATCGCCGCTATTATGATCGCGCGGCGTGAAACATTGACCATTACCAATGGGATCTGGAAACCGGGTCTGCTGGTCGGTTTGCTGTTTGCGCTTGAATATCTGTTTCTAGGTGAGGGGTTGCGACTAACCTCAGCCGCTCATGCCGTGGTTTTGCTTTATACGGCACCACTCTTCGCGGCACTCGGTTTGCATCTTCTGGTGCCATCAGAGCGCCTGACGACCATACAATGGGGCGGCATCGGCATTGCCTTTGCAGGCATCGCGATAGCATTCCTTGTTCGTGGTGAGGCCGTCCATGGTGATTTCCACGCCATGGTTATTGGCGATGGGCTTTGCCTGCTCGCGGGGGTGGCGTGGGGCGCAACGACTGTTGTGGTGCGTGGTTCACGTCTTGCAGCACTGCCAGCGAAGCAGACCTTGCTCTATCAGCTTCTAACCGCCTTCGTGACCCTGTCGGTTGCCGCATTCCTCATGGGGCAAGTGAAGATCAACTGGACCACTATGCTGATGGGCAGCTTCGCGTTTCAGTCCGTCATTGTGTCTTTTGCGGTGTTTCTGATCTGGTTTCAGCTCTTGCGGATTTACCGCGCATCCCAACTGGGTTCGCTCTCCTTCATGACACCCATTTTCGGGGTGATCTTTGGCGCGATCATTTTGGGTGAGCCGATTGAAATCAGTTTCGTGGTGGGCACGGTATTTGTGATAACAGGCATCATGATCGTGAACGGCAAAGAGGCACTGGTCGATCACTTTCGTCGATCCAGACAGAGTTGATCAGGCTGCGTCGTGCTTTTGCCTGTTCACTTTGTTGCAGATCAGATCGTTGACATGTTCAAGCGCATGATCCCGCACACGCATATTGCGCAGATGCTCAAGCGTGTTGGAAACATAGTCAACATTGGCACCGGAATCGCCCTGTGCGGAAGCAACGATTGCTGCAGCATCCTCGGCTTTGAGCGAACCGGCATATTGGATATGCCGTCGGTCGGCGACATAGGTTACAGCCTGCACATTGCGCCCGTCCGCTAGCCGAAGGCGAAGCCATTTTTCGTGATAGACCTGGTTGGACATTTCGCGTTCGCGCAAATAGACCATGACTTCGTCTGTCATATCGCCGGGTACACGGAAGGCGATGCCGAGGCAGGAGCCGCCAGCGTCCAGACCCAGCACAAGGCCAGGATGGTCAGGCGTTCCGCGATGGACATGGGAATAAATACAAAGGCTGCGACGATATCCATGCAGGCGCGCGCGCATGGTTTCGACATGGGCAAAACCGGGCCGCCACATGAGTGAGCCGTAACCGAATACCCAGAAGTCGTTCATTCGCTGATCGTCAGTGCGCCTTGTCATGATGGGAATCAATATATGTTCAATTATGGCGAGTTTTTATCGGTAATCTCAGGATATCCCGCATTTTTTGATCGACGGAACTTCACAAGACTCAATCCTGCCATAATATAGCCACCTGTTGGGGACAGCAGAACAGATGATGATGGTTTGGGCCCGAAAATGCCCCGTGCTTTGTCAACGCAACCAAGTATCTGATTGAAAGAGGCTTTTTCAATGGCGCATGCTGGAATTGAACCCATGAAATCCAGAAAGCGCCCAATTACCATCGCGGTTATCGCTCTGGTGCTTATTGCAGCCTATACGGCGGGCTGGTTCTACGTCGCGGACAAGGTCGAAGCGCGCGCTAAGGCCGATATGGCTAAGCTTGCATCGCAAGGGATCGGTGTTCAATGCGAAAACCTGCATACCGGCGGTTATCCGCTGCGCGTAAATGTGGTTTGCGCCAGCATTTCATGGCGAAAGCCTTCCGAAGGCATGTCGCTGCGTGCAGGCCGCTTTACGTCGGGTTCTCCGGTTTATGCACCACGTTCGCTGAGCAACGAATTATCTGGCCCGGCCTTTGTCGAGTTTCCCGGTATCCAGCCTCTTGAGGTCAACTGGAGCAAGTTCACCTCCAACACGCGTCTCGCACGTCCATTTCCGACCGAGATCGAGTTGAATGCGCGGGACGTCAGCGTCGGTGTGCGCACGGAAACGACAACTACAGAGCTGGTCAGCAAGCTTGAGCAGATGAACTTCCGCATGAGCAGCGAAGACGATCAACTCAAGATCAATGGACGCTTTGCAGCCCTAAAGCTTGAACCTTATGTGATTGGCAATGCCAAAAGCCCCGAGATTGACGGACTGGTCGATATAGAGATTGCCGATGCTGCAACCTTCCTCGCGCCGAGCCCTTCGCAATTCAATGAACGGATGCGCGGTCATAACGGTGTGATCAATCAAGCATTCCTGTCTATGCCAAACGGGGCAGTGCTTTCGGTCGCGGGTCCGTTTTCGGTCGATATGGAAGGGGAGATTGATGCGGACCTGAAGGTTACGATGATCAATCCGCAATCCTTCGCACAGGCTGGACAGACGGTTTTCCCTGAGCAGGGCGGCAATATCGCCACCGTTCTTTTTGCTCTTTCCGCTATGCCGAAAGACGAAAACGGCAATCCCGTTATTGAGATTGCCGTTCGAAAGGGAAGAGCTAGTGCTGGATTTATTCCGCTCGGCCGAGTGCCCAGCCTATAAAGCCCAGTGGATTGAATTTGACGTTTGAATCCCAACTGACACATACGCTGTTTCAAACGTCAAATTCGAAAAATCCACTAGATTCATAAACTTGCTAGTGGTCTTCTTGATTCCGACATTTGTCCGATGCCTGTATCCGAGGGATGCAAATGTCGGAATCAGACCACTAGTTCCTACTTCTGTTCGCTTGGATGTGCGGCTGCCTGACGACCGAAGTCCGGCGCATCGACTTCCTGACCCGCGTCGATAATGCCACGACGCACAGCACGCGTGCGGGTGAAGAGGTCAAACAGAGCCTCGCCGTCGCCCCAGCGGATTGAGCGCTGCAGGGATGCCAGATCTTCCGAGAACCGTGCCAGCATTTCAAGAATCGCGTCCTTGTTGTGCAGGCAGACATCACGCCACATGGTTGGATCGGAAGCAGCCAGACGCGTGAAATCACGGAAACCGGAAGCCGAATATTTGATGACTTCTGATTTCGTCACCTGTTCCAGATCGCTGGCTGTGCCGACGATATTATAGGCGATGATATGCGGCAGGTGCGAGACGATGGCCAGCACCAGATCGTGATGCTGTGGGTCCATCTGATCAAGACGCGAACCGCAAGCTGTCCAGAAGGCAGAAAGCTTATCGATGGCTGCCTGATCGGTGTCGGGCAAGGGCGTAAGAATGCACCAGCGATTGGTGAACAGCTCAGCAAAGCCTGCATCAGGGCCCGAATATTCAGTTCCTGCCAGTGGATGGCCCGGAATGAAATGCACATTCTCCGGCAGCACCGGCTGCATCTGCGCAATGACCGATGCTTTGGTCGAGCCGACATCGGTGACGATAGCGCCTGGCTTCAGGTTGCCTGCAATCTGCTTGGCAACTGTGCCAGACGAGCCGACCGGCACCGACACGATGACCAGATCGGCATCTTTGACTGCTTCCGCACTATCGGTTGAATAGCTGTCGCCGAGGTTTAGTTCCTCGGCGCGCTTCAATGTTTCGGCACTGCGCGTGGCGATGGCGATATGACTGGCCAAGCCTTCGCGACGGATAACGCGCGCCAACGATGAGCCTATAAGGCCGATACCGATGAGCGCGACTTTATCAAAATGGATTGTGGACATCGTCTTATTTCAAAAACTCGGTAAGAGCGTCCACAACGCCACGATTGGCTTCTTCAGTGCCCACCGTCATGCGCAGCGCATTCGGGAAGCCATAGCCGCCGACACGACGCAGGATATAGCCGCGCCTGGAAAGCCATTCATCCGCCTTGTCTGCCGAATGGTCAGCATCGTCGGGGAAGTGCATGAGAAGGAAGTTCGTTACCGATGGCGTGACACGAAGCCCAAGCTTGGTGAATTCATCGGTTAGCCACGACAGCCACTTCTCGTTATATTCAACCGAGTTCACGACATGGGCGCGGTCGCGGATTGCGGCAGCACCTGCAGCAATCGCCGCCGAGTTCATGTTGAACGGGCCGCGTATGCGGTTGACTGCATCAATGACGTGCAGTGGTGCATACATCCAGCCGATGCGCAGACCCGGCAGACCATGAATCTTCGAGAAGGTACGGGTCATTACGACGTTTTCGTTGGACGAAACCAGTTCAAGGCCGGATTCGTAATCGTTGCGGCGCACATATTCAGCATAAGCAGCATCAAGGACCAGCAGGACGTGCTTTGGCAGACCAGCATGGAGGCGACGCACTTCCTCAAACGGCAGATAGGTGCCGGTCGGGTTTGCTGGATTGGCGATGAACACGATCTTGGTGCGCGGTGTAACACCAGCAAGGATAGCATCGACATCGATGCGTTCGTCCTTTTCCCTGACGGTTACAGGTGTTGCGCCTGCGCCCAGCGTCTGGATCTTATAGACCGCAAAGCCATGTTCAGTGATGATCGCTTCATCGCCCGGTGCCAGATAGGTCTGACAGATGAGGCCGAGTAGTTCATCCGAACCATTGCCGCAGATGATGTTGCCGATGTTGAGGCCCTGAGATTCAGCGATTGCTTCACGCAGCGCTATGGCCTGACCGTCGGGATATGCCGCGAGATGCTCGGCCCAGTGTCGATAGGCCTCGACCGCATGTGGGCTGGGGCCGATGGGGGTCTCGTTGGATGAGAGCTTATAGACCTTTGCGACGCCTTCAACATGTTCCTTGCCGGGCACATAGGCTGCGATATCGAGCAGGCCTGCCTTGGGCTGGGGACGGGAGAGGTTCTGCATATTGGTCATGATTTTGGCTCCGCCAAAAGGACTGTGTTTAAGGTTACGCAGCGGGCATAAACCGCCGCCGCGTTCAAGTCGAGAAAAACCTTGGCTCGAAAGGCTGCAGAGTTATTTTTTGAGTTCTTTTGATGAGGCTTTTCTCAAGCCGCTGACCGGCGAGCCATGCGGTGCAAGCACAGGCATAAAGACACGCCGTGAAGAGCGCTGGGCGACGGGCAGGCCCTGATAGAGCCGCTTCTGTGCCTCCACCACCAGAACGCCTGAAAAAAGCGGCCAGAGCTTCCGCCCCAAACCTTCAATCGCCATACAGGGGCGCATCATCCATCGACGCTTTACAGGTGGAAAGTGCAGCGCATTGCTGATGGTGTTCACGGTGAAGTTGGCTTCGCGCAGCAAGGCCGTCAGCTGTGTGCGGCTATAGGGGCGACCGCTACCAAACGGTGTTCGGTCAAGACGTGCCCAGACGCCACGCCGGTTTGGCACCACGATCACCAACCTGCCGTTGGGTGCAAGCACCCGCCACATCTCTTTAAGTGTTTCAGCGGCATTTTCTGCATACTCCAGAGCGTGGACCATCAGAATGCGGTCGATGGAGGAATCAGGCAAAGGCAGTTCTTCATCAAAAACCAAAGCCGTTGTCGATTTTTCCGAGGAGGGCCAGGCTATCGCGCCTTGCCCGGCAGGCATGAAGGCAAAGCTGCGTTCCGTATCAGTGCTGAAACGATCCAGATAGGGCAGGCTATAACCAAGGCCAATAAGCCGCTCACCCGGCACACGTCCCCAAAGTGCGGCCAGCGCCATGCGGATGGATCGCTCGGTCAGATGGCCAAGCGTTGTATCGTAAAAGGAGCGCAGTTCGATAATGTCTGGATGCATGATGGCCACGCTATAACAAATCAATGAAATGGCAAATGCTTATGCTTCGTTTGATTGTTCTGGAAGGGTACAATCCAAAATGATGCATTTCTCTGAAAGCATGATATAGAGCGTGCCTTTCAAAGCTATGTTAGGCTTATTTAGCAGGAGAAGCGGTAGATGCCTGAAGTCGGCGGCAAAACAATCGATGTGTTGTTCAGCTCGGAAGAAATTGCCGCGCGCAATCTCGAGCTTGCGAAGGATATCGCCGGCCACAAGTTTCATAATCTGCTAACGATTTCGATCCTTAAAGGCTCGTTCATTTTCGCAGCTGATCTCATTCGTGCGATGCACGATGCCGGAGTTGAACCGGATGTCGAATTCATCACCGTTTCAAGCTACGGCAAGGGCACGACCAGCACCGAAGTGCGCCTGTTGCGCGACATCGACAGCGATGTGCATGATCGCGATGTGCTGCTGATCGACGATATTCTCGAATCGGGCAAGACGCTCAAATTCGTGCGTGAACTGATGCTAGAGCGCGGTGCGCGCAGCGTCAGCATTGCTGTGTTGCTCGACAAAAGCGTGCGTCGCAAGGTTGATCTCAATGCGGATTTTGTTGCCTTTGAATGCCCCGACTATTTTGTCGTCGGCTACGGTATGGACGTAGCGCATTCATTCCGGCAGCTGCCCTATGTGGGCCATGTGAAGGAATGACCGCGATATTCACGTGCATTTTTACGCAGAACCGCTTCGCACTTTTGGCTCTAATATATGTTTTAACGCGCATCTTTGTCCGAAAACCGTTTCACACTTTTCGGGATGCGCTCTAGTCGAACTGCAAGAGGCGCTGGAGATATTCCTTCTCCATCTGTGGCGTCAGTGCATTGCCAAGCTTGCGGCGGATTTCATCGAGAATTTCACGGGCGCGCTGGATATCGATTTCACCCGGAATCTTGACACCATCTTCGTCTGACATGCCATTGCCTTGCTGGCGGCCAAGCGGATCGCGACCGTTCTGGCCATTCTGCCCGCTTTGTCCCTGACCCTCCTGACCCATGGCTTGCTGCATTTTTTGCATCATGTCGCGGCCACCCCGGCGTAGAGCATCGAGCGCGCTGCCCTGCTGATCGCTCGCTTCCGAGCCTTCGCTACGGCCAAGCGCATCGGCGGCGTTGCCCATCGATTTCCCCGCGTCGGAGAAATCCTGATTAGGATCTATGCCCATGCCTTTGAGGTCTTCATTGAACTTCTGCAATTCCTGCTGGAGCTGTTGCTGCTGCTGTTGAAGCTTGCGCATGGCCTCCGCCATTTCGGACGGTGTTCCGCCCTGCTGGCCATTTTGCTGCGATTCGCCCTGCTGTGATTCACCTTGTTGTGATTCACCGCGCCCCATCGTGCCATCATCGCCCGGCATCTGGTCTTCGTCGCCAAACTCGCCTTCGCTGTTGTTATACTGCTGCTGCATCTTCTGATCGAGATTGAAAGTCTCGTTCATCATCTGCTGCTGGCGCCGCATCAGATCGCCGAGCTTGTTCATCTGCTGCTGCATCTGATTGGCCTGCCCCTGACCCTGGCCTTGCTGGCTCGGTTGCCCCGGCTGGCCCTGTTGCAGATTATTCATCATATCCTGCAACTGCGACAGAAGCTGTTCCGCCTGATCGCGCGATCCCTGACGTGCCAGATTTTCAATCTGATCCATCATGCGCTGCAAATCTTTTTCGGTCAGCACACGTGCATTTGGATCGAGAGGCGCATTGCGAGCATTGGGATTCTGCTGTTGACGCTGGGCAAATTCACGCAGGAAATCCTGCATTGCCTTGCGCAGTTCTGCGGAAAGTTTAGCAATTTCTTCCTGCGAAGCGCCATTCTGCAGCGCATTGCGCAGCGCTTCCTGTGCCTGGCGCAGACGCTTCTCAGCTGCCGACAAATTGCCGTCTTCAATGCCAAGTGCCACCTGCCACATATAATCCGCTGTATCGCGCAGCGCATCGTCGCCAGTCGCAAAACGAAGTCGCGTGCCGATCGTCACAAGACCCAGAAAATGGGCGCTGTTCTTGATCGTTTCTTCGGGGCGCAGCATGAGGGCCGAAAGCATGTCCCGGACATGGTCACGCTGGGTACCATCGAATGCGAGTATGCGCCGTTGCTCCACAACAGCTTTTGCAAGCGGATTGGAGAAGGGGCGCTCCGGCAGTTTCATGATCTTGGTTTCACTGCGACCAGACTTGCCGTTTGCATCTGTCACAACAAGCGTGAGTGCCACTTCCTGACCAGCCCACGGATGCTCGGTTAGATCTTTGGCAGTGGTTGCTTCTTTCGTTCCGCGACGCGGTAATGCGAGCGGCAGATCCGGCGCATCGTAGAGAGGGGCGACTTCCTCGTCTTCGTGATCCATATCGAGAGGAACGATTTCACCATAGGCTTTGGCCGGACCGTAATCGTCGGTGATTTCATAGGAAAGCTGCAACGTGCCATTTAGCGCATGGCCCGGTTCTTTGGTAAACCGAATGGTCGGCGCATTGTCTGGTGTGACTGCAAAGGTCCAGCGCGCATCGGTGCCGGATAAGCTCAGCGTCTGGTCCTGTTGCAAATCATAGCGGAAGTTGCGGCTGCCATCGACAAGTGCCTGCTGCTCTGTCGCAACCGTCTCGCCCTCTTTAGGCTCGTTCTGAGGTGCGACGGGTTGTATCTCGCTGCGATGGCCGGTGGAATCCGTTGTGGTCAATCGTTCCGAACTGCCGCCAATAACGCGGATATTGACGATGCTGCCTTGCGGAACGGTGATCGGTTTTCCGACATTCGCTTCATCAATGGTTGTGCTCAGAAACACCGGCGCACGGCCGGTATAGCGTGGCGGCGTTACCCAGGCGTCGACGCGTGCAACGGCTGTAGGGCTACCCGCGCGGATATGAAACGCATCGGCAATGCGCCCGCTGTTTGGGCTGAGGCTATAAGCGGAAGCGGTCACAAACAGCAGAGCAACAATAGCGCGGAGCGCAAATGGATCACGTTCTGGAATGTGCGGACGTGGTAAGCCTGATTGCAGGTTTTTCAGGCGCTCAGCCATGCGGCGCTTGTGTTCCTGCCAGAGAGCGACAGCAAAGGGATCGTTGGTGCCAGTTGCCATTTGTCCGGTTTGGACTGCCAGCGGCTCGTGGATCAGACCGTTCACGTCCTCAATACGAGTCGTGATGTCGTCTTCATTGGGTAAGCGAAAACGGAAAGGCAGATAAAGGGCAACAAGACCAGCTAGAGCAAAGAGCCCCAGTACGCCGATATGCAGCCAACGTGGCATCAGCGAAAAAAGTCCAAACCAGCTCAGGCTTGCAAAAAGGGCAATCAGCAGAATCAGGGGAAGCAAAAGAGGCCAGAGCCTCTCGAAGCTAATCGTCAGAAAGCTTTTCAGGTGAAGGCGGCGCAAAGCAGCACCTTCGCCGGAAAACAGGCGGAAAAACGCATCGCGCTTGCGGATCGGCAAGTCTTCGCTGTTTTTTTTCTGCTGTGTCATCTGGACTTTCTGATGCGTGTAACGCCTATGGATTGTTCATAGAATAACACGCATCATGGCAAAGACGAGGCTTAAGCCCTATTTTATAGCCACTCGGGCACGGAATCGAGCGCAAGAAGTTCTTCATAGGTCCGGCGTGGACGAATGACGTGATAGCGATCACCATCGACCAGCACTTCGGGGATCAGAAGGCGGCTGTTGTAGGTGCTCGACAGAACTGCGCCATAGGCGCCCGTCGTGCAAACAGCAATCAGATCTCCTGGAGCAGGCTTCGCCACTTCACGGTCAAGGCCGAGATAATCGCCCGTTTCGCAAACAGGGCCGACAAAGTCGGCGCGAATGCGTGGGGCGTTATCCTTGGTTTCTTTGACTGGCTTGATGTCGTGGAAAGCTTCGTAAAGGGTCGGGCGAATGAGATCGTTCATTGCCGCATCGACGATCACGAAGTTCTTGGCATCGCCTTCCTTCACGAAAATCACCTCCGTCACCAGAAGACCGGCATTGCCGACAATCAGTCGACCCGGCTCAAACACGGTTTTGAGGCCCAGCGGCTTGATATGTTTTGCGACGATTTCTGCATAGGCCACCGGCAGTGGCGGCGGGTTGTTATCGGTGCGATAAGGAATGCCCAAACCACCACCGACATCGACATGGCGAATATTATGACCGTCGGCCTGCAGTTCTTTCACTATCTGAGCCATCAGAGCAAAAGCATTGTCGAAAGGTTCGAGATCAATGATTTGGCTGCCGATATGCATATCGATGCCGACCACATCGATACCGGGCAGGCTTGCAGCACGTGCATAGGCCTGACGGGCTTTGACGCGTGGAATGCCGAACTTGTTTTCGGACTTTCCGGTCGAAATCTTTGCATGGGTCTTGGCATCGACATCCGGATTGATACGCAAGGATACAGATGCAATTTTGCCAGCCTTGACGGCGCGCGCTGAAAGAATTTCCAGCTCAGGTTCGGACTCGACATTGAAGCAATAGATGCCAGCTTCGAGCGCGAAATCCATTTCATGCGGCGTTTTGCCAACGCCGGAAAACACGATCTTGTTGGCCGGAATACCTGCAGCTAAGGCACGGCGGATTTCGCCTTCCGAAACCGTGTCAGCACCGGCGCCGAGCTTGGCGAGTGTCTTGAGAACAGCCAGATTCGAATTGGCCTTCAACGCGTAAGTTACCAGCGTTTCCATATCCGCAAAGGCTTCGCTGAAGACGCGGAAATGGCGCTCGATCGTGGCGCGCGAATAGACGTAAAAAGGCGTGCCGACCTCTTTAGCGATTTCAGGCAGGCTTACGTTTTCAGCGTGAAGAACGCCGTCGCGATATTCAAAATGATTCACGGGAAACAGTCCCAGCTTGATCAGAGGTTAGAGCATAATTGGACCCCTGTGAAACGAGGATCGATAAAATTATGCTTCGTGTAAAAGACTTTAGAGCGCCGATCTGTAAAAATCAGATCGAAATGTGAACTAAAGAATTTTGTCGAGGATGAAGGGCTTGTCTTCCTTCGGTTTCTCGACTGTGCGGCCCTGTTCATTGGTGATGAGCTGCGCAGGCGGTGGCTCAAGTGGGCCTTTGCGTCCGCAAGCAGCAAGTGTGACTGCAAGGGCTACGATCAGAAGCACGGAGGAAGTGGCGGAGCGGCCTGTCATCAGCTTTGGTTCCCGGAATTTGTACTATGGGTCAGGTCTAACCCAAAATATCTGAAAGTGAAATCACTCCTTCAAGAGTGATGTCACTAAGATCGTATCGCTTATGCCTTGGTGATGCGCTTTTTCCAGTAACGGATCTGACGGCGCACTTCCTGGGGCGCGGTTCCGCCGAAGGACTGGCGGCTCTTGACTGACTTTTCAACCGTCAGATAACCGAAGATCGCATCGGTAATGCCCGGATTGATCGATTGCAGGTCTTCAAGCGAAAGCTTCGAGAGATCGACCTTTTTGCTTTCGGCCAGAGCCACGGCGCGGCCCGTGACGTGGTGAGCATCGCGGAATGGAAGGCCAAGCTCTCGCACCAGCCAGTCTGCGAGATCGGTTGCAGTCGAATAACCCGAGCCTGCGGCCTTCTTCATGCTTGCAACATTGATGGTCAGGTCGCGCACCATGCCACTCATTGCAGCAATTGCGAGTTCCAGATTTTCAGCAGCGTCGAAAACCTGTTCCTTGTCTTCCTGCATATCTTTGGAATAGGCGAGCGGCAGACCCTTCATGATGGTGAGAAGTGCAACAAGCGAGCCGTTGATACGGCCGGTCTTGGCGCGGACCAGTTCGGCCGCGTCCGGGTTTTTCTTCTGCGGCATGATGGAAGAACCGGTCGAAAATGCGTCGGACAGGCGAACGAAATTGAACTGTGGCGTCGACCAGATGACGATTTCTTCGGCAAGGCGTGACAAGTGACCCGCGCAGATGGCTGCGAGTGACAGGAATTCCAGAGCGTAGTCACGGTCGGAAACACTATCGAGCGAGTTGCGGGTTGGCTCACGGAAACCGAGTTCTTTCGCCGTCATATGACGATCAATCGGGAAGCCGGTTCCAGCAAGCGCTGCCGCACCCAAAGGCGATTCGTCCATGCGTTCAATCGCATCGCGCACGCGGGATAAATCGCGACCAAACATTTCCACATAGGCCATGCAATGATGACCGAAAGTCACGGGCTGCGCTGTCTGAAGATGCGTGAAGCCCGGCATGACGGTTGCGGCATGTTCTTCTGCACGCTCAAGGAAAGCTTCGATCAGACCTTTAAGAGCCACAGCGGTCTTCTGCATTTCCTGCTTGACCCAGAGGCGGAAATCAACCGCCACCTGATCGTTGCGGGAGCGAGCCGTGTGCAGACGCCCTGCAGATGCGCCAATCAGATCGGCAAGGCGCGCTTCGATATTCATGTGAATGTCTTCAAGCTTGCGCGAGAAGGTGAATTTGCCGTCCTCGATTTCCTTGAGGATGGTTTTCAGGCCTTCTTCAATCTTTTTATGGTCGTCTGCCGCAATGATGCCAGTCTTTGCAAGCATGGCAGCATGGGCGAGCGAGCCCTGAATATCCTGCGCATAGAGCTTGCGGTCAAAGCCGATCGATGCATTGATCTCTTCCATGATCGCATCGGGTCCTGAGGCAAAACGGCCGCCCCACATCTGATTGCTTGATTTTTGTTCGCTCATGCTCGTATGCCTCGGATACATGACTTAAGGAAAAGTGACGCGAGATGGCAGAAAACAACGATAAGGCAAAGCCAGGAAATCGGAAGATCGTCCTTCTTGCAGCTCTTGCCGGTGTCATTGCCGGTATCGGGGCGGTATACGTGATGGAACGGCCTTCTGGCAATGCATCTGATAGCAATGTTTCAGCCGCAAGCTCTGTTTCTGCTCAAAGTGATGAGGCTTCCGCACAATGTGCGTTGAAAGCAGATTCGCTCAAGAGCCTTGATGCCGCCGCAACTGGAAGTGTCGCTGCCATGCGTGCGGCGGAAAAGCCGATTTCGGTTGCCCATATCGCTTTCACCGGACCTGACGGCAAACAAATGACGCTTGGTGATTATAAGGGCAAAACGCTTCTTGTTAATCTGTGGGCGACGTGGTGCGCGCCATGCCGTGAAGAAATGCCGGAACTCGACAATCTTCAGGCAGCAAAGGGCGGCAGCGATTTTGATGTCGTTGCCATCAATATCGATACAGGTTCCGATGAAAAGCCGAAAAAGTTTCTTGAAGAGATCGGCATCAAGAGCCTGAGCCTGAACCGTGACGCGACCATGTCGAGCTTCAATGAGTTGAAGCGCAAGAATCTGGCATTTGGTCTTCCGGTGACACTGCTGGTCGATAAGGAAGGTTGTCAGATTGCCTCCATGAACGGGCCTGCGCCTTGGGATAGTCCCGACGCAATCAAGCTGATCGAGGCTGCACAGAAACTTTAGATAGACAAGTATCGCATTCAGTGGCTTCCTCTTTTTAAGAGAGAGGAAGTTGCTCATGAGCGTTGAAGTCTGGCTGGCATTTTCTGCCGCATCTGTCGTGCTTCTTATTATTCCGGGACCCACGGTTTTGCTGGTGGTGTCCTATGCGCTTGGGCAAGGCTGGAAAGCAGCACTTCCTATGGCTATCGGTGTCGCTCTTGGTGATTTCACCGCTATGACGCTTTCAATGCTGGGGGTTGGTGCATTGCTTGCAGCATCAGCCACGATTTTTACCGCCGTCAAATGGGCTGGCGCTGCCTATCTCATCTGGCTCGGCATAAAGCTGTTTCGCGCTGGCGGAACCATGGACGCCAAAGCGCGACATGATGCGGTGAAGCCGGTAAAAATGTTACTTCATGCCTGGCTGGTGACAGCACTTAATCCCAAAAGCATCACGTTTTTCGTAGCGTTTCTGCCACAGTTTTTAAGCCCGCATCGTGATTTCATGACGCAGATGCTGGTTTTTGAAAGCACGTTTCTCGTGCTCGCTTTCCTCAATGCCTTCGCTTATGCGCTGGTCGCCACGCGTGCGCGACGCTTTTTCGCAAATGAGCGTGCCTTGCGCATCTTCAATCGTGCTGGTGGAACGATGTTAATCGGTGCCGGCATTGCGACCGCATCGATACGCTCAAACTGATTTGAACCCCGAACGCTTGAGCTGGACGATTGCCAATTCAAGTGCCGACAGGAATGCCGAGCGGTCTTTGGGAGAAAATGGTGCCGGGCCACGCGTGACTTCGCCTGCGGAACGCAGCGAATCCATCAAGTTACGTGTGGCGAGCGTATTGCCGATGGTGCTTGTCGTGTGCACTTTTCCATTAGGCGCAATAACCGCCGCACCCATTGCAATCGACCGGCTCGCGAGCGGGATATCCGCAGTGATCACAACCGTGCCCGGTCGGGAATTTTCTGCAATCCAGTCATCGGCTGCATCAAGCTTGTCGGAAACCACCACACGCTCAACGCGTTCTGCGTCGCGCGGGATGGCGATATAGCTGTTGGCGACGAGAACCACGGGCAAGCCATGGCGTTCGGCAACACGATAGATTTCAGCCTTCACCGGGCAGGCGTCGGCATCAACGAGAATGCGGATTGTGTCGTTTTGAGCGTCCATGCCGTTTCATAAGTCGATGAGACGCATTTGGCAAATTGATCGCAGCAATCAGATTTATGTGATGGCACAATGGCTCCAACCAGATTAGAGCAGGCCGCAAGCAAGAAAGACTCTGTCATGGCCACCCGCTTTTTTCCCATCATGTTTGTCCTGCTCTGGGCTACCGGTTTTATCGGTGCCGGGCTCTCAATGCCCTATGCGGAGCCGTTCAGTTTCATGGCGGTGCGGTTTTCCATTGCAGCCACCATCATGATCCTCTGGGCATCGGCAAGCCACAGCGTCTGGCCAAGAGGCAAGGTTTTGATGCACGCCGCCATTACCGGCTGCCTTATTCATGGCGTTTATCTTTCAGCGCTTTTTTGGGCTGTGCATCACGGATTGCCCGCAGGCATGTCCGGACTTGTTGCAGGTCTGCAGCCCATGCTGACCACGCTGATTGCAGCGCTTCTTCTGGGAGAGCGTGCGAGCGGGCGGCAATGGCTGGGCCTTCTCGTTGGCTTTCTGGGCGTTGCCATGGTGGTTTGGCCGAAGTTTTCTGCCGGTAATGGCGTTGATCCGCAAAGCCTGTTCGCGGCCTTTGTGGCTGTTCTGGCTATCAGCATAGGTACGGTTTGGCAAAAGCGCTTTGGAACCGCAGGAGATCTTAAGGCTGGCACTGCTGTGCAATATATCGCAGCAGCGGCTTTGACCGCGATCGGGGCTTTCGCATTTGAAACACGCGTTATGATCTGGTCGCCGGAGCTTATCTTTGCGTTGGTCTGGCTGACACTTGCCATTTCCATAGGTGCCATTCTGGCGCTTCTGGTGATGATCCGCGAAGGTGCCATGTCGAAGGTGGCATCGCTGTTTTATCTCGTACCAGGTACGGCTGCGATCATGGCCTATCTGATTTTCGGTGAAACGCTTGGCCCGATCCAGATTGCAGGCATGGTGGTAACCACGCTCGGCGTGGCTCTGACTACTTTGCGTCGATAAGATCGGGCTGCTGCTCGCGTTTGCGGAAATTCATGATCGCCGCATTGATTTCTGCGCCGATGATGAAGATGGCCGAGAGCATGTAGAGAAAGACGATCGCCACCATGATCGAGGCAAGGCCCGCATAGGTGGTGACGTAGCTTGCAAATGTTTCGAGATACTTTGCGAAGGCGGTTGCGGCAGCAAGCCATGCAACGAGTGTGATCCCAATGCCCGGCAGAATGTCGCTCAGACGCCGGCGCCCGGCAGGCAACCAGATGTGCACGATAAAGAGCGCAAGCACCAGAACAATCACGGCAATCGTATAGCGCCATATCGCAATCGTGCCTGTGAAGGGTGCGATATCTGGAAACCATTGCTCGGCAAGGCGCACGGCCAGCGGTGCCAGAACCAGCAGAAAGCTGATCGCCATGAGACTGATTGTGCCAAGGAGTACAAAGCCCAGGCTTTGCAGGCGGCAGAAAATGATCGAGCGCTGGTCAGTTACGCGATAGGCGCGATTGAGTGACATGCGCAGTGCTTCCACGCCATTAGAGGCAAAATAGGCAGCAGCGATCACACTGACCGTCAACAATCCACCGCGCTGCACTGTCAGAACGTTCGTCACCTCATTGGCGATAGGGCCGGCAATGTTGGATGGCCACATGTCAAAAACGACGTGTACCGCCGTATTGGCGAATTCTTTAGTGCCGAGAAAGCTGGCGAGTGAGGTTGCAAAGATCAGAAACGGGAACAGAGCCATAAGGCCTGAAAGGGCGATATGCGAGGCGAATGCCCAGCCATCGTCTGTGCTGAAATGCCCATAAACATCGAAAGTGATCTGACGGATAAAACGTCTGATTTTTCGCATCCGCAGATTTTTCCCTTCGGTAAACCGACAAACGACCCAAGCGCCCTTAAATCTAGTATTAGATTCGACATTGCAAGGGCATAGAGCGCCTCGCGCCCTCTTTGGGCTCACAAAGGTCGCTCTATGCTATTGAATCTACGCATCGTGCTTCCATAAAATTGATTCCGATTTTATGGCCGATGCTGTAGCGATTTTAAACCGGGCACGAATCAAGCACTGTTGCGAAAACGCGACCGCGAGGAACAGGTTGATGGCTCCAGAGAGCGAAAAGCGCAGCATTATCGTCACCGGCTGCTCTTCCGGTATCGGTGCCTATTGTGCCGAGGCTTTGCATAAGGCCGGATGGCGCGTGTTTGCGACTGCACGCAAGGATGAAGATATTGCGGCACTCACAGCCAAGGGGCTTGAGGCTTTCTATCTTGATTACACCGAGCCGCAGTCGATTGAAGTGCTGGTCGATGAAGTTTTGCGTGCGACGGATGGCAAGCTGGACGCTCTTTTCAACAATGGTGCCTATGCGCAGCCGGGGGCAATTGAGGATCTGCCGGTTGAAGCATTACGTGCGCAGTTTGAAGCAAATTTCTTCGGCTGGCATGATCTGACACGTCGTATCGTTCCAGTGATGCGGGCACAGGGGTATGGCCGCATTGTGCATTGTTCTTCCATTCTTGGGCTTGTGCCGATGAAATGGCGCGGTGCTTATGTGGCATCGAAATTTGCGCTTGAGGGTTTGATGCTCGCGCAGCGGATGGAACTGGAAGGCTCCGGTATTGAGGTTTCGATGATTGAACCGGGGCCGATTGCCTCGCAGTTCACCTATAATGCAGCCATGCATGCGCGCGCCAATATCGATCTTGAGCATTCTGTGCATCGCGAGCTTTATCAGCGTCAGATGGCGAAACTCGATGAAGGCGGTACGAAGTCTAAAAACAAGCTTGGCCCAGAGGCGGTTTACGCGGTACTTGTGCATGCTTTGGAGGCGCCTAAGCCGCGTCCGCATTACGCGGTTACACGACCTGCGAAACTGGGTATTCTGGCACGACGCCTGCTGCCGTCGCGCTGGCTCTATCGAATGCTGTCCGACCAGTCTTGAAACAAACAAGCCCAATCTTAAAAACAGAGATGGCGGATTATGGGAGAGAAATAAATGGACTTTCTGTTCAAGGCTGCGGCCATGGTGGCCATGTTCGCGGTGGCAATTGTGCTGATTATCGGCCTGCGTAATATGATGCGCGGCGGTGACGGCAACTTCTCCAACAAAATGATGCAGCTGCGAGTCTTTTTGCAGTTCGTCGCGATCGTGCTGATCGTCGCAGCCGTTTATTTCGCGCGCCAGACGAGTGGGCAGTAAAATGGTCAAACTCAACAAAATTTATACACGCACAGGCGATGATGGAACAACAGGCCTGACCTCGGGTCCGCGCAGGCTGAAATCCGATCTGCGCGTTGAATCCTACGGCACGGTTGACGAAACCAATGCCTGTATTGGCCTGGTTCGGCTTCATACGACTGGTGCAGAGCATGGGCATATCGATGTGATGCTTATGCGCATCCAGAATGACCTGTTCGATCTTGGTGCCGATCTTTCAACGCCCGATGACGGTCAGCCACCTGCTTATGAGCCGCTGCGTATCGCTGCATCGCAGGTTACACGGCTTGAATCAGATATTGATTATCTGAATGCGGATATTCCTCCGCTGCGTTCGTTCATTCTGCCGGGTGGTTCGCCTGCTTCTGCGGCACTGCATCTGGCACGCACCGTTTCGCGTCGTGCTGAGAGGCTGATGGTACAGCTTGCAAAGACTGAGGGCGAGGTGGTCTCGAAAGAAGCGCTGCAGTATATCAACCGCCTCTCCGATTTCCTCTTTGTCGCCGCCCGCGCCGTCAATGATAACGGCGCGAGTGATGTGCTGTGGGTGCCCGGCGCTAACCGCTGATTTTTAAACGCCGCGTTTGTTGCCCCAGATCAATACATGAAGCTGGGGCAGGACGTGCGCCTCGAACCAGCGATCCTGCATCACCTTGTCGATCAGCCATTCCATGCGGCGCATGATGCCGTCCATATCGATCCGTGCATCGTCATCCTCGGGCGGCGGCGGCGTGTGATTGCCTGGTTGAAGATAAACTGCCAAATGCGGATGACGAGCCGATGCAGCTTTTGCAAAAGCATAATCCGCATCATCGAAGATAACGAATTTAAGCACAGTCTTCGGCTTTGAGCCTGCCGCATCGATGGAAGCGGCAAGCGCATCCCAATCCGTCTCCATGCCGCTTGAAGGCGGTTTCGGGCTCAGAACGAGCGTATCGAGCCTGGAAAACCAGTCCTTTGCTACCGATCCCTGTGTTTCGAGTGCAAAGCGATAACCCTGTGCGTGACCAAGATCGATCAGCTGTCCCAAAGGCTGGATGGCTGGGTTGCCGCCGGAAAGTGACACTGTTATTGGCTTTTTTCCAGAAAGTATCGTCACTTCATGCCAGATGGCGTCAACGCTCATCGGTTTCCAGTCATGGCGAAAGCGGCTTTCAACAGCGTGCAAACTGTCACACCATGCGCAGCGGTAGTCGCAGCCGCCCGTGCGCACGAAAACAGTCGGTTCACCGCTCAACAAGCCTTCGCCCTGAATGGTTGGACCGAATATCTCGCTGATGCGGATTTCGGTATCGGTCTTCATGGCCGATACCCGGGCCGATATTCTGCCCATGTCTTTGGCGTTTCGCTGACCCTTACAGCTGTGACTTCCTGCCAGCGGACCTTGCACCAGTCGTAAAGATGGCGCGCCAGAAACTCCGCCGTCACACGATGATGCCCGAGCACATCATTGAGATGGCGGTGATCGAGTTCATCATCAATATAGCGCTTGAGTGGTGCCAACTCGTGATAATCGCGCACAAAACCATATGCGTTGAGATCGGCGGCGGAGAGTTCGACTTCAACGATGTAGTTGTGCCCATGCAGCCGCGCACATTGATGATCGGCAGGAAGTTCGGTCAATTGATGCGAAGCGGAGAAATGGAATTCCTTGGTGATGCGAAACATCAGCCGTTCCTCTTCTCAATTGCTGCGCGCCAGAAGTTGGCATCCTCATAGTGTGTGGGGTCGTTGATGCAAGCCAGATGGAATGCCTCGCGACGTTCGACACAGGTGCCGCAACGCCCGCAATGATGCTCGCCGCCCTTATAGCAGGACCATGTCGCTTCAAATGGCGCCCTGTATTTTGCACCATCAAGAACGATGTCGCTTTTTGACTTGTGCACATAGGGCGCAAGCACCCGAATATCGGCATAACCTTCCAGCGCATGGTTTTGCATGCTCTGAAAAGCGTCGATAAATCCCGGACGACAATCGGGATAGATAAAATGATCGCCACCGTGAACGGCAAGCGCCACGGCATCGGCTTTCTGTGCTGCTGCCACACCGAAGGCGATGGCCAGCATGATGGCATTGCGGTTGGGAACGACGGTTACTTTCATCGTTTCCTCGGCATAATGACCGTCGGGCACATCGATATCGTCTGTCAGGGCCGAACCGGTGAGGCTCGCGCCAATGGGGCGAATATCGATGATCTGATGGGGCACGTTGAGCCGCTTTGCGCAGGCTTCCGCAAAGTTCAGTTCTTTTTTGTGCCGCTGGCCATAATCGAAGGAGATGAGGCCAGTGAGTTGATGTTCCGCCGCGATTTTATGCGCAAGCGAAACGGAGTCCAATCCGCCGGAGCAGATGACAAGCGTCTTCATAGTTTGAGTCCTTGTTTTGACCGGGTAGGCTGCGACCGGATGTTTACACGGCTCTCCTAGCGCATGAGTCCGGGCTTGTAAACGCCACGAAAATGCGAGGAGACGCGCGCAAAAGAAAAGTATCAAAGGGCATCAGACGAACAAGACAAGACCTGACAAACGTTAGTGCAAAAACGGAATGACTATCTGTCAGAATAAATTCATTTAAATCGATATTGCCGCCCATCCGCGATTGACGTGCACGTCAACCGTCTTTAGGTTTCGTGCCGGTTCCTGATGTTGCGGGGGAGTGCTGGTTTCGCGGCGTTTCTGTCAGCAACGTTTTCATGTCGGATTCTGACATGCGGGCAAAGATTCACGGCGGCATAGTCGTGCCGCAAAAGTCATTGAAGAGGTAATCGCGGATGAAAGTCCTTGTCGCAGTAAAGCGGGTTGTAGATTACAACGTAAAGATCCGTGTTAAGGGTGATGGTTCGGGCGTTGAGCTATCGAACGTGAAGATGTCGATGAACCCTTTTGACGAGATTGCAGTTGAAGAAGCGATCCGTCTTAAGGAAGCAGGCAAGGTGACGGAAATCATCGCGGTTTCGGTTGGCCCGGCACAGGCACAGGAAACGCTGCGCACGGCGCTTGCCATGGGTGCGGATCGTGCCATTCTGGTCAAGGTTGATGAAGCTGTCGAGCCGCTTGGTGTTGCCAAGGTGCTGAAGGGCGTTGTCGAGGCTGAACAGCCAGACCTCGTGTTCCTGGGCAAGCAGGCGATTGATGACGACGCCAACCAGACTGGTCAGATGCTTTCGGCGCTTCTCAACTGGAGCCAGGCAACTTTTGCATCGAAAGTTGAACTGGGTGACGGTTCGGCCAAGGTGACCCGCGAAGTTGACGGCGGTCTTCAGACCATTGATGTGAAGCTTCCAGCCATTGTGACAGTTGATCTTCGTTTGAACCAGCCGCGTTATGCATCGCTGCCAAACATCATGAAGGCCAAGAAGAAGCCACTTGATGAAAAGTCGCCTACCGATTTCGGTGCTGATATTGCGCCGCGTCTTAAGGTCTTGAAGACTGAAGAACCGGGTGGCCGCAAGGCGGGCGTCAAGGTCGGTTCGGTTTCCGAACTGGTCGAGAAGCTCAAGGCCGATGGCGTATTGTAAGAAATCGGAAGGGACAAGATAAATGGCTATTCTTCTTATTGCCGAACATGACAATGCAAGCCTTTCCGATCAGACCGCAAAGGCACTGACGGCTGCCGGTAAAATCGGTGGCGATGTGGACGTGCTGGTTGCAGGCAAGGGTGCGAAAGCTGCAGCTGACGCAGCTGCAAAGCTTTCCGGTGTGCGCAAGGTTCTGCTGGCTGAAAGCGATGCGCTGGAAAACCGTCTGGCTGAGCCATTGGCAGCACTCATTGTTGAACTTGCAGGCCAGTACGACACGATCATCGCACCAGCAACCACTTCGGCCAAGAACGTGCTTCCACGCGTTGCAGCACTTCTCGATGTGATGCAGCTTTCTGAAATCATGGAAGTGGTGTCCGCTGATACGTTCAAGCGTCCGATCTATGCAGGCAATGCAATCCAGACTGTGCAGTCAACTGATGCCAAGAAGGTCATCACCGTTCGTACGGCTTCGTTCCAGGCTACCGGCGAAGGTGGTTCGGCTGCGGTTGAAAGCGTGAATGCTGCGAGCGATCCGGCACTGTCGAGCTTTGTTGAGAACGCGCTTTCGGGTGGTGATCGTCCGGAGCTGACCTCTGCCAAGATCATTATCTCGGGCGGTCGTGCACTTGGTTCATCGGAAAAATTCCAGGAAGTGATCCTGCCTGTTGCTGACAAGCTTGGTGCTGCGGTTGGTGCCAGCCGTGCGGCAGTTGATGCGGGCTATGCACCAAACGACTGGCAGGTTGGCCAGACCGGCAAGGTGGTTGCACCTGATCTTTACATCGCAGTTGGTATTTCCGGCGCGATCCAGCATCTTGCAGGCATGAAAGACAGCCGCGTGATTGTTGCGATCAACAAGGACGAGGAAGCTCCGATCTTCCAGGTTGCCGATTACGGCCTCGTAGGGGATCTCTTCACCGTGTTGCCGGAGCTCGAAAAAGCGCTCTGATCATAAGAAAGGCGGCAGGGAAATCTGCCGCCTAGTGGATTGAATTTGACGTTTGAAACCCGACTGACACACATGCTGTTTCAAACGTCAAATTCAATCCACTAGCTCATTTGTTGCCCGTCCTTTGCGTCGACTTTTTGCCGGCGTTCGGGCGGGTTCTTTATAAGTGCTGCGTAATACTCGGCTTGAAGTTTAGGATTGCATTTTGACAGGCAAGCTGTCTTGTTAACCGGGCTTTCAAGCGATGTCAGATACAAAGCTTGGCATGGGCCGCATGCCGGCCGGGTAAGACCCAGATACAGGTACTCTGTATTTGAAGAATGGATATACTCAAGCAGATCTCCGCTATTGGGCGAGAGCATGAAGGAGTTGAGACTGTGGCGATCAAGACGGTAGGCATTGTTGGCGCAGGACAGATGGGAAGCGGAATTGCCCATGTGTGTGCGTTGGCAGGATACGACGTGCTTTTGCATGATGCGGCGGCGGACCGGCTGGAAAAGGGTATTGCCACAGTTAATGGCAACATGGCGCGACAGGTGTCATCCGGTAAGCTGGAAGAAAAACAGCGCGCCGATGCCATGAAGCTGATCCGCGCAGCGAATTCCATGGAAGATCTGGCGGGTGTCGATCTGGCCATCGAGGCGGCGACAGAGGACGAAACCGTCAAGCGCAAGATTTTCGCGCAGCTTTGTCCGATCCTGAACCCGGAAGCGATTGTCGCAACCAACACGTCGTCGATTTCCATCACGCGACTTGCTTCGACCACAGATCGTCCGGAGCGTTTCATCGGTATTCACTTCATGAATCCGGTACCGCTCATGAAGCTGGTTGAGCTGGTGCGCGGTATTGCGACTGAAGAAGATACGTTCCGCAAATCAAAGGATTTTGTAACGGCGCTCGGCAAGACCGTAACGGTTGCCGAAGATTTCCCGGCTTTCATCGTTAATCGTATTTTGCTGCCGATGATCAATGAGGCGATCTACACGCTTTATGAAGGTGTGGGCAGTGTCGAGGCCATCGATACGGCGATGAAGCTTGGCGCCAACCATCCTATGGGGCCGTTGCAGCTTGCTGATTTCATCGGTCTCGATACGTGTCTTTCGATCATGCAGGTTCTGCATGACGGGCTGGCCGACTCCAAGTATCGCCCATGCCCGCTTTTGGTCAAATATGTTGAGGCGGGATGGCTTGGTCGCAAGACGGGCCGCGGTTTCTATGACTATCGTGGCGAACATCCGGTTCCGACGCGCTAACCCCTCTATATTTTCCCGACAAAGCCGGTGTATTCACGCCGGCTTTTTTAATTGTGTCTAATTTCTCACGCCTGTGGAAAACCTGAATATCGTTACCATTAACTTACTGTTAACTCTGACGATTCAGGAGTTATTCATCTTTAATCGTTAAAGTTTTCATTAAGATGTTCGGAAGCTAAAAAGCATTCAACTCGACCCCCGTGGTTGCGTGGCGAGCATCACTTTCGAGCAGAAAATTCTTGATGAGGTGAAGGCGATGAACATTATCGTTCAGCTACGTGACAGTGTTAATGTCATCCGTGAGTTCGTCGCACCGAGCTACAGGCCCGAGCGCCATTACATGCGCGGCCCGGGTCCGGCTTGCGCGGCACGCACGGCAAACTAAATACTGAGCTTCGGTTCTCATTTTCAGAGACGAAGCCTGTCAGGCTCTTGTTGAAAATGGCTAAGTTCAGGCAACAGAAAAGCCAGAGCGGATGACCGCTCTGGCTTTTTGTTTTGTCGAACCGACGCTCGCTTATTCCAACCCTTCAAACAGCGCTGTCGAAAGATAGCGTTCTGCAAAGGATGGAATGATGATGACGATATTCTTGCCCTTGTTTTCTGGGCGCTTGCCGACTTCGATGGCGGCTGTAAGCGCCGCACCCGATGAGATGCCGACAGGAATGCCTTCAAGACGCGCAATCAGGCGTGCATTGGCAAAGGAATCCTCGTTGGAGACAGTCACCACTTCATCATAGATTTCGGTGTCGAGCGTCTTTGGTGCAAAGCCTGCGCCGATGCCCTGGATCTTGTGCGGGCCGGGTGTGCCACCTGAAAGAACCGGGGAATCCTTAGGCTCAACAGCGATCACTTTGAACGATGGCTTGCGTGACTTGATGACCTGACCGACGCCGGTAATAGTGCCGCCGGTGCCGATGCCGGAAATCAGAATGTCAGCTTCGCCATTAGTGTCATTCCAGATTTCCTCAGCCGTTGTGCGGCGATGAATTGCGGGATTGGCCGGGTTTTCGAACTGCTGAGGAATGATCGCATTCGGATTGCCTTCTGCGATTTCCTCAGCCTTGGCGATAGCGCCCTTCATGCCTTTCGGGCCTTCTGTCAGCACGAGTTCAGCACCGAGCAACTTGAGAAGCTTGCGACGCTCGATCGACATGGTTTCAGGCATGGTCAGCACAAGGCGATAGCCCTTGGCAGCCGCAGCAAATGCAAGTGCAATACCGGTGTTGCCGGAGGTTGGCTCTACAAATACGGTCTTGCCAGGAACAGCTTTGCCCTGCGCTTCAAGCGCTTCGATAAGCGCAAGACCGATACGATCCTTGACGCTTGCCAACGGGTTGAAGAATTCCAGCTTCACCAGAAGATTGGCTTCGACGCCGTTTTCCTTGGCGAACTTGTCGATACGGACCAGAGGCGTATTGCCGATGGTATCGAGAATGGAATCATAGATTCGACCGCGTCCTACGGTTTCACCGTCTTTTGCGCCAAGGGGCTTGCTCATGGAATAATCTCCTTCTGTTTGAAGCGAAGTTTATGAGGAAATGGCGCAAAAGCATAGCTGGGACCATGCTTCGGATTGCATAAAATTAGAATTATATTCTTTAAAGATTTGGTTCTTAGTAGATAATTCCAAGTAATTGGGTATCAACAGAGTACACGATCATTTGTGCAAAAATTGGTCGTTCCCGACACAGAAACCTTGTCCCCGATCTTTCGATAAGCTTCTCGTGTCTATAAGCTTTTGCTGTCTTAGAGCGGTCCCAGTTAAGGTTGAGTCGTCGGAACCGCTTCGCACTTTTGGCTCAAATGCTTCATTGATCCGCATCAATGCTCTTTCCGTCAGGACAGGCATGATCGGATGACCATCACAATCTGGAGGTCCGAACTGTGTATAAGTCTATTTTGATCGCAACCGATGGATCTGAACTCGCCGATAAGGGCGTGGACCAGGGGCTTACTCTTGCAAAGCAACTTGGGTCAAAGGTGTTGTTTGTTTCGGTGACCGAACTTCTGCCGTCCTATGGCATTGTTGTTGCTGCGGAATGGGCATCGAGCCCGGCAGCTTTTCAGGAGTATCGTGAGGCAATCACCCAAGCTGCCGCCGAGCTTCTCGCAAAGGCTAAGGCAAAAGCCGAGAGCGTGGATGTTCCTGCCGAGGTTCTGCACATTGAGAACCAGTCACCAGCACAAGGGATTATCGAGGCGGCCAAGCACAAGCAGTGTGATCTGATAGTTATTGCATCGCATGGTCGTCGTGGCGTCAACAAATTGCTTCTGGGCAGTCAGGCAGCAGAAGTGTTGTCGCTCAGTGCTGTTCCTGTTCTGGTGATTAAATAAGCCGCGCAATCTGCGTGATGATATCGATGGAATATTTTTCGTTGCCGCTCGCTTGAGCGGTCAACAACGCAAGAAGATTCCCGAACGTCTCTGGTAAGCTGTTCCCGCTCACTTTGTTGAGCGGGAGGATCTTTTACAGGAGACAAACATGACCGCGCCTCGTCCAAATAAGACCAGCATCGGCAATCATGTACTTCATCCAGAAACCCAGATGCTCAATTATGGCTATGATCCTGAACTTTCCGAGGGTGCGGTCAAGCCGCCGGTGTTTCTGACCTCAACATTCGTTTTTAAGACTGCCGAAGACGGGCGCGATTTCTTTGATTTCGTTTCCGGTCGTAAAGAGCCGCCAGCGGGCGTTGGTGCGGGCCTTGTCTATTCACGCTTCAATCACCCCAACAGCGAGATCGTGGAAGATCGCCTTGCTGTCTACGAAGGGACCGAGAGTTGCGCGTTGTTTTCGTCCGGCATGTCGGCAATTGCGACAACCTTGTTTGCTTTCGCGCGTCCCGGGGATGTAATCCTGCATTCTCAGCCGCTTTACGGCGGCACCGAAACATTGCTCGCGAAGACTTTCCATAATTTCAACGTTGCGGCTGTGGCGTTTGCCGATGGTGTGCATGAGACGTTGATTGAAAAGGCCGCTGATGAAGCGACAAACAAGGGGCGCGTCTCGGTCATCTTGATTGAAACGCCCGCCAATCCGACCAACAGTCTGGTCGACATCGCAGCCATCCGGCGCGTTGCCGAGAAGATTGCGGCAAAGCAGGAAGGGCTACGCCCTGTCATCGTTTGCGATAACACTTTGCTGGGCCCTGTTTTCCAGAAGCCGCTCGAACACGGTGCAGATATCTCGCTTTACTCGCTGACGAAATATGTCGGCGGTCATTCCGATCTGATTGCTGGCGCTGTTCTCGGTGCCAAGGCCGTGGTCAAACAGGTGAAGGCGTTGCGTGGGGCGATTGGAACGCAGCTTGATCCGCATTCCTGCTGGATGCTTGGGCGCTCGCTTGAAACCCTCGGCATTCGTATGGATCGTGCTGACAAGAATGCGCTTGCAACCGCTGAGTTCTTGCGCGAGCACCCGAAAGTCGAGAAGCTGCATTATCTGCCGTTTTCAGATGAAGCATCCGCTGTCGGACAATTGTTCAAACGCCAGTGCACAGGTGCAGGCTCCACCTTCTCATTCGATATCAAAGGGGGGCAGGCGGCAGCTTTCCGTTTCCTGAATGCTTTGCAGATCATCAAACTCGCTGTCAGCCTTGGTGGAACAGAATCGCTGGCAAGCCACCCGGCAGCCATGACGCATTCAGGTGTTCCGATTGAGGTGCGTGAGAAGATCGGTGTGCTTGAATCGACGATCCGTCTGTCGATTGGCATTGAGCATCCGGATGATTTGATTGCAGATCTCGCACAGGCGCTGGAAGCAGCGTGAATAATGGGTGGTGGGACAAATGGTGCGGGTGGTCGGAATCGAACCGACACTCCTTGCGGAACCGGATTTTGAGTCCGGCGCGTCTACCAGTTCCACCACACCCGCACACGACTGCCAATGCAGTCTGACATGGTCCAAAAACGGACAGCGGGGAGGGATATACCGGCTAAACGAAACAAGGTCAATCGCCCTCAAGCTGCTTGACCGATTATACTTTCAAGTTAAGCCGCGAAGTCGGCGAGACAGGCGATTTGGCTTGAACAAAGCGCTCACCCGTCAGTCCAAAAGACCTTTTCAAAGCTGTTTAGAGTGCCGTGCGCTCTCTTGGGTGGACAAAGCAAGCTCCTAATTACTGAGTCTACGCATCGTTCTTTCCAAAAATCTAATCCGATTTTTGGGCCGATGCTTAGAGCAAAATCCGGACTGAGTGAAACTGGGATCTACAAGATTGTGATTCTGGTAAAAGACCTGAGCGCATATCCCGAAAGGTGTAGAGCGCCTAAGCGGGATCAGACAAAACACAAATTAAACCAGATCTGGGAGCGCAGATCTCAGTCAGTCAAATCGGAATACTCTCTACATCATAATTCCTTAAACTTGAATCAGTTTAAGGTAAAATTATGCTGTAAATATAAAGTATTAGAGCGACCTTTGTGCGCCCAAGAGGGCGCACGGCGCTCTAGAGCGTGTAGCGCATAATCGCACCCATGGCGCTCGTCCTGAATCCCTTTAATTGTCGCATGTTCGCTAACGCTAAATGTGTCCATTTAGCTGTGGCATGCGTTAGCCTCAGCGGCGCAGATTGTACTCGACGATATTCCAGCAGACCAGAAAGGCAATAAATCCGAGCACTATCAGGTCGAGGGTTTTCAGATAAGTGAGATATTCAAACATAGCGCATCTCCTTCCCAAGGGAGGCGCTTTGGTGTTTGTGAGCGGCGAAAGATGGTCGTGTTTATCGGTTTACTTAATCGCAATTGAGTAAAACTCAATGCCAAGCAAATCAGACCCTCATTTTTCGCCTGCCAATTTTGATTTCAGGCGCTCTCCCAAAAACAATGATAGCACAGCTTCCGATTATCTCAAGTAATCGCATCTTTTTTCTTTTGTCTTGGCTACCTGTTATTTGCGCTCGGTAAAGTTGCGGATGCGATTTCGGATAATGCGCGTGAGATTGCGCGTCCGCTGATAGAGGTGGATTTGCGATGCTGCCTGCCGAACATTCTTGTCAGCTCCCGGGCGAAGACCAACCACCAGAGTTTCAATGGTTTCGTGTTCTTTAAACAGACGGGACATAACCGGATGATCAGGCACAGCGCACGAATCCGTGCGTGTGATGTTCGTATCCTCAAGATGATTTTTAACCACCTCAATCATTAACAACATGCCCGGTGAATAGGTTTGAAGCGTTTCGTCATAGGCTGTTTTCCAGGTCCATGCTTCGCCTGAGACAGTGAAAACAATCAGGATGGCTACCACACGGCCAGCGAGTTCCAATGTGTGGATGCGAACGCAGTCGCGCTCTGCAAGATTGTTGACGGCTTCACGGGCAAAGGCCGCGCGAAAGCGGTCAACAGCCATGGCAGTTCCACGTCGGCCTTTCCAGCCACTGGCTTCCAATGTCAGGAAATGCTCGAACGCATGGCGGACTTCATCTGGCGTTCTTGCAATACGGTGTGCGAGTTCGCCTTTTTCTGCAAGGCGGCGCCATAGACGACTATATTCGCGACGATGATGCGCACCGATAGCCTGCTTGACGTAGTCTTCCCCATCCAGGTTGCTTTCCAGGAACGGACGCTCTTTCTGCTCGATTGAAACGATGGGCAATTGTCGACCCACCGCTACCGAGCGGATTAGTTTTGCGACCGAACCATTGGCCCGCATTTCGGGAAGCACCAGGACTTCCGGCATTTTGATATGATCGCGTGCAAGAATATCGAACAGGTCTTCCAGAACGCCAACGGGGTCATCATGGTCGATAAGCGGCGTGCCCTGCGGACCAAATGGCGTTGCCCAGGCACGAATGACAGGTGCAGAAAGCGGTAGCCCGGGGCGCTCGATGGTGTAGGGCATGACGAAACGCAGCCGGCTACGAACTTCGTTTTCATCGCGCATGACCATGAAGCGCACTTCGCGGTCCTCCAGACGCGGCATGGCCGGGGCGAGAAAACGTGCGTTGAAAAAGATGTTCGGCTCAATCGTGCGATTGCTCAGGTGGTCAAGCTCGTCACGCAATTCAAAGCCTGCCGATGCACCGTAGATTGCAAGCTTGCGTGGGATATCGCGGCTATGCAGGCTTTCCTCCAGTCGTTTAGTCGCATCCATAGCTGGCAGATTTTCGGACAATTGCGAAATGATGCGGGCTGTGTGTCCGCCTGCGGATTCTTCAAGCAAAGGTTTCGCGGCCATTACAAGGTCTCCTCAGAGCTATTGCTGCGGGCATCTCGGGTGCGCTTTTGGGGAATAAGAATAAACATCGTAATCTGCATGGTGCGGTGCACAGCGGTTGAAAGCAGAACCGCCTCAAGCAGCATCGAGATGGCTGTCGAGAAGGCGGCTCCCATCAGACCAAAGCGCGGAATGAGAATAAGGTTGAGCGCGACGTTAACGGCAAGCGTCACTGCATAGAGCAGAGCACAGATATTCTGCTTGCCAGACATGTTGAGCAGGCTTTCGGCAGGTCCGACGCTTGCGCGTGCAATCACGCCGATGATCAGAATGAACAAAAGCGGATAGCCTAGCGTGAAGGCGCTGCCGAAGAGCATCAACAGCGGATAGCCCATGGCAAGGATGACAATGCCGAGAAACAATGTCGGCCAGAAGGTCCAGCGGGTCGATGCTTCAGCAAAGGCTGCAAATTCCGCACGGTCGCCGCTGTGCAGCAGATCAGAATAGCGTTGTGCGACGCTTGCCTTGACCGCGAAATAAACAAAATGGGCCAGCGCCATGATTTTTGTTGTCGCGAAATAGATCGCCACATGCTGCGGGTCCATGATGTGGCCAACCATTAGCACATCGACATTGATCAGAAGGAAGAAAAAACCTTCGACAAAGAAAATCGGCAGGGCAACTTTCATCCATGCCGCCAAATGGATCTCCTTTGGTCCATATGAGATATCTTTTGCAAGTGACCGATCAAGGGTCAGCAATTGCCCGATCGTGGTCACCCAGGTTGCGGCGATGGAAACAGCGAGTGCATTTGTAGCAGTTGATGGCAATCCTGCGGCGTGAGCTGCAATCATGAAAATGAGAACGAGCAGCGGACGGATGATATAGCTCGGCGTCAGTGCCAACATGATCCATGTACGCGACCGGGCAATGCCATCGAGCATATCGCCAAGCGCAATCATTGGCAGGCACACGAAGCCGAGAATGAACGGAATGAGATAATAGCTCTCGATACGGTCTTTCAGGAGTGCCAACAGCACGACGCCTAACAAGGCGATCGCGGTTGCTGATCCGAGCGCGAAAAGCCGTCCGGTATAAAGAATGCCGCGTAGCGGATTAAGCAGGTTGCGCTGAATATATTCAGGCACATAGCGGATGATTGTTGTATGCAATCCGAAACAGGCGAGATCACCGATAATGATCATGGTTAGCCAGACGAGAACGAAAATGCCATACTGGAATTCACCCATCCAGCGGGCGAGGATAACCTGTGAAAGCAGAGCTATTGCCGCACTTGCTGCACGCACAGAAAAGGCCAGCAGCGACGAGCGCTGGGCACTTGCCTGCGGGCCTGCTCCCATTAAGACAGCATCAACCCGCTCCGTCATGGGACGAAGTCTGGCTGCGATCTTGCCAGGCAAAAACTGGCTCGCTGCTCTCGTTGCCGAAAAACCCACTCGTTGCCAACCCTGTTTATCGCGGAGCTTAAAGCGCGTCGCGTTTTAGGTCTTTGTTCTTACCGCGGCTCCAGTTAAGACTGAATCGTTGGAACCGCAGTAACTATTTGTTTTTACGCATTATCCTACGCAAAACCGCTTCGCACTTTTTGCTGGAAATGCTTAAAGCATGTCGTTATCGGAAAACCGGATCCCAATTTCCCGCGACAGGCTTTAGTTCAAGGCTCCGCTATTTTTTCTGATCTTCTTAAGGACCATCTTTTATACGCATCCGAAACTGTTTCGGTTTTGCAATGGCTGATCATTAGATGGCAGTTCTTTAAAAAGGTAAAAAGAAAAGATCTTTGCTGTCAAAGCGGAGCCAAATTGAAAGAGATGGTAATTACTTTCTGAAGATATCAGTTTTTAAGCAATTGCTGAAATTGAAGTGTATGGCGATCTATGTCTTCTTCACTCGTTTCTGATGTGTCGCTTTGATGTTTAAAATATGCGGGCAGCGGCACCAAGTGTACAAAGAAAAACCCCGGCGATTTCACGCCGGGGTTTTGTATGAGACAACACTTTTCGGTATGCGCTTAATCAAACGCTCCGTGGCAGTGCTTGTACTTCTTTCCTGATCCGCAAGGGCAGGATTCATTACGGCTGACCTTACCCCATGTCGTCGGATCTGCCGGGTCACGCTCGCCAGCCGGGATGACACGTTCATCCTGCTGATGCTCTGCCCATGCGTTCTCATCAAAGTCATTCTCGCCGGTGGTGCCGTCGATATGGCGACCGGTCATTGGCGGAAGCTCCGGCTCTGGTGGAGCTTCACGAACGATTTCAACGCGCGAGAGCTGTGTTATGACCACTTCACGTAAATTCGCGAGCATGGACTGGAACAGCTCAAAGCCTTCCGTCTTGTACTCGTTGAGCGGATCGCGCTGAGCATAGCCACGGAAGCCGACAACCGAACGCAGATGGTCGAGATTGACCAGATGTTCGCGCCACAGATTGTCGAGCGACTGCATGATCACCGACTTTTCGATGTAAGTCATGATCTGCGGGCCGAAGCGCTCTGCCTTCTCGGCAGCGGCCTTGTCGGCAGCTTCCTTGATGCGGGCTTCAAACTCTTCTTCGGCGATGCCTTCTTCCTTGGCCCAATCTTCAATCGGCAGGACAAGGTTGAGCTTGGTAAGAACGTCGTCTTTCAGGCCCGCAATGTCCCACTTTTCAGCGTAAGCATCTTTAGGGATGCGCAGAGTGACCATGTCCTCTATGACCTCATGGCGCATTTCCGCCACGGTCTCAGTCAGGTCTTCTTCGTCCATCATTTCAAGGCGCTGCTCGAAGATCACCTTACGCTGATCGTTCATGACGTCGTCGTACTTGAGCAGATTCTTGCGGATTTCGAAGTTACGCGCCTCAACCTTGGTCTGCGCCTTTTCAAGCGCCTTGTTGATCCATGGGTGGACGATGGCTTCGTCTTCCTTGAGGCCGAGCTTCTGCAGCATGCCGTCCATACGGTCGGAGCCGAAGATGCGCATCAGATCATCCTGAAGCGACAGGAAGAATTTCGAACGGCCCGGATCGCCCTGACGACCGGAACGGCCACGCAGCTGGTTGTCGATACGGCGGCTTTCGTGACGTTCGGTCGCCAGAACGTAAAGGCCACCGGCAGCGAGAGCTTTTTCTTTCAGCCGCGCGATATCAGCCTTGATCTCGGTGATCTTCGCATCGCGCTCTGGGCCTTCAGGCACATCCGAAAGCTCTTCACGCACGCGCATTTCAAGGTTGCCACCGAGCTGGATATCCGTACCTCGACCCGCCATGTTGGTGGCGATGGTCACGGCACCCGGCACGCCAGCTTGCGCGATGATGAAAGCTTCCTGCTCGTGGTAGCGGGCGTTGAGGACCTGGAAGTCCTTCACACCTTCCTTGCGCAGACGCTCAGCCAGAAGCTCTGACTTTTCAATCGAGGTTGTGCCGACGAGGACCGGCTGTCCCTTTGCATGCGATGCGTGAATGTCCTTGACGATGGCTTTGTATTTTTCTTCGACCGTGCGATAGACTTCATCGTCTTCGTCAATACGCTTGACGGGAAGATTGGTCGGAATTTCCAGAACTTCGAGACCGTAAATATTGCCGAACTCTTCCGCTTCCGTTGCAGCCGTACCGGTCATGCCGGAGAGCTTGGTATACATGCGGAAATAGTTCTGGAAAGTGATCGAAGCCAGTGTCTGGTTTTCAGGCTGGATCGTAACCTTTTCCTTCGCTTCCAGTGCCTGATGGAGACCTTCCGAATAACGGCGGCCCGGCATCATGCGCCCAGTAAACTCGTCAATGATGACGATTTCGTCATTGCGGACGATATAGTCTTTGTCGCGCTGGAACAATTTATGCGCCCGCAGCGCGTTGTTCAGGTGATGGACGATCGCGACATTCTCGATGTCGTACAGGCTTTCGCCTTTCAGATGTCCCGCAGCGTCGAGAAGCTGCTCGACCTTTTCGGTGCCGACTTCGGTGAAGATGGCTGTCTTCTGCTTCTCGTCGATCTCAAAATCTTCCGGCTCAAGGGCTGGAATGAAAGTGTCGATGAGGTTGTAGAAGTCGGAGCGATCTTCGAGCGGGCCGGAAATGATCAGCGGCGTACGCGCTTCGTCAATGAGGATCGAATCCACTTCGTCGACGATGGCGTAGTTGTGACCGCGCTGTACCATCTGGCCGCGCTCATACTTCATATTATCGCGCAGATAATCGAAGCCGAGCTCGTTATTGGTGCCGTAGGTAATGTCGCAGCCGTAAGCGGCTTGCCGCTCGTTGTCATCAAGGCCGTGCTTGATGACGCCCACGGTGAGACCGAGGAAGTTATAAACCTTGCCCATGGTTTCGGCATCGCGGCTGGCGAGGTAATCATTGACCGTCACCACATGCACGCCCTTGCCTTCAAGCGCGTTGAGGTAAACAGGCAGCGTCGCCATCAGCGTCTTGCCTTCACCCGTGCGCATTTCAGCAATGCCGCGTTCATGCAGGACCATGCCGCCGATCAGCTGTACGTCGAAAGGACGCATACCGAGCACGCGCTTGGCGGCTTCACGCGCCGTTGCAAAAGCGTCCGGCAGCAGGTCGTCGAGCTTCTTGCCTTCTGCGAGTGCTGCGCGAAATTCCGCAGTCTTCGCCTGAAGCTCTTCGTCGGTGATTCCTTCGTAATTCTTCTCAAGCGCAGTAATCTGTTCCGCACGAGCCCGCAGTGATTTCACTTGGCGGTCGTTGGATGAACCAAATATCTTGCGGGCGAGGCCGCCAAAGCTGACCATTCCTGGTCCTTTCCTGTCCGTTCAGCCGGAAGCGCTTCCGGCAATGTCGAATGCTTTATTCACGCGTATTGAAACAAATGCAAGAAAACTGCGCTTTAAAAGCCGCCAGATACGGCGCATTTTTCGCGTAATTCCCCCGGTCGCTTACTGGACGACAAGTCGAAGGACAGATAAGAGGGGCTTCAAGCGATGTCAACGTTGCTCGACAGGCCGGAAATCCTGTCTTTTATAGCGGAGAACAGTCCTCCCGGGCCAAATTCCGCCGCATTCATGGGGCCGGTAGGCGGTCTCGAAGGAGAGAATCTCATATGAAAGCCATTCTCAAAGCCCCGTACCGCAAGGCTCTTGCCATTCTTGCCACGTCTGTTGCACTGGCAGGTTTTTCGGGCACCGTTGTCTTTGCGCAGGATGCTGCACCAAAGCCAGCTGAAGCCACCCAGTCCGAAGCAACACAGTCTGCAGCTGCTTCCGAAGACCCTGCAAAGGTTCTTGCGACTGTAAACGGTAAAGATATCACCGTAGGTGAAGTTGATCAGGCCGCTGGTGATCTTGATCCGCAATTTGCACGCCTTCCGGCTGAACAGCGCCGTCTGGCCGCTCTCGCAGCTCTCATCGACATCAAGGCGATGGCTGATGAAGCCGCGAAGGAAAAGCTCGATCAGAGCGATGAATTCAAAAGCCGTATGGAATTCCTGCGTGAACGCGCACTCCATAACGAATATTTCAAGGATGCGGTTGTCGACAAGATTTCTGACGCCGATGTTCGTGCGCGTTACGACAAGGAAATCGCAGCTATTCCGCCGCAGGTCGAAGTGCGTGCACGTCACATTCTTGTGAAGACCAAGGAAGAAGCTGAAGCGATCATCAAGAAGCTCGAAGGTGGCGCGAAGTTTGAAGATCTCGCCAAGGAAAGCTCGACCGATGGCACTGCTGCTAATGGCGGCGATCTCGGTTACTTCTCCGAAGGACAGATGGTTCCGGAATTCGAAAAAGCAGCTTTTGCATTGAAGCCAGGTGAATATACCAAGGAACCAGTGCAGTCGCAGTTTGGTTTCCACGTGATCCAGCTAGAAGATCGCCGTACAAAACAGCCACCAGCATTCGATCAGGTTTCTGAGCAGATCCGTTCGATCATCATGCGTGAGCGTTATGTCGAAATGGTCAAGAAGCTGCGCGATGGCATGAAGATCGAATATAAGGATCCGGCTGTCGATAAAGCCATGAAAGAAGCCGCAGCGGCACAGGAACAAGGCGATGAGGGCGATGCCCCAGCCGCTACCCAGCCGCAGCAGTAAGCCTTGAAAGAAATACAAACGCCCCGGATTTCCGGGGCGTTTTTCATTGTCGCTCAGAGCGTTTCAATTTTCCCTGTATCAGGGGAAACGCTCCAAATATTTGCTTTGGCGCGCATCTTGTCCAAAAACCGCTTCGCACTTTTCGGGATGCGCTCCAGTTAATACTTGATTTTACGCCGCAAACATTTCCAATGCGCCAGAATCAAATCGCATCTCTTCAGAGGCAATCATGTCCGCTTCCGTATCACCGCTCGCCCCTAAACATTATCCATCCATGCCGGTTATTCACGGTGTGCGCATTGCAACCGCCGCTGCCGGTATCAAGTATAAGGGCCGCACGGATGTCATGCTGATGGTGTTCGACAAACCAGCAGAAGTGGCAGGCGTTTTCACGCGTTCGCTCTGCCCGTCAGCGCCGGTTGATTTCTGCCGTGGCAATCTCGCACACGGCAAGGCGCGCGCAGTCGTGGTCAATTCGGGCAATGCCAATGCTTTTACCGGTCTCAAGGGCCGAGCAGCTACGGAAGCAACGGCTCAAGCGGCAGCCAAAGCTGTGGGCTGCAATACGACCGATGTGTTTCTTGCCTCTACCGGTGTTATCGGCGAGCCGCTGGATGCGTCCAAGTTCTCCGGACTTCTCGACGATATGGCGAAATCTGCCAGCGACGATTTCTGGACAGAAGCAGCTAAAGCCATCATGACGACCGACACTTATCCGAAAGTGGCGACCGAAACGGTGTTGCTCGGTCAGGTTCCGGTCACGATCAATGGGATTTCCAAGGGCGCGGGCATGATCGCGCCTGATATGGCGACCATGCTTTCATTCGTCGTCACCGATGCACCGATCAAGTCGGATGTCCTGCAAAGCTTGTTGTCGAAGGGCGTCGGCTCGACATTCAATGCAGTCACAGTCGATAGCGATACCTCCACATCCGACACGCTGATGTTGTTTGCAACGGGTTCCGCTGCTGAACGCGGCGCACCTGAAATTACAGACGCCTCAGACAAGCGCCTTGGCGAATTCAAGAAGGCATTGGCACGTGTTCTTAAATCTCTGGCGCTTCAGGTCGTGCGGGATGGCGAAGGTGCGCGCAAGATGGTCGAAGTCGAAGTGACTGGCGCAAAATCCGCAGCTTCCGCCAAGAAAATCGCGCTTTCCATTGCCAATTCACCGCTGGTCAAGACCGCCGTTGCCGGTGAAGACGCCAATTGGGGCCGTGTGGTCATGGCTGTCGGCAAAGCCGGAGAACCGGCTGATCGCGATCTGTTGGCAATCTGGTTCGGCGATATTCGTGTTGCATATCAGGGCGAACGCGACCCGGCCTATTCCGAAGAGGCAACCTCGACCTATATGCAAGGCGAGGATATCCTCATCCGAGTTGATCTCGGGATCGGTAGCGGCAAAGCAACGGTTTGGACCTGCGATCTGACAAAAGAATATGTGGCTATTAATGGCGACTACAGAAGCTGAGTTTACGGAGTTGACTGTGACAAAGCCCGGTTCCGCGCAAAATCTAGCTATCGTTCGCCAGCTTGAGGCCGTGGGCTTTCGTGCGTGGCCTGCGACATCCGTTCATTATGACGGGACATGGGCGATACGCATGACGGCTGCACATCCTTCAAAGCGCCTCAACTCGGTCAATCCGCTCGATCCGGGTGATACGCGTGATATTCCGGCGCGTATCGAACTGGCTTCACAGCGCTTTCGCGCTTACGGACGTGTGCCATGTTTCCGGCTTTCGCCGCTCGCGCCGGTCGAACTTGAAGATTATCTCGAAGGTCTGGGATGGAAGCGTCAGGACGAAACCATCGTCATGACCTCCAATCTGGAAGAGCTGGATCTGTCGCAGGAACGGGATCAGATACCTCTCAAAGATATCGGGCGGTTTGTCGAGGCATCCGTGGCGATCCACGGACGCCCCAAAGAACTTCGTCCGGGGTTCTCTGAGCTGCTCGACGGCATTCGTCCCAACAAGGGCATGTTTGTTCTCGAAGATGGCGGACGCGCTGTTTCCAATGTGCTTTGTGTGCAGGACGGTGTTATGGCCGGTCTTTTCGATGTAGGCACATTGCCCGATGCCCGTCGCAATGGATATGGGCGCGCCATAATCGGGTCAACGCTTAAATGGGCCGCGAGCCTCGGTGCTAAAAAGGCATGGCTTCAGATTGAAGCGGACAATGTGGCGGGGCTTGCGCTTTACAAGCGCTTTGGCTTTGAGGAAGCCTATCGTTACGCTTACCGGGAGAGCAATGAAAAATGAGTGAGAGTAAATCCCGCCGTATCGTGCTGGTTGCGGCCTGCGCGCTTGTGGATGCTGATGGACGCGTTCTTCTGGCGCAACGGCCGGAAGGAAAATCGCTTGCCGGTCTCTGGGAGTTTCCCGGTGGCAAGGTTGAACAGGGTGAAACTCCCGAAGAAACACTGATCCGCGAGTTGCAGGAAGAAGTTGGCATTACGACAAAGGTAGCGTGTCTTGCACCGCTGACCTTTGCCAGCCACACCTATGACGACTTTCATTTGCTGATGCCACTGTATGTCTGCCGCCGGTTTGAGGGCGTTGCACAGGGGCTGGAAGGACAGGCGCTGAAATGGGTCCGGCCAAAGGATATGCGGGACTATCCGATGCCACCTGCCGATGAGCCGCTGATACCGTTTTTGATCGATCTTTTATGAGCTGTGGAAAGTCTAAAAATAGCTGACAATTCCTTACGATTTACAGCCCGCGTTAATCGATGATTCACTCCACTGCGGCATTCTCTGGGACAAGTCCCCGGAGTTTGCCTCATGAGTTTCGATAATAATTATTTCAGTGCAGATCATAATGAATATACGCCGGGACCACTCTCGAAAGCTGGTCGTGGCATTTTGCGCGTCGTGCTTCTTTTTGGTTCCGCCGCTGTTGCCCTCGCGCTGATCATTGTGCCGGTTTTAAATGATCAGGCTAATAAGGTTGCAGCCCAATCCGTGCTGCCGGATGGTATTGATCGCACCATGACCGGTTCGATCAAACGCGATCCAGTCGTCGCGCGTAAAGCACCTGTACGCCCGATCTGTGTCATTGACCCAGACGGCAGCCATACGGGCGACTGCTAGAGCATTTCCTGTTTAAGATGAATCGTAGAAAAGGCTCTATCTGTTTGTTTTTAAGCAGGTCTTTACCTCAAAAACGGTTCCCATTTTCAGGAGAGATGCTCTAAGAGTTTATTCGACATTTTTCAACGCATCAGCCAGTGAAACCTTGGCAGAGCCGGGCTTGAGTGGCTTTTGCTGCGATTCGTGTGGTGCCCAGCCCGATAACCAGATTGTCGAGAACGTGGCACGGATACGCCCGTCAGGATCGCTGAAGCGTTCGGCATAAATTTCGGCTGCGCGCAGGAAAAGTCGCCGCGATACCGGCTTGCGCGAACGGTCACGCAATACATTCTGCATGCCCATGGCACGCAGATCGGTCATCAGGTTGAAGAGACTATCGTAGCGCACGGTGACGTTTTCCACGTCCGTTACTGGAAGCGCAAAACCTGCACGTTGCAAAAGGCCACCTACATCACGCACATCCGCAAATGGAAAGACGCGTGGAGAAGCGCCGCCAGTCAGTTCAATTTCGGCCTGTAAAAGACTTTCGCGCAATTCGCCCAAGGTCCCATTGCCGCTGAATGCTGCGAGGAAAAGACCATCGGGCTTAAGCGCACGCGCGATCTGCACCATTGTGCCCGGCGTATCATTGGTTGCGTGCAAAGACATGAGCGAAACGATAAGATCGACGCTACCGGGCTTGAGCGGCAGAATCTCTTCATCGGCAACAATCGCTGCAAAAGGGCCTTTCAAGAACGCTTCATCGCGTTCGATGCGCAGGATCAGATCGGCTTTGCCTGATCGGCCAATGGCTGCTGCGGCGGATCCATTATGACCTGCAAGATCGACAGCAACAGGAAAGCGGCGTTTGACTGCATCCAGACGGTCTTCCAGATCTTCGGCAACACGATGCAAGAGAAAATCCGCGCCCGGCTCAGCGCGTCTGAATGCGCGTCGACGGAAGGCAAGCAAAAGATCGCGATCAAAAATCGCGCTTTCGTGTGCGGGGGCAGATGAGGAAGCAGCCATTTCGATTACGTCTTCTCTTTCGAGCATGCTGAGATAAAGTAGAAGCATTTCCAGCAAAAGTGTGAAGCGATTTTGCGTAGGATAATGCGTAAGAGCAAATGATTAGATGCATTCGAACGGGGGCGAATGCAATGGCAGATGACGACAGATCGCATCAAAGCTTGTTGTTCAGGATCAAAACGAACACGCTGATCGTCGTTCGTGGCGGCTTGCGCTATTATTCGGATATTTTGTTTCCAGCAAGTTGTATCGGTTGCCGGACGCATGTTTCCGAACCCGGAACATTGTGCCCGCAATGCTGGCCCCAATTGCGCTTTATTGAAAAGCCCTATTGTCCGGTGCTGGGCATTCCTTTCAATCATGATTTTGGCGAGAACTTCATGAGTGCGGAAGCGATTGCCGATCCACCGCCATTTCGACGTCTGCGTTCAGCTGTTTTGCATAGAGGTGCGGCGCAGCGCATGGCAGTGGCACTTAAGTTTCATGACCGAACCGATCTTGCGCCGTGGATGGCACGCTGGATGCTGCGGGCAGGGCGAGAATTGCTGGATGAATGCGATGTTATTCTGCCTGTGCCTCTGCACAGGTGGCGCTTCTGGTCGCGACGGTTCAATCAATCGGCAGAATTGGCCCGAACATTATCGGAGCTAAGCGACAAGCCTTTTGCACCGCAAGCGATCAAGCGAATTCGCCGTACCGATCAGCAGATCGGTCTTGGGTTGAAAGAGCGAAAGCGGAATGTTGACGGCGCGTTCCGCGTCCCCAAAGAACATAACATTCATGTGCGTGGGCGGCGGGTTTTGCTGATCGATGATGTCTATACAACCGGATCGACCGTGAAAGCTGCGACCCGCGCCCTGCTGCGCGGCGGAGCGAAGAGTGTGGATGTATTGACGTTTAGTCGCGTCCTACCCGACACGTAAATACAGTTTCGTGAATGCATGAGGGGCTTCCAGATCAGGTCGTTGCCACTTATATAGTGGGCAACGAATGGAGTTTTTCATGGTTGATGTTACCGTTTATACCCGCCCTGGCTGCCCTTATTGCACGCGCGCAGTGGGCCTTCTCAATGACAAGGGCGTTAAGTTCAACGAAATTAATGCGGCTGCCACACCTGAACTGCGTGCAGAAATGCAGGAACGTTCGGGCCGCAATACTTTTCCGCAGATTTTTGTGGGCTCGGTTCATGTCGGCGGTTGCGATGATCTTTTTGCGCTCGACAGTCAGGGCAAGCTTGACGGTCTGCTTGCAACCGGCGCATTGAGCTAAGTTGGAATAAGGGAGATACCAATGAGCACTTTTCGCGCCGCCGCTGTCCAGATGCGTTCAGGCACCGATATTGTTCGCAATGTCGAGGCTTTGGAAAAACTGGTTTCCGATGCTGTGGCTCAGGGTGCTCATTATGTGCAAACCCCTGAAATGACCGGCGCGATGATGCGCGACCGTGCTGTGTTCGCAGCAAGCCTGCGCGATGAAAGCAATGACCTTGTGTTCAATGCAGCATCGGCACTTGCAAAAAAGCATGGCATCTTTCTGCATATCGGCTCGACGGCCATTGATGTCGGTGACGGCAAAATTGCCAATCGTGGCAGCATCTTCGCGCCTTCCGGCGACAAGATTACGACTTATGACAAGGTGCATATGTTCGATGTCGATCTCGACAATGGTGAAAGCTGGCGCGAATCGGCAACCTATGAGCCGGGCAAAGAAACTGTTATTGCCGAATTGCCCTTTGCCAAAGTCGGCATGGCTGTCTGCTACGATATTCGTTTCCCGCAGCTTTTCCGTGCACAGGCACTTGCCGGTGCCAATGTGATCACCGCACCTGCTGCTTTCACCAGGCAGACAGGTGAAGCCCACTGGCATGTTTTGCAGCGTGCACGTGCCATCGAAAACGGTGCGTTCCTGATTTCGGCAGCACAAGGCGGTCTGCATCAGGATGGTCGCGAGACCTACGGCCATTCGCTGATCGTCTCGCCTTGGGGCAAGGTTCTGGCGGAAGCAGCCCACGATGAGCCAGCTGTGATTGTTGCAGATATTGATATTGCGGAAAGTGCGAGTGCACGTGCCAAAGTGCCCAATCTCAAGAATGCACGCGAGTTCTCGGTTAAGATTGCTTCAGCAAAAGAGAAAGAGGACGCATAATCCATGATCCGCTTTTCGCTTCATTGCGATCACGGCCATGAGTTTGAGGGCTGGTTTCGCGACAATGCCGATTTTGATCGGCAGTCGGAACGTAAACTTGTCTCCTGTCCTGTCTGCAATTCACCAGACATTCAGAAATCACTGATGGCGCCAGCAGTCTCCACCAGCCGCTCGAAAGAGCAGGTGGCGATTGCCATGGGTGAGGCGCAGAAGCAGGTGCTTGAGCAAATGCGGGAGCTGAGCCGAACGGTTCGCGAAAATGCGGATTATGTTGGCGATCAGTTTGCTGAGCAAGCGCGCAAGATCCACTTTGGTGAGACTGAAGTGCGTGGCATTTACGGCGAAGCGTCCAAGGAAGAAGTTCATTCTCTTATCGAAGATGGTGTCGATGTGATGCCGCTGCCGGTGTTTCCAGAAGATAAAAACTGATTTTCTAAAAATATTGATTGCGTAAGGGGACAGGCGCATGAAACTGATGGATTCGGCGCCTTTTCTGCTGATCACTACTGGAACGCTGCTGGGGTTAATTCTTCCCCTCGGGAAAATTGCTGCAGAAGCTGGTGTTCCGCCTGCAATGTGGACATTCCTGTTCTCAGCAAGTGCCGGGACTATCCTGCTGCTTGTGATGCTTTTGAGTAAAAAGCGGGTCGGTTTTTCAGACGGCAGGCTGCGTTATTACATTTGCACCGCTGGAATTTCCTATGCGCTGCCCAATTTCCTCATCCTGTCTGCTATCCCGCGGCTTGGCGCTGGTTTCACGGGAATCATGTACACGCTGTCGCCGGTTATGACGCTGGTGATCTCAATGGGGTTTGGTCTGCGCCGCCCCAACGGGCTTGGGATTGCGGGGATTACGGCTGGTTTCATCGGTGCAATCATGGTGGCAGTGACGCGCGGGGAAGTGGGTAAACCTGCTGATCCGTTGTGGATCGGGCTTGCGCTTCTCATCCCGGTCTTGCTTGCGATGGGAAACGTCTATCGCACACTCGACTGGCCGAAAAATGCTGACCCGACTGAACTCGCCGCAGGCAGCCATCTGGCTGCGGCCGGGATGCTTTTTATCGGCATTTTCCTGTTTAACGGTAATTTCCCAATTGAGACACTCGCTCTGGCACCGATGACGGCAGTTGTACAAGCTATTGCTTCGGCGGGCATGTTCGCGCTTTTTTTCAGGCTACAGGCAGTCGGTGGACCGGTTTATCTCAGCCAGATAGGTTATGTTGCAGCGGCTCTCGGTCTGATTTCCGGAACTTTGTTTTTAGGCGAAAGCTATCCACCGCTCACTTGGATTGGCGCGGTCGTCATAGCCTTTGGTGTGGCGCTGACGACGAAGGCACAGAAGCGCTGACAATCGAATGTTTATGCGGGCCGTTCGGCGAGAACCATGTAGTTCACGTCGGTGTCGCGTGAACGGCTCCAGCTATCGGCAAGTGGATTATAAGTGACGCCGAGCTTGTCGATGAGGCTGAGGCCAGCCTTGGAAAAGGCAGCTTCCAACTCTTCCGGGCGCACCAGCTTTTCATATTGATGCGTGCCGCGAGGTAGCCAACGCAGTACATATTCAGCACCGATGATTGCAAGGCCATAGGCTTTGAGCGTGCGATTGATGGTGGCAACGAACATAAGTCCACCCGGCTTCACCATTTCGCTCGTGGCAGACATGAACAGATCAACGTCTGAAACGTGTTCAACCACTTCCATGTTGAGAACAACGTCGAACTTCTCACCAGCCTCAGCCAAGGCTTCGGCAGTGGTAGCGCGATAATCGACCTCGACACCGCTTTGGGCGGCGTGGATTTTTGCAACTTCGATATTGGTTTCGGATGCGTCCGCGCCAACCACTGTTGCCCCAAGCCGTGACATCGGTTCACACAGTAGACCACCACCGCAGCCGATATCGAGAAAGCGCAGACCTTCAAACGGGCGAGGGCTGTTCGGATCGAGTTTGAACTTCTCGCAGACCTTTTCCTTGATATAGGTGAGCCGCGTTGGATTGAACTTGTGAAGCGGACGGAACTTACCCTGCGGGTCCCACCACTGCGCAGCAATGCGCGAAAAATGCTCGATTTCGGAAGCATCGATTGTGGTACGGGCAGTCTCGGTCATGTCATTCTCCAGCGGACGCAGCATGCAGTCCTGCTCTCAAGGTAGCGTGTTAAAGTCAAGGATCAAATCAAATTCCCGAATCCGAAGTGCTGATTATTGTTTCACGGGAATCATACTCTTGCGGAAGCGCGACATTTTAGCTATGTGACCCCGGGTTTGTCTGTCGCAAGAAAATAAGGTTTCGGCAGGCGTTAGTGTAATTTTTCAAAAGACGGGACGTATCCTTAAATGGCGCGCATCGTGATGAAATTCGGCGGCACTTCTGTGGCCGATCTGGAACGCATCTCTAATGTGGCGCGCCACGTCAAACGTGAAGTCGATGCCGGCAATCAGGTTGCCGTCGTTGTCTCCGCCATGTCGGGTAAGACCAACGAACTGGTCAACTGGGTGCAGAGCATGCCCAAGGTCGCCGGCGGCACCTCACCTTTTTACGACGCACGCGAGTATGATGCGATCGTTGCTTCTGGCGAACAGGTAACAAGCGGCCTTCTGGCAATTGCGCTTCAGGCGATCGGGATTGACGCTCGTTCTTGGCAGGGGTGGCAGATTCCTATCAAGACCGACAATGCGCATGGCGCTGCTCGTATTCAGGAAATCGACGGTTCGGAAATTATCCGTCGCATGGAAATGGGGCAGGTTGCTGTTGTTGCAGGTTTTCAGGGCATTGGCCCGGATAATCGCATTGCAACGCTTGGCCGCGGTGGCTCAGATACCTCCGCTGTGGCGATTGCAGCTGGTGTGAAGGCTGACCGTTGCGATATTTATACGGATGTTGATGGCGTCTATACGACCGACCCGCGCATCGAACCCAAGGCAAAGCGCCTTTCCCGCATTACATTTGAAGAAATGCTGGAAATGGCTTCGCTTGGTGCCAAGGTTCTGCAGGTGCGCTCGGTAGAGCTTGCCATGGTACACAAAGTTCGCACCTTCGTGCGCTCAAGTTTTACGGACCCCAATGCACCGGGCATGGATGATCCGATCAACCCGCCCGGAACGCTCATTTGCGACGAGGAAGAAATCGTGGAACAGCAGGTCGTCACTGGTATCGCCTATGCGAAGGATGAGGCTCAGATTTCGCTCCGACGTGTGGCCGACCGGCCGGGCATTTCGGCTGCGATTTTCGGACCTCTGGCCGAAGAGCACATCAATGTCGATATGATCGTGCAGAATGTGTCGGAAGACGGTTCGAAAACCGACATGACTTTTACAATTCCAACCGGTGATATCGATAAAGCACTGCGCGTTCTCGATAAAGTGAAAGCAGAAATCGGCTCCGATCATATCCAGTCGGAAACTGGCCTTGCCAAGATTTCGGTGATCGGTATCGGCATGCGCAGCCATGCGGGTGTTGCAGCAACAGCCTTCAAGGCGCTGGCTGAAAAGGGCATCAATATCCGTGCTATCACCACGTCGGAAATTAAGATTTCTATCCTGATAGACGGCCCTTACGCTGAACTCGCTGTACGCACACTACATGGCGTCTATGGACTTGATAAATAGCCGATCCTTAGCCGGCTGTGATGCCGAGATCTAAAGTCGCATGTAAAGACCCGTTTTGAAACAATGCCGCTCACCGCTTTTGAGAGCGGCATTGTCTTATTATAGAAGTTGTCAGATTTTCTGACGAAGAGACTAGACGCGCGTGTCAAAAATGCTCACAAAGGATTTGGCGTAACGCTTCGCAGGCGGGTAATGGGAACTGGCTTTGCGACAAGCTGAGCCTGTACCAGAATGAGGAGCCCCCGACGATCATGCGTGATCTGACAACCGGTCCCCGCGTGCTGTTGAAGCGGCTGCGCGAATTGATGGCGGAGCCGCTGGAGCCGCAGGAGCGTCTTGACCGGATTGTCCGTGAAATCGCGCAAAATATGGTCGCGGAAGTCTGCTCCTTTTACATTCTTCGCGCCGATGGCGTGCTTGAGCTCTACGCCACCGAAGGTCTTAATCCACAATCCGTTCACCTGGCGCAGTTGCGTTTGGGGCAGGGTCTTGTCGGCACCATTGCAGCTAGTGCTCGTCCTTTGAACCTGACAGACGCACAGAGCCATCCGGCTTTTGCTTATCTGCCGGAAACGGGCGAAGAAGCCTATAATTCATTCCTCGGTGTGCCTGTGCTACGCGCTGGCCGCACTTTGGGCGTTCTTGTTGTCCAGAATCAGACCAAGCGCGCTTATCGTGAGGACGAGGTAGAAGCACTTGAAACGACAGCCATGGTTCTGGCCGAAATCATTGCGACGGGAGATGGTCTGCGTTTCGCGCGTCCAGGTATTGAACTGGATCTTGGTCGTCCTATGAGTGTGACTGGCAATGCGCTCAACGATGGCATCGGCCTTGGTCATGTCGTGCTGCACGAGCCGCGTATCGTCGTAACCAACCTTTTCAATGAAGACAGCCAAGCTGAGCTGATCCGACTGGAAGAAGCGCTGGGGTCTCTGCGCATTTCGATTGATGACATGCTTTCACGCCGCGATGTGGCTGTGGAAGGCGAGCATCGTGAAGTGCTCGAAGCCTATCGCATGTTTGCGCATGATCGTGGCTGGGTGCGTCGTCTCGAAGAAGCTGTGCACAATGGTTTGACCGCTGAAGCCGCTGTCGAAAAAGTTCAGAGCGACACACGTGCGCGCATGGTGCATCTGACCGATCCGTATATGCGTGAGCGCTTGTCTGATTTCGATGATCTGGCCAATCGTTTGCTGCGTCAGCTCATGGGGCGCGATGCCAAGACAATGGCCGAATCGCTCGCCAAGGATTCGATCATTGTCGCCCGTTCAATGGGTGCAGCAGAGCTCCTTGATTACCCGCGTGAGCGCTTACGCGGCGTGGTGCTCGAAGACGGTGCCGCGACGAGCCATGTGGTGATCGTTGCGCGCGCCATGGGGATTCCGGTTGTGGGACAGGCCAAAGGCGCTGTTTCCATGGCTGAAAACAATGATGCGGCGATTGTCGATGGCGATGAAGGCATCGTGCATCTGCGTCCGCAGGCTGATGTTGAAGCTGCCTATGCCGAAAAGGTTCGTTTCCGGGCCCGCCGTCAGGCGCTTTATCGCGAATCGCGTGACAAACCCGCTCTGACGAAAGACGGGGTCGATATCTCGTTGCTGATGAATGCTGGTCTGCTGGTGGATCTGCCGCAACTTTCGGCATCAGGCGCTGCAGGTATCGGCCTGTTCCGTACCGAACTTCAGTTCATGGTGGCATCGACCTTCCCACGCGCGGAACAGCAAGAACGGCTTTATCGCTCGGTAATCGAGGCGGCAGGCAATAAGCCTGTCACCTTCCGGACGCTCGATATTGGCGGCGACAAGGTACTCCCTTATTTCCGTGCCACAGCGCAGGAAGAAAATCCGGCTCTCGGCTGGCGTGCAATCCGTTTGACATTGGATCGTCCCGGCTTGCTGCGGACACAGTTGCGCGCGTTGCTGAAAGCTGCGGGCGGGCGTGAACTTAAAATCATGCTACCGATGGTAACCGAGGTTAGCGAAGTGAAGGCCGCGCGCGAGATCATTGATCGCGAAGTCCGTCATCTTTCCCGCTTTGCCCATACGCTACCGCTCAATCTGAAGCTCGGGGCCATGGTTGAAGTGCCAGCACTGCTGTGGCAGCTCGATGAGTTGATGTCGATTGTGGACTTTGTCTCGGTCGGTTCCAATGATCTATTCCAGTTCCTGATGGCGGTCGATCGCGGAAATTCGCTGATTTCCGGTCGCTTCGATCAGCTTTCGCCAGCCTTCCTGCGCACACTTCGACATATTGTCGATGCTGGAAATCGTCACGGAAAGCCGGTCACATTGTGCGGTGAAATGGCGGGCCGTCCGCTGACTGCGATGGCGCTACTCGGCCTTGGCTTCCGTTCGATTTCCATGTCGGCGGCCAATATCGGTCCAGTGAAGGCGATGCTTGGCGCGCTTGATGTGAGCAAGCTCAACGCATTGTTGAACGAGAAACTGGACAAGCCCAATGGCGCACATTCGATGCGCGAATTGCTGCTTCAGTTTGCCGAAGACAACGATATTCCGTTATAGCGTAGAAAATTGCATGGAATGTTTGGGTGCCGCGCATTGTGTGCGGCGCTCAATACTGTTTATTCACGCGCTGCTTGCTCTTTGTATTTACGCATTTGCCTCACGCAGTTTTGGCTCAAATGCTCTGATTAGGACGAAACAATGATTGCCTTGCCACAGGACCGGATGGACCAGCTTCTGAAGCGGTTCTCGATGATTGAAAGCCAGATGGCGAACAATCCGGATTCGGAAACCTATGTGAAGCTTGCGTCGGAATATTCCGAGCTTCAGGAAGTCGTGGGCAAAATTCGTGAACTGACAGATGCACGCAATGAAGCGCGGGATCTCGCTTCTATGCGCGATGAAGCATCAACTGACGCTGAAATGCGGGCGCTGGCTGTGGAAGAACTGCCAGGGGTGCTTGAACGGATCGAGGGGCTGGAGCAGGAAGTGCAGATTCTTCTTCTGCCGAAAGACGCGGCAGACGAGAAGAACGCGATCCTTGAAATCCGCGCCGGTACGGGTGGGCTGGAAGCAGCGCTTTTCGCAGGTGATCTTTTCCGCATGTATGAGCGTTTTGCAGCTGAAAAAGGCTGGCGCGTTGAGCTGGTATCATCCAGCGAAGGTGACGCAGGCGGTTACAAGGAAATCATTGCCACGGTTTCGGGCAAGGGTGTTTTCTCCAAGCTCAAATTCGAATCAGGTGTGCATCGTGTGCAGCGCGTCCCGGAAACTGAAGCAGGTGGACGTATTCATACATCCGCAGCAACCGTTGCGGTGTTGCCGGAAGCCGAAGATATCGACATTGAAATCCGCAATGAGGATATCCGCATCGATACGATGCGTGCGTCTGGTGCCGGCGGACAGCACGTCAACACGACTGACTCGGCTGTGCGTATCACCCATATTCCTACCGGCATCATGGTGGTGCAGGCCGAAAAATCGCAGCACCAGAACCGCGCCCGGGCAATGCAGATTTTGCGTGCGCGTCTTTATGATATGGAGCGGCAAAAGGCCGATAGTGAACGTTCGGAATCGCGTCGCAGCCAGGTTGGCTCGGGGGATCGTTCAGAGCGCATCCGCACCTATAACTTTCCGCAGGGGCGCGTTACCGATCACCGTATTAATCTGACCCTCTACAAACTCGACCGAGTGATGATGGGTGAACTCGACGAATTGGTCGATGCATTGATCTCCGATCATCAGACAGCACTTCTGATGGAACTGGGCGAAAACACGTGAGTGGCGAACGTCTTGATAGCTTGACGGCATCAAGCCGCGCACGACTTCGTGCGGCACACCTCGATACCCCCGATCTCGACGCGCAGCTTCTTGTCGAGTGGATCACTGGCGCAACGCGGCTTGATCTGATTTCCGCGCCGGAAAAGCTCATTGATGAAGCGCAGGTTGCGCAATTGAATGACGCATTGGAGCGTCGGATAGCGGGCGAGCCTGTGCATCGCATTATCGGAATGCGCGAGTTTTATGGTTTGCCATTCCGGCTTTCGCCCGAAACACTAGAACCGCGACCCGATACCGAAGCACTCGTTGAGCTGATCTCACCTTATATCGAAAAGCTAATCGCACAGCACGGTCGGGCAACGATGCTCGATATGGGCACGGGTACGGGTGCCATCGTGATTTCACTGCTGCATCAGTTTGAAAAGCTGCACGGTATTGGACTGGACGTCGCGGAAGGTGCACTGGCCATGGCACGGATCAATGCGGCCATGAATGGTGTTAGCGATAGATTTGCGGCGCTGAAAAGCGATTGGTTTTCCAATGTGCGCGGTCGGTTTCATCTTATTGTTTCAAATCCCCCCTATATTCCGCATAAAGACATCGCGGATCTGTCACGAGAAGTGCGTGAGCATGATCCGATGGCGGCCCTCGATGGGGGAATGGATGGACTGGATTTTTATCGTGCTCTTGCAAAGCATGCAGCAGAGTACCTATATAAGGATGGAATAGTTGCCGTCGAAATTGGCGCAGGCCAGTTTGACGATGTGAGCGCGGTTTTTAAAAGCGCTGATTTCCATTTGATCAACAGTGCGAGCGATTTCGGTGGCCATAGAAGGGCCATGGTTTTCACGCAGAAAGATGCAACGGGCTTTTAATAGAACGAGTGTCGGAGTTGTGTTTGGTCTGATTGAAACAGATTGACACTCCAACGATGTTTTCAGTGTGCATCATGTCCAAAAACCATTTCACAGTTTTCGGGATACGCTGTAAAAAACGCTCGATGTTGCTAAAAAAGCGCTTGGAATTTACGGCGAAGCCGTTTAGTTTCCAGCCACCGTATACAGCCAGAATGGTTTTGCCCGCTTGAGGGCGGTGGCGGAAATGCTCCATGACGACTTTAGGTCATGCTCCCATGTGGATTTTTCTCATGGGATGGTTTGTACGGAAGTGCACGACTTTCAAAAATAGTTCCGAGAAGTTCGTCTTTTCGGATCGGGTCTTGCAAAGTGCCAACCCGAAAGGTTCGTGTTGTCTTTGATAGACGACGCGGAACTCAGAACCATTCGATGTGTGGGAAGTTTTAGGGTGTGCTTCCTCCATGGCTCGATAATGCGAAGCCGGTGGCTTTACGCTACAGGAATTTTACGCCCTTTAATCTGAAAAGAGATGACTATGAGGCCAGCACAGCAGAACAGGCGCATGCGCGGACGGGGGAATAACAATAATAATAACAACAATAACCGCAAGGGCCCCAATCCTCTGTCGCGTAATTATGAAAGCAATGGTCCGGACGTAAAAATCCGCGGCAATGCTCAACATATTGCAGAAAAATATACGACACTGGCTCGTGACGCGCAGGCGTCCGGTGATCGTGTCATCGCTGAAAATTATCTTCAGCACGCAGAACATTACAATCGCATCATCATGGCTGCCATGGCGCAGCAGAACATTCCGTATCAGCGCGAAGAAAACTTCGACAATGACGGTGGTGATGAAGATGAAAATGAAAACGGCTTTGTTCAAGCCGCTTCCGCACCGCAGCCAGTAAACGGTTCGGGTCCGCAGCCTGTTATTGAAGGCACGCCCGCTGAAGTCGTCTATGGCGAACAAGGCAGCGAGAACCGTTCGGAAAATCGCTCGCAGTCACGTGATGGACGCGATCAGCGTCGTCTTGGTCGCGGTCGTCGCCCACAGCGCGAACGTTTCAATGCGGACGATAGTTCGGAACAGCCTTCAGTAGACGTACAGGTTGCTGCAGCTGACGAACAACCAGCCGCAGTATCAGCGCCCGTATCGGCACCGGTTGTTGAAAAGCCAGCTCGCGCTGAAAAGTCTGCCAAGGTTGTAGAGGAAGCTGCCCCTGTCGTGGAAAAGGCCGCTCCTGCGGCTGAAGCGCCGGTCGAAGCTTCGGCTGAAGAAGAAGCTCCAGTCCGTCGCACACGTCGTCCGGGTCGTCCGCGCCGTGTTGCCAAGGATGAAGGTGCTGGCGATACGTCGGTCGCAGAAACTGCGGATTCCGACGCTTAATTTTCAAAACTGCAACTGATTAATATTTAAAGATGGCGAGGTTCTCCGCGCCATCTTTTATTTGTGCGTTTGTAGTGATTACGGTCTTGCCGAAAACGTCCTATCTTCCCATATGACTTTACGGATAGGGAGCCTGCCGAATTCGGGGGCTCCGTCACCCAATATCTTTCGATGCCAGAATGGGTCGGAAGGAAAAGGAGACATCATGAATATTGAAAAATACACTGAACGGGTTCGGGGTTTTATTCAGTCGGCTCAGACCTTTGCGCTTTCATCGGGCAACCAGCAGTTCACGCCTGAGCATCTTTTGAAAGTACTCGTCGACGACGAAGAAGGCTTGGCTGCATCTTTGATTGAACGTGCGGGCGGCCGCATCGCTGATGTGCGTCTTGGATTACAAAATGCGCTAGAGAAACTTCCGAAAGTAAGCGGTGGCAATGACCAGCTTTATCTTGCGCAGCCATTGGCAAAGGTTTTCACCTTGGCCGAAGAGCTTGCGAGCAAGGCAGGCGACAGCTTTGTCACGGTCGAACGACTACTCACGGCACTTGCGATTGAGAAATCTGCTAAAACATCCGAAATTATGGCCGCTGCTGGTGTAACGCCAACGGCGCTCAACAAGGTCATCAACGATATGCGTAAGGGTCGTACCGCCGATTCGGCTTCCGCTGAAAGTAACTACGATGCGCTCAAGAAATATGCGCGCGATCTGACGGAAGATGCACGTGCGGGTAAGCTCGATCCGGTTATCGGTCGTGACGAAGAAATTCGCCGCACGATTCAAGTGCTGTCACGCCGTACCAAGAACAATCCCGTTCTGATTGGTGAGCCAGGCGTGGGCAAAACCGCGATTGCAGAAGGTCTGGCACTTCGTATTGTCAATGGCGACGTGCCTGAATCGCTTAAAGACAAGCAGTTGATGGCACTCGACATGGGGTCGCTGATCGCTGGTGCAAAATATCGTGGCGAGTTTGAAGAACGTCTGAAGGCAGTGCTTTCGGAAGTGCAAACGGCTGCGGGTCAGATCATTCTGTTCATTGATGAAATGCACACGCTTGTCGGCGCTGGTAAATCAGACGGTGCGATGGATGCATCGAACCTTCTCAAGCCAGCACTTGCTCGTGGCGAATTGCACTGCGTTGGCGCGACCACGCTTGAGGAATATCGCAAATATGTTGAGAAGGACGCTGCCCTTGCTCGTCGCTTCCAGCCGGTGTTTGTCGATGAGCCGACGGTTGAAGATACTATCTCGATCCTGCGTGGGCTGAAGGAAAAGTACGAGCAGCACCATAAAGTTCGCGTCTCTGACTCGGCACTTGTGGCAGCCGCTACGCTTTCAAACCGCTACATCACGGATCGCTTCCTGCCGGATAAGGCGATCGATCTCGTCGATGAAGCCGCATCTCGTTTGCGGATGCAGGTGGATTCCAAGCCTGAAGAACTCGACGAAATCGACCGCCGTGCAATGCAGCTCAAAATAGAGCGTGAAGCGCTGAAGGTTGAAACCGATGCGGCCTCCTTAGATCGTTTGCAGCGTCTTGAGAAAGAGCTGTCCGATCTCGAAGAAGAGTCGGCTGAACTGACGGCGAAGTGGCAAGCTGAAAAGCAAAAGCTCGGACTTGCGGCGGATTTGAAGCGTCAGCTCGAAGAAGCTCGCAATGCTTTGGCCATCGCGCAGCGCAGCGGCGAGTTCCAGAAGGCAGGTGAACTTGCCTATGGCACGATCCCGCAGCTCGAAAAGCAGCTGGTCGATGCTGAAAGCAGTGAGAACAAAGGCTCGTTGCTGGAGGAAACCGTGACGCCTGAACATGTCGGGCAGATCGTTGCTCGCTGGACTGGCATTCCGGTCGAACGGATGCTGGAAGGTGAGCGTGAGAAGCTTCTGCGTATGGAAGACGAAATCGGCAAACGGGTTGTCGGTCAGGGTGAAGCCGTTCAGGCGGTTTCAAGAGCTGTCCGCCGTGCACGTGCCGGTCTTCAGGATCCGAACCGGCCAATCGGCTCGTTCATTTTCCTCGGACCAACCGGCGTAGGCAAGACCGAGCTGACCAAGGCACTGGCTTCGTTCCTTTTCCAGGACGACACGGCAATGGTGCGTATCGATATGTCGGAATTCATGGAGAAGCATTCCGTGAGCCGTCTGATCGGTGCACCTCCCGGCTATGTCGGTTACGAAGAAGGTGGTGTTCTTACGGAAGCCGTGCGTCGCAGACCTTATCAGGTGATCCTGTTCGACGAGATCGAAAAGGCGCATCCAGATGTTTTCAACGTGCTGCTTCAGGTACTCGATGATGGTCGTTTGACTGATGGTCAGGGCCGTACGGTTGATTTCCGCAATACGGTCATCATCATGACTTCCAACCTTGGCGCTGAATATCTTGTCAATCTTGGCGAGAAGGAAGATGTCGAAAGCGTTCGTGATGAGGTGATGGGTGTCGTACGGGCTGCGTTCCGTCCGGAATTCCTGAACCGCGTCGATGAAATCATCCTGTTCCACAGGCTTCGTCGCGACGATATGGGTTCGATTGTCGACATCCAGATGAAGCGGTTGCAGGCTCTTCTGCATGATCGCAAGATCACGTTGGAGCTTGAAGACGATGCCCGCGAATGGCTGGCAAACAAGGGGTATGATCCGGCTTATGGCGCGCGTCCGCTGAAGCGCGTCATCCAGAAGGAAGTTCAGGACCCATTGGCCGAGCGTATTCTGCTTGGCGATATTCTTGACGGTTCCATCGTCAAGATACTGCCCGGCTCAGATCGCCTCAACTTCCGCTCGATTCGCGTCGCAGTTGAAGGTGAGCCTGTGAAGGAAAACGCAGACGCGTAAAGCCCGACGTGTGATTTTGAAAAGCGCCGCACTCATTCGATTGTGGCGCTTTTTCTTTTTTCTGTAGGCGCGAACGGTATTTATGGCCATCTTCATGTCCAGTTCATCTGGCATTTGCTGTTATTGAATAAACAATTGTTAACCATATAACTGCATCCATACGGCCTAAGATCATTCAGGGTTTCCTACATGTCGCATCTCTTACGCATGCTTTGCTTCGGATTGTTCGGTTCTGCAATCATTCTTGCAGCGGGGGCGGCAGCTCATGCGGAAGAGCGCGATGCGACGAACAATGTTTCGCAGCCCGTGCAGATGGCTCAGCTTTTCGACTGGGGTCGCGAGCGCAGTCCCGATCAAGGCGGTGGTCGGGGAGTGCGGGTTTACACCGATGAATATGGGCGTCAGGTAACGCTCGACCGCCGCGGACGTGTCATCAGTATTGAAGATCCGCGCGAATCCGACCGTTATGCGCGTGGTGGTCAGCAGGGCGGGAACTGGTCTGAAGGCCCAGTTGGTGGCGGTGCACCCTATGATGGCTTTGGTAATGTGCCAGAGGATCCGAACTATTATCCAGATGCGCCTTCCGCACCAGCTTATGATTATAACCGCGACGGACAGGTGCAGCGCTCGGAGTTGCCGCCAGCCGGCACCGAATATCCTGACACTGAGTCGCCAACAGCCAGCATTAATCGTGATCCGGGATATGAGCAGCCGTCGATGCAACCGCATGCTGTACCCAATCCGGATGACATGACTCCAGCTATAGAAATGCCGAAAGGGCAGGGAGCCAAGGAAAAGATCGCGGCCTATCAGATTCTGCTTGATCGGGCTGGTGCATCGCCGGGCGTCATTGATGGTCGTTCGGGCAGCAATGTCGATAAGGCTGCTGCAGCTTTTGGTGAGATGACTGGCAAGATTCTCAATCCGAAGGATGACGCTGCGATCAATGCAGAGCTGGAAGCGACCGGCGGCGCAGCCTTCACCGAATACACGATCACCAACGAAGATGTAGGGCGTCAGTATGTTGCGTCCATTCCTGACGACTATGCCCACAAGGCGCAACTTCCGGCCATGGCCTATACGTCGGTCACGGAAATGCTCGGTGAGAAGTTTCATATAGATGAGGCTTATCTCAAAGAGATCAACCCGGGCGTCAACTTCAATCAGCCGGGCTCTGTCGTCAAAGTCCCTAATCTGGGAAAGCCGGTTCGCATGAAGGTTGCCCGAATCATCGCCGACAAAGGCCGTAAGCAAGTGCGCGGCTATGACGAAACCGGCAAACTCGTTGTGGCCTATCCTTCGACAATCGGTTCATCGGATACGCCATCACCGTCGGGCATTGTGCAGGTGCAGCGTATCGCCATCAATCCAAACTACACCTACAATCCGAAGATCAACTTCAAGCAAGGCAGCAATGACAAGGTTTTGACCATCCCTCCTGGCCCCAACGGTCCTGTTGGTACTGTCTGGATTGCGCTTTCCAAGCCGACATACGGTATTCATGGAACGCCTGAGCCTTCGCGGATTGGTAAAACATCAAGCCATGGCTGCGTGCGGTTGACCAATTGGGATGCTGAAGAACTGGCCAAGCTTGTAAAAGCAGGCGTGACCGTCGAGTTCACGGAATAAACACGGCGAAAGCTTCCTAATAAAGACAAAGCGCGGTGCATTTTGAAAGATGCGCCGCGCTTTCGTGTTTTGTGGGGTCTGAGATAAACCAATATGCGAAGGAAGAATTATTAGCTCTTTGTCGATCCGCTGGAGGCAAGCTTAGTGCCATTACCCGCATCGTCTGTATCCAGAAGCGTATCGATACGGTCCCGTTCCTGCTTGAAAGCTTCAAGCTCTTTGCCCTTGAGCGCTTTATTGTCTGGCAGGCGGATACGAAGCGGATCAACTTTGGTGCCGTTGACAATCAGCTCGTAGTGAAGATGAGGACCGGTTGATAGCCCGGTTGATCCGACATAACCTATAACTTGGCCCTGACGTACGCGCGAACCCGCAGTTACGCCACGCGCAATCGCGTTCTGATGACTGTAGCTACTGACATAGCCATTGGCATGACGAATCAAGGTCTGATTACCGTAGCCATTGGTCCATCCAGCCTTTTCCACCACACCGTTACCCGATGAGATGATCGGCGTACCGCGTGGGGCCGCCCAGTCGACACCTGTATGCATTCGGCTGTAGCCAAGAATTGGATGCCGACGCATACCAAAAGGAGAACGGAACACACCGTTTGGAACGGGATTACGCAATAAAAACTGCTTTGCGCTTTTGCCGTCTTCATTGAAATAGTCGACGGCCCCGTCCGGCGCTTGATAGCGATAGAATTTACGTGTCGTACCGCTGAAGGTCGCTGAAACGAAAAGGAGTTGCGAATCACCCTCAATCTTCTCTGGATCCTCTGGAAGCGAGAAGAAGGCATCAATATTATCACTCTGCGAAAGTCGGGCCTGAAGGTCGACGTCTGTTGCAAGCATTTTGACGAGCTGCTCGCGCATGGTTTCGGTCATGCCATAAGCAAGTGCTGCGCGGCTTATGCCATCATAGACACTTGGGAGATTGCCACGAATCGCACTCGGTGGCGCATCACCATCAAAGGCTGATGCGAGAAGCGGTGTTTCTTCGGGCTGATCGGATGGTACATATTGCTTGCGATCATTAAGAGAGACAGTCACCAGATGGGTCGTCCGGTGATAAATGCTCGCCCTGACGATACGATCCTCACCATCCTGAGTTTCGGTGCCAATACGCAGCACGCTGCCCTCTTTAAGGCGTGGCGAATTCAGCAGCTTCGTGAGCGCATCAGCCATATTCGTAGCATCTTCGCCCGTATAGCCAGCATTTTGCAGCGCTTGATCGATTTCCATCGTCTGACGGAAAGGAATCAGTTCTTCCGAGAAACCATCACTGGCCTCTTCGTCGTCAGCACGCTGGGAAACACTGACGTTTTCCTGCGTGATTTTTACGCCAAGAGCTGGGCTAAGCGCAAAAGACGAATCTGTTCCGCCGAAGCGGGCAGGATCGACATAATGTAATGAGGCAACCTGAACATCACCGTCGGTCAACAAAACACCGGTGTCTCGAACGACCTTCTCCACCTCATCGACAGTCAAATCATTCGATGGGTCGAATGTTGTGCTGTTCAATGGGAAGTCAGCAACTTTGAGGCTGACTTCGCTTTCGACTTTGGCACCATAAATCTGGCTCGCATCAGCAGGTTGTGGTGCCGCAGGCCCTTCCGAAAAAATAGCCATTGCATCAAAAGCCGGGTATTTTCGGTTCGACGGGTGATCGACGGCCAATGCCATGCTGACCAGTTCGAAGGGACGCGTGCGGATAACTTCACGCTCACCGACTTTTTGCATGGTCGATAGATCGAAGCGACGGCGGTCGTTGGCTTTCTGTTTGGAGATAGTGCTTACGAGGCGGGCGCCTTTTGTGACGTTGGTATCATTAACGACGCCAGGCATGTCATTGCGCGCGAGAATTTCAGGCGGGGTTGCCAATTGTTCGCGACCATCAAGAGCTGCAAACAATGCAACGCCGATCAACATACAAGAAGTCACACCTGTGAGAAATGTGCCAGCGAGCCAGCGTGCAGAAACTTCACGCCTGTCCGGCGGACGACGCCGTCCACCTACCGTGAGCGGGGGCTCGTCACCTGGATCGAGATTGTTCGGCCCCAGTTCTTTCATGCTGCTCTTGTAGGCCCTTCTTCAAATCTGGCCGCACATAAAGGTGCGTGAACATCATTTTTCAGAAAGCAGGGTAACTGCCGTCCGACGTATGGTGTCTTCCCTTAATTATGGAAGTCCCTCAAGCGGGTTATTGAGTTTTGCCTGCCACAACGCGTTAAGTCAACGATAAGCGACGGAGCTTTGGTTATTCACAGCGCTTTGCAGGCCAACTTTCAATCCGCGCAGACGCTATTGCAATAATGAGGCCGGTTTGTGGCTCTTCTTTATCTATAAGGAGCAGAGATGATGCTGTTATATAAAGACAAGCCGTGGAAAACTTGCGGACTGTGGAAATCTGTCAAAAAAAGTTCAAAAAAGTCAGATTAGGCGTTGACAGTTTTGTTTAGTGGGACGTATATAGCGACACAACGAGGGCGGCGGCGTCGCAAGCGACAGGCTGATGCGTCCTTGGAGTTGACATA